>NZ_JBVIDS010000018.1:0-215509 GCF_055572255.1 Streptomyces sp. NPDC030799 | reverse complement strand
CCCCCCCCCCCCCCCCCCCCCCCCCCCCCCCCCCCCCCCCCCCCCCCCCCCCCCCCCCCCCCCCCCCCCCCCCCCCCCCCCCCCCCCCCCCCCCCGCCCAGCTCTCCAGCCAGACGGGCAGCGAGCAGAAGCTGGAGGTCTTCGTCAACCTCGCGCGCCGGCTCCAGTCGCTCGTGCACCGGGAGATCTCGATCCTCGACGAGCTGGAGAACGAGATCGAGGACCCGGACCTGCTCAAGGGTCTGTTCCACGTGGACCACCTGGCCACCCGCATCCGGCGCCACGCCGAGAACCTCGCCGTGCTCGGCGGCGCCGTCTCCCGGCGCCAGTGGAGCAACCCGGTCAGCATGACCGAGGTCCTGCGCTCCGCCATCGCCGAGGTCGAGCAGTACTCCCGGGTGAAGCTGGTGCCGCCGATCGACGGCGAACTGCGCGGCCACGCCGTTGCCGACGTCATCCATCTGCTCGCCGAACTCATCGAGAACGCCTCGGTGTTCTCCGCCCCGCAGACCCAGGTGCTGCTCCGCGCGGGCCTGGTCACCTCCGGGCTCGCCGTGGAGGTCGAGGACCGCGGACTCGGTATGCCCGTCGGCGAACAGAACCGGATGAACGCCCTGCTCGCCGACCCCGACCAGGTGAACGTCGCCAGCCTGCTGGCAGACGGCCGCATCGGCCTCTACGTCGTCTCCCAGCTCGCCCGGCGGCACGGCATCCATGTGCGCCTGCAGAGCAACATCTACGGCGGTGTGCAGGCCGTACTCGTCGTCCCGCAGGCGCTGTTGGGTACGGCACCCGGTGTGCCCGGCGCGGCCGCCGGAACCGGCGTCTCCCAGCCGCACACTGCGGCCGGCGCCGGTGCGGCGCGCCCTGTGCGGCTCCAGGGGCAGACACAGGCGCCGGGCCAGGGGCACCAGCACGGGTACGCGCAGGAGCAGGGACATGTGCTCGGACAGGGGCACGGGTTCGGCCGGGCGCAGGGGCCTGTTCCCGCGTCGCCGCCGGGAGTGCGTCCCGCGGAGGCGAGCCCCGCGCAGGACGGGGACGGTACCGGGCTGGGGACCGGGGCTGCCCCACCGGCCTCCGACACCCTGCCGGCCTCCGGCGCACCGCTCGCCTCCACGGGCGGGGCCGGCTCCGGTACCGGACAGGCTCGGCGGCGGCACGCCCAGCACGAAAGCGGGTGGCGCGGCACGGAGAGCGGTACGGCGAGCGGTGACAGCGGGCGGAACGACGGTGCCCCGCTGCCGCTTCCCGTGCGGGGCGTCCGTCAGGATCGGCCCACCCCCGCCGCTGCCGTACCCGGCGTCAGTGCCGCCGACCGGGCGGCGGTCGAAGCCCACGCGGGCATCCTGCCCACGCCACGCACCGGCACCGTGCGCGGGACCATGGGCAAGCCCCCGCTGCCCCGCCGCCGTGCCCAGGAGCACATCGTCCCCCAGTTGCGCGGCGGCCCCGCGCCGCGCCAGGACATGGACACCGTGCCGGGCCACGACCCGGGGCTGATGGCCGCCTTCCAGCGTGGGGTCGGACTCGCCGAGGCACAGCAGCACATGGAGCACATGGAGAGCCAGGAGCGCACCGCCCTGGACTCCGGCCACCTGAACTCCAGCAGCCACCCGGACCCGGCACACATGGGCTCCCCCCACACGGGCTCAGCCCACATGCCGTCCGCGCACATGGAGTCCAGCCACGTGGAGTCCGGCCACGTGGATTCCAGCCACATGGAGTCCGCTCACACGGACTCCGCCCACCTGATCAGTCATCAACTTCAGTCGGCACCGCTGGAATTCACCGACCCAGTGCCCCCCATATCCCAGCAACGCGCCCCCGCGCCCGCATCCGACGGTGCTCGCGGTGCCGGCCGGTCCGACGGGAGCGCCCCGGCCAGCTGACCACCCGCACCGTACCCGCCCCCACCCCCACCACCCCGACCCATCCGCACCCAGCGCTCCCGCAGACCTTACGTAACCCAAGGAGTCGATCCACCATGGCGAGCGATGCGCCGACCGCCCACGCGTCCGACCTCGACTGGCTGCTGAGCGGCCTCGTGCAGCGCGTACCGCACACCACCAGCGCGGTGCTGCTGTCCTGCGACGGGCTTGTGAAGTCCGTGCACGGTCTCGACATCGACAGCGCCGACCACATGGCGGCCCTGGCCTCCGGCCTGTACTCCCTCGGCCGCAGCGCGGGCGTCCGGTTCGGTGACGGCGGCGACGTCCGCCAGGTCGTCGTCGAACTCGACTCGACCCTGCTGTTCGTCACCACCGCCGGCTCCGGCACCTGTCTCGCCGTGCTCGCCGGCCGGGAGGCCGACGCCGCCGTGCTCGGCTACGAGATGGCGATGCTCGTCAAGAGCGTCCGGCCCTACCTGGTGACCGCGCCCCGGCAGCACGCCGCCGAACCCACGGCGACGAGGCCTTGAGGGTGGCCGCAGCCGGCGACGGGCCCTGGCTGGACGACGCGGCCGGACGGCTGGTGCGCCCGTTCACGGTCAGCAACGGACGTACCAAGCCCAGCATCGCCCTGGACCTGATGTCACAGGTGATGGTCACCGGCGTCACCCCGCTCGGCTACCTCGGCCCCGAGCACGCCCAGGCGCTCGACCTGTGCCGGTCACCGGTCTCGGTCGCCGAGGTCGCCGCACATCTCAAACTGCCCGCGGTGGTCACCAAGGTGCTGCTCTCGGACCTCGTCGACTGCGGGGCGCTGACCACCAAGCCCCCCGTCTTCCACCACACACCCACTGACCGGTCTCTGCTGGAGGCAGTGCTCGATGGACTACGACGACAGCTCTGACCCGTTCCCCACCGCGCTGAAGATCCTGGTGGCGGGCGGGTTCGGGGTCGGCAAGACGACCTTCGTGGGCGCGGTCAGCGAGATCGCGCCGCTCAGTACCGAGGAGCTGCTCACCACGGTCAGTGTCGGCACGGACAGTCTCGACGGCGTCGAGAACAAGATGGAGACCACCGTAGCCATGGACTTCGGCCGGATCACCCTCGATCCGGACCATGTCCTCTACCTGTTCGGCACACCGGGGCAGGAGCGGTTCTGGTTCATGTGGGACGAGCTGTCCGAGGGCGCGCTCGGCGCGGTGATCCTCGCCGACACCCGTCGGCTGCAGGACTGCTTCGCGGCCGTGGACTTCTTCGAGGAGCGCGGGCTCGCCTTCATCGTCGCCATCAACGAGTTCGACGGCGGCTACCGCTACGACCCCGCGGAGGTGCGTGCCGCCATCGACCTCGACCCCGAGGTCCCCGTCGTCCGCTGCGACGCCCGGATCTCCAGCTCGGGCGTGCAGACCCTGCTCACCCTCGTACGCCACCTGCTCGCCCACGCCCCGGCGCCCGCGCCGAGCCATGGCGCCCACATGTGATCCCGCCCTCTAGCCCACGGAGCCGCCCCATGAGGTACGCCCACAGCGCCGGAGCCCGGCCATGACCTACGAGCCGCCCCGGCCGGTCCGGGGTCTGCTGCTCACCCCCGAGGACAAGGAGGCCCCCGCGCGCGTCCACCGGTTGCGCCTGCTCGGCCTGGCCGACCGTCCCGACCCGGCGCTGGACGCCTTCGCGGACCATCTCGCCCGGCTCACCGGCGCGCCCTACGCCATGGTCAACTTCATCGGCGAGGACCTCCAGTTCTTCGCGGGCCTGTGCGTCCCCCTCCTCGCCCCGTTCGTCCGGGAGGACGGCAGCAGGCCGCAGCTGGGCCGGGTCCTGCCGCGCGACCACGGGTTCTGCCCCCATGTGGTGGTCCGCCGCAAGGCACTGGTGCTCGAGGACGTCCGCGACTATCCGCGGTTCGCCGGAAACCCGGTCGTGGACGAGTACGGCATCCGCTCCTATCTCGGCGCCCCGCTCATCGACAGCTCCGGCATGGCGCTCGGCACCCTGTGCGCGGCCGACACGGCCCCCCGGACCTGGGGGAGGGAAGGCCTGGAGGCCATCAAGGCGCTGGCCGCCGACCTCGTCGTACGCCTCGAACGAAGCGCCGAGGACGGCCTGCCGCTGTGAGAGCACCGGCATTGCCTAGGCTCCCGGTACCCGGGGCGTGAAGGAAAGCTGAGGCGGCGGTTAAGAAAAGCTCGATGGACCCGCGCCCCGCGCATACGGCAGATTGCAGGGTGATTCCACCCCTCTGACCCGGTGCGGGCTTCTTCGGCATGCCCGCGGGCCGGGACCTCACCCACAGGAGCGGCACGCGTGAAGGCGCTGGTCAAGGAGAAGGCGGAGCCGGGGCTCTGGCTGACGGACGTCCCTGAGCCCGAGATCGGTCCGGGCGACGTACTGATCAAGGTCGTGCGGACCGGTATCTGCGGCACCGACCTGCACATCCGGGCCTGGGACGGCTGGGCGCAGCAGGCGATCCGCACCCCGCTCGTGGTCGGGCACGAGTTCGTCGGGCAGGTCGTCGAGGTCGGGCGGGACGTGACCGACATCCGTATCGGCGACCGGGTCAGCGGCGAGGGCCATCTGGTGTGCGGCAAGTGCCGCAACTGCCTGGCCGGCCGCCGCCACCTGTGCCGGGCCACCGTGGGCCTCGGTGTGGGCCGCGACGGTGCCTTCGCCGAGTACGTCGCCCTGCCCGCCTCCAACGTGTGGGTGCACCGCGTGCCCGTCGACCTCGACGTCGCCGCGATCTTCGACCCGTTCGGCAACGCCGTGCACACCGCGCTGTCGTTCCCGCTGGTCGGCGAGGACGTCCTGATCACCGGCGCCGGACCGATCGGCCTGATGGCCGCCGCCGTCGCCCGGCACGCCGGCGCCCGCAACGTCGTCGTCACCGACGTCAGCGAGGAGCGCTTGGAGCTGGCCCGCAAGATAGGGGCGAGCCTGGCGCTGAACGTCGCCGAGTCCACCATCGCCGACGGCCAGCGGGAGCTGGGCCTGCGCGAGGGCTTCGACATCGGCCTGGAGATGTCCGGCCGCCCCGAGGCCATGCGGGACATGATCGACAACATGACGCACGGCGGGCGCATCGCCATGCTCGGCCTGCCCGCCGAGGAGTTCCCGGTCGACTGGTCCCGGATCGTCACCTCGATGATCACCATCAAGGGCATCTACGGCCGCGAGATGTTCGAGACCTGGTACGCGATGTCGGTGCTCCTGGAGGGCGGCCTGGACCTCGCCCCCGTGATCACGGGACGGTACGGCTACCGCGACTTCGAGGCCGCGTTCGCGGACGCCGCGAGCGGCAAGGGCGGCAAGGTCATCCTCGACTGGACCGCGTAACTCCCCTCACCCGCAAGCACCTTCAGGAGAGCACCCCCATGTTCGACACCGTCCGCGACGACCTCCGTACCACCCTCGAAGAGATCCGGGCCGCCGGACTGCACAAGCCCGAGCGGGTCATCGGCACCCCGCAGTCCGCGACCGTCGACGTCACCGCCGGCGGCCGGCCCGGCGAGGTCCTCAACTTCTGCGCCAACAACTACCTCGGCCTCGCCGACCACCCCGAGGTCATCGCCGCCGCCCACGCCGCGCTCGACCGCTGGGGCTACGGCATGGCCTCCGTCCGCTTCATCTGCGGCACCCAGGAGGTGCACAAGGAGCTGGAGGCCCGGCTGTCGGCGTTCCTCGGCCAGGAGGACACGATCCTGTACTCCTCCTGCTTCGACGCCAACGGCGGTGTCTTCGAGACGCTGCTCGGCGAGGAGGACGCGGTGATCTCCGACGCCCTCAACCACGCCTCGATCATCGACGGCATCCGCCTGTCCAAGGCCCGCCGCTTCCGCTACGCCAACCGCGACCTCGCCGACCTGGAGGCCAAGCTCAAGGAGGCGTCCGACGCCCGGCGCCGCCTGATCGTCACCGACGGCGTCTTCTCCATGGACGGCTATGTCGCGCCCCTGCGCGAGATCTGCGACCTCGCCGACCGCTACGACGCGATGGTCATGGTCGACGACTCTCACGCCGTCGGCTTCGTCGGCCCGACCGGCCGCGGCACCCCCGAGCTGCACGGCGTCATGGACCGCGTCGACATCGTCACCGGCACCCTCGGCAAGGCCCTCGGCGGCGCGTCCGGCGGCTATGTGGCCGCCCGCGCCGAGATCGTCGCCCTGCTGCGCCAGCGCTCCCGGCCGTACCTGTTCTCCAACACCCTCGCGCCGGTGATCGCCGCGGCCTCCCTGAAGGTCCTCGACCTGCTGGAGTCCGCCGACGACCTGCGGGTCCGGCTGAACGAGAACACCGCGCTGTTCCGCCGCCGGATGACCGAGGAGGGCTTCGACATCCTCCCCGGCGACCACGCCATCGCGCCCGTGATGATCGGCGACGCGGCGAAGGCGGCCCGCATGGCCGAGCTGCTGCTGGAGCGGGGCGTGTACGTGATCGGCTTCTCCTACCCGGTCGTCCCGCAGGGCCAGGCCCGCATCCGCGTCCAGCTGTCCGCCGCGCACTCCATGGACGACGTCAACCGCGCGGTCGACGCGTTCGTCGCGGCGCGCGCCGAACTGGAGGCCTGACCAGGGCGTACGCCCTGGGATAATGGAGGGCATGATCGAAGCACGGCGGCTCCACATCCTCCGTGCGGTGGCCGACCACCGCACGGTCACCGCGGCGGCCGCCGCGCTCTATCTCACCCCTTCGGCGGTCTCCCAGCAGCTGACCGCACTGGAGCAGGAGACCGGACACCGGCTGGTCGAGCGCGGTGCCAAGGGCGTACGGCTCACCCCGGCCGGCGAGATCCTGCTCAGCCACACCAACGCCGTCCTCGCCCAGCTGGAGCGGGCCGAGGCGGAGCTGGCGGCCTACGGCTCGGGCGAGGCGGGCACGGTCACCGTCGCCGCCTTCGCCACCGGCATCGCCCAGGTCGTGGCCCCGGCCGTGGCCCGGCTGGCGCACACCGCGCCCGGCATCCGCATCCGCGTGCAGGACGCCGAGGGTGACGCGAGCCTGCCCATGGTGCTGGACCGGCAGGTCGATGTGGCGGTCGCCGTGGAGTATCGCGGCGCCCCGCCCGCCGACGACCCCCGGCTCGCCCACCTGCCGCTGTACGCCGAGCCGTTCGACGCGGTCGTGCCCCTCGGACACCGCCTCGCGGACGCCGCCGAGATCCCCCTGGCCGAGCTGGCCAAGGACGCCTGGATCGGCCCGTACCCCGGCAACCCCTGCCACGACGTGGTCGTCCTCGCCTGCGAGCACGCCGGCTTTCAGCCCCGTCTGGAGCACTCCTCGGACGACTTCCGCGCCGTCGTGGCCCTCGCCTCGGCCGACGTGGGTGTGGCCCTCGTACCGCGTTCCGCCCTGAACGGCATGGACCTCACCGGCGTGGTCGTACGCCCCGTCGACGGCGTGGCGCCCACCCGCCGTGTCTTCGCCGCCGTACGGCGCGGTGCCGAGGGGCACCCCCTGATCCGGCCCGTGCTGGAGGCGCTGGGCCGGGCGGCGCAGGAGGCGTGAGGTTTCGGTAACGCAGCTGTCTCATATCAGGGATATCGTCCCGAATATGAGAGACGCGCAGGAACCCCTCGACACAGGACTCGACACCCGGCTCGGCGCCCGGCTGGCCGCACTGCGCACCCAGCACGGCTGGTCCCTGGGAGAGCTGGCCGAGCGCAGCGGAGTGAGCCGGTCGACCCTGTCGCGCGCCGAGCGCGCCGAGATCAGCCCCACCGCCGCCGTGCTGAACCGGCTCTGCCATGTCTACGGCCGCACCATGTCCCAGCTGCTCAGCGAGGTCGAGGCGGCCCCCGAGCCGCTGGTCCGGGCCGCCGACCAGCAGATCTGGCAGGACCCGGGCTCCGGTTTCGTCCGGCGGGCCGTGTCCCCGCCGCACACCGGACTCCGCGGCGAACTGGTCGAGGGCCGGCTGGCACCGGGCGCCGACATCGCCTACGACCGCCCGCCCGTGACCGGGCTGGAACAGCATCTGTGGGTCCTCGACGGCGCGCTGGAGGTGACCGTCGGGGAACAGGTCCACCACCTCGGCACCGGCGACTGCCTGCGGATGCGCGTCTTCGGCCCGACCCGGTTCCGGTGCGGCGGAGCGGTCGGGGCGCGGTACGTGCTGGCGGTGGTGCGGCCGTGAGGGTGGAGCGCTGGACCGGCACACACGTGCGCGCGCATGCCGAGGAGTTGGCGGAGCTGCTGGCCGACACCGTGGCCGGGGGTGCCTCGGTCGGCTTCCTCGCCCCGCTCGCGCACGCGGACGCCGCCGCCTGGTGGCGGGAGCGGGCGGAGGCGACGGCGGCGGGCCGGCTCGCCCTGTGGGCGGCCCTCGACGACACCGGCCGGCCGGTCGGTACCGTGAGTCTGGTCCACCCCGACAAGCCGAACAGCCGCCACCGCGCGGAACTGGTGAAGCTGATGGTGCACCGCTCCGTGCGCGGCCAAGGGCTCGGCCGCCGCCTCCTCGGCACCGCCGAGACCGCCGCCGCTGCCGCCGGCATCACCCTGCTCCACCTGGACACCGAGACCGGCAGCCCCGCCGAGCACCTCTACCGCTCGGCCGGCTGGACCCGGGCCGGCACCATCCCCGACTACGCGGCGAGCCCGGCGGGCGACTTGCGGCCCACGACGCTCTACTACAAGCGGCTCGGCGGGTGACTGTCAGTGGCAGGAGCTACGGTGCCTTGCATGCCGGACGCACAAGACGTACGCCGTATCGCTCTGTCCCTGCCGGACACCACGGAGAAGATCGCCTGGAGCATGCCCACGTTCCGGGTCGCCGGGAAGATGTTCGCGACCCTGCCCGAGGACGAGACGTCCATCGCCGTGCGCTGCCCCAAGGTCGAGCGCGACGAGTTGGTGCTGGCAGAGCCGGAGAAGTTCTGGATCGCCGACCACGAGGCCCAGTTCGCCTGGGTCAGAGCGAGACTCGCCGCACTGGAGGACGAGGACGAGCTGCGCGACATCCTCACCGACTCCTGGCGGCAGGCCGCCACGCCCCGACTCCTCGACGCCCACCCTGAGTTGGGGCTGCCGCCCGGAGAGTGAACGTCCCCGCACCGGCCGCAGTCGCCGGGTGCCGCCGTGTGCGGGTACGACCGCCGCGGCTAGGCGGCCCGCACGAACTGCCTGATCCGCTCCCGAAGGCTCGCCGGGTCCAGGCCGTGGGCGGCGACGTGTTCCTCGATGGTGCCGTAGCGGCGCAGCTCGCGGCGGCCGACGCCGAGGCCGAGCACCCGGTGCGGCACGTCGGCGAGCGCCTCGCTCACCGCGGCCGTCGACGTCCCCGCGAGATACGGCTCGACCAGCACGACGTCGGTACCCGCAAGCTCCGTCGCGCGGCGCAGCCCCGCCGCGTCGAAGGGCCGTACCGTCGTCGCGTACAGGACGGTCATGTCCAGACCCTCCGTGGCGGCGAGGACGGCGTCCAGCACCGGTCCGACGGCTGCGACGACACCCGAGCGGCCCTCGCGGACGGTCACGAAGTGCTTGCCGTCGGTCTCCCGGGCCTGCCGGTTGGCCTGCAGGGAGAGCCGTACGTACACCTTGTCGTCGCCCGCGGCGACCGCGTGGCGCAGCAGCGTCTCGGCCTCGTCGGGATGCCCGGGCACATGCACGGTCCAGCCGTCCAGCGTGTCGAGCAGTGCCACATCACCGGGAGCCATGTGCGTGAAGCCGCCGGCCGGCCAGTCGAAGGAGGCGGCGGCGCTGACCAGCACCGCCCCGGTGTCCTGGTGTCCCAGATCCAGCTTGACCTGCTCGAACGGCCGCTCCACGAGGAAGCTGGCGAAGGTGTGCACGACCGGCCGCAGCCCGGTGAGCGCCAGCCCCGCCGCCGCCCCGACCAGGAGCTGCTCGCGGATGCCGACGTTGATCACCCGGTCGGGGTGCCGGGCCATGGCCTCGCGGAAGCTGTCCTTGCCGATCTCGGCGAGGACCACCGCGACCCGGGGATCCTCGTCCAGCAGCCGGGAGACGACGGGGGCCAAACGGTCACGCATGGTGTCCATGAAGGGGTGCCCTTTCGGGAGAGCAGGTGAGGGTCAGGGGGCTACGGTGCAGAGTCAGGCGTTCTTCGGTTCCACCCGGGCCACGACCACGTGCGGCCGCCCGGGGTGCGGTGCGGTGAACGCGGTGTACAGGGCCTCGTGATCGCGGCCGTCGACGGTCACCGCGGACCAGCCGGCGGCCTCGAAACGGGCGGCGATGCCGCCGGGGCGGGCGTGGCTGGCGGAGGAGTTGTCGACCACCACGGAGTGCAGCCGCTCCAGGCCGGCGGGCCCGGCGAAGGCGATCGCCTCGTGATTGCTGCCCTCGTCGAGCTCGGCGTCCCCGATCAGCACCCACACCGCGGGGTCGTGCAGCCCCTGAGCCCGCAGACCCAGCGCGCTGCCCACGGCGATCGGCAGCCCGTGCCCGAGCGACCCGCTGCCGATCTCGGCTCCCGGCACCAGCACCCGGTCCGGATGGTGTCCGAGCGGGGAGTCGTAGGACCCGAATCCGGGCAGCCACTCGACGGGCACGAAGCCCCGCGCGGCCAGCACCGCGTAGTACGCCATGGGCCCGTGCCCCTTGCTCAGCAGGAACCGGTCCCGGCCCGGATCCTCCCGCCGCTCCGGCGTGACCCGGAGCACCCGGTCGTAGAGCACCCACAGCACATCGAGCGTGGAGGTGGCCGCCGGGCCGTGCTTCTCGTCGCCCGTCATGAGACTCATCAGGCCGGGCAGGTCGTCATAGCCGTAGGTGCGGCTGTGGTTCGCTGTGATCGTCATGCCGTGATCGTGCAACCTCAACCTAGCTTGAGGTCAATCGACAGCCGTCAACCGGAAAAGCCGTGCGCGACCACCGAGCCGAGTGCGGTATTGTTTCTCTGCGCGTTTCGACCGGGGAAACCCCAGGTCAAACGGCACCGGGACGTGGCGCAGCTTGGTAGCGCACTTGACTGGGGGTCAAGGGGTCGCAGGTTCAAATCCTGTCGTCCCGACTTTGCGAAGTCGCAGGTCAAGGGCTGCTTCAGAGGTATCTGGAGCGGCCCTTTGATCGTTTCCGCTGCCCCCGCCCCCGCCCCCGCACCGCGCGCTCCGGCCGCCCGGTGTGGTTCAGGCCGGCGGACGGTAGGCGGTCAGTGTCACGGTCAGCGTCACCTCGCAGGGCTCGGGCAGCCGTGCGATGCGTTCCTCCAGCTGCCCGTCGAGCTGGTGCCAGGCGTTCGGGCCCATCCTCACCAGCTGGGGCAGGGTCTGGTGGTCAAGGGTCATGGTGCCGTGGGTCGCTGTCCGGGCCGTCTCGGTGAAGTGCGCCGCGAACCGGTCCGCCAGCCGCTCGTCCTTCTGCTCGTCCACCCGCAGCAGCCCGAGGGCGTGCACCAGTTCCCGCAGATGACCGGGCTGCGGCGTCACGACCAGAAGGACGCCGTCGGGTCGTAGGATCCGGCGCAGTTCGGCCGGGTTGCGCGGCGCGAAGACGTTGAGGACCACCGACGCGGCCCCGTCGCCTAAGGGCAGCCGGTCCCAGGCGTCGGCCACGACCGCGCTGATGCGGGGATGCGCCCGGGCGGCCCGGCGGGCGGCGAACTTCGAGATGTCGAGCAATATGCCCTCGGCGTCCGGCAGTTCCGACATCACCCGCGCGTGGTAGTAGCCCGTGCCGCCGCCGATGTCGACCACACAGCCGGCGTCCCCGGACGCCGGAGCCGTCTCGCGGGCCAGCGCAGCCAGCGACTCGGCGATCGGCGCGTAATGACCGGCGGCCAGGAAGTCCGAGCGGGCCGCGACCATCTCCGCGGTGTCCGCGCTGAACTTGGCGGCCCCGCGCAGCAGGTTCACGTAACCCTGCTTCGCCATGTCGAAGCTGTGTCCCTCGGCGCACCGCAGTGTGTTCCCGGCCATCGTCACCGTGCCGGAACAGTGCGGACAACGAAGGTAGCGCGCCGCCTCTTTCCGCATACTTCCCCCGTGTCGCTGCCGTTCCGGCCGAGGTCAAGCCTAAGCAATGCGCGAGGCGCCTCGTGTGCCGGGGCCGCCTGTGCGGATCCGTCAGCACCGCGTCCGGGCAAGGGAGTTCGGGAGCTGAGCGAGCGTCAGCCAGGCGCCCCTTGACCGTCGGTCCGGACGGTCAAGGGGGCGCAGGACGGCGGCCCGACCGGCCTGATGGACAGGCGGGTCGGGTGGCCGCCGGCCTCAGTACGTCAGACCCACGTGCGCGAGCGCCTGCTTGAGCAGGACCCCGTGTCCGCCCGGCATCTCGCTCTGCACGGCCGGGGAGGCGGCCTCCTGCGGGCTGAACCAGACGAGGTCCAGCGCGTCCTGCCGGGGGCGGCAGTCGCCGGAGACCGGGACGATGTAGGCGAGGGACACCGCGTGCTGACGCGGATCGTGGTACGGCGTGATGCCCGCCGTCGGGAAATACTCCGCGACGGTGAAGGGCTGCAGTGACGCCGGGACGCGGGGGAGTGCGACCGGGCCGAGGTCCTTCTCCAGATGGCGCAGCAGGGCGTCGCGGACCCGCTCGTGGTGCAGGACGCGGCCGGAGACCAGGGTCCGGCTGACCGTCCCGTCGGGGCCGATCCGCAGCAGCAGTCCGATGCTGGTGACTTCGCCGCTGTCGTCCACGCGCACGGGTACGGCCTCGACGTACAGGATCGGCATCCGGGCCCTGGCCAATTCCAGCTCGTCCGTAGTCAGCCAGCCGGGCGTCGTCTCAGTCATGTCAGACATTGCTTGATCATACTTTCCGGGTGGGGCGTTTGCCGGGGTCATGGGCCGGGGCGTCGTCCCCGACGGGCCGTCCGTAGACGCGCCGGGCGTTGTCGCGGCCGGTCCAGGCCGCGATCCGCAGGGCGTCGGGCAGGCTCAATTCGTCCGCGTCGACGCGCGCTTGGAGCAGATCGGCGAGCCCTTGGCGGAAGCAGAGAGCGCCGAGGTGATGGAATTCGGCCACTCCGTAGGCGTCGGAGCTGTACAGCAGTTTGCGGAACGGGGTGATCTCCAGCGCCTCCTCCAGCACGGCCCGGCAGCGGGCCGGGCCCGTGTGGTGCAGAGCGAGACCCACGTCCAGGTACACCTGCTCGAACACCGCGGCCAGGTAGGCGGCCTGGCGGTGGTACGGCCAGCAGTGCAGCAGCAGCACCGGGACCGTGCCGGAGACCAGGCGCAGCCAGTCGGTCAGCAGGGCCGGGTCGGCGTGGTGCAGCCGCAGGTCGGCGTCCCCGAAGCCGGTGTGCAGCTGCAGCGGCAGGCCGAGGTCCACGGCGGTCCACAGCAGGTGCCGTACCAGGACCGGGTCGGCGAGACGGCCGCCGCCCGCGAGCCAGTGCCGGGCGGCGCCGGTCACCTCGCTGTCCGTCGGCCGGGCCGGGTCCAGGGCGAACCCGGTGCGGTAGGCGGCCACCGACTTCACCGCCACCACACCCGGCCGGCGTACGGCCTCCTCGGCGGCCGTACGGAAGGCGGTCGCGAACGCGTCCGGCTCGACCCCCCGCGCGGCCACCGCCTCCGCCAGCCGTTCCAGGCGTACGACCTCGTGGGCGGCGGCGCCCGCGGCCTCGGCCAGCTCGGCGGGCGAGGTGAGCGGGTGCGGGGCGTAGCCGGTGTCCACGAGGAACGCCCCGGCCCGGGCGGCGCGCAGGAAACGGCGGTTGACCTCCCGCCAGCCCAGGGCCGAGCGGCGCGCCACGTAGTCGGCCGCCGGCGCGTGCCGGGGCAGGCCCAGCAGGGGCGCGCAGTGGCGGCGTACGGCCACACCGACGGGGGTGTCGAAGGGCGAGACACCGGGCCAGGCCTCGCCCTCGGTCAGCAGCGAGGCGAACTGCCCGGGCGCGAGGTCGGCCGTCACCGCGCCGTGGCAGTGGTGGTCCACCAGCTCCAGCTCGGCGAGCGCCTCGTGCACCGGCCCCGGCGTGGCCATGGTCAGTACACCCAGCGGTAGGCCGCCGCCACCCGCGCGTCGTCGAGCCCCTCGACGGCCGCCGCCTCGCCGAGCCGTACGGCGGTCACCGCGTCGGCGAGGACCGGGCCCAGCGCCGCCCGCAGCACCTGGTCGGCCCGGAACTCCCGGGCGGCCTGCGGCAGCGACTGCGGCAGCCGCCGTACGCCGCGGGCCGCCGCCTCGTCCGGGCCGTACCGGGCCGGATCGCCGGTGATCTCCTCCGGGAGGGTGAGGGACGAGTCGATCCCGTCCAGGCCGGCGGCGATGACGCAGCCGAGGGCGAGATAGGGGTTGGCGGCCAGATCGACCGGTTTCACCTCCAGGTTGGCGTCCTGCGCCCCGCGCCCCGCCGTGCCGGTGATCATCCGCAGCGCGGCCTCGCGGGTCTCCCGGCCCCAGGCGGTGAACACCCCGGCCCACTGCGACGGCCTGAGCCGCAGATAGCTGACCGGGCTCGGCGCGGTGACGGCCGTCAGCGCGGGCAGGCGGGCCAGGATTCCGGCGGCGAAGGACTCCGCCTCCGGTGTCATGCCGTACCGGCGCTCCCCGCCCGCGTGCAGGTTGACCCCGCCGCGCCAGCAGGACAGGTGCAGATGGCCGCCGTTGCCGACGCCCTCGGCGGACACCGCCGGCGAGAACGACACCCTGAGGCCGTGCCGCTGGGCGACCGCCCGGATCGTCTGCCGTACCAGCACGCTCCGGTCGGCCGCCGCCACCGGGTCCAGCGCGCCCACCGAGACCTCGAACTGCCCTGCCGCGTACTCGGGATGCAGCTGGTCGACGTCCACACCCTGCGCGGCCAGCGCGGCCAGCAGATCGGCGGCGCAGTCGCTCAGCTCCACCTGCCGGATCCCGCCGTACGCCGGACCCGACACCGCCGGCACGAACTCCCCGGCCGGCGCCGAACCGAGCCCGACCGTCCACTCCACCTCGACCGCCGCCTTGAAGGCGAGGCCGTGCCGTTCGGCGGCACCGGCGACGATCCGGCGCAGAAACGTCCGGGCACAGCCGGGGTGCCGCTCGCCATCCTGGGTGATCCGGTCCACCGGCGCCCACGCCCACCCGGGCTGACCGGCCAGCGCGACCAGCTGGTCCAGGTCCGGATAGAGCCGGAGGTCACCGTCGGGGGAGCCGAGGACGTCGGTGCCGACGATCGAGTCGCCGGCCAGGAAGGTGTCGAACACCGGGGACATGCCGACGCCCCAGGAGACCGCCGCCTCCAGCCGCGCCGCCGGGATCGTCTTCACCCGGCAGACACCCGCGGTGTCCACGTAGGCCAGCACGATCCCGCGCACGTCCTTCGCGGCGAGGCGCGCGGTGAGTCCGGCGACCCGGCGCAGATCCTCCGGCCGCCCGCCGGGCACGGGGTCGGCAAGGGTGGTCATCCGTCCTCCTCGGCCATCTCTCGTCCTCGGCGCCGGCCCGCCGGTGCCGGCGTCAGCGTTTCACGGCCACGGCGCCGTACTGCGGCACCGCGGCGGCCTCCGCCCCGGCGCGCCACTGCGAACAGGGCACCAGACCCGGCTCGACGAGCTCCAGGCCCTGGAGGAAGCCGGCGATCTCCGCGCGGCTGCGGGCGGTGATCGGCGGGGTGGCGTTGGCGTTCCAGAACTCCATCGCGGCCACGTTGCCCTCGCCTCCCACGTCACCGTCGTAGGTCGGGTGGGTGAGGACGAGGTGGCTGCCCGGGGGCAGTGCCGTCATGAGCCGCCGCACGATGTCCCGGGCCTCGTCGGTGTCCAGGACGAAGTTCAGGATGCCGAGCATCATCAACGCGACCGGACGGGACAGGTCCAGGGTGTCGGCGGCGCGCTGCAGGATGCCGTCCGGGTCGCGGACGTCGGCGTCGACGTAGTCCGTGGCGCCCTCGGGCGAGCTGGTGAGCAGCGAGCGGGCGTGCACGAGCACGATCGGGTCGTTGTCGACGTACACGATCCGGGACTCGGGAGCGATCCGCTGCGCGATCTCGTGGGTGTTGTCGACGGTCGGCAGGCCGGTGCCGACGTCCAGGAACTGCCGTGTCCCCCGCTCGGCCGCGAGGAACCGCACCACCCTGGCCAGGAACTCCCGGTCCGCCCGGGCCACCTCCCGGATCACCGGGAACATCCCGGCGACGTGCTCACCGACCCGCTGGTCGATCTCGTAGTTGTCCTTGCCGCCGAGCCAGTAGTTCCACACCCGGGCGTTGTGTGCCACGGAGGTGTTCAGCTGCCCCGGCCCGGACGTCGGGGAGTGGCTCTCGGTCACGTGGGCGCCCTTCTCCGGTTCTCGGTGTTCCGCCGTCATTGTGCCGCCCGTTGATCGCGCTGTCCCGGGAAACGCGCACCCTGGGCGGTTCCAGACGGTTCCAGGCGTTTCCGGGCGGCCGACGGGCCGTCTCGGCGCATGAGGAACACTGGACCGGTACGCCGTCCCCGACCGGAAGCAGGACATGACCGCCACGCCCGCGCCCCTCCTGAACGTCCCCGGCCTGCCCGCAGGCCCCGCCGACATCCGGCTGATCGTCACCGACATGGACGGCACCCTGCTGGACGACGCCCGGCGGATCCCTGACGGGCTGTGGCCGATGCTCGCCGAACTGCGCCGGCGCGGAGTGCTGTTCAGCCCGGCGAGCGGCCGCCAGTACGCCACGCTGGCGAGGCAGTTCGCGGATGTCGCCGAAGGCATGGTGTTCATCGCCGAGAACGGCACGTACGTGGTCCGCGACGGCGTGGAGCTGAGCTCCGACACGATGGACAGATCTGTCGCCGCCGGGGTGGCCCGTACGGTACGGCGGCTGGTCGCGGACGGTGTGGACGTCGGCGCCGTGGTGTGCGGCAAGCGGGCGGCGTACGTCGAGCGGACCGACGAGGCGTTCCTGGCCGAGGTCCGCCAGTACTACGTCGCGCACCAGGTCGTCGAGGACGTCACCGCCGTGGACGACGAGGTGATCAAGGTCGCGCTGATCGACTTCGGGCGTGCCGAGCAGACCACCGCCCCGGCCCTCGCCGGCTTCGCCGCCACCCACCAGGTCGTGGTCTCCAGCGAGCACTGGGTGGACGTCATGAACCGCACCGCCAACAAGGGCACCGCGCTGCGCGGCCTGCAGCGGGCCCTCGGCATCACGCCCGCGCAGACGATGGTCTTCGGCGACTACCTCAACGACCTGGAGATGCTCGACGCCGCCGAGTGGTCGTTCGCCATGGCCAACGCCCATCCGGAGGTGGTCCGCAGGGCCCGCCACCTCGCGCCGTCCAACAACGACGACGGGGTGCTGCGGACCGTTTCCCGCGTGCTCGGCCTGTAGCGGCCCGGGCTGTTGGTCGGCAGCAGCGCCTGGGCGTGCGGCCCACGGCTTGTCAGCGCTGGGGCTTGCGGCCCACGGCGCCGTACAGGGAGACCGGTCCCGCGCCGTCCGGGGCCTCGGCCCTGCGCCACTCGTCGACCGGTACGGCGCCCGGCTCCAGCAGGTCGAGCCCCGCGCCACGAGAGTCACTCCGCCCGCCGCGCAGGCGGCGATGCCCTTCTCGACGTTCTCCGTTCGAAGTCGGCCGTCATCGTCGACAGCACCAGCAGACTGCCCGGCGCCAGCGCGTCGACGAGTGTCGACACCACCTTGAACGCCCGGTTGGCGCGCGCCGCCCGGACGGCTCCCTCTGCTGCTCCTTCGCTCCCACCCGATGCGAGGCGCAGTCCGACACGATCATCCGGCGCGGCGCAGACAGTCTTCGGCCACCTCCTTGTCGAGTGCGGCACGCACCAACGCGGCGGCCAGCGTGGCCGGTTCGGTGTCCTTGGCCAGCCTCGTCAGCTTCTCGGGATCCTTCGGCAGCCCGAGACGCCGCGCTCCGTCGAGCGCCTTGCCGTCGATGTAGGGCGCGAGTTCGGGCCAGATGCGCTGGGCCTCGCGCAGGAAGATGTCGGCGCCGGCCGGACCGATCCCCGGCTCCTCCTGGAGCAGCCGCTTGAGTTCGCCGGTGTCGCCGTGCGCCTCCTCGTGCAGCCGGCGCAGATCTCCGGCCCAGCGGTCCAGCAACAGCTCGGCACCGTCGCCGAGCTGGGTGGCGGTGCGCTCGTCGTAGCGCCGGTAGCCGCCGCGGCCGAGCGCGTCGACGCGTTGCTGCCAGTCGGCGTCGGCCATGCGGCGCGGGCTGTCCAGGTGGTCCTCGTGCAGGGCCTTCGCGGCGGCCACCGCGACCGAGGCGCGGATCCGGGCGCTGAGCAGCAGGGCGAGCACCAGCAGCCGGTACAGCGGCTGCGGGGTGTCCTTCAGCTTGATGCCCGCCTCCTCGGCGTACGTCTGCCCGTACTCGGACACCAGCTCGCGCAGGACCCTTTCGTCGCGGTTCATGACCAGGCCCTCCCGGTCTACGGCTTGAGCGGGTCGTGGCCCAGGGTCATCAGGCGGTGCCGGCGGGCGTCGTCCGCCGCCGTCTCCCGCTCCGGCTCGTCCGCCATGTCCACGAGGTCCCCGACCGTGTCGACGACCTTGTGCATCACGCGGATGTCGTCGTCGGTGAGATCGGTGCGGCGTTTCTGGAGGATGGCGAGAACATGCTGCCCGGTCGGCGTGCCGGCCTCCTCGGGCAGCGGCTCGGCCTCCTCGTCGGCGTCGCGGACCCGGAGCCAGGCCGCGAGCTCGGCGGAGGTCATGTTCACCACGCGGTGGAAGTCCTCCCACAGCGCTTCGGTTTCGAGGGCGTCGGCCATGGGTTTCCCCTTCCGTGCGGGGGCGTCGTCTAGCTGGGGGCGTTCTCGCGCGGGTGGTTCTCGGCCTGGAACATCCAGCGCTGCTTCTCCAGGTCGGCCGTGACGGAGATCAGCAGGTCCTGGGTGACCGGGTCGGGCTTCTCCGTCGCCGCAATCCGCTCGCGCAGCCGGCCGACGGCCGTCTCCAGCGCGGACACCATCAGCTCCACCACCTCGGTGTCGCGCAGCCAGCCGTCCTTGGTGCCGGGCAGCGCGAAGGTCGCGGCGATCGTCTCGGGCCGGCCGTCCGGGGCCACGCCCAGCGCGGCGGCGCGTTCGGCGACGGTATCGGAGTGGGCGCGCGCCGTCGCGACCACCTCGTCGAGCTGGAGGTGGATCGACCGGAACCGCGGACCCACGATGTTCCAGTGCGCCTGCTTCCCGATCAGTGACAGCCCGAGCAGGTCCACCAGGGTCTCCTGCAGGGCGGTCCCGGTGACCCCGAGCGCCTCCTCGGGCAGCGTGCTCTTCACCACGGCCATGGTGCGTCCGTCCCCTTCCGTCGAGTCTGTCAGGAATCGTCTGTGCCCAGTCGTCTGTTTCCAGTCGTCTGTGTTCAGTCGCCCGGGTCCGAAGGGGCGGGTGCCCAGCGCCCTGAGAGGTAAAACAGGCCTGGTCAGTGGGGGAGTGCCGCGTCCAGGAAGCGGATCACCTCCGCGAAGGCCTCCTTCTTGCCGAGCTCGTGGAACACCTCGTGCCGCGCCCCGGCGAAGATCCGCTCCGTCAGCCGGCCGCCGGCGAGCCGCTCCACGCCGATCCGGCTGCCGGACAGCGGCACCAGCCGGTCGTCGTCCCCGTGCAGCCACAGCAGCGGCAGGTCGCCCACGTTCCCGCCCCGGCCGACGGCCTCCAGGGTCCGGGTGAACGCCTCCAGCGTCGGCCGCTTCATCGGCCCGTGCCACACCAGCGGATCGGCGGCGTAGGCGGCGCCGACGGCCGGGTCCCGGGACAGCGCGGCCGGGCTGACCGGGGTGTCCGGGATCTCCGGCAGGGCCAGCAGCCGCCCCGGCAGCTCCCAGATGCCGATCACCGGCCCCGAAAGGACCAGTGCGCTCAGTTCGGCCCGGTACCGCTGGGAGTAGCGGGCGGCGATCAGTCCGCCCATGGAGTGGCCGACCATCACGAGCGGCAGCCCGGGGTGCGCGGCCCGGGCGAGGTCCGCCACCGCGTGCACATCGGTGACCACGTCCTCGAAGTCCTCGATCAGCACCCGTTCCCCGGCCGACCTGCCGTGGCCGATGTGATCGGGCCCGTACACGGCCGCCCCGTGCCCGGTGAGGACGGCGGCCGGTTCGTCGTACCGGCCCGCGTGCTCGCCGTATCCGTGCACGATCAGCGCCAGGTACCGGGGTGCGGGGTGCGGCCACTCGCGTACGGCGACCGGGCCACGGGTGCCGTCGAGGGTGTGCTGGCGGACGTGGGGCATGTCTCCTCCGCTCTCCTCCGCCGACTCGGTGAAGGTCAGGTGGGATCTTCCCAGGGGGCCGGTCGGAGGTCTATAGTCCAAAACTAGCAGTGCTAATTAAGTGTCCCGTGTGGTCGCTGGTCCACAGCGTCGTGGATCAGTCGTAGGTCAGGAGTCCAAGCCGTGCGTCCCGTCCACTTCGCGGCCGCCCGCCGCACCCCCATCGGCAAGCTGCGCGGAGCCCTCTCCTCGGTCCGCCCCGACGACCTGGCGGCCGGCGTGATCCGCCATCTGGTGGCCGAGGTGCCCGAGCTCGACCCGGCCCGGATCGACGACGTCTACTGGGGTGCGGCCAACCAGGCCGGCGAGGACAACCGCAATGTCGCCCGCATGGCCGCCCTGCTCGCCGGGCTCCCCGACTCCGTACCCGGCGCCACCGTCAACCGGCTGTGCGCCTCCGGACTGGAAGCGGTCACCACCGCCGCCCGCACCATCGCCGCCGGCGAGGCCGACATCGTGATCGCGGGCGGCTCCGAGTCGATGAGCCGCGCCCCCTTCGTGCTGCCCCGCCCCGACGAGGCCCTGCCCCAGCGCATCGAGACGTACGACACCCGCCTCGGCTGGCGCCTGGTCAACCCCGCGATGAAGGAGCTGCACGGCCTGCTGTCCATGGGCGAGACCGCCGAGGAGGTCGCCGAGCGGTACGGCATCTCGCGCGAGCGGCAGGACGCCTTCGCCCTGCGCAGCCACCAACTCGCCGCCGCCGCACGCAAGAACGGCCACTTCGACGACGAAATCCTGCCCGTGGAGCGCCCGGACGGGATCGTGGTCGAGCAGGACGAATGCGTCCGCGAGGACACCTCGCTGGACAAGCTCGCCCGCCTCAAGCCGGTCTTCCGCCCGGGCGGCACGGTCACGGCGGGCAACGCCTCGCCGATGAACGACGGCGCGGCCGGACTGCTCCTGGTCAGCGAGGAGGCCCTGAACGAGCTGGGTCTGGAGTCCCTGGGCCGCTATGTCGCGGGTGCCTCCGCCGGGGTCCACCCCGATGTGATGGGCATCGGCCCCGTCCCCGCCACCCGCAAGGTACTGGCCCGGGCCGGCTGGGACGTCGCCGACCTGCAGGAGGCCGAGTTCAACGAGGCGTTCGCCGCACAGGCCCTCGCCTGCGTCGAACAGCTCGGCATCGACCCGGACCTGGTGAACCCGACCGGCGGCGCCATCGCCCTCGGCCACCCCCTCGGCTGCTCGGGCGCCCGCATCCTCACGACGCTGCTGCACCGGATGCGGCGCACGGGCGCCGAGCGGGGGCTGGCGACCATGTGCGTGGGGGTGGGGCAGGGGAGCGCGGTGCTGGTCGAGAGGCACTAGAGGGTGTCGTTCTCGCCGGGATGATCCAAACGACACCCCCCACCCCGCTTAACAAGGGGGGATCCGGTCGGTCGAGCCGCAGCAAGGAAACGGAGCAGCACTCCATGGCAACCCTGTCCGTCGCCGCCATCCTCGCCGAGAACGCCCGGCGCCGTCCCGACAGGACGGCGCTCGTCGAAGGCGAGCTGCGGCTGACCTTCGCCGAGGTGTGGCGCAGGGCCCTGGCCCGGGCGGGTGCGCTCACCGGGCTCGGCGTACGACCGGGTGACCGGGTGGCGCTGATGGCCCCCAACACCGCCGAGTTCCCGGTCGCCTACTACGCGATCGCCGCGGCGGGCGGAGTCGTCGTACCCGTGCATCTGCTGCTGTCAGCCGGGGAGGTCGAGCACGTGCTCAAGGACAGCGGGGCGACCCTGCTGCTGGTGCACCCCGCGCAGGCACAGACCGCACGGCCCGCCGCCGACGCCCTGGGCATCCGGACCGTGACCCTGGGCGAGGAGTTCGACAGGCTCACGGACGGCGCCGAGCCGCTGCCGTCGTACGTCACCCGCGCCGTCGACGACCCGGCGGTGATCTTCTACACGAGCGGCACGACCGGCGTCCCGAAGGGTGCCGTGCTCAGCCATTTCAACATCGTGATGAACGCGACGGTCAACGCCTTCGACGCCAACGACATCCGCGCCGACGACATCGCCCTCGGCGCGCTGCCGCTGTTCCACGCCTTCGGCCAGACGGTGTCGCTCAACTCCACCTGGCGGGCGGGCGCCACGCTCGTGCTTCTGCCCCGCTTCGACGCGGCCCGCGCCATCGAGCTGATGGTGAAGGAGGGCGTGAACACCTTCCACGGCGTGCCGACCATGTTCGTCGCCCTGACGGCGGCGGCCCGGGACGCCGGGCCGCTCCCGGAACTGCGCGTGTGCGTCTCCGGGGGCGCCTCGCTGCCCGTCGCCGCACTGGAGCGGTTCGAGGCCGCCTTCGGGGCGAAGATCCACGAGGGGTACGGGCTGTCGGAGACCTCCCCGACGGCCACCGTCAACCAGCCCGACTTCGGCACCAGGGCCGGCACCATCGGCCACCCGCTGTGGGGCGTCGACGTGGAGATCGCCCGCGCCGAGGCCGAAGACCGCATCGAGCTGCTGCCGCCCGGTGAACTGGGCGAGGTCGTCATCCGCGGCCACAACGTCTTCTCCGGCTACCTCGGCCGCCCCGAAGCCACCGCCCAGGTCCTGGTCGACGGCTGGTTCCGCACCGGCGACCTCGGCACCAAGGACGAGGACGGCTTCCTGAGGATCGTCGACCGCAAGAAGGACGTCATCATCCGCGGCGGCTACAACGTGTACCCGCGGGAGGTCGAGGAGGTCCTGCTGCGCCACCCGGGCGTCGCCCAGGTCGCGGTCATCGGCCTGCCCGACGAGCTGCACGGCGAGGAGGTCTGCGCCGTCGTCGTACCCGCACCGGGTACCGGCCCCGACGCCGCAGCCATCACCGAGTGGTCCAAGGAGCACCTCGGCCGGCACAAGTACCCGCGGCGTGTGGAGTTCACGGACGCGATGCCGCTCGGACCCAGCATGAAGGTGCTCAAGCGGGAACTCCGGGAGCAGTACGCACCACGGTCATAGCGGGCGAGGAGACCGCGGCAGGGATCACCTGGCGAGACGGTCCTTACTCCTCAGGGTTGTCAGGACATAGCATCGGTCCCCGCATGAACACGATGACGCTCTGGCACATGTCCGGCTGGGGGTTCGCGGCGCTCGCCTGCGCGGCCCTGCTCGTCGGCTTCTCCAAGACCGCGGTGAGCGGGGCCAACACGGTGAGCCTCGCGATCTTCGCGGCGGTCCTGCCGGCCCGCGCCTCCACCGGCGTGCTGCTGCCCGTCCTGATCGCCGGGGACGTGCTCGCCGTCCTCACCTACCGGCGGCACGCCCACTGGCCCACCCTGTGGCGGCTGTTCCCGGCCGTCGCGGCCGGTGTGGTGGCCGGCACGCTGTTCCTGATGTGGGCCGACGACGGGATCGTACGGACCTCGATCGGTGCGATCCTGCTGCTGATGGCCGGTGTCACCCTGTGGCGGCGCCGGGAGAACGGCGGGGCCGGGGACGCGCCGGACACGGTGACCACCCGGGCGGGTCGCGCCAAGGCCCGCTCGTACGGCGTGCTCGGGGGATTCACCACGATGGTCGCCAACGCGGGCGGCCCGGTGATGTCGCTGTATCTGCTGTCGGCGGGCTTCCGGAAGCTGGGCTTCCTGGGCACATCGGCGTTCTTCTTCCTCATCGTGAACGTCTCGAAAGTGCCGTTCAGCGCCGGTCTCGGCCTGATCGACGGCCGTTCGCTGCTCCTCGACGCCGCACTCGCGGTGTTCGTCGTGCCCGGCGCGTTGTTCGGCAAGTGGGCTGTGAGCCGGATCAACCAGCGACTCTTCGAACAACTCGTGATCGCGGCGACCGTCGTGGGCGGAGTGCAACTGCTACTGCGCTAGCCCCAGCAGGGCCGGGAGGTCCGCGAAGGAGTCCAGCACGTGGTCCGGCGTCCCGCTCGCGTTCTCGTGGGCCTCCGGCTGGTACTTGCCCGTCCTGACGAGCACCCCCGTGATCCCGGCCCGCTGCGCCGCGAGCACGTCCGACTCGATGTCGTCGCCCACCATCAGCGCCCGGTCCGCGCTCACCCCGAGCCCGGCCAGTGCCGTCTCGAAGAACGCCGCGGACGGCTTGCCCGTGACCTCGGCCTCCACCCGAGCGGCCTTCTCCAGCCCGAGCAGGAACGCGCCCGAGTCGAGTTGCAGCCCCTCGTCGGTGCGCCAGTACAGGTTGCGGTGCATGGCGATCAGCCGGGCGCCCCGCTGGAGATGCCCGAAGGCCCGGTTGAGCGCCGGGTAGTCGAACCCGTCCCCCGCACCGCCGAGGACGACCACGTCCGGACGCTCCTCGACGAGGACGAGGTCACCGAGGTCCTCCCCGATGTCCCCGCTGTTGAGCAGGGCACAGCGGGCACCCGGGAAGTGTTCGGCGAGGTGGGCGGCGGTGACGGCGGGCGCCGTGAGCACGTCCTGCGCACTCACCTCGAACCCGGCCCCCGACAGCGTCTCGGCGATCGACGCCCGGGTACGGGACGTCGTGTTGGTCACCAGTGCCACACCGAGTCCCGCCGCGCGGATCGCGCGCAGCGCCTCCACGGCACCCGGCAGCGGCTTCCAGGAGACGGTGAGGACACCGTCGATGTCGATCAGCACGGCACGCACGGACTCCACGGATCGCATGGCTCGACGGTAGCGACCCGCACGGTGGAGCGTCCCGCACGACCTCGTACCCTCACCCCTATGCCCGCGCATGTCCTGGTCCTCGGCGGCACCACCGAGGCCCGCCGCCTCGCCGCCGACCTCGCCGCCCGGCCCGGCGTCCGGGTCACCACGTCCCTGGCGGGCCGTGTCGCCCGCCCGGGAGCCCTGGCGGGCGAGGTACGGATCGGCGGCTTCGGCGGCGCACAAGGACTGGCCGACTGGCTCCGCGCCCACCACGTGGACGCCCTGGTCGACGCCACCCACCCCTTCGCCGAGGCCATCACGGCCCACGCGGCCCGCGCCGCAGCGGCCACCGGAGTGCCGGCCGTGGTGCTGCGCCGCCCCGGCTGGCAGCCGGGCCCCGGCGACCGCTGGCACGACGTCCCGTCCCTGGCCGCGGCCGCCGAGGCGCTGCCGGGTCTGGGCCGCAGGGTGTTCCTCAGCACCGGACGCCTGGGCCTCGCGGCCTTCGCCCACCTGACCGGCCTGCACTTCGTCGTACGGTCGGTCGACCCACCCGAGCCGCCCCTGCCGCCGGACACCGAAGTCGTCCTGGCCCGCGGCCCGTTCACGCTCGCCGACGAGACCGAGCTGCTGCGGGGGCACCGCATCGACGTCCTCGTGACCAAGGACAGCGGCGCCCGGGCGACGGCCGCGAAGCTGACGGCAGCCCGGCGACTCGGCCTGCCCGTGATCGTCGTACACCGCCCGCCGCTGCCCCGGGGCGTCACGACGGTGCCCGACGTGGCGGGCGCACTGCAGTGGCTGGGCCTCGGCCCGGCGTGACGACGAGGCAGCCGGGGCCTCAGCCGTCGCCGGGGTTCCTGCGCAGCAGGTACGTGTCCATGATCCAGCCCTTGCGCTCGCGCGCCTCGGCCCGCACCTGCTCGATGCGGGGACCGGCCTCGCCGATCGGGCCGGAGACGAGGATCTCGTCCGGGGTGCCGATGTACGCGCCCCAGTAGATGTCGATGTCCTCCCCGGCGTACCGCCGGAAGGCCTGGTGGGCGTCCAGCATCACGACCACGTCGTCCACGCCCTCGGGCAAGCCCTCGGCCAGCCGCCGCCCGGTGGTGATCTGCACCGGACGGGCCACCCGGTTCAGTCCCGTGCGATGCCGGGCGACCAGCGCGGAGACACTGCTGATGCCGGGGATGACGTCGTAGGTGAACTCCACCGTGCCCCGCTCCAGCACCTCCTGCAGAATCCCCAGCGTGCTGTCGTACAGCGCCGGATCGCCCCACACCAGGAAGGCACCGGTGGCGTCCTCGCCCAGTTCCTCGATGATCAGCCGCTCGTAGATCCCGGCCCGCGCGCTGCGCCAGTCCTCCACGGCCGGTGAGTACGCCGGCCCGCCCGCCCTGCGGTCCCGCTCCGGGTCACGGGCCTCCACCACCCGGTACGACCCCTCGGGCAGATGAGCTTCCAGCATGTCCCGGCGGAGCTGGGTGAGATCGCTCTTCACCTCGCCCTTGTCGAGCAGGAAGAACACGTCCGTGCTCCGCAGCGCCTTGACCGCCTGCAGGGTCAGCTGGTCGGGGTCGCCCGCGCCGATACCGATGACATGAATCTTTCGCACGCCCCGAGTCTGCCGCATGCCACGGACAGCGGGTGCGGCGCCTCCGCCCGCCGGTGCCGGCCCGCGTCAGGACACGCGTCCGGAGTGGATCAGCGCATGCGTCAGGAGCGGAGCCGGGGTGCCTCGGCCGGCGCGTCCACGGGGCGCCCCCCGCTCTCCACGCGCGCCGCCAGTTCCCGCGCCCACCGGGTGAGCCCGGCGAGATCGATCCCGTACGGCCGGTCCTCGCCCTGCGCCGTCTCCCACTGCCCGAGTGCCCCGGCGCCCCGCCGCAGCAGACGCGCACCGCCCACGGCGTTGCCGCGGGCCGCGTGGGTGAGCCCGACCGCCAGCTGGGCCAGGCCCCGCCACAACACCCGCTCCTCCTGCGGGCCCGACTTCCAGGCGTCCTCGAACACCTCGTGCGCGTGGAACGGCTTACCCGCGTCCAGCAGCTCCTGCGCCTGGGCGACGGTCTCCTCCGGCCTCCGCTCAACCCCCTCCGGCTGTCGCGGTACGCCCTCCGCGCCGTAGGGCAGCGGGCGACCGAGCCCGTCCCGGGGCCGGGCGTTGCGCGCCCGCCCCTCCCCGTCCCGGTCCCTGGCATCCGATCCACCCGCACTCGTCATACGGCCGATTGTCCCCCGCCTCCCGCCATGCCTGCCGGGCCCTCTTCGGCCCACACCCGGAGGTGGGGTAAAGTTCTGTTCGCGCGATCACGCGGATCACCGCGAGTGAGCGCATCGGGACGTGGCGCAGCTTGGTAGCGCACTTGACTGGGGGTCAAGGGGTCGCAGGTTCAAATCCTGTCGTCCCGACTTTGTGAAGTCGCAGGTCAGGGGTCGTTTCAGAGAGATCTGGAGCGGCCCCTCGGTCATTTCCCGGGAACGTCAGCTGCGCTGGAAGAACTCCACCTCCGCGACCGCGACATGACGATGCGCCGTGAGCCCCGTGACCGACCGCAGCACCAGCCGTACCCGCACCACGTCGCCGATCCCGGTCGGGAAGGTCTGCGGGCCCGGCTTGTCGCTGAGCGTGAGCTCCCTGCGGTGCACCGCACCGTCCGCCGACGTGACCTCCAGATCCATCCGGAGCGCCCGGGCCTCGCCGGCGTACTCCTGCGGTGACGTCGAGGCCCCGTTGGTGATGATGAGGTCGACCAGCCGGAACGGTGTGCCGAAGGTGTACGTCACGGAGGCACCCGCCCCGGGCGCGCCCCAATAGCGGTTGCTGAGGCCGTCCGTGGTGTTCGTCGCCGGATGCGAGGGCACCTGGGCGCCGGCCTTCACCGCGGCCGGGGTGACCGCCTTGACCCCGCCGAGTTTGTCCCGGGTGTCCTCGAACAGGGCGCGGCCGGCCGGCAGCAGGAGGAATCCGGCCGCGCACAGCGCCAGCACCACGGCCAGGGTCACCAGGAGCCGCGCCGCCCGCCCGGAGCCCGCCCGTACCCGTCGCCGGAACGGCCAGACCGTCCGCCACCACGGCAGCGGCGCGCGGTCCGCCGCCCGGCCCAGCGGACTGGCGCAGCGTCGGCAGAACCGGCGGTCCGACGGGTTGGGCGCACCGCACACCGGGCACGGCAGCCCCGACACCTCCTCCGGTTCCGCCACGGGCCGTACGACGGGACGCGGCGCGACGGGTTTCGCGGGCCGCACGGGCAGCACGGGTTCCGGCTGCGGCGCCCCGGCCGGCCGCGCCCCCTCCGGGGCCGGGGGCCGCGCGGGTACGGCGGGGCGGCCCGTGCGGCCGCGGCCTCCGCCGACACCGTCACCGCCCTCCCGGCCGGTACGGTCCCCGCTGCCGCTGCCGCTGCCGCTGCCGCTGCCGCTGCCGCTGCCGCTGCCGCTGCCGCTGCCGCTGGTCCGGTCCGCGGTGTCGTGGCCGTGGGTCCGGTCGACGGTGCCGTTCCGGCTGTCGGCACCGGTGCCGGTGCGGGTGTCGGTGCCGCTGGTTCGGTCTGCGGTGCCGTTCCGGCCGGCCGAGTCGGTGCCGGTCCCGGTCGTGGTGCGCGTCGTGGGCGACGGGTCGTCGCGCCGGGCCGAGCCGCGGCCGGGGTCGCCGTCGGCGCCCGCGTCGACGACCGCGGACGGAGACGGAGCAGGACGTGGCGTCCGTCCTTCGCCCTCCGGCGGCACCGTGTCCGGTGCCGCATCGCCCGGCGCAGGGACGGTCGACGGCGTGGACGCGGTGCGCGTGCCGCCCTCCGACCAGCCCAGGTAGGCGCCGCAGTTGCCGCAGAAGTCGTCAGTGGGGTCGTTGGACGCCCCGCACGAGGGACAGGCGCGCACGACGTCACCTCCCTTCGCCGGTGGGCGGGCCGGGCAGGACCTCCACCCGGCATGAGACATGCACCGGACACAGCGACCGGACGAGCTCCCGGACCCGGCCCTCGTCCACCTCCGGATCGCGGCCCGGCCACACCCGGACCACCACCTCGCCGGACGGCTCCGGCGGCAGCGCGGCGCCCGCGGTACGCGACCACACCGCCCCGCCGTCGCCGACGACATCGGCGTGCACCCCGAGCGTGAGCCGCAGCCGCTCCACCAGACCACGCCGGGTGCCGCGCCAGCGGTGCAGTTCCAGCGCGCGTACGACCGCCTCGCGGCGCAGTTCCGCGGGCCATTCCGGATCGTCGGCGGCGCCCACCCACGAGGCCAGCCAGACCACGAAGTCGAGCGGCGCCACCCGGGGGTCGAGATAGGCGGGCAGGTTGTCGAGGGTCGCGAACACCGGGGCGAGGACGGTGTCCAGTCCCGCGGTGAACCGCTGGGCGAAGTCGTCGTCGGCGTACAGCGCGGGCAGCAGCCCGCCGATGGGATGCCGGCTCGGCAGACCGGGGACGGCGGCGCGGCTCATGCGCGGGCCTCCTCGTCGAGGGGCTGCACGACGACCTGGTGCTGGTACGAGAACACCAGCGCGCCCGCGGTCACATCGATACGGTCCACCGGCGCACCGCGCCGCCCGGTGATCGGGTCGGCGGCGAACAGCCGGATCTCCTCCACCAGCGCGTTGCCGGTGGCGCGTTGCAGCAGGCCGAACACCTCCCCGTACTGCACCGGCCGCCCGAACGGCCACCCGGTGCCGTCGGGCCCGCCGCGCAGCGGGTTGAGGTACCGGAACAGCGCGGCGAGCGCCGCCTCCCGCACCCGGTCCGCGTCCTCGGGCGCCGCACCGAGCCGCGCGACCACGGTGACCCCCTGGTAGACCGGCGGCTCCACCACCAGCCGGGTGCCGATCAGCCGCCGTTCGTCCAGGCTCCCGGTGATCGCCGTCAGCACCTGGTCGGACGGGATGAGCTGCTCGAACCGCAGCCGGTCGCCGTCGTCGGCCACCGCGTCCGGCACCACCAGCACCCGTACCGCACCCGCCCCGTCCGCCGCCGGCAGACAGCGCACGCGGCGCACCGAGGGCGCCGCCTGCCGGGCGATGATCTCGTAGTCCTCGGCGGTCACGGCCCGCTCCTGCATCCGCAGCGCGTCCGGGGCCCGCAGCTTCGCGTTGGCGACCGTCTCCCCGTCCACCCCGCCGCGTGCGGCCTCCCGGTTGCCGACCCGCGCGATGTACGGAACGGAACTGCGCAGCACGGAGATCGCGCCGCGCGCCACATTGCCGGCCGGGCCGCCGCCGGTGCGGTACCGGGCCACCCGGATCTGTGCGCCCTTCTCCGGTACGGCGCCGCACAGCCGCAGCGTGCCGTCCGGTTCCCGCAGCGCCGGCGGAAAGGCGAACTCGCCGGTGGTCGCGTCCACGTGGACGTGCCGGTCCCCGGGGCCCGAGCGGCCGAAGTGCTCCACCACCTCCCAGCGGCGCCAGCCGTCGGCCGAGGAGACCTCCACCACCGGCGGCTCGCCGTCCAGCAGCACCGGCGGCCGGCCGAGCCGGAACGTCTGCCCCGGCACGCCCTCCGACGTGCCGAGCGGAACGTCGGTGACGGTCTCCGCGTGCTCGACGGCCATGGTGCCGCCGACCGTGAACACGCTCGCCTCGCGCACCGTCGGGGACTCCGAGTAGAACGGCTGGCCCGGCTCCGGCTCGGTCACCCGGCAGCGCAGCCAGCCCGCCCGGGTCCCGCCGATCACGGACGCCGTGTGCCCGGCCGGGACGTGCACGACGACCTCGCCGGGCCGGTTCAGCCCGCCGGTGGTGTCGGAGCCGGTCTCGCACTCCTGCCAGTGGCCGCCGTCCCACGCCTCCCACACCAGCGGCGGCTGGCGCGGGTCCACTCCGACGCCCTCCACCCGGCTGTCCAGCCGTACGGCGACCACGCACCGCGGCACCGCCGTCGGCAGCCCGAACAGCAGCGCGTCACCCGGCTCGGGGGACACCTGGAAGCACCGTACGTCGCGGCCCTCGGCGAGTTCACCGGTCCGGTCGGCGTGCTCCCCCGTGCGGGGCGCGGTCACCAACCGCATCAACTCGCTGGGCACGATGCGCAGTTCGTCCGTGGTCGCGAACACCACGGGCTGCTCCGCCTCCCCGTCCGCCGTGGTCACCTCGGTGCCCGCGGGCAGCGCCACCGTGTCGGGCTGCGGCGCCGACAGCCAGAAGTCGACCTCGGCCGTGGCCGCCGACGGCGGGAACAGCCGGATGCCCAGCAGGTCGAGAAACGCCGTGTAGTTCTTGTCCGGAACCCGGTTCAGCCGGTACAGCAACTGGTCCACGAGGTACGCGAACGTCTCGATCAGGGTGACGCCCGGATCGGAGACGTTGTGGTCGGTCCACTCCGGGGCGCGCTGCTGCACATACCGCTTCGCCTCGTCGACGAGTTGCTGGAACCGCCGGTCGTCCAGGTTGGGGGAGGGCAGGGCCATCAGTCCGCGACCGCTTCCTCGGCCCCCTCCTCGGAGGGGATCGTGTAGAAGGGAAACACCAGGTTGCGCCGGTCGTTGGTGGACCGCACCGTGTAGCGCACGTCGATGTAGAGGGTTCCGGCGTCCACCGCGTCGTAGGCCACCATCACCTCGTCCACCCCGATCCGCGGCTCCCACCGCTCCAGCGCCTCGCGCACCTGCTGGGCGATCCGCCCGGCGGTGGCGCCGTCGCCGGGCGCGAAGACGTAGTCGTGGATGCCGCAGCCGAACTCCGGGCGCATCGGGCGCTCGCCGGGCGCGGTGCCCAGCACCAGCCGGATCGCCTCCTCGATCTCCCGCTCGCGCTCCACCATGGCGATCCCGCCGGTCGGCCCGACCCGCAGCGGGAACGCCCAGCCGCGTCCGATGAACCGCTCGCTCATCACAGACCCCCGATCCGGACGTTCGGGGCGCCGATCTGGACCGTTGCGCCGCACGCGGTGGCGTCGCCCGCCCGCGCGGCCGGCAACCCGCCGATGAGCACCTCGCCCGCGACGAGCGCGGCCGGGGCGGGGAGGATCACGTTGGCCGGTCCCATGGCGGCGTGCGGCGGCATCGCACAGGTGTGCAGACTGCCCACGACGGCGGCGGGACGGCCGCCGATCAGCACGCGCGCCACCGCCGTGGCGGCGCCGGGCGGCGGGGTGGCGATCACACCCCCGTGGCTGGTGGGGTCGCCGGTACGGGCTGCGGCGGGCATGCCGGGCTCCTCGAAGAACGGTCGCGGCCCCAAGGGCCTTGTGCAATAAGGGAATTGACGTCAGTTGATGCGTACGAGGTCCGCCTTCAGCACCCCCAGCAGGCCGCCGTCCAGTGTGACGTCGGTCTGGCCGGTGACGCTCACCGACCGGCCGCCGACCCGGACCGCCGTGGTGCCGTCGATCTCCACGGAGGCGCCCCGCACGCTGACCTTGCCGGTCTTCGCGTCGAGCGTGATGCCCTGGCCGTCCAGCCGTACGAAGGACAGTGCCCGCCGGCCGCCGGCCGCGTACACCGTCAGCTCGATCCGGTTGTTCCGGTCGTCCAGCAGCACTTCCAGCCGCTCGTCCGCGGTGCGCAAGCGCACCCCGGACGGACCCGGTGCCCGCGCGTCGAGCAGCTCCAGCCGGTGCCCCGAACGGGACACGACCGAACGGCGGTTGACCTTGCCGCTGGTCCCGTCCACGAGCGGCACGTCGTGCGGCGAGGGCCGGTCGACGCCGTTGTACAGGCCGCCGATGACGTACGGGCTGTCCAGCAGGCCCTGCTCGAAACCGACGAGCACCTCGTCGTTGACCTCGGGGCTCACCACACCGCCCCCGCCCTTGCCGCCCCACTGCACGGTCCGCACCCAGTCGGTCACGTAGGTGTCGTCCAGCCAGGGGAACCTGAGCCGGACGCCGCCGCTCTGCGCGCCGCCCGGTTCCCGTACGTCCGTCACCACGCCGATCGCCAGGCCCGGTATGCGCGGCCCGCGGTCGGGCGCGTTAGCGCCGGTCACCAGGCCGGCCAGGGACCGGTCGGGGCTGGCACTCACCCAGACCGTGGTCCGGTAGCCGCCGTGCGGCTCCAGGCTGTGCTGCACCGCCGTCGCCGTGTACCGGCCGGAGAAGGCCGGCCCCACGTTGCCGAGCGCGACCGGCCGGCCGGCCCGCAGCCGCGGGTTGCCCTCGGCGACCGCCTCCCATTCGCCGAAGCCCGCGCTGACCTGCGCGGCCGTCGCATCCGCGACCGCGGTCGTCTCGGCCTGCGTGCGGTACGGCGTGTCGGTCACCGTCAGCTTCGCCGACTTCCCGAACCGGGCGGCGAACTGCGGCGCGAGACCGGGCAGCACCGTCTCGCTGGTCACCGACTGGTGCCGGGCGACCAACGGCCTCTTGGTGGTGACGTCCCAGCCGCGCACCTCGACCGAGGACGCGCCGTCCGCCCCCGACAGCGAGGCCCGCAGCGCCAGCAGGTTCCGGCCGTACTCCAGCACCATCGGGCTCTGCGTGGCCGGGGTCGACGGCGCGGGCGCACCGGACGCCTTCTCGGGCCGGGTGAACTGCAGCACCCCCTGGTCGTCGACCCGCACCTGGGCACCGTGCTCGCCCGCCAGGTACCGCAGGAACTCCCAGTCGGAGACATTGGCCTGCGACAGCTGCCGGTAGGTGACCGGCGCGGCCTCCACCTTCCCGCACGAAAGCCCCGCACCGGCGGCCACCTTGCGGACGATGGCGGCGGCCGTCATGTTCCGGTACGCCACCACCTTCCGGCCGCGCTGCAGCCGGTGGGCGACGGAATAGGCGCGCACCACCGTGAACGACCCGGTGCCGTCGCGGTCGATCTCCACCGCCGTGACCTCGCCGTTGAAGAGCCGCTCCCGGGCCTGCCCGGCGACCGTCACCACCGACACCCGCAGCGGCGTGCCGAGGGTGATACCGGTGGACTTCAGGAACTCGTGGTCGGGATCGCGGTAGGTGAGCACCGCGGTGTCCGGCAGGCCCACGTTCTCGTCCACCACGCAGCTCACCAGCTGCGCCGTCCAGACCGGCGGCAGCTCGCCGGGGGCCTCCACGACGGGGTCCGCCGCGAAGGACCGGCCGCCCCGCGCCTCGGGTGTGGTCACGGCTCCTCCTCACCGCCCGCGTCGCCCAGTGCCGGGACCACCAGTTCGGTGCCCGGCACCAGGGCCAGCGGGTCGTCGATCCCGTTGGCCTCGGCGATGGCCCGCCAGGCCGTCGCGTCGCCGTACTCCCGCCAGGCCAGCAGCGCCAGACTGTCCCCGGCCACCAGGGTGTGGGTGCTGCGGGCCGTGCGCGCGCCGGAGGTGGGGTTCTGCCCCGGCGGGTCGACGCTCGCCTCCGACACCGACAGCGCACAGGTCGCCCGCAGCGGCTTGCCGTCCACGTCGAAGAGCGTGTACGTCACCGACAGGCTCGACAGCACCCCGTCGAACGAGGTCGTCCGGGCGGTGCCCCACTCGAACCGCACCCAGGGGCTGGCCGGTTTCTTGCGGGCGAGGCTCGCCGGGGTCGGCACACAGGCCTTCATCAGCTTCTCCACCGCCTGCTCGACCGAGTCGTCGTGGGTCGAGGTCGCGTCGAGGAAGACCTCCAGGCTCAGTTCCCGCGGCCCGCTGCCCACGAACTCCGGCAGCGCCGACTGCCCGGCCATCCGCGACGGGCTGCGCCGCCACTCGGTCGTCTTGCGCAGCTGGAGGCTGGAGGGGTTGAACTGCAGGTCCAGCCGGGCGAGCGTGCCGCCGGGCCGGGCGCCGACCGCTGCCGGGGGCTCCTTCAGGGTCAGCTGCGCCCTGGCCCGGCTGGTGCGGACCGCAGGGGACATACGAGGGCACTCCTTCCGTGCGCTGGTGAGGGAACGTCAGGAAGGCCGCAGACCTTCGTGGGCGATCTCCAGCGTCTCCACCGCCGCCTCGGAGGACGACGGGTCGAAGGACGGCCCCTGCCAGCGCACCGGCACGATGCCGAGCACCTGCCAGCTGATGATCCGGGTCAGGTCCGGCCTCAGCGCCACGATCTCCCCGTCCTTGGGTTCCACGCGCCGCAGCGTCTGGTCCAGCCAGCGTCCGATCTTCGCCGTGTCGGCGGTGACCGGCCGGGTCAGTGTGATGTTCGACCAGGTGACGCGGCCGGGCAGCTGCCAGGTGAAGCCGTTGTTGCCGCCCTCGGCATAGCTCTCCATCTCCACCTCGGCTCCCATGCCGGAGCAGGTGTGGAAGGCCCCCAGGTCGTTGCCGCCGATCGCGAGCCGGAAGAACACGCTCGTCGCGAAGATGTTGTCCGTCATCCGTTGGTCATCCGTTCCCTGTCCTCAGCGGCGTCCGTCGTAGGGGCGGCCCGCGCGTTCCCGGCCGCGCCGCAGATCGGCGCGGAGCAGCCGGGCCAGCGGGTCCAGCAGGCGCCGCGCCAGCTCGTCCAGGTCGATGCCGGGCTCGTGCGGCACCCCCGACGACCGGTCCGCATCCGTGCCGGTGGCCGCCCCCGGTTGCGGGGGTGCGGAGGCCGACCGCTGCCGTCCCCGCGGTGGTACCGCCGTCACCGGCACCTGCGCGGCGGCCGCGTCCCGCTGGAGGAGCGGCACCGCCTGGACCCCGGCGGACCCCGGACGGCCGGCGCGGACCACGGGTGCGGCCGGACCGGGCGCGGCCGGGGGCACGGGGCGGTCCTGGAGCGGGGAGGCCTGCGCGTCGGTCAGCGGCATCGCGGCCGGGCGTACGGCGTCGTGCTCGTCGGCCCCGGCCCGCTGGACGAGCGGATGGGGCCGCACGACGGGAACGGCCCGGTGGCGGGGCGCTGCGCTCGACGGCGGCGAGTGGTGAGGGCCTGCCGGTGCGGCAGTGGTCCGCCGCTGTACCGGTGGCGTCGGCCGCGTGGACTCCCGCACCGCCGTGGCAGGCCCCGCACCCTGCGCAGGGTCCGGTTCGCGCTGCCAGGTCGCGGCTACGACGGGACGCCGGGCGGCGCGGGCGACGTCGACGCGTGGCGACGCAACGCCCTGGGGGACACGGGTGTTGACGGTGAGCGGACGTGCGGCCAGCAGGGAGAGCGTGCGCGGCGCGGAGAACGCCGCCGACCGCTGGGCGGTCGGCGGCTGCCCGACGACGACACCGGACGTCCGCGGACCGGTTCCCGGCACACCGCCGGGCGCACGGTGAGGCACACCGCCGGGCGCATCGACGGGCGTGAGGACGGGTGTGACGACGGGCGTGGCGACAGCTCGGGCGACGACGGCCGGTCCCGGCACGACTCGGCCACTGATCGCCGGTCCGTCGGGGCGCGGCGCGTCCGGTGCCGCTGTTCCCGCGGTACCGGGTGCGGCGGCGGCAGAAGACGCGTCAGAAGCAGGAGGGACGGCGGCGCCGTCCGCCGACCGTGGGTGTGCGGTGGCCGGTCCTTCGGGCCGCTCCGGGGGCGTCGGCCGCGCGACGACCGGCACCCCGGGCGGGGCGGCCGTCGTCGGCGCGGCTGAAAGGCCGCCGGAGGGTGAGGAGCCGGCGAGCACAGCGCGCTGTCCGGTGTCCGCCACGCCGAGCAGAGGGACCGTGCCGCCAGCCGTCCCCGAAGGGGGATGAGATGTGCCCGGAGCAGCGCCGGCCGGGCGTACCGGGGCCCGCTGCAGGTCCGGGCCGGCCGGGCGGGGTGGCTCGGCGGTCGGCGGCATGGCGGGCAGCGGCGCACCCAGACCGCCGCGGGCCCGGGCACCGGACGCCCCGGTCCGGTTGTCCCGGCGGGACCGCTGGGCCGGGGTCGGCACCCCGGCTTGGTCCCCCGACGGGGTTGCCGGGTTGCCGCCGCGCGGGTCCGGCACCGACGCGCCGGAGTCCGCCTGGCGCTGCACGACCGGAAGCGCCGGTCCGGCCTCCGGTCGGTCATTGGCAGTGAACAGACGGGCGACGGCGGGGAGTTCGGTCAACGGTGCGCCCAGGGGTGCCCGGGTGGCCGGTTCGTCGGAGGACTCGGCTCGTTGGACTGCTGGGTGGTCGTCGGGGGTCAAGGGGCGGTTGGCGGCGGGGAGTTCTGGAAGTGGTGTGCCCAGCGGTGCCCGGGTGGCCGGTTCGTCGGAGGACTCAGTGCGTTGGACTGCTGGGTGGTCGCCCCAGGTCAATGCGCGAGCGGTGGTGGGGAGTTCAGGCAGCGGTGTGCCCAGGGGCGCCCGGCCGGCTGGCTCGTCGGGGGTTTCCGTGCGCTGGGCCGTCGGGTGGTTGTCGGCGGTCAATGGGCGGGCTGCGGGCGGGAGTGCCTGGGTGGCTGGTTCGCCGGAGGACTCGGCTCGCTGGACTATTGGGTGGTGGTCGGGAGTCAAGGGGCGGTCGGCGACGGGGAGTTCTGGAAGTGGTGTGCCCAGGGGTGCCCGGGGGGCCGGTTCGTCGGAGGGCTCAGCTCGTTGGACTGCTGGGTCGGCGTCGGGAGTCAAGGGATGGACCGTGACGGTGAGTTCCGTTTGCGGCGGCCGGGTGACCGACTCGTCGGGGAGCTCGGGTTGCCGGTCTGTCGGGCTGGTGCCGACAGGCAACGACATGGCGGTGGAGGGGAGTTCCGGCAACGGGGTGCCCAGGGGTGCGCGGGTCGCCGGCCGGCCGGGAGACTCGGCGCGCTGGACTGGTGGTGTGGCCGGTGTCGGCGGTGTGGCCGGTGCCGATCGTGTGGTGTGCCGGGCGGTCCCTGTCGAGGCCGGCGTGGACGCCGTGTCCGAGGCCGCCCCGGGTGCCTCCGCGGCCGTGCCGGGGCGGGCGGCGGGCCGCAGCACCGCGATCCGGCGCACCGGTCCGATCGTCCGCCGGGCCACGGTCAACGCGGGGCCCAGCGCACGGGGGCGCACCGGCGCGGCGCTCGTGCCGCGGGTTTCGGCGGACCCCGGCTCGTCCATCCCGGCGGACCCCGGCTCCTCCGTCGCGAAGGGGCGTCGGGTCACTCCACCGGAGGGTGCGCGTCCCGTCCGGCCGGTGCCCGGTGTGCGGGCGGGGCCGGTTTGCGGGGGCGTACGGCGGCCGGGAGGAGCGTGGTCCGGTCCGCTCGGCGACGTGCGGCGCCCGGCCTCGTCGCCCGAGGTGTGCGGCACCACGGCGACCCGTCGTACCACCGGGATCTCCGGTGCGACCGCCGGGTCCTCGGGCCGGGCGGGCCGTACCGCCTGGTCGCCGGCCGCCGTCGTGGACCGCTGAACCGGTGCCCGGGGCACGGCGGAGGCCACGGCCACACGGTTCGGTGAGGTCCCGGACGGCCGCTGCGTCGAAGGGGCCGCGGCAGTCCTCGTCCGTCCGGAGCCAGCGGTGGTCCGGGCGTCTCCCCGCCCGCCGGCCGTGCCGGCGTCCGGGCTCCCCGTACGGCGGTCGCCGGTGAGCGGGGCGGCGGGGCCGGCCTCGGTGGCCTTCTCGGTGTCCGGCCGTGGCACCCGCAGCAACAGGGGGCCGCCGTCGGCGCGGACGCCGCGCGGCGTCGCCGGGCGGGTGACGCCGTGGATCAGGCCCACCGGCGCGGAGGGCAGCAGCGCATGGCCGAGCCCGGTGTCGAAGGACGGGTCCTGCCAGGACGCGAGGCCCGAGCGGAAGGCGAGCCCGTCGCTGACGCCCAGCGGAGCGCGGGCCACGGTCAGGGCCGGCGGCGGGGTGCGGCGCCAGCCGCCGTCCCAGTCGCCCGGCACCGACGCCGCGGCGGGACCGGGAGGCGCCGCGCTCGCCGGACCCGGCACGGACCGGTCGGCCGCCCCGCGCGCGGAAGCCCCCGCGGACCCGGTGCCGGCCCGGCGGCGCAGTGCGTCGCGCCACGCCATGGAATTCAACCGCCTTCGTTGATACGTGTGTTGATGCGAGCGATCTCGGTCACCCACTGCTGCCGCTCACCATGGGTGAGGTCGAGGATCTCCTCGCGGGGCCAGTGGAAGTGGTAGGCGATGTACGCGATCTCCTCCCGCAGCCGGGGGAGCGCGTACGTCACGATTCCCCCAGGCGCCCACCCGAGAGGTCGACCTCGAAGGAGCCCTCGCAGTGCGGGCAGGTCACCGCCGCGCGGGTGTGCCCCTCGCTGTTGACGCGACGGTAGAAGTCCTGGAGGAAGGCGACATCGGTGGCGTACATCCGCTCGACGATCCCCGCGTGCACATCGGTGATGGTGCCGAGCCGGGTGATCACCTGGCTCAGCAGCACCACGCTCAGGTAGGCCGGGTTCTCCTTGACCCGCAGGTCGATCTGGGGCCGCAGCTCGTCGCGGGCGGTCGCCAGGCGCATCGCGCCCTGCCGGTGCACCGTGCCCGCCTCGTCCACGTACCCGCGTGGCAGCTCGAACTCGAACTCCGTGCGCAGCCCGTGCTCCTGGGGGCCCGCGGTGCGGGCGGCCGGGGCCGGCGGCTGCTCGGCCGCCGGGGCGGGCGCCGTCGCCTCCAGGATCTCCTCCAGGCTGCCCGCCGTGACCGTACGACGCCTCATTCGACGACGATCTCCTCGAACACGATCGTGACGGACTCGGTGGCCGCGGAGGACTCGCCGGCCTTGAGGGAGGGCCCCTCCCACTTGGAGGCCCAGCCGTTCATCAGCTGGATACGGCGGACCGTGTCCCCCTTGGAGTCCTTGATCTCGATGGTGAGGTTCTGGCGTGCCGTGTCGACGGCGCCGTTGTTGAGGGTCTCCTTGATCCACTTGGTGAACTCGCTGCTCTTGTCGAGTCCCCGGGTGATCGTGATCTCGCCGGCCCGGCGGGCGCCGGGCTGCTTGCGGATGATCTGCTTGCCCCGCGAGCTGACCTGCTTGACCTCGACGACCTCCTCCTCGACGGTCAGCCCGCTGATCTCCTGGATCGACTCGACCATGTACCCGCCGAGCTGCACGCCGAAGACGTGAGTGGAAAGAGCATCGCCCTCTGCCATGACTGTCTGTCACCTTCCCTTGCCAGACCCGCGGGTCACTCGTCGATGAGGCTGGTGCTGTCGGAGAACTGGGCCAGCCGGAACACCACGAACTCGGCGGGCTTGACGGGGGAGACGCCGATCTCGCAGACGACCCGGCCCTGGTCGATGGACTCCTGCGGGTTGTTGTCGCGGTCGCACTTGACGTAGAACGCCTCCTCGGCGGTGCGGCCGAAGAGCGCGCCCCGGCGCCATTCCTCGGTGAGGAACGCGGTGACGTTGCGCCGGATGCTCGACCACAGCCGGTCGTCGTTCGGCTCGAACACCACCCACTGGGTGCCCAACAGGATCGACTCCTCAAGGTAGTTGAAGAGCCGCCGGACGTTCAGATAGCGCCAGGCCGGGTCGGAGGACAGGGTGCGGGCGCCCCACACCCGGATGCCGCGGCCCGGGAAGGCGCGCACACAGTTCACGCCGATCGGGTTGAGCAGGTCCTGCTCGCCCTTGCCGAGCCGGATCTCCAGATCCACCGCGCCCCGGACCACCTCGTTGGCGGGCGCCTTGTGCACACCGCGCTCGGCGTCGCTGCGCGCCCACACACCCGCGACGTGACCGCTCGGCGGGACGGTGGTGTTGCGGCCGGCCGCCGGGTCGAAGGCCCGCACCCACGGGTAGTAGAGGGCGGCGTACCGGGAGTCGTAACCGGCTTCGTCGTTGCGCCAGTTGCGCACCTGCTGCGCGGTGAGCCCCGGCGGGGTGTCCAGGACGGCCACCCGGTCGCCCATCTGCTCGCAGTGCGAGATCACCGCGAGCTGGACCGTGCGCACGCCCTCGGCGTCGAGGTCGCCCCGCTGGTAGGCACCCATCAGGTCCGGCACCGCGACCATGGTGATCTCGTCGATGGCTTCCAGGCCGGCGAACCCGGTCCGGGCGGCGGCGTCACCGACGTACTCGGCCGGATCGACCCGCGACACCTCCGCCGAGCCGGTCGCCGCGGGCGAGGCGGGAGCGTCGGGCAGGGCCACGGTCTGGCTCGCCGGACGCGTCTGGGCGGCGCCGCGCTGCTCGGTGACCTCGATCAGCCGGGAGGCGCGGACCTGGGTGACCAGATAGCCCTTGACGCTCTTGCGGGTGGAGACGTCGTAGGTCTCGGCCACCTGGTCGCCCTGGCGGACCAGCAGCCTGAAGCGGTCCTCGGGCGGGTTCTCGCCCTCCGGGTCGGCGATCTCCACCGACACTCCCGAGGCACCGGGCCGGGCCGCGACCAGGAACCCGCCGAGGGACACGGGCTCGGCCGCCCGGACCTCTCCGGAGTCGCGTCCGCGGTCTGCCACGGTGGCGGAGGAACTCGCGCCGGAGCCGCCGATCCGCACGATGTAGGCCGCGCCGCCGCCGTTGGAGAAGTAGCCGTACACGGCGTGCGCGAGGTAGGTGCCCTCGGTGAAGCCGCCGAACAGCTGCGTGTACTGGTCCCAGGTGGTGACCAGTGTCGGTTCGTGGAAGGGGCCGCTCTGGGCGAACCCGACGAACGCGGCGACGGCGGTGCCGACCCCCTCGATCGGACGGGCACCGGACTGCACCTCCTCCACGTACACGCCCGGGGTGAGGTACGTCGGCATGCTCGCTCCTTCGGGTTCCATCGGGTCACCTGCGTCGATGCCGAGTTTCCGAGGCACCTGCGGCCCCGCGACAGGGGCGGGGGTACCTGGCCGGGGGCAACCCCGCTGCCTTTTGGTACGTTCGCGCGGACCGTCCGGGCGCCTCGCCGGGCGGCTCCCTCCTGCCCGTGCGGGCCTGGACACCGAAGCGTGCGGCCCAGTCCACTGGAGGACGCGACAGGCGTGCCGACGAGGAGGCGGCAGGGAGCAGACGTCAGGCCGGACCGGTGGGCCGGCGGATGGGGCCCGCCTGGGCGCCGACTCCTCCGGCGTACGGCTGTCCACGGGGTCCACCGACCGTTCGGCGCGCGGCCGTCGGCGTCCGCGCCCGCACCTGCGGCAACCACGGGTCGTCGGGGACGGCGGAGGCCGAAGCCCGGCGGGTGAGGCCGGGTCGGGTGCCGGTGCCCGCGCTGCCGGCCCTGACGCCGTTCACGCAGGCGCCGGGGCACACCGGCGCGGACACCCCGGGGTCGTGCAGCGCCTGTCCGGCTTCGGGAGGGAGCCGAGCGTCCCAGGCTCCGGTGCGCACGCCGCCACCGGTCTCGCCCCGCTCAGGACTCGGTGAGCAGCTCCCGTGTCCAGGGTCCGAACTCGCTCTCCAGGACCAGCCGGCCGAGTTTGCGGTACTCCTGCACCACGGCCGACACCAACTGCCGCATGGTGAGCGGTTCCCCGGACTCCGCCGCGAGGTAGGCGGCGGTCACCGCGCAGGCCCGGATCGAGCCGCCGGCCAGTTCGAAACGGTCGGCGCAGAAACGGAGATCGAGGTCTGCCGCGCGCGGCAGCCGGTCGCCCAGGCAGCGTTCCCACAGGGCGAGCCGGTGGGCCGCGTCGGGCACGGGGAACTCCGCCACCACATCGAGCCGCCGCGTGAACGCCTCGTCCAGGTTGGCCCGCAGATTCGTGGTCAGCACGGCGATCCCGTCGAAGGACTCCATGCGTTGCAGCAGGTACGCCGACTCGATGTTGGCGTGCCGGTCGTGCGCGTCCTTGACCTCCGAACGCTTCCCGAAGATCGCGTCGGCCTCGTCGAAGAGCAGGACCGCGTTGACCGCGGACGCCTCGGTGAAGATCCGTTCCAGGTTCTTCTCGGTCTCGCCGACGTACTTGTCGACCACCGTGGACAGGTCGACCACATACAGGTCCATGCCGAGATCCGCCGCGACGACCTCCGCGGACATCGTCTTGCCGGTGCCCGACTCGCCGGCGAACAGGGCGATCACCCCCCGCCCCCGGCCGCCGCCCGGCCGCATCCGCCACTGCCCGAGCACCTGCTCGCGGTGGCGGGCGCGCACGGCGAGTTCCCGCAGCCTGCGGTGGACCTGCGGGGGCAGCACCAGATCGTCCCAGCCGACGCCCGGCTCCACCCTGCGGGCCAGCCGGGCAAGGCCCGCGCCGTTCTGGGCCCGCACGGCCGAGCGCAGGTCGTCGGGACGGAGCGGGCGGTCCGCCAGGGCGGCACCGCGCACCGCCGCCTCGGCGGCGCGGCGCAGCTGCCCTCCGTCGAGGCGGTGCGCGGCGACCGCCCGGGCGAGCACGTCGGCGTCACCGTGCACACGGTCGTCGGCGCCGGCCAGGGTGAGGGCGTGCCGCCAGCGCGCGGCCTGCCGCGTGGGGGAGGGCGGGGCCACCGGCAGGACGACCGGGGTGTCGGCCGCCCATGCCGGGTCCCAGCCGGCCCTACCGTGCGTGAACAGCGGCGTGCCGCGCAGCGCCGCACAGAACTCCCGCAGGGTGCGGGCCTGTTCGGCGGGTTCCGCGGGCAGCGCCTCCAGCGGGCCGAGGACGACCCCCGCACCGGTCAGCCGGGCCTCCAGCGCCGCGACCCGGGCGAGCGCGGGTACGTCGCCGGGGCGCCGGGTGACCGCCGCCGCGTCCAGGACCAGCGACGGCAGTCCGGCCGTGCGCAGGGCCGCGACGGCGAGGCCCGGCGCGTCACCGCCCCGGTCCAGCAGATGCACCAGGCCCGTCCCGGAGCGGGCCGCCGATGCCGCCCGGCCGACCTCGTCCGCGTCGGCCGTGGGGTCGTCCCCGGTTTCGCCGAGCGCTCCGGCGAGCCGGGCGTCCGGCTCGGTCCCGCCCAGCAGATGTGCGGTCACCCGGTCCGGCACCGTCAGGGCCCGCGACAGCGGCGGCCGGTGCGGCTCGGTGACCTCCACCAGACCTCCCGCGACGAGGGGGGCGCCCGGGGAGAGGCGGAAGCGTGCGGCCGACGCCGACGGGAGCCCGCACAGCTCCAGAGCCAGCCCGACGGTCGGCCGACGGCGCGTCAGGTCGTCGTTGAGATAGCCGTAGAGCCGCTCGAACCGCGCGTCCAGGTCCGGGGCCAGCGCGACCAGCAGCAGATCCGTGTCCAGCGGCGACAGGCCGAACCGCGCGGCGAGCGCGCCGAGCGCGGACCCCGGCGGCGGGGGCGGTGGCTCGTACCCCGGTACGGCGAGCCCGCCCGGCTCGTCCAGGATCCGTTCCACGGCCTCGGGCGTGAGGTACTGGCCCCGGTAGGGATCGTCCGGGTCCGGGTCGGTGGCGCGCCGGGCCGCCACCGCATGCCGCACCCGCTCCTCGACCAGGCGCAGCCGCCCCCACAGCGGATCCGCTCCGTCCGCGGCGGCCCCGCGGCCGGTGCTCACGACATGGCCGACGGCTGAGGGGCCGCTGATGCCGGCGTCGCCGCGGTGGTCGGTGTCAGTGGTGTACGTCATGCCTGGCGGTCTCCTCGGCGGCGGCGGGCGGGGGCCGGGCGCCGCTCGCGCGGACCGGCGAAGCCGTCCGGACCCGGGTCGCTCACCCCCTCGTAGCGCAATCTGCGCCCCGGCACCGGATCCGCGTCCTGCCGACGGTCCGCGCCGCGCACCACGAGCCCTTCGGTGACCGGCGGCGCGGCGGCCCTGTCCACACCCGCGAGCGGCGCGCGGACCCGCACCCCGAGTGACGCCTTCAGCTCTCCGCCGAGCGCCGACCACACATCGGAGGCGGCCGGAGCGTCGAGCGCGGCCCCGGCGGTCTCCAGCCCGACGGTCAGACCGAGCTCGGCCAGCGAGCCGGTGAGCAGCCGTTCCGGCAGCGCCTCGGCCGCCACCAGAGCGGCCAGCACCTGCGACAGCAGCCGGTGCTCGTCCTGCGGGCGGCTCGCCCACGCCGTGACGAGGTACGTCAGCTCGAACCAGCGGGGCGGGGTGCGCCGCGCCACCACGTACCCGTCCGCGTCGTACATCTCCCCGGCTCCGCTGCCGCGCCGGCTCGTGTCCTCCCGGATGTCGTACAGGAAGGCGCAGACGGTGGGCGCGTTGCGGCGGGCCGCCCAGTCGCGGGTGGGCGCGTCGAAGACGATCTCGACCCCGGACGCCTCCAGGCCGGACTCGCCGAGCAGGCCGCGCAGCGCCTCGTCGACCTCGTGGATCACCGGCGGGTCACCTCGTCGGGCGGCTGCACGCTGCCGTTCACCACCAGGAAGCCGGTCTTCACGGGGGAGAATCCCGGGCCGCGCGCGGTGATGGTGCGCGGACCCGTCTGGTCCTTGGCGAGGATGAGCAGCTGGCCGATGAACGTGCCGTCCGGCTGGGGCACGGTCGGCGCCGCGGCCGCGGTGATCCCCGGCTTCCAGGAGAAGCGCACCGGGACTCCCGGCGGGAAGTCCCTGCCGCGCACCGAGGTGACGAAGCCGGGCCTGCCGATCGGCGGTACGGCGACGATCCGCGGCTGCAGGATCCGGAGGGTCGTGCGCGCCCTGTTGTCCCCCGGGTCGGCGTCCGTCCCGGTGGTGGTGAGAACACCGGTGGCACGGCCGGTGAGCGCACGGTCGGGGGCGAGTACCACCCGTACGACGGCGGAGGCGCCCGGTGCCAGGTCGGGCAGCGCGCACAGCCGGCCGGCGTCACAGCCCGGCGGCGGCCCGCCGTCCGGGATCCCCGCGGGCAGCCCGATCCGCAGCCGCAGCCCGGTGGCCAGCGCGTTGCGTCCGTTGCGGACGGTGTACGTCACCACCACCCGTCCGCCGACATAGCCCGGGTCGGGCTGGGCCGTGACCCGGACACCGGGCCCGGCCTCCGGCGCGGGCGGCGCCGGCACGGGCGTCGGCCTGGGGGCAGGCGGGGTCGGCCCGGGGTGCGGCGGGGTGGGAGTCGGGCCGGGGTGCGGCGGGGTCGGGGTCGGGCGGGGGTGCGGCGGGACGGCCGGGCGCACCGGCACCACGGTGCGGGCGGTGTTGTCGCCCGGCTCCGGGTCGATCACGCTGCCGGTGACGGACCAGTCCACCGGTTGGTCGCCCACGGTGCGCCCGGTCAGGGTCACGGTCACCGGCACGGTGGCGCCGGGCGGCAGCACCCCGATGTCGCACTGGAGGGAGGCGGCGTCGCAGGTACCGCCCGGACGGCGGACCCGGGTGACGGTCACGCCGGCCGGCGGCGCGACGGTCAGCCGGGTGCCGGGAGAGGCGGCGGGGCCGTTGTTGACGATGTCGACGCGGATCGTCGTGGCCGTGCCGACGGTGACCGCGGGCGCCGTGCCCGGCGCGTGCACCGCCAGGTTCACCGACTGCTGCACGCCCGGCTCCTTCTGACGTCCCGGCAGCTGGGTGGTGAGCGGCGACAGACGGCCGGTCGCGATCTTCAGCAGGAGGAGCTTTTCCGGGCAGTCGGCGGGCAGATCGCTGCGCGAGCTGAAGACGATCCCTGTGCCGTCGGCCGTCCAGGCCGCGTCGCGGGGCTGGTGCGGGCCGGTGACCGAGGTGTCGGGCAGCTCCTGGTGGCAGGCGTCGGCGGTGTTCCGGGCAGCCGCGGGCAGCAGGGCCCGGCAGTCGTCGCCGGACACGGAGGTGACCAGCAGCCCGTTGTGCTCGTCGATGCGGCCGCCGCCGTTCTTCCGGTTGAAGGCGATCGAGCGCCCGTCCGGCGAGAACGCGGGACTGTCGTCGATGACCGCGCAGGTGCCCGGACAGATCCGCGCGCTCAGATCGCGCTGCTGGTCCAGGGCGTTCACCGGCACGGTCCAGATGTGCTTGTTGCCGCCGCCCCCGTCGATCACCTCGTTGCGGGTGAAGGCGAGGGTGGTGCCGTCGGAGGACCAGGTGGGCTGGGCGTCGCCGCCCGCCTGCTGCCCGGCCGGCGGCACGATCTCGTGGACGAGCGCGCCGGTGGTGGCGTCGGCGATCAGGATACGGCCGGGACCCGAGGCGGATCCGACCCCACCCGGTGAAGTCCGCGTGAAGGCAAGGTACTTGCCATCGGGCGAGAAGGTGGGGTCGGTGTCCCAGTTCCTCGGGCCGCGTCCGGCCAGCGGCATCGGCGCCGGGTCCGAGCCGTCGGCGTCCACCGTCCAGATCCGCTCGATCCGCCCGGCGGGGCCGTCCTCGAACCGGGTCACCACGATACGGCGGCCGTCGGGCGTGTAGTTCTGCCGCTCGGTCCACGGGTCGTACCCGGCCGCCGGGTTGAACAGCGGATCCTTCGCCGGGTCGGTGTTGGTGTCCGCCGCCGGGTCCTCCTTCAGGACGGTCAGCCCGAGGTCGCGCGGGTCGGCGCCGTCCAGGCGGACGTCCTGCAGGGTCACCACGTGCGGACCGGCCGCCGAGGTACGGTCCACCACCGCCTGGCCGCCGTTCAGCGGGCCCAGCCAGGTGGGCGAGCCGACCGCGCGGTCCTCGCTGAGCACCAGCTGCGGGGTGTCCGCGGAGTGGGCGGGCACCCGGAACACATGGTCCCAGTCGCCCTCGCAGTTGCAGGTGCGGTCGGGGCTGAGGAACAGCAGCCCGTCCCCGTCGGGCAGCCAGGCTGCCCCGTGGGTCCGCCACTGTGCCTGCGCCCCCGCCAGCAGCGGCTGGTCGCCGGCCGGTGTGCCGGTCACCCGCAGCCGCGGGCCCGTCGCCTTGTCGGCGGTGTAGGTGTACGCGATGAGGTCCCGGTGCGCCGGGTCGTTCACCGGGTTCCACACGGGTTCCGCCGCCGTGCCGCCGAGCGCGCCGGTGACCGGGGCCGCGGTGCCCCCGGCCAGCGGCCGTACATAGATCTGCTGCCCGGCCGTCCCATCGCCGTCACCGGCGTACGCCAGACGGGTGCCGTCCGGTGACACGGTGGGGCTGATCTCGTCGGCCGGGGTGTCCGTCAGCCGGGTCAGCCCCGTGCCGTCGGTGCGCACCAGCCACAGGTCGCGCTGCTTCTTCCCGTCCGGGCCACCCGGCTCGGCCGAGTCGAACACCACCGCCTTGCCGTCCGGGGTCAGCCGCGGGTGCGCCGCGTCCCGGCCGCTGGTCAGCTTGCGCACCGCACCGTCGGGGGCCCGCAGATAGATCTGCGGGCGCTTGTCGTCGCGGCGGCTCGCGAACACCAGCGCATCGCCCCGTGCGGACGGCTGGACGTCGTAGTGCGCCGGGCCCGCGCCGAACAGCGGCTTGCTGGAGGTGGTGGTGGCGACCCGGCCGAGGCTGCGGTGTCCGGTGCCCGCGTAGGTGATGCGGGTGGCGGGGGCGGCGGCTGCCCGCGGCGCCGGGGCCGCGCTGCCCGGCCCCGAGGCCGCCGTCACCGCGAGCAGGGGAGCCAGCAGGAGCAACGACGCGCCGAATCTCCCCAGCCGGCGCTGCCCGCCGGGGCCAGCGGTGCCGTTCACGGTCCACCTCGCAGTCTCGAACACCAGGGTCGCCCCGCCACTGTGCGCCGGTCGGCGCGGCGCACGTCAGGGCGGCGGGGCCGTGCCCGGGGGAAGTGCGGGGTGCGCTTTCGGGCAGCGGCCGGGGCCGGGCCGCCCGTGCGGCGGTCGGGCCCCCGGGCCGGACACCCGCCGGACGTGCCGCGGGGAGGACCTCAGATGAGCCCGTTGCGCAGCGCGTAGCCGACCGCGTGTGCCCGGTTGCGCAGCTGGAGCCGTGTGGTGATCTCGTGCAGCACGTTCTTGACGGTCCGTTCGGAATACGCGGTCTTCTGTGCGATCTCCGAGGTGTCGAACCCCTCCGACACCAGGCGCAGCATGTCCGCCTCGCGTGGGGTCAGCGTGGACAGGGCCAGAGCGCGCGGATCGAGCGCCGAACGCTGGAGGCTGCCCACGTGGCTCAGTAACTTGCCGAGCAGATCACCGGGGAGCACTCCCTCGCCGTTGACCAGGGCGAGCACCAGATGGAGCAGCCGGTCCTGGTCCGCGTCGGCGCGCCGCAGCACCGCCGCGACCCCGCACTCGATGACCCGTTGCAGCGCCGCCGATTCGAACGTGCCGACCACGAGGCCGGTGCGGGTGGCGCCGTTGTGCTGCAGCCGCCGCAGCAGGGCCATCACCTCGTCGTCCACCGAGTCGACGACGACGAGCGATGTCCGCGCCCGGTCCGCCTCGGCGTCGGTGACGAGCTCCACCTCGGGGCGCTGGCGCAACTGGTGGACGACGCCGAGGCGCAGCACGAGATCCTGCGCGTAGACGGCGACGGTCACCCGGTGCGGGTGGACGGCGGGGGCGGTACGACGCGGCGTGCCGGTGGTCTTGAGAGCGTTCTCTTCTGCGGAGCGGGACATGGCGGATTCCTGATTCATGACGGGGGACACGGAGAGGAGTGGCGGGACGGGACCGGGACGGCACAGGGCGGCCGGCGCCGTCGGCCGGTGGGCCGCGTGCAGCGCGGGCCGCGGTCAACTGCCCTGCCGATCCGTCGAGTTCGCGTTGACCGCGCGGGGCATACCGACTGCCCGGGTGTTGCCCTCGCATCTCTCGTGACGGTGCGGCCCGGCTTCTACGGTCGTGGCGTGACGCCATCTGCAGCCTCTTTTGGACCCGGAGCGCCCGGTCTCGACATCCCCGCCGTGACGGTGACGCCGGGCGGCACCGCCTCGACCCGACTGACCGTCCGCAACGACAGCGACATCGTCGAGGCGTACACCCTGGAGGTCGTCGGCGACTGCAAGGCCTGGGCCACCGTGGAGCCCGAGCGGGTCTCGCTCTACCCCGGCACCTCCGAGACGGTGACCATCCGCCTCGATCCGCCGCGCAGCCCCGAGGTCCGGGCGGGTGACCTGCCGCTGGGCGTCCGGGTGCTGCCGGCCGAGCACCCCGAAGCGGTCACCGTGCCCGAGACCACGGTGCACATCGAGGAATTCCACGAACTGCGCGCGCAGGTGCTCCCGCGTCGCCGGCGCGGCTGGCTGCGCGGCCGCTACCGGCTGGCGGTGCGCAACGAGGGCAACTCCCCGGCCCGGGTGGTCTTCACGCCGGAACAGCCGGGGGAGGAGCTGCGGTTCGGGTTCACCCCCGGCGAGCTGAACCTGGAGCCCGGTGAATCGGCGGAGACCCGGCTGCGGGTGCGCACCGGCAAGCCGGTCTGGTTCGGCAAGCCCGCCGTCTGGCCGTTCACCGTGCGCGCCTCCGACACCGGGGCGGCGGAGGGTGCCGAGCGGCCCGAGGCTCTCGTACGGCCGCCGCTGGAGGCCGAGTTCGTCCAGATCCCGGTCTTCCCGAAGTGGCTGCTGGCCGTGCTCGCGGCCCTGCTCGCGCTGCTGCTGGCCTGGTTCGCGCTGGTCCGCCCGGCGGTGCGCAGTGCCGCCAAGCAGGCTGCCGACGAGGTGGTCCAGCCGCGCCCCACCCCCGGCGGGCAGAACGGGACGGCCCCGGGGACCGGCTCCGGCAACGGAACGGGCACCGGTGCGGGTTCCCGGCCGGGCGGACAGGGCGCGGACGTGGCACCGGGCTCCGGTGGCGGGGGGTCCGGCGGGGACGGCGACGGCCGGTCCGGGACCGGCCAGCAGAGCTCCGCCACCATCGACGTTCAGACCTCGGGAGGCCGCAGCAAGGGCGGCACGTATGTGGTGCCGGCGGGCAAGGTCTTCGGTGTGACGGACATCGTCGTCGCGAACTTCCAGGGCGACGAAGGGGTCATGACCATCACGTTCGGCCAACGGAAGATCACCACGATCGCCCTGGAGACCTTCCGCAACCAGGACTACCACTGGGTCACTCCCATCAAGATCCCCGAGGGTGCCGGTGTCACCGTGAACGTGACGTGTGCGAAGCCGGGTACACCGGCGACCGGCCGGCAGGCGCAGCAGTGTCATGAGGTCCTGAACGTGAGTGGTGTGCTCAGCGACACAAAGCGGTGATGAAAAGGTTCTTCGAACATCGTTTCGTCGCGTGGGGTCCAAGGGGAAGAGGAGACTCCCAATCCGTCCGAAAACCGACAGGGTGCTGGATGTAACCTGCATGTTTCCCGCGGCGCACACAGTCGTGGAACACGGCGCCCCGCACGGGCGCCGTCCCGCACCCCGCGGCGCACGGACGCGGGAGAGGATGGCCGGTTCGTGACTGCGTCCGCGCAGTCGGGGCGGACGACCGCGCAGCAGACTCGCAGTTCCCCGGCACCGACTACGCCCTGGTCCAGTACGACGACGCGGGCAGCGACGCGCCGAGCGCCGTCGATCTCTGCGACGGCGGCACCCAGCAGATCACCCGGGCCGCCGACGCCTACGTGGGCGAACAGGTGCAGCGCAGCGGCAGCACCACGGGCGTCCCCGGCGGCACGGTCACCGGCCTGGACGCGACCGCAGCGGTGACTGCTCGTCCGGCGGCGAGACGTTCTTCCAGCCGGTGACGGCCGCGCTGAGCGCGGAGGGCGCCACCATTCCGTGACCGGTGCCCACCGCCGCCGCGGGTGCCGACGGGAGGGTGTCGGCTCTGCCGCAGTGACATCGGGAGGCGAGCCGTCATCACCCTTCGGTCTGCGGGCTCTTGACTCGACGGCGCGCGTTTCTCCCGTATCCGGCTGACCCCCTTGTGGGGCCCCGCCGCGAGGGGCGGGGCCCCACAAGGGGGTGCGTCAGCGGGGTGCGTCAGCGAGGTGCAGTGCTCACGACGCGGTGGTCTCCAGCACCGGCGCCTGGTCCGCCGCGCCCGCGTCCGCGCTCTGGGGAGTGCGGCGCCGGGCCGGGATCAGCAGGGTCGCCACACCGGCGAGTGCCACCGTTGCGGAGCCGAGCACGAGAGCGGGGTGCAGGCCGTCGACGAATCTCTGCGCGGTCTCGTAACCGCCCTGGGCGGAGAAGACCGACGACATGACGGCGACGCCGAGGGCCCCGCCCACCTGGCGCAGTGCGTTGTTGGCTCCGGAGGCGATGCCCTGCTCCTGCGGGCGGACGCTGGACATGACCAGGCTGGCGGCCGGCGCGAAGTAAAGGGCCATGCCGACACCACTGATGACCAGGGCGGGCAGCTGGGCGGTGTACGAGGCGTGCGGGGTGGCCACGACTGCCAAGCAGCCGAGCCCCACGGCCTGGAGGAACAGGCCGGCGGCCACGACCGGACGGCCGCCGAGACGGTCGGAGAGGATGCCGGCGACGGGGGCGACGAGCATCGGCATACCGGTCCAGGGCAGCATCCGCAGACCCGCCTGGGTCGGCGAGTAGCCGAGAACGCCCTGCATGTACTGGCTGATCAGGAAGATCGAGCCGAACATGCCCAGGAACATCAGCAGGCTCGCTGCGTTGATCCCGGAGAAGGCGCGGGAGCGGAAGAGCCGCATGGGGAGCATGGGGTTCTTGCCCCAGATGCCGTGCACGACGAAGGCGGCGAGCAGCGCGGTCCCCCCGGTCAGGCCGGTCAGCACGGGGGAGTCGGTCCAGCCGTCGGAGGGGGCGCGCACCAGCCCGTACACGATCCCGAAGAGACCGCCGCTGACGAGGAGGGTGCCGGGGATGTCGAGCGTGGCGCCGGTGCCGTGGGACTCGGCGAGGCGGAGACGGGCGAGTGGCATGACGGCAAGGCCCAGCGGGACGTTCAGCCAGAAGATCCAGTGCCACGACACATGTTCGGTGAGACTGCCGCCGATGAGAGGGCCCGAGGCGACCCCGAGTCCGTTGATGGCGCCCCAGACGCCGAAGGCCATCCCGCGCTTCTCGGCCGGCACCGCGGTGGTGAGCAGGGTCAGCGTGAGCGGCATCATGACGGCCGCGCCGACACCCTGGACGGCGCGGGCCGCGATCAGCGAGTCGATGCCGGGCGCGAGGGCCGCCGCGGCGGACGCGCCCGTGAAGACGGCCATGCCGGCGAGGAAGAGCCGCCTGCGGCCGAACCGGTCGCCGAGGGCCGCACCGAACATGAGCAGGACCGCGAACGTGAGCGTGTACGCGCTCACGATCCACTCCAGGCTGTCCAGCCCCCCTCCGAGATCCTTGCGGATGGCGGGCAGGGCGGTGGTGACCACCAGGTTGTCGAGGGCCGACATGAATCCGGCGACACCGGTGATCACGAGGGCCCAGCCCACTGCCCCTCGGTGTGCTTCCTGCTGCTGTGACATTGCTTCCCCCAGCGGGTGAGTCGTGCGCTGCACGTGGTTGGCGTTTAGTTATTGCTTACTAACTTTCTCGCCATGGAAAGGGCCGTTCGCTGCCCGCCTCCAAAGGCCGGGCCGTGGCCTAGCCGAGCCGGATCCCGTTCCAGACGCGGTGCCCCGGCGGGAAACCCATGGCCATGAGGGTGTTGATGAGCATCCCGTACGCCAGGAACCTCGTGGTCTCGTCCGCGTCGGCCGCCAGCGGGAGATGCACCGTGTCCCAGAGCTTCATCCAGGCGGCCCGTACGGCCTCGCCGAACCGGCTGTCCCCCTCCGCCTCGACGGCCGCGACGGCGATGTACGTCTGCATCTGCATCTGGAGCTTTTCGGGGTGCTCCGTGATCAGCCGCGTGTACGCGCTCGCCATGGCACGCACGGCCTCCTCGCCCGCCAGCCCCTTCGCCGCCTCCTCGAACACCTGGCAGGTGTCCTCGACGCAGCGGAGCGAGGCGGCGGTGAAGATCGCCTTCTTGCCGGGGAAGAGCCGGAACAGGTACGGCTGCGAGACCCCCACACGCTTGGCGATCGCCTCGGTCGAGGTCCCGTGGTACCCCCTCTGCGCGAACTCGGCGATCGCCGCGCGAATCACGCTCTCACGCCTGTCTTCTGCGCTCATCCTGACCATGCGGGGAAAGTTAGTGCTGAATCACTAACCAAGTCAAGAGTCCTCGACCCAGGCCTGGTCCTCCTTCTCGGCGTCCGCCTCGGGGACCATCGGGGTGTAGTCGCCGGTCGCCATCCTGGCCGCCATCCCGGCGAGCTGCCTGCAGGCGCGGGCGATCTCGCGCTGGGTCTCGTTCCGCTCGCCGATGACCGCGGAGAGCAGCAGGGCGGTCAGCGCGGCGGAACCGTTGAACGCCTGCAGAGTGATCATTTCGGTGAGCAGGTGGTGACCGGCGAAGGGGCCCGATCTCTCGGCGGCGGCGATGATCGCGAAGGTCGACACGGCCAGCGCGCAGGGAGCGGCCCCGGCCAGCCGGAAGCGGAAGGCCGCCCAGATCAGCAGCGGGAAGCCGAGGAACAGCAGCGGAGTGCGGCTGGTTTCGAGGAAACCGACGCCGACCGTGGCGACGAGAAGCAGCAGTCCTTCCGCCCACCGGGCCGGTGGCGCATCCCTCGGCAGACGTGCCGAGCGCAGGACGAGCAGGACCGGTGTGACCACCAGGACGCCCATCGCGTCGCCGGTCCACCAGACCGACCACGTCGGCCAGAAGTCCGCGGTGCTCAGCGCACCGGCGAGGACCAGGGTGCCGCTGCCCGTCGTCGCGCTGACCAGCATCCCGGTGAACGCACCGAGGAAGATCAGTGCGAGCGCGTCCCGCAGCCGGTCCAGTTTGTTGCGGAACCCCGCGCTGCGCAGCAGTGCCCAGGAGCAGACGGGCGCGAGGGTGTTCCCGGCCATGATCGCGAGCACGGCCGGGACCGACGGCCCCAGCGAGACGTTGACCAGGAAAGCCCCCAGGGCGATCCCGGGCCACACGCGCGGTCCGCACAGCAGCAGGCTCGCCACCGCGATACCGCTCGGCGGCCACAGCGGGGTGACCTGGCCGCGTACCAGCTGCTGGAGCAGTCCCAGCTTGGCCGAGCCGAAGTACAGCGCGGCGGTGGCGCAGATCTCCACGGCGGCCACACCGCTGCGCCGGAGCCGTTCACGCTGCGCGACAGACATCGGGCGACCTCCGTGTCGACATCGCCCCGCAGCCATCATCCGCCGGATCCGCCGGATCCTCCATGGCGCCGGCGAGGGGGCCCGGGTCAGGCGGGCGGCGTGTGCAGGGCGAGGATGGCCATGTCGTCGTGCCCGTCGCTGGGGTGGTGATCGGCGAGGGCCTGGACGAACTCCGGCAGGGGCAGGTCGGCGTGGGCCACGGCGAGCGCGGCGAGCTCGTCCAGGCTCTGGTCGATGGGATGGCCGGGATGCTCGATCAGCCCGTCGGTGAAGAAGACCACGGTGGCGTCCGGGGGCAGCAAGCGGGAGTGGTCCGGGCGGGGCTGCCCGGCGTCGACACCGAGCGGCAGCCCGGGCTCGGCCAGCAGGTAGGCCACGCGGCGCTCAGGGGTGAGCAGCAGGGGCGGCACGTGGCCCGCGGTGCTCCAGCGGAGCCGCCACCCCCCTGCCTCCGGCTCGATGCGGGCCAGGGCGGTGGTCGTGACGGGATTGTTGGTGATGGCTTCCAGGGCCCGGTCGAGCCGGGCGAGGATTGCGCCGGGCGGATTGCTCTGGTCGAACACCAGAGCGCGCAGCATGTTGCGGGTGGCGGCCATGGCGGCCGCGGCATGCAGGTCGTGGCCGACCACGTCGCCGATGACGAGCACCACCACGTTGTCGGGCAGCGGGATGGCGTCGTACCAGTCCCCGCCGAGTTGACTGGGCTCGGCGGCGGGCCGGTAGATCGCGGCGGCCGTGAAAGGCCGTACATCGGGCAGTGTCGGCAGCAGCAGCCGCTGGAACTGCTCGGCTCCCACGCGCACCCGTTCGAAGAGTCGTACGTTCTCGATCGCGATGCCGGCGGCGCCGGCCAGGGCGACGACGACGTTCTCGTCGTGGACGTCGAAGGGCCGTCCGTCGAGCCGCTCGGAGAGGTAGAGGTCGCCGTAGATCTGTCCGCGCACACTGATGGCGACGCCGAGCAGGGTGCGCAGGTGCGGATGGCCGGGCGGGAACCCGGCGGAGGAGGGATGGGCCGGGATGTCGTCGATCCGCAGGGGTTCGGGGTAGCGGATCAGGTGGCCGAGGACACCCAGACCACGGGGCAGACCGGTCGTGGCCAGAGCCTCGCGTTCCTGCTCGGACAGACCGGCCGGGATGAACTGCTCCAGGTGTTCTCCGGACTCGTTGAGCACGCCCAGTGCCCCGTAGCGGGCGCCGACCAGGTCCATCGCGGTGGTCACGATGCGGTTCAGCACCGCGGGCAGCTCCACCTCACGGCTGATGGCCACCACCGCATCCAGCAGGCCCTGCAGCCGGTCCATGGAGGACATCAGGGCGCGCAGCTGCTCGTCGATCCGGGCCAGCTCCGACCGCAGACGCAGGTGCAGGTCGGGCGGGCGGGCCGGCTTCGGCCGTCGTCCTTCCCTGCCGGCCGCCATCACCAGCGCCTGGTGGCTCGATGCACCGGGTACGGCCGCGCCGAGCTGCCCGTCAGCCCCTCACTCGAGCGGTACATTCCGACCTCCGGGTGTCTCGCTTCCGATTGTGGCATCGACACCGCACGGTGACCGATCGGCCGGAGGAGTCCGGCAGAGCCCGACTCGCCGCCCGTGAGCCGTGGCTCGCGGGCGGCGCGACGTCGCCGTCCCGGGGTCTCAGCCCTTGTTCGCCCCCAGGGTGAGGCCGCTGACGAACTGGCGCTGGAGTGCGAAGTAGACCACCAGGGTGGGGATCGCGGTCAGCAGGGAGCCCGCCGCGACCAGGTTGGGGTCGGTGAAGTACTGGCCGGAGAGGTTGTTCAGCGCCGAGGTGATCGGCATGTTCTGGCCCGTCGAGATCAGCACCAGCGCCCAGAAGAAGTCGTTGTAGATCCAGATCGACAGCAGGGTCGCCAGCGCCGCCATCGCCGGCTTGCACAGCGGCAGGGTGATCTGCCAGTACAGCCGCCACACCGAGGCGCCGTCGACCAGCGCGGCCTCGGTCAGCTCGTGCGGCAGCGAGCGCATGTAGTTGCTCAGCACGAACGCGCAGAACCCCGACTGGAACGCCACATGGATGAGGACCAGGCCCAGCGCGGAGTCGTACAGCTTGCCGCTCTGCGTGATCCCCGGCAGGTCGGTCAGCAGGTACAGCCGGTACAGCGGGGTGATGACGACCTGCTGCGGGAGCAGGTTGCCGGCCGTGAAGACCAGCAGGAGGGCGAGGTTCAGGCGGAAGTCGAAGCGGCTGACGTAGAACGCGACACACGAGGACAGGAACAGGGTCAGCAGCACGGCCGGCACCGCGATGAGCAGCGTGTTGCCGAAGTAGTGCAGCATGTCCGACTGCACGAACGCGTTCTTGAAGTTGTCGAAGTCCAGCGTGTGCGGCCAGGACACATAACCCCGGGCGCTGGTCTCGCTGTAGGGCCGCAGCGCCGAGAAGACCGCCCACAGCAGCGGCGCCAGCCAGGCCAGCGCCGTACCGGCGAGGAAGACGTGCAGCAGGACGCGGGCCGGCCGGATCGGAGCGCGCCGCTTCACCGGCACCGTGGTGCTGCTCATGCGCGCCGCTCCTTCCGGAAGGTGGCGATCAGATACGGGATGATCACCGCGAGGGAGATCACCAGCAGGACGACGGCGATCGCCGAGCCGTAACCGATGCGGCTGGACTCGCCGATGATGTTGTTGGTGACCAGGATCGACAGCAACTCCGTGCCCTGCGCCCCCTTGTTGAAGACGAAGACCAGGTCGAAGGCGCGCAGCGCCTCGATGATCGTGACGACCAGGACGACCGTGTTGGTCGGGCGCAGAGTGGGGAAGATGACGCTCTTGAACGTCTGCCACTCGTTCGCGCCGTCCAGCGCCGACGCCTCCCGCAGGGACGGGTCGACGCTCTTCAGGCCGGCCAGGTACAGGATCATCATGTAGCCGGTGTGCCGCCAGGACGCGGCGATGAGGACCGCCCACAGATTGAGGTGCGGGTCGCCGATCCAGTCGATGTAGTGGCCCGGCTTGTTGGCGCCGATGATGCTGTTGATCAGGCCGGTGTCCGGGTTGTAGACCAGCTGCCAGACGAATCCGATGCAGGCCATCGAGATGACGACCGGCAGGAAGAACGCGGTCTGGTAGACCCGGCTGAAGCGGATCCGCTTGTCCAGCTGCACGGCCAGGAACAGGCCGAACGGCGTGGGGATCAGGATCAGTACGACGAACCAGATGACGTTGTGCTGGACGGCGGGCCAGAACTGCGGGTTGTCGTGGAAGAGTTGCCGGAAGTTGTCCAGGCCCACCCACTTGATCGAGTCGAACCCGATGCCGTCCCAGGTGGTGAAGGCGAGGAAGACGGACGCGATGGCGGTGACCCAGACCAGGGTCACGTGCAGGATCGTCGGCACGCCCGCCATCAGCGCGAGGGTGCCCCGGTCACGGCGGGTGAGCAGGCGCCGGTGGCCCCGCGTGACCTGTTTCTTCCCGGGCGTGGGCCCCGGAGGGGGCACGGCGGCCGCCTCCGGGGACTTCGTCGTCATGTCGGTCGTCATCGGGCCGCTCACTGGGACGCGAAGATCTGCTTCTTCTGGCGCTCGACGGACGACAGCAGACTGTCCACTTCCTTGGGGTTCTGCAGGAACTTCTGCAGGCCCGGCTGCATCACCGTGGAGGTGAAGTCGGGCCGGGAGTCGCGGTCCATGAACTGGGTGAGGCTCTTGGCTTTGCCGATCATCTCGAACGCCTTCTTCTGCAGCGCCGAGTACGAGGAGGTGGAGGCCTTGCCGGAGGCGGCCACCACGCTCGGGTCGCCCTTGAGGTACTGCTCCTCGGCCGCCGGGGAGCCCAGGTACTCCAGCAGCTTCACGACACCCGCGTGGTTCTTCGGGGACTTGCTGACCATGAAGCCGTCGGTCGGCGCCTCGACCGTGTCCTGGCCGTACGCGGAGTTGATCTCCGGGAAGGGGAAGAAGTCGAGGTCGTCCAGGTCGGCCTTGTTCGTGAACTGCTGGGCCACGAAGGAGCCGAGGAGGTACATGCCGGCCTTCTTCGCGACCAGCGTCTGCGCCGCGTCCTGCCAGGTGCGGCCCATGAAGCCGTCCTGGTGGTAGGGCAGGATCTCGCTCCAGTGGTCGAAGACGGCCTTCACCTTGGCGTCGGTCCAGGACGCCTTGCCCGCCATCAGCTGCACGTGGAAGTCGTAGCCGTTCAGCCGGAAGTTGATCTGGTCGAAGGTGCCCATCGCGGGCCAGGCGTCCTTGTCGCCGAAGGCGAGCGGGATCAGGCCGTCCTTCTTCATCTGCTTGCACAGGGCGACGAGTTCGTCCCAGGTGGCGGGGACCTTGTAGCCGTGCTGTGCGAAGACGCTCCTGCGGTAGAAGACCGCCCAGGGGTACGTCGTCAGCGGCACGAAGTAGTACTTGCCGTCCTCGCCCTTGCTGAGCTTCTTCATCGCGTCCGGGAAATTGTCCCCGATCTTCTGCCACACGTCGTCGACGGGCGAGGCCAGACCCTTCGCCGCGAAGAACTGCATGCGGTACCCGGCGAACCAGTTGAACACGTCGTCCGGCGTGCCCTGCAGATAGGAGTTGATCTGCTCCTGGAAGGTGTTGTGGTCCTTCGTGTTCACGTCGACCGTGATGCCGGACTGCTTCTTGAAGGCCGCGTAGACGCTCTCGAACGCCGCCTTCGGCACGGCGTCCGAGGCGTTGGAGCCGACCGTGACGGTCTTCGGGTCGGAGGCGGAACCGCTGCCCGAGCAGGCGGACAGCAGGGATGTACCGGCCCCGGCGAGCAGGGCGGCACTGCCTGCTCCGCGCAGGACCGAACGACGGCTGGGACCCGGGACGGAAAGGCCGGAGGGGGAGAGGCGCATGGCGGCTCCTGAGGAATACAGGGCTCGGTCAAGGGGATGAGTTGATCAACGAAAGGTCTTCGAAACCGATCAGAAACCAACTCGACCGAACATCGTGGGCGTAATGACAGCCCCATGTCCGCTCATGAGTCAATAGGCCGGATCGCGAAGGGGTGTCTCTTGCCTGAAACGTGACCCGGTGCCGTTCGCTGCGGGGTGCGGTGTACTGGGCTCATGCCTCCCGGGTGCAGGTCGGGGTGGGGCGCCCAGTGATTTGTACTTACATTCGGACCTGCTTGTGAAATGATGTCTTAACAAAGTATTGACAGCGGGCTCGCCAAGGACTTGGATCGCGTCCCAACGCAACAGCGTCCCTTCCCCCCGTCGCACGCACAGTGAGGTGCAGGAAAGATGGACCGCTCTTCTCCCTCCCGCTCCCGGAGACTGGCCCCCGTCGTGGCGGTGGCCGCCGCGGCAGCCCTGACCCTCGCCGGCTGCGCAAGCGCGCACGGCGGCAAGAAGGCCGAGGAGGCGGCGCAGAACGCCTCGGCGGGCCGCGCCGACACCCCGCGCATGACCGTCGCACTGGTCACGCACCAGGCACCCGGCGACACCTTCTGGGACACCGTCCGCAAGGGCGCCGAGGCGGCCGCCGCCAAGGACAACGTCAAGCTCATCTACTCGGCCGATCCCAACGCCGGCAATCAGGCGAACCTGGTGCAGAACGCGATCGACCAGAACGTCGACGGCGTCGCGGTCACCTTGGCCAAGCCGGACGCGATGAAGAACGTCATCGGCAAGGCGGAGCACGCCGGCATACCGGTGGTGGGCCTGAACTCCGGACTGAGCGACTGGAAGAAGCTCGGCCTGCTGGAGTTCTTCGGGCAGGACGAGAGCGTGGCGGGCGAGGCGTTCGGCGACAAGCTGAACACCACCGGCGCCAAGAAGATCGTCTGTGTCGTCCAGGAGCAGGGCAACGTGGGCCTCACCCAGCGCTGCGACGGCGTGAAGAAGACGTTCAAGGGCACCACTGAGACGCTGTATGTGAACGGCACCGACATGCCGTCCGTGAAGTCGACCATCACGGCCAAGCTGAAGCAGGACAACTCCATCGACACGGTCGTCACCCTGGGCGCCCCCTTCGCCCTGACGGCCACGCAGGCGGTGGGCGACGCGGGCAGCAAGGCCGAGGTGGCCACCTTCGACCTGAACAAGGACCTGGTGAAGGCCGTCCAGAACGGCTCGATCGAGTTCGCCGTCGACCAGCAGCCCTACCTCCAGGGCTACCTCGCGGTCGACGCGCTGTGGCTCTACAAGAACAACGGCAACTACAGCGGCGGCGGGGTCCAGCCGGTGCTGACCGGCCCGGCCTTCGTCGACAAGTCCAACGTCGACAAGGTCGCCGAGTTCGCCGCGAAGGGGACCCGGTGATGAGCATGGCCCGGCAGGCTGAGCCGGCGGTGACCGCGCCGTCGGGATCCGGTCCGAAGCAGACCGACGGCCGTACGGTCCGGCGCCCGCTGGCCCTGCGGCTGCTGGCCCGGCCCGAGGTGGGCGTCTTCCTCGGTGCCGCCGCCGTACTCGTCTTCTTCCTGATCGCCGCGCCCTCGGTCCGCCAGGGCAGCTCCATGGCCACGATCCTCTACCAGTCCTCGACGATCGGGATCATGGCCCTGCCGGTCGCCCTGCTGATGATCGGCGGCGAGTTCGACCTGTCCTCCGGCGTCGCGGTGATCTCCTCGGCGCTGACCGCGAGCATGCTCAGCTACCAGCTGACGCTGAACGTGTGGACCGGCGTGATCGTGGCCCTGGTCGTGTCCCTGGCCATCGGTGCGTTCAACGGCTGGATGGTGGTCAGGACCGGCCTGCCGAGCTTCCTCATCACGCTCGGCACCTTCCTGATCCTGCAAGGCGTGAACCTGGCCGTGACGAAATGGGTCACCGGCAATGTCGCCACCGACGACATCAGCGACATGGACGGCTTCGCCCAGGCGAAGAAGATCTTCGCATCGTCCTTCGACGTGGGCGGGGTGCAGGTGAAGATCACGATCGTGTGGTGGCTGGTCTTCGCGGCCCTGGCCACCTGGGTGCTGCTGCGCACCAAGTACGGCAACTGGATCTTCGCGGTCGGCGGCAACAAGGAGTCCGCGCGGGCGGTCGGTGTCCCGGTGAACTTCACCAAGATCACGCTGTTCATGCTGGTCGGTCTCGGCGCCTGGTTCGTCGGCATGCACAACCTGTTCTCCTTCAACACCGTGCAGTCCGGCGAGGGCGTGAGCAACGAGCTGATCTACATCGCCGCGGCGGTGATCGGCGGCTGTCTGCTCACCGGCGGCTACGGCTCCGCGATCGGCCCGGTCTTCGGAGCGTTCATGTTCGGCATGGTCAACCAGGGCATCGTCTACGCCGGATGGAACCCCGACTGGTTCAAGGCCTTCCTCGGCGTGATGCTGCTCGGCGCCGTCCTGATCAATCTGTGGGTCCAGCGCACGGCGACCCGGAGGTAACGCGATGACCGACAACAAGACCCACGGTGCCGTTCTCCAGGACACGCCGCCCGCCGGGGACGGCCCCCTCGTCGAGCTGCGCCAGGCGGGCAAGTCCTACGGCAACATCCGCGCCCTGCACGGCGTCGACCTCACCGTCCACGCCCGTAAGGTGACCTGCGTCCTCGGCGACAACGGCGCCGGCAAGTCCACTCTCATCAAGATCATCTCCGGGCTGCACCAGCACACCGAGGGCGACTTCCTGGTCGACGGCCGGCCGGTCCGCTTCTCCAGCCCGCGCGAGGCACTCGACAAGGGCATCGCCACCGTCTACCAGGACCTCGCCACCGTGCCGCTGATGCCGGTGTGGCGCAACTTCTTCCTCGGCTCGGAGATGACCCGCGGCCCCTGGCCCGTCCGCCGCCTGGACATCGCCCGCATGAAGGCCACCGCCGACCAGGAACTGCGCAACATGGGCATCGTTCTGGACGACCTCGAACAGCCCATCGGCACCCTGTCCGGCGGCCAGCGCCAGTGCGTGGCCATCGCCCGCGCCGTCTATTTCGGCGCGCGCGTCCTCATCCTGGACGAGCCCACCGCCGCCCTCGGCGTCAAACAGTCCGGCGTGGTCCTGAAGTACATCGCCGCCGCCCGCGACCGCGGCCTCGGCGTCATCTTCATCACCCACAACCCCCACCACGCCTACATGGTCGGCGACCACTTCAGCGTCCTGCGCCTGGGCACCCTGGAGCTGTCCGCCGACCGCAGCGAGGTCGGCCTGGAGGAGCTGACCAACCACATGGCCGGCGGCGCCGAACTCGCCGCCCTCAAACACGAACTCGCCCAGGTACGCGGTGTCGACACCGAGGAACTCCCCGAAGAGAGCGACCTGACCGCACCCGTCGCGCCCTCCCCGGAAGGAACCCCCTGACCATGGCCACCCCCACCCCGCTGGACCGGATCCGGATCGGCTCGGCCCCCGACTCCTGGGGCGTCTGGTTCCCCGACGACCCACGGCAGGTGCCCTGGGAACGCTTCCTCGACGAGGTCTCCCAGGCCGGCTACGACTGGATCGAACTCGGGCCCTACGGCTACCTCCCCACCGACCCCGCGCGCCTGCGGGACGAGGTGGCCCGGCGGAACCTGAAGGTCTCGGCGGGCACGGTCTTCACCGGCCTGCACCGCGGCCCGTCCGTCTGGGAGGACACCTGGGCGCACGTCGGCCAGGTCGCCGCGCTCACCCGGGCGATGGGCGCCCGGCACCTCGTCGTCATCCCCTCCTTCTGGCGGGACGACAAGACCGCCGAGATCCTGGAGCCGCCCGAGCTGACCGCCGAACAGTGGGCGCACCTCACCAAGGGCATGGAACGGCTCGGCCACGAGGTCAAGGACACCTACGGCCTCGACATCGTGGTCCACCCGCACGCCGACACCCACATCGACACCGAGGAGCACGTCGAACGCTTCCTGGACTCGACCGACTCCGCACTGGTCAACCTCTGCCTGGACACCGGGCACTACGCCTACTGCGGCGGGGACAGCGTCAAGCTCATCGAGACCTACGGCGAGCGCATCGGCTATCTGCACCTCAAGCAGGTCGACCCGGACATCCTCGCCGACGTGGTCGCGGGCGGGGTGCCCTTCGGGCCGGCGGTACAGCGCGGGGTGATGTGCGAACCTCCTTCCGGTGTGCCGGAGTTGGGGCCGGTCCTGGAAGCCGCGCAGCGACTCGGGGCGGAACTGTTCGCGATCGTCGAGCAGGACATGTACCCGTGCGAGCCGGACAAGCCGCTGCCCATCGCGGTGCGGACGCGCAGGTTCCTGAGGTCGTGCGGGGCCTGAGGGTTCACGGCTTTCCGGTCCGGGAACCAACCGGGACACGCGGGCGTTCCGACTGACGACGGGGGACGCCCGCGACGACGGGAGGACGAGATGGCACACGGTACGGAACCCGGCCCGACGCCCCAGGAGGACGCGGCCACGCTGCGCCACATCCGCTTCGGCACCCTGCCCGAGCGGATACGCCCGCAGGACACCGTGGAAACGAAGCCGGCGACGCTGCCGGACCCGGCGCGGGACGCGTACAACGCGGACGAGTGGCTGATCCGGTACTGCGGCTGAGACGAGCGGCACGGCACCCGCGCCGGCGCCGTGCCCGCTCAGAGCTTCATCCGCGTGACGTCCGAGAAGGCCGCCGTTCCCGAATATCCGATCAGAAAGCCGACCAGCAGCCCGCCCCAGAAGTCCTCCACCGTGACGAAGGACTGGGCGTCGGACTTCCGCGCCGAGAAGATGATGGCGGCCCCGCTCAGGATGACCGCCAGCATCAGTGCACCGATGGTGGGGCCGAGATGGGCCGCCTCCACCAGCGCGCCCGGCGCCTGCGCCTGCTGCAGGGCCCTGCCGACGCTGCCGACGGCACCCCCGGTCACACCGCCCAGCATCACCTTCCACAGCGCGGCCTTGACCGGCACGGTGAAGGAGGTCGTGTTGGAGAAGACCCGCTGGTGAGCGGCGTCCGGAGCGGCCCGCTCGGCGGTGCCCTGCGGCGGCTCCATGGTGTAGATGACGGTCAGTTGCAGGTGGTACTTCGCGGGGAGGAAGAAGGGGGTCCTGCGGGTACCGAGGCGGATGGTCTGGACATCGGTGCAGCCCGGTTCCAGGGCGGCCCCCGGTGGCAGGGAGCCGGTGAGGGGGACCCGCTCCGGCTCCGGCTCCTGCGGGTGCGCGGAACGGATGTCGTACACGTTGACCACGGAATCCCCGGCCGCCTCGACATTGAGGTTCCTCGCCCGTGGGCTGTGCACGTTGACCACCGCGCGCGCCTCGGCCTGCACGCGCGCGCTCTCCTGCCCCGTCATCAGATCGAGATCGCGGCTGTTCTCGTCGAGGAGGGCCCGCATGACCCCCAGCAGGCGTGACGTCTGCTCCTGCGCGTCGGCCGGAAGCCTGCTCAGTTCCTGGGTGATCTCAAGGACCCGCCGGTGGCGGCTCTCGATCACCTCCTCCAGCGTGCTGCGCTCGGCCTGGACGCGCCGGTCGCGGCCCGCCTTCCGCGTCTCCGCCTCGGGGGACCGCCAGTGCAGCTGCGTGGGCAGGCTCAACTCCACCGACTTGACCCACACCGGCACGGCGAAGGGATTCTTGATGTGGAGGTACACGGTGAAGTCCGCGCCCGAGTAGACCTCGGGCACGGACAGGTCGACGGACAGGTCCAGCAGGCCGAGTTGGGAGGGCTGCTCGCTCGTGGGTGCTGTCACAGGCGCACCGTAGTGGCTCCGCTGCCCTCACCGGACCGCTTTCCCGAAGGCCGGCTCTCAGGCCTTCCGGACCTCCGCGAGTGTCACCGGCCGGTGCTCGTGCAGGGACAGGGTGCAGGCCTCGGCGATCCAGCCCGCCTCCAGGGCGTCCTCGACGGTGCAGGGGGAGGGGCGGGTGCCGGCCACGACCTCGGTGAACGCGGTGAGTTCGGCGCGGTAGGCGTCCGTGAAGCGGTCCATGAAGAAGTCGTGCGGCGTGCCGGCCGGGAAGGTCACGCCGGGTTCGACCGAGCGCAGCGGGAGCTTGTCGTCCAGGCCGACCGCGATCGAGTCCGTGAAGCCGTGGAGCTCCATGCGGACGTCGTAACCCCGGGCGTTGTGGCGTGAGTTGGAGACCACCGCGATGGTGCCGTCGTCCAGGGTGAGGACCGCGCCGGTGGTGTCGGCGTCACCCGCCGCCCTGATGTAGTCGGCGCCGCGGTTGCCGCCGACCGCGTACACCTCGGTGACCTCACGGCCCGTCACCCAGCGGATGATGTCGAAGTCGTGCACGGAACAGTCCCGGAAGATGCCCCCGGACGCGGCGATGTACGCGGCGGGCGGCGGCGCCGGGTCCAGGGTCGTGGAGCGGACCGTGTGCAGCGTGCCCAGCTCGCCCGCCCGGACGGCGGCCCGAGCGGCGGTGAAGCCGGCGTCGAAGCGCCGGTTGTAGCCGATCTGGATCGGCACACCGCTGTCCCGTACGGCGTTCAGCACCTGCACGCCCTCCGCCATGGTGCGGGCCACCGGCTTCTCGCAGAACACGGGGACGCCGGCCTCGACCCCGGCCCGGATCAGCTCCGGGTGGGCGTCGGTGGCCGCCGCGACGACCAGGCCGTCCACCCCGGCCGCCAGCAGCGCCGCCGGGGAGTCCGCGACCTCGGCGCCGAACCGCTCGGCGGCGGCCTTGGCGGCGTCCGCGAACGGATCGGCGACGACGAGCGACTCGACGGCGTCCAGTGCGGAGAGGGTCTCGGCGTGGAAGGCGCCGATGCGGCCGAGGCCGAGGATTCCGATACGCATGCTGCTCCTTGAGTGCGTGGGGTGCGGAGGGAGGTCAGTCGAGGGCGCCGAGGACGTTCTGGTCCCAGTCGATCACCGACCCGGTGACCACGCCGGACCGGTCGGACAGCAGGAACACCACGAAGTCGGCGATCTCGTCCGGTTGGCCCAGCCTGTTCGCGGTCCAGCCGATGTTCAGGCCGCTGATCCGGATCCGGTCCCAGCGGTGGGCGTGCGCCGCGTTGCACGTGAGGCCCATGAGGCCCGCCTTGGCGACGGCGTACGGTGCCAGGAACGGCCGGCCGCCGTGCGCCGACGAGGTGATGACGTCGACGATCGTGCCGGACGCCTCGCGGGCCACCATGTCGGCGACCGCCGCCTGCACGGCGAAGAACGGCCCTTGAGGTTGATCGCGACGTGCGCGTCGAACAGCTCCGGCGTCGTGCCCAGCAGTGCGCCCCGGGAGGTCAGCCCCGCCGAGTTCACCAGACAGTCGATCCGGCCGAAGCCGTCCACCACCTCGGCGACCGCCGACCTGGCCCGATCGGCGTCCGCCGGATCGGCGCGTACGAACATCGCCTTGCCCCCGGCCCCCGCCGGCTCGGCCACCAGCGCCTCACCCGGTTCCGTACGGCGGCCGGTGACCGCCACGACGGCGCCCTCCCGAACGGCCGCCCGCGCGATCGCGGCCCCCGCGCCCTGGCTGCCGCCGTTGACCAGCACGATCCTTCCCGGAAGAAGTCCGTCGCGAAATCCCATGACCCGACCTGTCCTTCCTCGGCTCTCGCGCCGTTCGGTGCCGGCCCGCAGCTCCGCACGGAGCCGCCGCGGGGTCCACTCCTCGCGCACCACCCGCCGCAGCACGTCCGGCTGCGCCGACGCGACATCGGTGTCCCTCTTTCGGTCACCGGAGCGGCGCAGCCCTGTCATTCTTGTCAGTACAAACCCCTCGAACAACCAGCAGGCAGCCATCAAAAACCCCTCAAGGAGTCCGGCCATGGGCCACCCGTTCCCCATCCGGGAGATCGCACGTCAGGCGGGCCTCAGCGAGGCCACCGTGGACCGTGTGCTGAACGGCAGGGGAGGGGTGCGCGAGAGCACCGCGCAGGAGGTGCGCCGGGCCATCGCCGACCTCGACCGGCAGCGCACCCAGGTGCGGCTGGTCGGCCGTACCTTCATGGTCGACATCGTGGTGCAGGCGCCCGAGCGGTTCAGCACCGCCGTGCGCGCCGCCCTGGAGGCCGAACTGCCGTCCCTGCACCCGGCGGTGGTCCGCTCCCGCTTCCACTTCCGCGAGACGGGACCGGCCGCCGAGCAGGTCAGGACGCTGGACCGGATCGCCCGGCGCGGCTCCCAGGGTGTGATCCTCAAGGCCCCGGACGTCCCCGAGGTCACCGCCGCCGTGGGCCGGCTCACCGCGGCCGGCATCCCGGTCGTCACCCTGGTCACCGACCTGCCGGCCAGCGGCCGGCTCGGCTACGTCGGCAGCGACAACCGGGCCGCCGGCGCCACCGCCGCCTATCTGACGGGCCAGTGGCTCAAAGACCGGCCCGGCAATGTCCTCACCAGCCTCAGCAGCGGCTTCTTCCGCAACGAGGAGGAGCGCGAGATGGGCTTCAGAAGCGTCATGCGGGCCCGGCACCCGCAGCGCACCCTGGTGGAGATCACCGAGGGCCAGGGCCTGGACGCCACCCAGTACGACCTGGTCCGCGCCGCCCTGGAACGCGATCCGGAGATCCGGGCCGTGTACTCCATCGGCGGCGGCAACAACGCGACCCTGCGCGCCTTCGCCGACCTCGGCCGGGAGTGCGCGGTGTTCATCGCCCACGACCTCGACCGGGACAACACCCGGCTGCTGCGCGAGCACCGGCTGTCCGCCGTACTCCACCACGACCTGCGGCACGACCTGCGCGAGGCCTGTCACGCGGTCATGCGCCACCACGGCGCCCTGCCGCCCGCCGGCCCACTGCTCCCGTCGGCGATCCAGGTCGTCACGCCGTACAACATGCCCGCGCCGACGGACCGCTGAGGGGAAGCGATGACACGCACGGAAGAGGTGGAGATCGAGGGCGTCCCGATGGTCGCGACCCTCGTACCGGGCCGCGGCGGCATCGGGCTGCTCGCCCTGCACGGCAGCAACGAAGGGGGCACGGCCCAGCTCGCCGAGCTGGTGGCCCGTCGCTGCGCCGCCACCAGCCTCGTCTTCACCCAGCCCCGGGTACGGCCTCCCGTGCACATCCCGTCCCCGCGCCTGGGGCCCGAGCACTGCGCACTGCTGCGGGAGTTCCTGGCCAGGGTCTCCCTCACGGTCTCCCTGCACGGCCACCTGCGCCCCGAGACGCCGCACACGATCTTCCTCGGGGGCCGCAACCGCACCGCGGCCCACGTCCTCGCCGAGGCGCTCACCGCCACAGCCCCGGACTTCCGGGCCGTCACGGACCCGACGGCGATCCCGCCCGGCCTGCGCGGCATGCATCCCGGAAACCCGGTCAACCTGACCCGCCTGGGCGGAGTGCAGGTGGAGCTGCCCCTCCTGGCCCGCACGAGCGGGGGAGCCGACATTCCGCCCGGCCCGGTGGTGGAGGCGTTGGTTGCGGGTGTCGAGGAGTTGCTCACGTGTGGCGCGCCCCCAAGGGACCCGGGGCTCTGTTGATCTGCGGCTGCCGCCGCGTGGGCGCGACAAGCCACGACGGACCTGCAGACGCATGACGGCACAGCGCGGCGGATGCGCCCGCGCACTCAGCCGGCCCCGACGGACACCCAGGCCCCCTCCTGGGCCGACCGCAGCATCGCCTCCAGCACGGCCGCACTCCGCACCGCATCCGCCGGCGTGGCCCCGTACGGCACCCCCTCGGCCACGGACCGTACGAACCGGTACGCCTCGATCACCTTCAGATCGTCGTACCCCATCGCATTGCCCGCCCCGGGCTGGAACGCCGCGAACTCACCCGCTCCCGGCCCGACGTACACCGTGCTCACCGGCTGGTCCTGGTACGTCGAACCCCGGCTCACCGCCAGCTCGTTCATCCGCCGGAAGTCCCAGAACACCGCCCCCTTCGTGCCGTGCACCTCGAAGCCGTAGTTGTTCTGCTCGCCTACCGAGACCCGGCACGCCTCCAGGACCCCGCGCGCGCCGGAGGCGAAGCGCAGCAGGCAGTTGACATAGTCCTCGTTCTCGACCGGCCCGGGTTCGCCGCCGGACGCGAGGGCGTGGCCGGCGGTGGCACCGGCCGGCCGGGCGCGCTCCGGGACGAAGACGGCGGTGTCGGCGGCGAGCGAGGTGATGTCGCCGAGCAGGAAGCGGGCCAGGTCGGCGCCGTGTGAGGCCAGGTCGCCGAGCACCCCGCTGCCGCCGCGCGCCCGCTCGTACCGCCAGGTCAGAGCGCCGTCCGGATGGGCCGCATAGTCGCTGAACAGCCGGATGCGCACATGCGTGACGGTGCCGAGGCCACCGGAGGCGATCAGGTCGCGGGCGGCCTCGACGGCGGGCGCGTTGCGGTAGTTGAACCCGACGGCGCCCTGCACCCCGGCCTTGGCGACGGCGTCGGCGACCGCTCGGGCGTCCTCGGCGGTCAGCCCGACCGGCTTCTCGATCCAGATGTGCTTGCCCGCCTCGGCCATCGCCACACCGATCTCCCGGTGCAGGAAGTTCGGGGCGGTGATGCTGACGGCCCGCACCCGCGGGTCGGCGGCCACGTCGCGCCAGTCGCGGGTCGCGGTGGCGAAACCGAACCGCTCGGCGGCCTCCTCGGCCCGCCCCGGCACCTCCTCGGCGACCGTGACCAGCCGGGGCCGCAGCGGCAGCTGCGGATAGTGGTGCGGGAGACGGGCGTACGCCTGGGTGTGCACCCGGCCCATCCAGCCGAACCCGATGACGGCGACACCCAGCTCGTCCACCATGACAGCCCCTTCACGACACATGTTTGGACCGGTCCATGTTCTGTCCGAGCCACCTTTGTGCGGACATGGCCAGGGTGTCAACCCTTTGACAGAGCGCCACGCCGCATGGAACGGTCCATGTCATGAGACCGCCGACGATCCGTGACGTGGCCGAACGGGCAGGAGTGTCCAAGTCGCTGGTCTCGCTGGTGCTGCGCGGCTCGGGACCGGTCAGCCCCGAGAAGCGGGAGTCCGTGCTGCGTGCCGTGCGTGATTTGGGCTACCGGCCCAACGCGGCCGCCCGCAGCCTGAGCGAACAGCGCACCCGCACGGTCGGCGTCCTCCTGGACGACCTGCGCAATCCCTGGTTCGTCGACCTCCTCGACGGTCTCAACGCACCTCTGCACGCCGCCGGTCTGCACATGCTGCTCGCCGACGCCCGGCTGAACCGGCGGATGGGGCACGACCTGGCCGAACCGTTCCTGGACCTCGGCGTCGACGGGCTGGTGATCGTCGGCACGGTCCCCGACGCGGGCGGTCTCGGCGCGCTCGCGCGGCGGATGCCGGTGGTCGTGGCGGGTGCCCGTGAGCCGCGGCCGGAGGGCGTGGACGTCGTCGCCGGCGACGACGTCCACGGGGCCCGGCTCGCCACCGAGCACCTGCTCGCCCTCGGCCACCGCCGGATCGCCCATCTCGCGGGCCACGGCGCGGTCGGCGCACTGCGCAGGCAGGGCTTCGAGGCGGCGATGCGGGCGCACGGCGCCGAACCGGTCGTCGAGCCGGGTGATCTGACCGAGGAGGGCGGCTACCGGGGGACCGTACGGCTGCTCAGCCGCAGGGAGCGGCCGACGGCGCTCTTCGCCGTCAACGACATGGCGTCGGTGGGTGCCCTGTCGGCGGCCGGGGAGCTGGGCCTCAGCGTGCCGGGCGACCTCTCCGTGGCCGGTTACGACAACACCAGCATCTCCCGGCTGCGGCACGTCTGGCTGACCACGGTCGACACCGCGCCGTACGAGATCGGGCGGCGCGCCGCCCGCTGCCTGCTCGACCGGTTCGAGCGGCCGGACGGCGAGGGACGCGTCCATCTCGCCGTACCGACGCTGGAGATCCGCGGGACGACGGCGCCGCCCCGCGACGCACTCAGAGGTTGATGGCGTACGCCTTGCGCAGTGTCTCGTGCACGGTCCACGTCGTACGGTCGCCCGCGCGCAGCACCGCCATGTCGCCCGGCCCCACCTTCAGGGTCGGCCCGTCCGCGACCTCGATCGTCGCCGAACCGCTGATCACCACGAACAGTTCGTCCGCCTCCGTGTCGGTGACCACGCCCGGCGTGATCTGCCAGATGCCGCGGATCTGCCGGCCGTCCGGAGACTCCCAGACCACCTTCCCGGTGACCTCCGGGTTCCCGGAGACGATCTGCTCCGGGTCGAGGGGCTCGGGTTCGAGGGCGGCGTCGGGGATGTGGAGCGCGAAGCTGTGCGTCATACGGCGACCCTAACCAGGGTCACGCACCCCCGGCGGCCGACAGTGTGTGGGGCATCGGGGCTGGTGGGGGGACACTTCGTCGGTCCGCGCGGACTGGCGGGCGGGCGCGGCACGGGTGATCGTGGGGAACATGGCTGACCCCACGGCGTCCGACGAGGCACCGCCCCGGCAGCACGACACCCGCGAGGCCGTCCTGTTCGGCGGGGTGTACGGCGCCGTCCTCGCCAGCTCGATGGTGGCGGCGCTCACCCAGTACGGGCACACGTCCGCCAAGGTCCGTGGCTACGACGCCGCCTGGGTGCTGGTGACCGCGCTCGCCTCCGCCCTCGCCCACGGGTACGCCCACTACATCGCCGAGCGCGCCCCGCACCGCCGCTGGGAGGCGCTGCGTGCGGTGCGGGACGAGTGGCCGCTGGTCACGGCCGTACTGCCCACGGTCCTCCTGCTCGGGGGCGCGCGGCTGGGGTGGTTCCCCGCGAAGGGCGTCGAGTACGCGGCGTTCGTCCTCAACATCGTGATCCTCTTCGCGCTCGGCCTGCTCACCGCCCGCTGGTCGGCGCGGCGGTGGCCGATGGCCGTGCTCATGGGAGCCGGGGACGCGCTGCTCGGGGTGATCGTGGTGGTGGCGAACGCGCTGATCAAGTAGGCGGGTCATGACGCCCGGCACCAGCGTCCTGGTCACCGGCCACCTGCAGCCCTCCGGTTTGCCCTACGGCTCCGGCTACACCCACGGCTGGGCCCTGCTCGCCCTCCTCTGCCTGGCCGCGGTGGGCGCCGCCCTCCTCGTCCCGGCCCGCCGCCCCGGCCGTACGACGACCCCCGCCACGCCGGGGACGGCACGGGCACCCGCACAGGTGCGGTAGGGTTGACCTGCGTGATCACACGGGACACCCCGCGTGGGAACGCAACGGGACGTGGCGCAGCTTGGTAGCGCACTTGACTGGGGGTCAAGGGGTCGCAGGTTCAAATCCTGTCGTCCCGACTTGTGAGAGTCGCAGATCAGGGCCGGTTTCGGAGGATTCCGAAACCGGCCCTGACCGTTTTTGGGGCCGACCAGTCCAGTGGTTACGGCGTGTAGACCTGCTCCAGGCTGTGGATGGCGCCGTCGTCGCCGGTCGCGTACTTGAACACCAGGCCGGAGTCGGGGTGCGCCTTGATCCAGTCGATCAGCTCCTGCACGCCGATGCGCTGGTTCTTGCTGCCGGCGACGATGGGGTTGGTGGCGGTGACGTACGCGGCCTGGTCGAGGGCCCAGCGGCTGTCCTCGCCGGTGACGACGAACGGCGTCCCGTCGGAGTCCGTGCCGGGGCATCCCCACGCCCCGTGCTGAATGACGAGGTTCACCTTCCCGGTGCCGGCGGGGAGTTCCTCGACGCGGTAGACGGCGATCTCGTCGGGGTCGACATGGTCCGGGTCCGGCGCCTTGTCGGCGCAGCCGGTGGCCGGCGTGGTGGTCTTGACCGAGCCGGGGGCCTTGGCGGCAGGCTTCGCCGCAGGCGTTCCGGCACCTGTCGCACCCGCCGCACCCGGCGACGCGGTCGCCGTGGAACCCGCGCCTCCCGACCCTCCGGTGCCCCCCGTGGCCCCACCCTTGCCGCCGGACGTGCCGGACGTGCCGGACGTGCCGGGCGCCTGGCTCGCCGTGGCGACGGCGCTCGGCGAGCCCTCGGCTCCAGCGGCGGAATCGTCCCCCTGGCAACCGGTGAGCGCCGCGGCCAGCGCTGCGGCGGCGAGCGCGATGGCGGCGGGTCTGAGGCGATGAGTGTTCATGTCGGGACGTCCCCCCTGTTCCAAGGGCGGCCGTGTCGGCCGCACACCGGTCGGGACAGTAGCAACGCCTCAGCTCGCGGCGCACTACCAGGAAGCCCTGTGTCACGGACTCCGGACAATGCCGTCACGCGGCACGGATCATGTGATGTGAGCGCCGACCCCGCTGAAGCCGTGGACCCCGCGTCCCATAACATGACCACACCAGTCAAGTTGCCTCAGTCGGCCAAAAGTTGAAAAGGGCAAGCATGTCGTTCGGTCCGCCACCCGCAGGGTTCGGGCCTGCGACGCCGCATCCGCCGACTCCGCCCGCTTCGCCGGCCTCCACACCACCCCCGTCGGCTCCGCCCGCCCCGCCCCTTCCCGTCTGGACTGCGCCCACCTCCATCGAGCAGGCCCTCTTCGAGGCCAAGTCGCGCGAGGACTGGCCGGCCTACTTCGACACGCTCGCCGACAGCCGTCTGTACTTCGAGATACGGCGCGACGGGGCGGATGCCGAACCGAGCAGGACCATTCCCGTCTTCGGACACGATCCCCGGGTCGCCGGCGGCCGGATCTGGGCCGTGTACACAGAGGGCATGCTGCCCGTGCCGGACCCGCACCGGGTGCTCGACTGGCAGAGCCTCGGATGGTTCGCCCGGGTGTGGGAGCCCAGCGATCCGCCCGTGATCGTGGTCAATCCGGGCAGCCCGTGCGAGGCGTTCCTGCCCTCCGCACCGCCGCACTCGGCCGCGTGGGCGCAGCACCAGGCCAAGGGTCCGCTGAACCGCGCGAGGGTACGCACGCTCAGGTTCGGCGGGCCCCTGGAAGGACGTGTCGCTCAGGGGCTGGCCTGCGGTGCGCTGCTGGTCGTGCGGTACGGGTTCCCCTGGAACGCGATGGCGTATCACGGCAACGGCTACCCCGGCGAACGCAAGACACTTCGGGAGTGGTGGGGTGTCAGCAGCCGGGAGGAATGGCAGGAACAGCAGGGTGCCCTGCTCGACCCCGACGGCGCCAACCCTGTCTGGGAGTTCGCCCTCGGGCTGCGCCGCGCGATCGCCCGCGACTTCGGCGGCCATGTCGACACCGCCTACTGGCGTGACACGATTGCCCGGGTGCTGCGGGCCCGTGCGGGCGGCGAGACCGTCATCACCCCGGACGGGGTCACCACCACGCCCGCCGCCCCCGCGGCCGAGACCGAGGCGCGGATCAAGGGGATACAGCATCTCGTCGGGCGCATCACCCGGTACGAGGCGCGCTTCAGGGCCGACGGGATCCTCGACGAGAACCGGTTCGTCAGTTCCGTGGACGCCTGGAACTTCGGGCGGGCCTCGGGCATGGCCCGCTGGGGGCTGGGCTCCCGGTACTGCTCACTGCAGGAGGCCGAGTCCGCCGTCATCGAGGCGGGCCGGGCCTCCGCGCGGTCGTACAAGTCCTGGCAGGACTTCGCCGCCGGGTACATCCTCGGACGCTGTCTGCACTTCGACGACGAGGAGTTCGGGGAGTGGTACACCGACATGGTCGACCTCCACCGGCTCCTGATGTCCGACCCCGGCAGCCCGTGGCTGACCGTTCCCTTCAAGTGAGGCGCAGCCATGTGCATCTCGACGGGTGAGGCCGCCTTCTCCGGCACGATCCTGTACTGCGGGCGGCAGCACCACCCCGTGCACGGCCTCATCCATGTCATGGGGTACCAGAACACGGCCGTCAACCTGGCCGACGGTCCGAACGCCATGCTGCTGCATCTGCCGACGCGGCAGCTCACCGCCGAGCAGTTCATCTCCGTCGGGCGCAGCGGTGACGTCCTGCAGCGCATGGTCGCCGCGGTCGAGACCGCCGACGCCGAGGACGACGGCATCGCCTGGATGGGGGCGGATCCGCAGCCCGTCCAGGTCTTCGAGCACGACGTCTACACCGTGCTCCTCGCCTCCGACCCCACTCTCGTCCCTGCCGCGCTGCAGCGGGTGCCGCCCCATCGACGCCCCGCTCTCCACCCCGACCTGCTGCGCTTCTACGCCGACTCCTTTCCCGACCACACCGTCGCCGTCTGCTGCTTCGACAACGCCGACGCGCAGCGTGCCAGGCCGCTGCTGCTCTGGTACCCGCCCCTGGACCCGGACCGGCTGGTCCTGCCCGCGCTGGACAGTCACACGGGAGGACCCCCGGACCTGGACGCCGAAGTCCCCGTGGACCACTGGGTCCTGCTGTCGACCGACCGAGGGCCGTCCGGCTGGGGTGTGCCCCTCGACCATCCGCGGACCATGCGCCACAGCCTGCGGGCGTTTCTTCCCGGCACGGTCGTGGGCCGGCACTACAGCCGGGGGCGGAGCCTGCCCAACGGGGACTTCGCGATCAGCCACGAGGACCTGCTCGCCGGTGACCTCGACCGCATCGAGCGGCTTCGGCCCGCCCACCGCTGAGCGCCGGTCGGGGGGCGAGCGACTGCGGGCGGCAAGACAGATCCGGCGGGTCGTGGCGGCCTGGCGAGCAGGTGAGGCGGCGTCGGTCCCGGCAATGGTGAGCAATACCCTGGATTCGTCCGTTGTGTTCAGAAAAAATGACACGTGTGCGGACGACGAGGCCGCCGGGAAGACGGCAGGGGGGGCACGGTGGCACCGCGGCCGGGGGGCGAGGCGGACAAGTTCGGCAACCGTTACGAGGGAGCCTGGACGATCAGACACGCCCTTTACGTGCTCCTGGGCATGGGGACGTCGATCACCGTGGAGCCGGGCGGCCCCCTGGGCGACGGCGTCGAGTTCGTCTACCGTCACGACAGCGGAACGGAGGTGCACCAGGTCAAGCGGCAGAACCGCAACGCGAACAGCTGGAACGTCGCCTCCCTCCGGGACAAGGAGGTCTGGAAGAAGCTGCGTTTCCACGTCGACGCAGGCCGCGCGTTCCACTTCGTCTCCCTGGTCCCCGCCCGTGCGCTCCATGAGCTCGCCGACCGCGCCCGTCGCTCCGACGACTTCGCCTCCTTCGAAGCGGAGTGGCTGACGGATGAACTCCAAGGCCCCTTCGACGCCCTCGCCGCGGCCGACATCTACGGCTCGGCCGCGGTGGCCTGGCGCATGCTGCGCGGGCTCCATGTGGAGTGGCACAGCGAACGGGACGTCGTGAACACCAACGCGGTCCTGGCCGAACAGGTCCTTGCCGGAGCCCCCGGCCGGCTTGCCGCCGCCGGACTCGGCGACCTCCTGCTGAACAGTCCGGGAACCACTCTCGACGCCTCGGCTCTTACTGCCCGACTGGGGCAGTACGGGCTGCGGCGGGTCAGCCGGGTGGACGGTGAGGTGGTGACCGACGCGGTGCGCAAGGCCACGAGTCGGTGGGCGGCAAGCGTCGAACGTGGTCTGCTCCGGCCCACGATCCCCCGAGCAGAGGCTGACCGGCTGGTGGAGCAGGTCACGAGTGGCACCGAGCAGCTCATCCTCCTGACGGGTGCTGCGGGCGGTGGGAAGAGCGCCGTGCTGCACCAGGCCTTCACCGCGCTCGACGAGCGAACCACTCCGGTGCTCGCCTTCCGTCTCGACCGGTTGGACTCCTTCGCCTCGACCCATGAGCTGGGCCGGCGTATCGGCCTGACCATGTCCCCGGTCGGCGCCCTCGGTGCCGCGGCGGACGGACGGCCGTGTGTGCTGATCGTGGACCAGCTCGACGCAGTCAGCCTCGCGTCGGGACGCATCCCGGACACCTTCGACGCGGTGGCCGACCTGGTGGGCGAGGCGATGGCACACCCTGCCATGCGTGTCGTCCTCGTGTGCCGCGCATTCGACGCCGGAGCCGATCCCCGCATCCGCCGGCTCACCACATCCGAGCGCTGCGCACACATCACGGTCGGGTCGCTCTCCGACGCCCAGGTCGACGCCGCGGTCACGCACATGGGCATGGATGCCTCCCGGGTGGACCCGCCGCAGCGCGCGTTGCTGCGGTCACCGCTGCATCTGGTCCTCCTGGCACAGGTCGCCGGTCAGGAGGAAGCCCTCTCCTTCTGCACCACCAGGCAGCTCTTCGACGCCTTCTGGGACACCAAGCGGAAGGAGTGCGTGCGCCGCCGGCCCGACGCGCGCTTCCACGAGGCGGTGTCGGCCGTAGTGGCAGCCATGAGCGCTCGGCAACGGCTGTTCGTACCGCCCAGTGTGCTCGACGCGGACCACCTCGCCCCGACGGGCGATGTGCTCGTCTCCGAACAGGTCTGTGTCCGCGACGGCCGGCAACTCGCCTTCTTCCACGAGAGTTTCTTCGACTACGCCTTCGCGCGCGACTGGCTCCGGCGCGACGAGAGCCTGGTCGCTTTTCTCACCGGTGGGGAGCAGGAACTCTTCCGCCGTGGACAGGTGCGGCAGGTTCTCGATCACCTGCGGGATCTGGACCCGGAGAGGTTCACCGAGGAGGTCGAGGCGCTGCTGACCAGCCCCGGCATCCGCTACCACCTGAAAGACCTGACCTTGGCCGTGCTGCGCGGCCTGGAGGCCCCCACCGCCGCTGAGTGGGGCGCCGTCGCGCGGGTGCTGGACACCCGCCCTCCCTTCCAGGACCGTCTCGTGCATGCGGTCAGCACCGCGGCATGGTTCCGTCGCGCGGACGACGAGGCAGCGATCGAGACCTGGCTGGCCGGCGCCGATGAAAGGGAACGCGACTGGGGCGTACGCATGATGGTCGCAGCCGCCGACACCTTCCCCGCCCGGGTGGCCCGCCTTCTGGAACCGCACACCACCGATCCCCGGTACGGTTCCTGGCTGACCCGGACCGTTCTCTTCGCCCGCCTTGCGGACAGCCGACAGCTCTTCGACCTCCTGCTCGACAGCGTACGAGCCGGCCTCTTCACCAGCTGCGAACGCAGCCTCTGGCTCTCGGTGCGCGACCTGGCAGCCGAAGAGCCGGCATGGGCGGTCGAGTTGCTCGGTGTGCTGTTGGCGGACCGCCCGGACGCCCTCCGACTCGGTGACCAGGACAGGGTCGCCGTGCTGCTGACCCGGGATCATGCGGCACTCCGTGTGGTGGCGGCCGCCGCGAGCGGCGCTCCCGAGGAGTTCTGCCTCCGGCTTCTGCCCGTGCTGCTGAGCGTCATGACCGCAACCGCCTTCCCACCACAGGCCGGCTGGCCGGTCCTCGACAAGCACTTCGCGTTCCGCTACCCCGACGACGCCCCCAGCGACCTGGGCGACGCCCTGTTCCAGGGCGCGGCCAGGGCACTGCGGATCGTGGCGGCCCGAGACGCCGCTCGCGTGCGCGGGCTCGTGGAAGAGCTGGCGAGCGTGCCGTACGAGGCGGCGCAGTGGCTCCTCTACCAAGCGCTGACCGAGGCGGGGCCCGCCCTCGCCCCCTGGTCCGCCGAGATCCTTCTGCAGGGACGGCACCGTCTCCTGTCGGGATACGGCGCCAATGTCGTGTGGGGCGCCCGCGAGGTCCTCCGTGCCATCGGTGACGCCCTGCCCGACGGCACCTTGGGGCGGCTGGAGAAAGCACTCCTCCATCTGCGTCTCCCCCCGGACGAGGAGCTTTCGCCCTGGCACGAGTTCACGCTGCTGACGGCGCTCCCCGAGAGCCGGCTCTCCGAGGCGGCGGCGCGTCGGCTCGGCGAACTCCGCAGACGTCACGACGACATGCGAGAGCCGGCGGAGCCGCAGGCAATGACGAGCGGGTTCATCGGATCGCCCATCCCGGCACAGGCGGCCCGGCACATGAGCGACGACCAATGGCTGAGCGCCATGAGGAAACACAGCCAGGACCGCACCGACTGGGCGACCTTCACCGGCGGGGCCCGGGAACTGTCCCACGTGCTCCGGAGCATGACGGCCGCGGACCCCGGCCGCTTCGCACGACTCGCTCTGCGGATGGACGCCGGGACGCACCCGGCCTATGGAGCCTCGGTGCTCCTCGGCCTCGGTGACGCGGAATCGCACAGCGATCCGGACACCGTTTTCACGGCGATCCGCCATTTCGCGCGTCAGGGCAGGCAGGAGCACGCCCGCTGGCTGGGGTGGCCGGTGCGGAAGTACCTCACCTGTGCGCCTCTCGATCTGGTGGAGACACTCCTGAGCCATGCCCTCGGCTCCGACGACCCCGGCGGCGTTTCCGGTGAGGACGAAGCAGACGGGGAGCGCGACCTGCTGACCGCGGGAATCAACACCGTGCGGGGCAGCGCAGCCGAGAGCCTTGGTGATCTGCTCGTCCATGACGACGGGTCCCGGGCCGCCCTGGTGGTACCTCACCTGCGCCGACTGGCTGCTGACCCCTCCCTCTCCGTCCGGGCGTGCGTGGCCCATGTCCTGCATGCCGCGATACGCCACGACCGCCCTGCGGTCGGCGATGCCTTCACGGTGCTCATCGAGGCCCCCGACCAGCTTCTGGCCTCACCGCATGTGACCCGCCTGACCGTGGCTCTGTGCCACGGGGATCCGGTGGCGGGCAGACCGGTGATGGAACGAATGCTGCACTCCCCGGTGGCAGCGGTTCGTCGGGTCGGTGGACAGGTCGCCGCCCTGGCAGCGATGGAGTGGGAGATGACGGATCTGCTGGCGAAGGTGCTGCACGGGAACGACGGAGCACACAGACAAGGGGCCGCCGAGGTGTGCGCCCAGCGCCTCGTGAACACCGGCGATGCGGCCCTGGCCCACCACGCACTCGTCCGGTTCTTCCACGACCCCGAGGAGGACGTGCGGGAAGCCGCTGCCGCGGTCGCCGTCGCGCTGCGGGGCCGGCGTCTGCGGCCCTTCCACCGGACGGTGACCGCGCTGACCGACTCCCGCGCCTTCCGGTCCGCCCTGCCCCAGTTGCTGATCACTCTGGAACATGCGCCCGACCGGGTCGACGACCTGGTGCTGATGTGTGTGCGGAGATTCCTCGCGGTGTTCGGTGCGGCCTCCGCCGACCTGGCGAGCGGTGCGGCGGCCGATGCCCACCACATCGGCGAGCTGCTGGTCCGTGCTCATGTCCAGGCCGCCTCGGCCGCACGCCGGCGCGAGATCCTCGACCTGCTGGACCAGTTGCTGCTCCTGGGGTCCTGCGGTGTGGCCGACGCGATCGGCAACGCCGACCGGCGCTGAGACGGGCCCGGCGGTGCTCCGGCTGTGCGCCGCCGTGCGCCCCGGAGTGCGTTCGGCGCACCGGCGGGCCGGACGGAAACGCGCACCGCCGCGTCGGGGAAGTGCTCTGCTGTGCACATGATTCACGGCTCGAACACGAATGACCGCGCGCCGTTTCCCGGAACCCTGTCGGACGGGGCGCGCGCGGCCTTCGCACAGCTCGGCATCCGGCGCCGCTATGCGGTGGGGGACGTACTGATCAGTGAGGGCACCCACGCACAGGATCTCGTGGTGCTCCACGAAGGGCTGGTGAAGGTGACCGCCCGGCTGGACGCAGACCGGGCGTCGCTCATGGACATCAGGATCGCCGGGGACGTCGTGGGCGAGTTGGCCGCCATGGACCTCGGTCCCAGATCGGCCACGGTCACCGCTTGTGGCGACGTGGTCGCCACCGTCGTCCCGAGGCACGAGCTGTTGCCTTTCCTGCTCGACAACCCCGAGGTGTCACTGGCTCTCAACCGGTTGCTCTGCGGCCGGTTGCGCCGGTCCGACCGCTGGCGTCTGGAGTTCGGCGGATACCCGGTCCTGGTCCGGCTCGCCCGCGTACTCGTCGAGCTGGCGGTGTCGTACGGGCGGCAGGAACGGAACGCGGTGCGCATCGACGTGAACCTCTCCCAGGCCGAGTTCGCCGCCCTCACCGGGTCCACCACGCACACCGTGCACAAGGCGCTCGCCCAGCTGCGAAGGGACCAACTCATCACCACCGGCGAACGGCAGACCTACGTACGGGACCTGGCCCGACTACGGAGGGTCGCCCGGCTGAGTGTGCCGGTCGGCTAGGGGGTGTCGTTCGGATCATCCCGGCGTCGGCCGGCCGGCACCGCTCGTCACGGCCGGCCCGATCCAGACGACACCCCCTAGGTCCAAGGCCACAAAGCCGCATTAATGCGGTTGGTTCGACGGCTCCGTTCCTCTCTCGCACAGTTGGCGTGCACCGCACCCAACCACCCTGGAAAGGCGGCGAGTTGTTGTGAACGAACCCTCCTCGGCCCGGCCGCGGGACGTCGTCCCGCACCGTCGGCTGTGCCTGGCGGCGGACATGGAGCAGTACAGCCGCCTCGACACCCGGACCCAGTCGGCAGTCCAGTCCCGCCTGGTCCGGCTGCTGGACGAGGCGGCGGCGCTGACCGGACTGGACCGGGCCGCCTGGGCCCGCCAGCCGCAAGGCGACCAGGAGTTCGCCGTTCTCCCCGAGGCCACACCGGAAGCCGCCGTGCTGGGGCCCTTCGTGCACCACCTGGCGGCCCGCCTCGGCGCCCTCAACGCCCGTCGGGCCGCCCCGCGCATCAGACTGCGGCTGGCCGTCGACACCGGTGTCGTCGCGGACGCCGCCCTCGGCCACGCCGGACCCGCACCGGTCGCCGTGGCACGCTATGCGAGCGCGCCCCAGCTGAAGGCCGTACTGGTCGCCCTCACCTCGGCGGATCTCGCCGTCATCGTGTCGGACCGGCTGTACCAGGACGTCGTGCGGTCCGGGCACCCCGACCTGGACCCCGCCCAGTACGTCCGGACCCACGTGCGGGTGAAGGACTTCGGCGGGTACGGCTGGATCCGCGTGCCGAATTACGGGCCGGAGGAGGTGCGGCCGGCCGTGGAGGGGGTGAGCGGCTCGCAGCCCGCACCGGAGCCGCTCACCCCGGGCAGAGCGACCGGCGCCGCCCGCTCCCAGTACGTCCACCAGGGCGTCGCCGTCGGCCGAGACGTCTTCGGCGGCATCACCCTCGGACTGCCCGAGAACCTCCCGCCCGCCGGCCCCGGCCATGTCCGGTGACGGCCCTCCGCGGGGACGGCACCCAGTGGGCGGACTTCGGGGTGAACGTCGGCGGCGACGTGCACGGCACGATCAACATCTACCCGGCGACCTCGACAGGCACCGCGGCCCAGTCCCGGAACGAGCGGGCGCGCTCGGTCTCGGCGACGCGGCACGCGTCCGTGCGATCCGCGCTGGCCGCCCTGGCACGCGCCTGCGCGCGGGCGATGGCGGCGCTGTCGGCGCTGTCGGCGGCCGGTCCGCCGAGGCCGGACAGGAGGAGCGATGACATCGACTGAGTCCCGGGGCGTCTTCGCCCTGATCGAGGAGCGCCTCATGGCAGCGCAGGACGACGTACGGCCGTCCCTCGTCGTGCGTGTCGGCGACCGCGCGGTGCGCCTGTCACCGCACGGGGGCAGGACGGCACTGTACGGGCCGCGACGCGACGACGCCCTGCGGCAGGCGGTCTGGCGGCAGGCGGTCACCGAGGCCCGGCGGGAGCCCGGGGGAGGCGACGGGACGGGCCGACTGCTCGTCGTCTGGCTGGCGTTGCCCGGGCTGTACCGCAACCTGCACCGGATCCTGCGCCAATGCAGGGTCGAGCGGGCCGACCTGGAGGCGGAGGCCGTACTGGCCCTGCTCGCCGCCCTCGACGCGGCGGATCCCGACCGCCCGGACCCCGGCCGGATGATCAAGGATGCGGTGAACCGGATGTGGGCCTACGCGAACCGCATCAGGCGGGAGGTTCCCGTCGCGGACATCGCCGCCTTCGCCGACGCCCGCAACGTCACAGCCCCGCCGGAAGGGCAACCGCGGCCGGCCGACGGGTGGGAACTGCACCTGACGCCCCCGCCCCGCCGCGACGGACTGGCCGCGACGCTCCGCTTCGCCGAGTCGCGCGCCCGGCGGGAAGGGGAGCGTCTGGAAGCGCCGGCCCCCTGCACGGGCCTGCCCGAGCTGGTGTTCCGGGCCCGCCGTCACGAGGAGGCCGACCTCATCGGCACGCTGGTGCTGCGCCCCGTGGGAGCCCGGCGGTGAGCGCGCGGTCCGGCCCGCCTCTGGGCTTCGCAGAGGCCTTCGACCTGCCCTTGAGCGTCGACCTGCGCACCGCTGCCCGCGCCTTCGGGGTCTGCCCCGGTACCGCGTACAAGCTGATCCGCCTCGGCACGTTCCCCTGCCCCGTGCTGCGCCTCGGCCGGCGCTACCGCATCCCGACCGCGTACCTGTTGCGCTCCCTCGGCATCGAGGAGCGGCCGGTGTACGCCGTCGACCTGGAAGCCGGCGCCACGGACGCCGACCGGCTCGACGAACCCCACCCCCGTGGAACGGAGGATTCCGAATGATCGCGTCACTGGCTCTTCGGCAGGAGCCCGACCAGCCCCGTACGTGTTTCGTCATCGGCCCCATCGGCGACCCGTACGCCGCGCACGGCAGCCCCGAGCGTGAGGCGTACGAGCACCACCTCGGGATCTTCGAGCAGGTGATCGCCCCCGCCTGCGAGAGGCACGGGATCACCGCCGTACGCGCCGACGGCATCACGCACGCCGGTGACATCAACGAGCAGATCTGCCGGCATGTCATCGAGTCCGATCTGGTCATCGCGGACGTCAGCGGCGGCAACCCCAACGTGATGTACGAGCTGGGACTGCGTCACATCACCGGAAAACCGACGATCCACATCGGGGAGGCCGGGCAGCTGCCCTTCGACATCGCGTCGATCAGGACGATCCGCTACCAACGGGCGCGCAGCCACCTGGCCGGCGCGCGCAAGGAGATCGAGAGCGCGCTGGAAGCCGGGATCCGGGACGGCTTCGAACTGCTCACCCCGGCGCGGGTGCTGCGCGGACTCACCACCGTCGACGGACCGTCCTCCAGGGAGGCCGAGAGCGCGGAGGACGAGGACTCGCCCGGATTGCTCGACGACTTCGCCGCGATCGAGGACGGGCTGGGTGAGATGACCGCGGACATGGAGGCGATCAGCAAGACGATCGAGACGATCGGAGCGCTGACCGAACAGTCCAACACCGAGATGCTCGATCTCACCCAGGCGAACGCGCCCGCCGGCGCACGGCTCGCGGCGGTGGCCCGGTACGCGCAGTCGATCAGCGCGCCGGCCGGGGAACTGAAGGCTGTGGCGGGGGCGTTCGCGGAGCGGATGGCGACCCTGGACAGCGGGGTGAGGGCCTCACTGGGACTCATCGAGGTCACTCCGCCCGACGAGCGCGGCGAGGGGGCGCAGGAGTTCCTGGAGCAGCTCATGGCCCTGGACGAGTCCGCTCAGGAAGGCCTGGCGCAGCTCGCCTTCTTCGGCACGTCCGCGGACGGCATGGTGCTGGTGAGCCGCCACCTCCGCAAGCCGGTGAAGGACATCTCCGCCGCGGTGAAGCAGATGACCTCGGCCATCACATGCATGGGGGAGTGGGCGGGCAAGGCCCGCGCTCTGGCGCACAGCACCACCGCCTGACCTGCCACGGCGGGGACCCGGACCTCCGAGGTCCGGGTCCGCAGGTCACGGCGCGGCTGGGGTTGGCCACCCCCGCCCTGCGCCACTGGGAGGACCGCGGGATCCTCCAGCCGGCGGCACGCCGGTCGGGGCGGCGACTCCACGGCCCCGAGCAGCTCCGCCGGATCGCGCTCATCCGGATCTGGCGGGAGAGCGGGCTGATGAGCCTGGACGAGATCGCGACGGTGCCGGCCGGCCGGACCGAGACCGGTCGCTGGCGGAACACCGCACCGGGCCGCATGACCGCCATGGACGAGCAGATCGACCGCCTCACCCGGGCGAAGGCGTACCTCGCCGACTACCTCGGCCGCCCCCGCGGCCGCCATGGCCGCCGTCCCCCGGGAGCGGTCGGGCGTGGCCGCTGCCACGGTCGACGCCACCCGCCCGGTGCGTACGGACCTGGGCATCGCCGTGCTCGGCTCCCTGCTCGACGCCCGCGCCGGGACATCGGCCGCCCGGGACATCACCCGCTCCGGCTTCGTCACCGGGCTGCACACCAGCCTGCTGGTGGCAGGGGTCGCCGCCGCGCTCGCCACCGTCGCGGTCCTCCTCCGCCTGCGCACACCGAAGCCCTTGCCCGCGCCGAGGCCGCAGCGCCCCTGGAGGGCCGGCACCGGGGATCGTCCCGCCGCGTCACCGGATGCCGCCGGTCTACCGGACGGGGGACACCGCTTCCGCCGACTCCGCGGGCCGGCGCTGCTGCCGGGCCGCCAGCACCGCGTAGACGATGACGCCCGCGAACAGGAACAGCGCGCCCTGGTACACCGCCGCGTAGCCGGCGCCGGCCATCAGCCAGAGGGAGAAGGCGGCCGCGACCGCGGTGATCACCGAGTCCCGCACCAGGCGCGCGCGGTCCACCGACCTGCCGGAGACCAGGTGGAAGAGCTGCGCGGCCGTCGCCAGCAGGTACGGCACGGTGGCGGTGAAGGTGGTGACGAGGACCAGGACGTCGAAGACCTTCGCCGAGCCCGACAGGTAGTTGTACGCGGTCAGGAGGGAGGAGAGGACGACCGTGACGGCGACGCCGACCGTCGGCACACCCCGGCGGCGGCGGGCGAAGGCGGCCGGGAACAGGCCGTCCTTGGCCGCCGCGTACGGGGTCTGGGCGCTCAGCAGCGTCCAGCCGTTCAGGCACCCGGTCATCGACACCAGCGCCGCCAGCGCCACCGCCGTACCGCCCCAGCTGCCGCCGAACATCGTGTTCACGGCGTCGGAGAAGGGGGCCGTTGAGGTCATCAGCCGGTCGTGCGCGACCGTGCCGAAGACGGAGAGCGTGCCCAGCAGATAGACCAGCGCGGCGCCCGCGGTGCCGATGACGGTGGCGCGCCCCACGTTGCGGCGGGCGTCGCGGACCTCGCCCGCGCTGACGGCGGCGGACTCCACCCCGAGGTAGGAGAACAGCAGCAGGGCGGCGGAGGCGGAGACGGCGCCGACGGCGCTGTGGCCGCCGGCGTTGAACGGCCCGAGCCGGGACGGGTCGAAGAAGAACAGGCCGCCGATCGCGACGAGCAGCAGCGGCACGAACTTCAGCACCGTCGACACGAGCTGGACGGCTCCCACGTACCGGGTGCCGGCGAAGTTGGCGAGGGCGGGCAGCCACTGCAGGGCCAGGGCGGCCAGGCACGCGGTCCCCTTGTGGTCGCCCACCGGGACCAGCACGTCCAGGTAGCCGACGGCGGCGACGGCGAGCGCCGCGTTCGACACCCAGGTGGTGATCCAGTACGCCCAGGCGGCGAGGAAGCCGGCGAAGTCACCGAAGGCCTCGCGTGCGTAGACGTAGGGCCCACCGGTACGGGGGTCGCGCGCGGCGAGCCGGCCGAAGACCAGGGCCAGCGCGATGGCGCCGACGGTCAGGACGGCGAAGGCGACCAGGCTGACCGTGCCGTACGGGGCGATGGAGGCGGGGAGCAGGAAGATGCCGCCGCCGATGATGTTGCCCATGACCAGGGCGGTGGCGACCGGCAGGCCGAAGCGACGCGCGTGCTTGCTGCTGTCGCCAGGGTTGCCCGCTGTGGGAACCATGTGGCTCTCCGAGGGGGCCGGAGCCGGCGGCGGGACGGTTCCGGTGACGTGCATGGGGGGTGGACCTCTCATCGAACAGATGTCCCAGGATCGCCGGGACGCCTGCCATGGTCGGGGACGCCCCGGTCCGGCACAAAATCGCCGCTCCTTGTCCTGCGGCACCCGCCTGATCATGCAAAAAGTGAGGTCGGGTGGCCTGCGCACCGCGAGATGTGCGGTACCGCCGGACGGCCGCCGTCAGTCCCCGGCCGCCCACAGACTGCGCACATGTCCCAGGTGCCGGGTCATGATCGCGCGTACGGCCTTCGCGTCCCGCTCCAGCAGCGCGTCGAGGAGTTCCAGGTGCTCCTCGGCGGAGGCGAGCAGCCGGCCGGCCTCCACCAGAGCCGTCAGACCGTAGAGGCGGGAGCGGCCGCGCAGGTCGGCCACCACCTCGACCAGGTGGGCGTTGCCCGCCAGGGCCAGCAGGCCGAGGTGGAAGCGGGTGTCGGCCTCCACGTAGGCGATGAGGTCGCCCGCCACCGCCGCGGTGACGATCTCGCGCGCCGCCGGACGCAGCGCCTCCAGTGAGACGCGGTCGGCGGTGCGGGCCAGCTCGACCACGGTCGGGATCTCGATGAGGGCGCGGATGTGCGTGTACTCGTCCAGCTGCTGGTCGGAGACCGCGGTGACCCGGAAGCCCTTGTTCGGCACGGTGTCGACCAGGCCCTCCTTGGTCAGGTCCAGCATCGCCTCCCGCACCGGCGTCGCCGAGACGCCGAAGCGGGCGGCGAGCGACGGCGCGGAGTAGACCTCGCCCGGCCGCAGCTCGCCCGCGATCAGCGCGGCGCGCAGCGCGTCGGCGACCCGCTCGCGGTAACTGCTGCGCCGGCCGCCCAGCCGGGGGAGCGCGGGCATCTCCGAGCCCCGCGTGTTCTGTGCCATGTCACGCATCACCGGGCTGAGTCTAGAGGACGGCCTAGAGGACGAAACCCTCCGGGAAGGGATCGGTGGGATCAAGGAGGTATTGCGCGGTACCGGTGATCCATGCGCGGCCGGTGAAACTGGGCAGGACCGCCGGGCGGCCCGCGACCTGGGTCGTGCCCAGCAGCCGGCCGGTGAAGCGGGTGCCGATGAACGACTCGTTCACGAACTCGGTGTGCAACGGAAGTTCGCCGCGCGCGTGCAGTTGCGCCATGCGCGCGCTGGTCCCCGTGCCGCACGGGGAGCGGTCGAACCAGCCCGGGTGAATGACCATCGCGTGGCGCGAGCGCCGTGCGGTGGCGCCCGGTGCGTAGAGATGGACGTGGTGGCAGCCGCGGATGGAGGGGTCCTCGGGGTGCACCGGTTCGGCCTCCGCGTTGATCGCCTCCATCAGTGTCAGACCGGCCGCGAGGATGTCGTCCTTGCGGGCGCGGTCGAAGGGCAGCCCGAAGGCGTCGAGCGGCAGGATCGCGTAGAAGTTGCCGCCGTAGGCGAGGTCGTAGGTGACCGTGCGGCCGTCGGGCAGGGTGATCTTGCGGTCCAGGGCGACGGCGAACGACGGCACGTTCTTCAGGGTCACGCTCCGCGCGGCCCCGTCCTCCACCGCCACCTCGGCGACCACCGGTCCCGCCGGGGTGTCGAGCCGGATGGTGGTCACCGGCTCCACGACCTCCACCATGCCGGTGTCGACCAGCACGGTGGCGACCCCGATGGTGCCGTGCCCGCACATCGGCAGATAGCCGGACACCTCGATGTAGATGACCCCCCAGTCGCAGTCGGGCCGGGTCGGCGGCTGCAGGATCGCACCGCTCATCGCCGAGTGCCCGCGCGGCTCGTTCATCAGCAATCGCTTGACGTGGTCGCGGTGTTCACGGAAGTACAGCCGCCGCTCGTTCATCGTCGCACCCGGTACGGTCCCGATGCCCCCGGTGATCACGCGGGTCGGCATGCCCTCGGTGTGCGAGTCGACGGCGTGCAGGACGAGCTTGCTGCGCATGCTCCGGCCTCCTTGTCGGACGTCTCAGACGAGCCCTGCGGCTACGGCCTTCTCGGTGGCGGCCCGGACCGCCGCCTCCTGCTCGGGCAGCAGCGGCACGCGCGGCGGGCGCACCGGGCCGCCGTACCGGCCGACGACGTCCATCGACAGCTTGATCGCCTGGACGAACTCGACCTTCGAGTCCCAGCGCAGCAGCGGGTGCAGCTGCCGGTACAGGGGCAGTGCGGTGGTGAGGTCCCCGGCCACCGCGGCACGGTACAGCTCCACCGAGGTGCGCGGGAGTGCGTTCGGGTATCCGGCCACCCAGCCCTTGGCGCCCGCCACCGCGAGCTCCAGCAGGACGTCGTCCGCGCCGATCAACAGGTCCAGTTCCGGGGCGAGTTCGGCGATACGGTAGGCCCGGCGCACATCGCCGGAGAACTCCTTGACGCCGTGGATGTGGCCCTCGCCGTGCAGCCGGGCGAGGAGTTCGGGCACCAGGTCGACCTTGGTGTCGATCGGGTTGTTGTACGCCACCACCGGCAGGCCCGTTCGGGCGACCTCGGCGTAGTGGGCGAGGACGGAACGTTCGTCGGCGCGGTAGGCGTTGGGCGGCAGCAGCATCACCGACGCACAGCCGGCCTCGGCCGCCCGCTCGGCCCAGCGCCGGGCCTCGGCCGAGCCGTAGGCGGCGACGCCCGGCATCACCCGATCACCGCCGATCGCCGCCACGGCCGTCTCCACCACGCGGGCGCGCTCGTCGTCGGTGAGTACCTGGTACTCGCCCAGCGAGCCGTTCGGCACGACGCCGTCGCAGCCGTTCGCGACCAGCCACGAGCAGTGCTCGGCGTAGCGGTCGTAGTCCACCGAGAGGTCCTCGCGCAGGGGGAGGGCGGTGGCGACGAGGACGCCGCGCCAGGGGCGGTGCGGTGAGCGGGTCATTGCGTGATCCCCAATCTGGTGACGTGTGACATAGTACTGAGCGGTGTGGTTCATGGACAGGGGCCGCGGCGACGCGGACGGCCACTTGGCCGGGGCGGGCCGCAGGATCAGGACTCCGGCAGCCCGGCCAGGACGCCGAGCGGTACCGGGCGTGCGAACGGCCGGCGCCCGGGAGTGAGCGGGCATCCGGTCAGGCCGGCCACCGCGGGCGCGCACACGCGGCCCTGGCACCAGCCCATCCCGGCCCGCGTCAGCAGCTTCACGGTGCGCAGATCACCCGCGCCGAGCGGGCCCGCGGCCGTACGGACCTCGCCGGCGGTGACCTCCTCGCACCGGCACACCACCGTGTCGTCCGTGACCCGCTCCGCCCAGCCCGCGGCCGGTGCGTACACCGTGTCGAGTGCCGCGAAGAACGCCCGCTGCCGGTTCCTGGCCCGGGCCGCCGCCGCCCAGGACCCCGCATCGGGGACGGTGCCGTGCAGGCGGGCGGCGATCGAGCGGCCGGCGATGTGGCCCTCGGCGAGTGCGAGGGCCGCGCCTCCGACACCGGTGCTCTCCCCGGCGGCCCACACCCCGGGTACGTCGGTGCGCTGCTCGTCGTCCACCCGTACGGCCGTGCCCGTCAGGGTGCAGCCGAGGGTCTCGGCGAGGTCGGTGTGCGGCAGCATGCCGTGTCCGACGGCGAGGGTGTCGCACGGGATGCGGTGCGCGCTGCCGGGCCTGATCCGCCCGTCCCGCTCCAGTGCGGCGACCGTGACCGTCTCCAGCCGGTCGCCGCCGTGCGCCTCCACCACAGTGTGCCGGGGCAGTACGCGCACCCGGTGCCGCAGCAACTGCCCCGCGTACCAGGCACCTTCGGCGAGCTTGCCCGGCTCCGCGGCGAGGGCCGGAGCACGGCGCAGTACGGCCGCCGGGTCGGCGGACTCGACCAGCGCGGCCACCCGCGCTCCCGCCGCGGCGAGCCCCGTGGTCACCGGCAGCAGCAGCGGTCCGGTGCCGGCGACCACGACCGTGCGGCCGGGCAGTACGAGGCCGCCCTTGAGCATGGCCTGCGCGCCGCCCGCCGTGACGACACCGGGGAGCGTCCAGCCGGGGAAGGGAAGGACCCGCTCGTAGCCACCGGTGGCGAGCAGCACGGCGTCGGCGCGGACGGTGACCCCTTCTTCCTGTGCGGGGCCGCGCACGGCGTGCACCGTGAAGAAGTCCGACTCCTGCGTCACGCACCAGACGTGATGATCCGTCAGGTGGGTGATGAGTCCGGTGGCGACATGCCGGTCGACGCCGTCCCGCAGCCGCTCCCAGGTACGCCACTGGTGGTGCAGGGCCTCGGGGCGGCGGGCGCCGAGAGCCCGGGCGGGCTGCCGGTAGAACTGGCCGCCCGCCTGCTCGGCCGCGTCGACCAGCGTGACCCGTACGCCCCGGGCGGCCGCCGCCAGCGCCCCGGCGAGCCCCGCCGGACCCGCCCCGACGACGGCGAGATGCGCTCGCTCAGTCATGGTCCCGTCCCGTCCCCTCCTGTGTGCGGATCACGTCGCCCGGGTGCACCGGCACCAGGCAAGCCCGCTGGTTCGCCCGGCCGTTGACGGTCACCAGGCAGTCGAAGCACACCCCGATTCCGCAGAAGACCCCACGGGGCCGGCCGGTACCGCGGGTGCTGCGCCAGGCCGTCACGCCCGCCGCCCACAGCGCCGCCGCGACCGTCTGCCCGGGCAGGGCGGCGAGGGGGCGGCCGTCGAAGGTGACGGTGAAGGCCTCGCCCGGCCGGGCCCGGGCCAGTTCCAGGGGGTTCACGGGGTGTCGCCTCCGTCGGTGTCGCGTCCCTCGAACCGCTCCGGACGGAACGGTGTGAGATCCATTTCCGGTGTCTTCCCGGTGAGCGTCTGCGCGATCAACTGCCCGGTGCCGGTGGCCAGTCCGATCCCGGCACCCTCGTGTCCGCACGCGTGGAAGAGGCCCGGCGCGCGGGGGTCGGGGCCGATCGCCGGCAGGTGGTCCGGCAGATACGGCCGGAAGCCCGCGTACGTCCGCAGCGCGCGTACCCGCTCCAGGAACGGGAACAGCCCGATCGCCCCGGCCGCCAGCGCCCGCATGGCCGGAAGGGACAGCGAGCGGTCGAACCCGACCCGCTCCCGGCTGGCGCCGATCAGCACCGGTCCGGCTGCCGTGCCCTCCACCACCGGGGAGGTGCGCAGGGCGGCCGAGTCGCTCGCCACGTCCGCCACGTAGTCCGCGGCGTACACCTTGTGCCGGACCATCCGCGGCAACGGCTCGGTGACCAGGACGAAGCCGCGCCGCGGCAGCACCGGCAGGCGTACACCGGCGAGCGCCGCGAGGTCGCCGCCCCAGGTGCCGGCCGCGTTCACCACCGCCGGTGCGTGCAGCTCGCCCTGGTCGGTGCGGACACCGGCCACCGCGCCGCCGGCCGTGCGCAGCACCCCGGTCACGGTCCAGCCCGTGTGCAGGCGGGCGCCGCAGGCGCGGAGCAGGTGGGCGGCGGCGAGCGCGGGCATGACCTGGGCGTCCTGCGGATAGTGCACGCCGCCCGCCAGGCCGGTTGCCAAGTGCGGCTCCAGATCGGAAAGTTGTTCCGCAGACACCCGGTGGGCCACGACTCCGGCGGTCCGCTGGCCGTCGGCGAAGGCATGCAGCGCGGTGAGGGTCTCGGGGGTGGAGGCGACGACCAGGCCGCCCTTGGGTTCGTACTCGACCGCCGCACCCAGTTCGTCACCCAGCCGTGCCCACAGCCGGGCCGACAGCAGGGCGAGGTCGAGTTCGGGGCCCGGTTCCTTGTCGGAGACGAGCAGGTTGCCTTCCCCGGCGCCGGTGGTGCCGCCGGCCACCGGGCCACGGTCCACCACTCGTACGTCGAGGCCGGCGCGGGCGGCGTACAGGGCGCAGGCCGCACCTACCATTCCGGCTCCTACGACTACGACGTCGCAGGTCAGTCGTTTCGGCACGCCAGTACTATGTCACATGGTTCTGTCTGACGGGAGTCCCTGGACGTGGACGTTCCCTGCGTCCCCGGGGCCGGCTCGACCGCCCGGAGTTGCCGACGTGCCCCTGTCCCAGGGGTGGACGCCCCCTTGACGCCGCCCGGAGGCAGATCGACACTCCAGTCAGGGAATCCTAGTGAACTGGTAGGGAATCATGGTGCGCCTCGAAGCGGTCACCGGCCGAACGGGCCGAATGCCGTTGCGCGCGGCCCTGCTCACCTCCCGCCGTCACATCGACCTGCTGCGCGTCTGCAGCGCGATCAGCCACCAGCGCTGAGCCGGGGCCCCTCGCGCCCACCGGCCGGCGCCGCCCGCCGGTGCGCACCTCCGCACGTCCACCACCCAGGGAGACGCATGTCCATCACTCCGCTCGCCCCCGTCCCGTCCGCCCCTCGCACCGCCCCGGTCTTCCGGGGGAGGCTCGGCCGGGACGCACGCAGCGGCCACTACGCCGTGCCGCACCGCTACCGGCTCCATCTGTCGACCGCCTGCCCTGCCGGGCTGCGCCTCGCCGTCGGACACAGCCTTCTCGGCCTGGGCACCGGCTGTCCGGTCACCTTCCTGCCCGCCGTCCCGGACTGTCCCGGCGGCGGCCACTCCGCACTGCGCCCGCTGTACGAGGCGAGCGCCCACCACTACACCGGACCGGCCCTCGGGCCCGTGCTCAGCGACGACTGGTCCGGCCGCATCGTCAGCAGCCACGCCCCCGACATCCTGCGCGACCTCGACCGTTTCCCGCACGAGGGGCGGGTCTGCCTGTATCCGGGCGGCCTGGAGTCGGTGATCGAGGCCGTCGAGCGGATGTGTGCCGAAGGGATCGAGGAGGCCGCGCAGCGTGCCGGGCGGGCCGGGGCCGGCCCTGCCGAGCGGGCCGCCGCCCTCGACACGCTCCTCGACACCCTGGGCCGGCTGGAGAACCGGCTGTCCGGCGAGGAGTACCTCGTCGACGGCCGGCTCACCGCCGCCGACGTCGAACTGTGGGTCGCTCTGGTGCAGTTGGACACCGTCCACCGCTGTCATCTGGACGCCTCCGCCGTGCACCGCATCGCCGGCCACCGTGTCCTCTGGGCCTACGCCCGCCGCCTGGCCGCCCATCCGGCCTTCGGCCGCCATCTCGACCTCGACGGCATCTCCCGCCGCCACCACGGCCGTTGCCAGGGCCTGGAGGCCGCCGGAGCCGCCGTCCAGATCCTGGACTGGGCGGGCCATGCCGCGGATGCCGAGGACGCTTCCCGCAGGTGAGCGCGGTCGGCTGACGTCCACTGGCCGGACGGCCGTTGACATTCGGACGGACAACTGCCTTACTTGCGGCTCAGAACGGTCATGAGCGTCAGCGCCAAGCCCTGGCTCGCTGACCGGCAACCCTCGCATCGCGGTGGGGTGCCCCAGGTGACGACCGGACCGGAATGACGTTTTCGGTAAGCGCGAGGGCCCCGCGGGGCCGGAACAGTGACAGGTGACGCCATGCACGCAGCTCCCAGGACGGCCGTGAGCCGCCCCGAGGGCCGCGTACGGTCGTACGCCGGGCTGCTCGTCGCCGACCGCGCCGTCGATCTGCTCCGTGTCAACAGCGCACTGTGTACCGTGCCGGGCTGCGCCCGCCGCCGGGGCTGACGCCCCGTTCCAGGCCGGGCCCGACCAGCCCCAGGCCCTGTCCAGCGCCGCGTTCCTGAGGCACACCGCCGCCTCGGTGCGCCGTCACCCGCCCAGCCCCCGGTTCCCGCGCACTGCCGTGCGCCGCCTCGTGCCGTAGTGCCGACGCGGCCCGCACCCGCTCGCCCGCGGCCCGGGGTGTCCGACTCGAGCCGGAGCCCACCATGAGCGAACCCCCAGGCGCCGCCGTCTCCCTCGTGGACGCGCCGCCCGTCGATGCCCCGTCAGAACCACTCGCGGCACAGCGCGTTCAGCCGCTGCGCCGGCCCGGCCGGTGGATCGCCACCGCCGTCGTCGTCGTGCTCGTCGCGCAGATCGTGCACGGACTGGCCACCAACCCGTTCTACCAGTGGGACCGCTTCCGCTACTGGTTCCTGCGGCCCCTCGTCCTCGACGGGCTCCTCGTCACCCTCGAAGTCGCCGCCCTCAGCGCGGTGGCAGGGCTCTTCGGCGGCATCCTGCTGGCCCTGGGACGGCAGTCCGGCAGCCCGGTGCTGCGCGCCGTCAGCTGGACCTACACCTGGCTGTTCCGCTCGGTGCCGCTGATCGTCGTCCTGATCTTCCTCTACAACTTCTCGGCCCTGTACAAGACGTTGAGTCTGGGCATCCCCTTCGGCCCCGCCTTCGTCACCTTCGACGAGTCCAGGCTCGCCACCGACATGACGGTCGCCGTGGTCGGGCTCAGCCTCAACGAGGCCGCGTACGCCGCCGAGGTCGTCCGCGGCGGCATCCTCTCGGTGGACCAGGGCCAGCACGAGGCGGCGGCCGCGCTCGGCCTGCCCCAGGGCTACCAGTTCACCCGGATTGTCTTCCCGCAGGCCCTCAGGTCCATCACCCCGAACTACGTCAACCAGCTCATCGGCCTGATCAAGAGCACCTCGCTGGTGTTCTACGTGTCGCTGCTCGACCTGTTCGGCTCCGTGCAGACCATGGGCAGCACCTACCCCGGCGACATCGTGCCGCTGCTGCTGGTGGCCACCGTCTGGTACCTGATCCTCACCAGCGTCGTGTCCGTCGTCCAGTTCTACGTCGAGCGGTACTTCGCGCGGGGCGCCACCCGCACCCTGCCGCCGACCCCGCTGCAGAAGGCGCGTACGGGCCTTGCCGAGTTCCGGGCCCGGCTGCGCAGGGAGGCCGCCGTATGACCGCCACCGGCACACGTCCGACGACCCCGGCCGCCCTGGAGATCCACGGCGTCCACAAGTGGTACGGCAGCCATCGCGTGCTGGACGGCATCGACCTGACCGTGCGCCCCGGCGAGGTCACCGTCGTCATCGGACCGTCCGGCTCCGGCAAGTCCACGCTGCTGCGGGTCGTCAACCACCTGGAGAAGCCCGAGGTCGGCCAGGTCAGCGTCGACGGCGAGCTGATCGGCGTCAAGCGGGGCAACGGCGGCCGGCTGAAGGAGCTGAGCGAGCGCGCCATCCTGGCCCAGCGCAGCCGCATCGGCTTCGTCTTCCAGAACTTCAACCTCTTCCCGCATCTGACCGCCCTCGACAACGTCGCCGCCGCGCCCGTCGCCACCGGCCGCCTCACGCGCCCCGAGGCCCGGGAACTCGCCCGCGAGCTGCTCACCCGGGTCGGCCTCGGCGACCGTACCGGCGCCTACCCGCGCCGGCTGTCCGGCGGACAGCAGCAGCGGGTCGCCATCGCCCGCGCCCTCGCACTGCGCCCCGGCATCATCCTCTTCGACGAGCCCACCTCCGCGCTCGACCCCGAACTGGTCGGCGAGGTGCTCTCCGTCATCAGGGACCTGGCCACCAGCGGCACCACCCTGGTCATCGTCACCCACGAGATCGCCTTCGCCCGCGAGGTCGCCGACCGGATCGTCTTCATCGACGGCGGCCGGATCGTCGAGCAGGGGCCGCCGGAGGAGGTCCTGGACCAGCCGCGCCACGAACGGACCCGCGACTTCCTCCGCAGTGTCCTGTGACTGCCCCGTGACCCCTCTGCGGCCCCCGCAGCCCCCCGTAGTTCCCGAACGACAAGGACAGCCATGCGCAGCCACCTTTCCCGACGCAGCCTGATACGCGGCATCACCGCGGCGACCGCCGTCGCCACCCTCGCCACCGGGCTCGCCGCCTGCGGTGGTGACAGCGACGCCGCGACCACCACCGACGCCGCCGGCAGCGTGACCGTCGGCCGGCTCTCCAACGGTGCCGCGAAGCAGACCACTTTGAAGGTCGCCGAGGTCAAGTCCATCAGCGCGCAGCTGCCCGCCTCCGTGCGCAAGAGCGGCAAACTCACCATCGGTGTGGGCGCCCTGCCGGCCGGCTTCGCGCCGCTGGCGTACGTCGGCAGCGACCAGAAGACCCTCACCGGCGCCGAACCCGACTTCGGCCGGCTGGTCGCCGCGGTGCTCGGACTGAAGCCCGAGATCAGAAACTTCACCTGGGAGAACCTCTTCGTCGGCATCGACAGCGGCAAGGTCGACGTCGCCTTCTCGAACGTCACCGACACCGAGGAGCGCAAGAAGAAGTACGACTTCGCCTCCTACCGGCAGGACAACCTCGGCTTCGAGGTGCGCAGGTCCAGCACGTGGAACTTCGACGGCGACTACGAGAAGCTCGCCGGGCTGACCGTCTCCGTCGGCTCCGGGACCAACCAGGAGAAGATCCTCCTGGAGTGGAGGAAGAAGCTTCAGAGCGAGGGCAAGAAGCTCACCGTCAAGTACTACCCGGACCGCAACGGCACGTACCTGGCCCTGGACAGCGGCAGGATCGACGCCTTCTTCGGGCCCAACCCGGGCATCGCCTACAACGTCGCCAAGACCGCGGGCACCCCGAGGGCGACCCGCAGCGCCGGCACCTTCTCCGGCGCGGGCGCATCGCTCCAGGGCTTGATCGCCGCCACCGCCAAGAAGGACAGCGGCCTCGCCAAGCCGATCGCAGCGGCTGTCAACCACCTGATCAAGACAGGCCAGTACGCCAAGTGGCTCAAGGCCTACAACCTCTCCAACGAGGCCGTGGCCAAGTCCGAGATCAACCCGCCCGGCCTGCCACTGGACAACTCCTGAAGGAGGAAGCCGTGTCCGCGGCTCACACCTCGTGCAGGTCCGCGGGGCGGGAACAAACAGCGCCGGCGGGGCGTTGTACGTCGTGACGGGATCCGCGAGGCGGCCGCAGACAAGGCCCGCCGCCCGCGCCGGACGGACGGACGGAGGTGACGGCGTGACACGTGTACTGCCGCTGCCCGTCCCGCACCCGTACCGCTCCGTCCGTCTGCACTCCCGGCCGCACATAGACCTGCAGCGCGTGTCCGCCGCGCTCTGTCGCCGCTGACTCCTTTCCCGGCCTCCGCCCGGGTCTTCCCCTGCCGCGCTCGCCCTCGCCTCGCCGACGCCCGCCCGCGAGCCGGTGTTCACACGGACATCAAGGAAGGCACCGCCGTGTCCTCGACCTCACTGTCTCATCTGCACCTTGCCGTCGCCCTGGACGGCACCGGCTGGCATCCCGCCTCCTGGCGCGAGCCGGTCGCCCGCCCCCGGGAACTGTTCACCGCCGGCTACTGGGCCGCCCTGGTCGCCGAGGCCGAACGCGGCCTGCTCGACTTCGTCACCATCGAGGACGGCCTCGGCCCGCAGTCCTCGCACCTCCTCCACCCCGACGACCGCACCGACCAGGTACGCGGCCGGCTCGACGCGGTCCTCATCGCCTCCCGTGTCGCCCCGCTCACCCGGCACATGGGCCTGGTGCCGACCGTGGTGGCCACCCACACCGAGCCGTTCCACATCTCCAAGGCGATCGCCACCCTCGACTACGTCAGCACCGGCCGCGCGGGCCTGCGTGTGCAGATCAGCGGCCGGTCCGACGAGGCCGCCCACTTCGGCCGCCGGACCATCGGCCGGATCGAGTCCTACGACAGCCCCGCAGCGCAGGATGTGATCACCGACCTGTTCGACGAGGCCGCCGACTACGTGGAAGTGGTGCGCCGGCTCTGGGACAGCTGGGAGGACGACGCCGAGATCCGGGACGCGGCGACGGGCCGCTTCATCGACCGGGACAAGCTGCACTACATCGGCTTCGAGGGCCGCCACTTCAGCGTCAAGGGCCCCTCCATCACACCCCGCCCGCCCCAGGGCCAGCCGCTGGTCACCGCCCTCGCGCACCAGACCGTCCCGTACCGGCTCATCGCCCGCCAGGCCGACGTCGGCTACGTCACCGCGCACGACGTGGAGCAGGCCCGCGCGATCGTCACCGAGATCCACGCCGAGCAGCAGGCGGCGGGCCGTGCCACCGAACCCCTGCACATCTTCGGTGACCTCGTGATCTTCCTCGACGACAGCCGGGCGGAGGCGGAGGCCCGACGGGAGCGGCTGGACGCGCTGGCGGGGGAGCCGTACACCAGCGACGCCCGGATCTTCACCGGTACGGCAGCCGAACTCGCCGACCTGCTGGAGGAGTTGGCGACCGGCGGACTGACCGGGTTCCGGCTGCGGCCCGCCGTCGCCGGTCACGACCTGCCCCGCGTCAGCCGCGACCTGGTCTCCGAACTGCAGCGCAGGGGCCGCTTCCGCGACGCCTACGGGGCAGACACCCTGCGCGGCCTGCTCGGTCTCGCCCGCCCCGCCAACCGCTACGCAGCAGCCATCGCCTGAGCAGCCGGAGAGGACGACCGCACCCCATGAGCAAGCCGCTGAAGCAGATCCACCTGGCCGCCCACTTCCCCGGAGTCAACAACACCACCGTGTGGAGCGACCCGGCCGCCGGCAGCCACATCGAGTTCAGCTCCTTCGTGCACTTCGCGCAGACCGCCGAACGCGCCAAGTTCGACTTCCTGTTCCTCGCCGAGGGACTCAGGCTGCGCGAACAGGGCGGGAACATATACGACCTGGATGTCGTGGGCCGCCCGGACACCTTCACCGTTCTCGCCGCACTGGCCGCCGTCACCGACCGGCTGGGCCTGACCGGCACCATCAACTCCACGTTCAACGAGCCGTACGAGGTGGCCCGCCAGTTCGCCAGCCTCGACCACCTCTCCGGCGGCCGTTCCGCATGGAACGTGGTCACCTCCTGGGACGCCTTCACCGGCGAGAACTTCCGCCGCGGCGGCTTCCTGCCGCAGGAGGAGCGCTACTCCCGGGCCAAGGAGTTCCTCGCCACCGCGAACGAACTCTTCGACTCCTGGCGCGGCGACGAGATCCTCGCCGACCCCACCACCGGCACCTTCCTGAAGGACGCCCGGGCCGGCGCCTTCGTGCACCAGGGGCAGCACTTCGACATCCGCGGCCGTTTCAACGTCCCGCGCTCCCCGCAGGGCCGCCCGGTGATCTTCCAGGCGGGCGACTCCGACGAGGGGCGCGAGTTCGCCGCCTCCAGTGCGGACGCGATCTTCAGCCGGTACTCGACCCTGAAGGAGGGACAGGCCTTCTACACGGACGTCAAGTCCCGCCTCGCCGCGTACGGCCGCACCCCCGACCAGCTGCTCATCCTGCCCGCCGCGACCTTCGTCCTCGGCGACACCGACCAGGAGGCCGCCGAACTCGCCCGCGAGGTGCGCCGGCAGCAGGTCAGCGGTGCGACCGCCATCAAACACCTGGAGTTCGTCTGGAACCGTGACCTGTCGGCGTACGACCCGGAGGGCCCGCTGCCCGACGTCGACCCGGTGGTGAGCCAGGAGCACATCTCCCGGGGCCGCGCCCAGGTGCGCATGTACCGGGATCCGGTCGCCATCGCCCGCGAGTGGCGGCAGCTCGCCGAGGCCAACAAGTGGTCCATCCGCGACCTGGTCATCAACACCGGCAACCGGCAGACCTTCGTCGGCTCCCCGGCCACGGTCGCGCAGACCATCGACGACTTCGTGCAGGCCGACGCCTCCGACGGCTTCATCCTCGTCCCGCACATCACCCCCGGCGGACTCGACCCGTTCGCCGACAAGGTCGTACCCCTGCTCCAGGAACGGGGCGTGTTCCGCACCGAGTACGAGGGCACGACCCTGCGCGACCACCTCGGCCTCGCCCACCCGGACACCGGCTTCGCCGAGCGGGCGGCATCGTGACGTTCCCGTCGTGAACACCGGCGTGACCGCGGACGTCACCTCCCCCGTGGGTGACGTCCGCGGCCGCTCCCCCGGCGCCGGACCGTGGCCGTCGTCCGTGTGCCGTCACCAGCACATGACCGCTGTCTCTCCCGATCCCCACGTCGAGTACAGGCGGACGCGGACGACATAGCGCCGGCCCTTGACGAGCCGGACCCTGACGGCGGCGTTGTCCGGGCTGCCGCCGTCGTCGTGCCCCGCGAGGAAGCGCGGCACCCCGTCGCGCTCCTCGAAGACCACGAGCACGGTGTCGGCGTCACCGAAGGCGCCCACGGTGTAGTCGCGGGTCTCCGGCGGGTCGACGGCGAAGTCGGCCTGCCCGGCCGGGCCGAGGCCGAGCGGCGCCGACCGGAACGGCACCAGCACGACCGGTCCCGCCGGGCCGGCGGGCGGGTACCAGCGCAGCACGAACTCCTTGTCGGCCGGGGACGGCCCACCGGACGGAGACAGCCCCCCGCGGTACTGCTCCGGCTCCAGCACCAGCCCCGGCCCGAACGGGAACGTCATCACCGACTGCGGATCCCACACCGAGCAGCTCGCCTCGCCGGCGTCCAGTTCACGCAGTACGTTCGTGTACGTCGTCTCCCGGCTCCAGAAGTTCGGCGGACCCGCCAGCTCGGCGTACACGGCCTCGTCGTCCCAGTGGAGTCCGGCGTACGGGCTCTGGTGCTCGTGCACCATGCCGAGCACGTGCCCGATCTGGTGCAGGACCGTGCTCCGCTCCCCGGGACCGGTCACGTCCCAGCCCAGGTTCATGGTGCGCTCGCTCCGCCCGACCGACAGGGCCTCCCGGCCCACGGCCGACCAGGAACCGCCGCCGGTCTGGAACCCGATCCGCAGCTCCGCCTCCCGCCGGTCGCCGACCTCGGCGAACGTCACGCCGATGCCGAGCCCCTGCCACTCGCGGAAGCAGTCGCGGACCACGTCCCGCTGCTCCGCGCCGCCGGCCCACGGCACCCGGCGCAGCTCACCGGTCCCGGGCAGCGGGATCAGTGAGGCGGCCGAGTCGTCGGAGTCGTCGAAGAAGGCGTAGTGCAGCACCGTGCCGTTGACCCACATCCGCCGCCCGGCGAGCAGCGCGCCCAGCCGCTCGGCGGTCAGCCCCGGTGCGAAGCACGGGGCCGGCTGCCGCGGCAGCGAGCAGAGGCGTCGGGTCATGCGGCCAGCGTGCCGCCCGCACCGGCCGGGCGCCTGAGTCGGGGGGTGCTCAAGTCACCCTGTATCAAATGTGAGTAGGCGCGCTCAGAACAGTGTGAGGACTTACGAACAGGACGCGAAGACGCTGCCGCTGCCCTGGCCGTTCGCCGGCCGGGAGGAGGAACTGGAGCTGGTGCGCACCTCGTCGGCCGCCGGCCGGCCCGGCATCGTGGTGACCGGACCGGCCGGCCACGGCAAGACCCGGCTGATCGCGGAGGCGGTCCGGGGCACGGAGCACACCCGGGTGACCGGCACCCCCGAGGCCCGCGGTCTGCCCTTCGCGGCCTTCGCCCACCTGCTGCCCGACACCGTCTCGCCGCAGCGCGCGCTGCGGATCCTGTCCGGCGTACGGCTCCTCGTCGTGGACGACGCCCATCTGCTCGACGAGGCCTCCGCCGCCCTCGTCCACCAGCTCGCCGTGCACGGCCGTACCCGGCTCGTCGTCGCCGCGGTGGACGAGGTGTCCGCACCCGCCGCGGTGTCCCGGCTGTGGAACGGGGAGCTGCTGCCCTGGCTGGCCCTCGAACCGCTGCCCTGCGAGGACGTCGCCCGGCTGCTCGGCGCCGCCGGTCCGGAACCGCTGACGGTGCGCCGTCTGCACCGGATGTGCCGCGGCGACCTGCGGCTGCTGCGCGACCTGGTCGCCGCGCTCGGCTCGGCCGGGCGGCTGCTTCCGGTGCCCGGCACACAGGAGCGGGCCTGGCGGGGGGCGCTGCCGGTCACCCCGGCCGTACGCGAACGGCTCGCCCCGGTGCTGGAGCGCTCCGCGCGTGGCGAACGGGACACGCTGGAACGCCTGGCGTTCGCCGAGCCGCTGCCGCTGGCCGCGGACGATCTCGATCTGGACGTCCTGGAGCGTCTGGAGGCGGACGGCCTGATCCAGGTCGACGACCAGGGCGCCGTCACCCTTGCCCATCCGCTGCACGGACCGGCCCTGCGCGCCCTGACCGGCCGGCTGCGCGCCCGTCGGCTGACGGCCGGTGCCCCTGCCGGGTACGGCCCGGCCCTGGAGGCCGAACAGCAGGCACTGCTGCGGCGGATCGGGCAACTGGACGTCCGGCCGCTGCCGACGCCGGTGGGGGAGTGGCTGGTGGCCCAGGGCGCGGTGCTGCCGGCCGGTTACGCCGCCGTCCGCGCCCGGTTCGCCCGGCTGCGGGGCGAGGTACGGGACGCCGCCGCCTGGGCCCGGGAGGGGCTGCGGGGCGCGCCGGGGGACGCGGGATGCGGTGAGGAACTCCGGCTGGCCAACGGCGAGTTGGCCGACGGCGAGTTGGCCGAGGGGCGTGGTGACGACGTGTACGCCCGGTACGACGCCGTACGCCGCGGTGCGCCGGAAGGGGCCGTCGGGCGGCTGCCGGCGGGGAGTGTCCTCGCCCGGCACGCGCAGGCGCTGGCGCGGGGGGACGGGGCGGCGCTGGATCGTGCCGCCGAGGGGCTGGAGGAGCGCGGGTTCCTGTTGTTCGCGGCGGAGGCGCGTGCGCAGGCGGTGCGTGTGCACCGGGATCCGCGTGCGGCGCGGGTCTCCCGTACCCGGGCGGTCGCCCTCGCGCGGCGGTGCCAGGGCGCGCGCACACCGGCGTTGGCGGGGCTGGTTCTCGGTGAACTCACGGCCCGGCAGCGGCAGATCGTGACGCTTGCGGCGGCGGGACTGAGCAATCGGGAGATCGCCGAGAGGCTGACCTTGTCCGTGCGGACCGTGGGCAATCATCTGTACAGCGCGTACAGCCGGCTGGGGACCGGCGACCGGGGAGCGTTGCCGTTGCTGTGCGAGTCCGCGTAGGGCGTTCTCACGCCGCCCCGAACGCCGCGAAAGCCCAGCCGGTTGCCTGGTGCACCGGGTCCTCGGGCAGGGTGGAGCGGGCGTCCCGGAGGGCCTCGGCCAGGGAGAGGCCCGTGTCGAGGCCCTTGTGCAGAGCGAGCATCAGGGGGACCACGGCCGCGTCGTTGACCGGGGCGCTGCTCGCCACCACCCCGGCCGTGCCCAGCGGCAGCAACGCGGTGACCAGGCCGAGGAGTTCGTCGGCGCCGACGGACGCCAGGCGGGCCGTGTCGCAGCTGGAGAGGATGATCCGGTAGGGGCTGCGCGCGAGGCGCTCGAAGTCGTGCACGATCAGCGGGCCGTCGGCCATGCGCAGGGCCGAGAAGAGGGGGCTGTCCGCGCGGAACGTGCCGTGGGCCGCGATGTGCGCGAGAGCCGCCCCGTCCAGGTGCTCCAGGACGCGCGGGACCTGGGCCGCGTCGTCCTCCAGGACCGTCGCCGTGCCGTACCGGCCGGCCAGTTCCGGCACCTCCGCGCCGCCGGTCGCGAGGCCGGGGCCGCGCACCAGCACATGCCGGCCGCCCGGCGGCGGCTCGGTCTCGCGGGCGCGCAGCCAGCTGCCCGCCGACGGTGAGACGCTGAGGACGCGGTCCCGCAGCGCGGGCAGCAGGGCCCACGGCACCCGGTGCAGGGCCCCGGGCGGGACGATCACCACCGGTCCCGCGCCGAGGTGTGCCGCCGCGCCGGCCAGCAGCAGCTCCTGCAGACGCAGTCCGGCGGCCTCCACCAGCGGCAGTCGCGCCGCGGCGCCCGGGTGGGCGAGCCGCCGCAGTCCGGCCTGGACGTGCTCGGCCTCGGCCACCGCCTCGGCCAGCGGACCGCCGGCGAACCGCCGTACCCGGCCCCGGCCGCACAGCAGCACGTGCACCCGGCCGTCGACCACGGCGAGCTCCACCAGATGGGCGTCGCCGAGCCGGTCCAGCAGCCGGGCCGCGTCGAAGCGGTCGCCCCCGTGCGGGGCGGCGCCGCGCATGTGGTGGGTGCGGGAGCGGATCTCCCTTTCCAGACGCCGCTGTTCGCGCTCCAGCGCGGGCACCGGACGGCCCTCCATCCGGGCCTCCTCCGCGCGGGCCGCGATCTCCCGGTAGGCGGTCAGGCCGCTGAGCAGCGCCGGGTCGGCGGGCGGCCGGGTGGGCGGCGCGGACAGCACGGTCGCCCGCCAGCGCTCGCTCCACTCCAGCAGCCGGCGCGGTGTGCCGTGGGCGAGACTCACCTCCTGGGCCAGCGCGGCCAGTTCGGCGCCCTGCGCGGTGGCGTGGGCGCGCAGCTCCGAGGCGCCGAGCGTCATCCGGTGGTCGTCCAGCACGTCCAGACCGCGCCGGCAGGCCTCCAGCACGCCCCGCCGGGACCCGGCCGCGCGGGCCCGGAGCGCCTGCGCCGCCCAGCCGGTCACCCGGGCCGGCGGCGGCCCGCCGTGCCGGCTGCGCGCGGCCACCGCCAGATGCCGTTCCGCGTCGGCCGTCCAGCCCAGCGCGAGCGCGATCCGGCCCGCGAGCAGGGACGCCTCCGGCGCGGCGGGAGAGCCGAAGGAGGCCAGCTTCGCGGCGACCGCCGCCGCGTCCGCGACCAGCCGTCCCGAGCGGCGCCCGGCCGCCACCCGCGCCTCGATCAGCACCAGCCGGGCGTGGGTCTCCCACCACATCCGCCGCTGCGCCGCGAACAGCCGTACGGCGACGGCGGCGCGGGCCACGGCGGTGTGCGGGTCCCCGGCCGAGCGGGCGGCCCGTGCGGCGGCCAGCAGCAGCTCGGCCTTGCGGGTGGACTGCCCGCCGATCCGGTCCAGCAGTGCGATCGTCGCGTCCGCCTCGGCCAGTGCCTCCGGGGCGAGTCCGGCCGCCATCAGCACCTCGCAGCGCCGGATGGACAGCATGTAGGTGGGGGTGCCGAGTTTCGCGTACCGCTCCTCGGCCTCGTCCAGCAGCCGCAGGGCCGCCGGGATGTCGCCGGACCGGAAGGCGGCCAGGCCCCGGCTCTCCACCGCGTCGGCCTTGTCGTGCTCCTGGCCGGTGGTGTCCCACAGCCGCTCCGCCGCCGTGAAGTCCGCGACCGCCCGGTCCACCGCGCCGAGCGCCAGATGCACGGTGGCCCGCAAGGTCAGCGCCCGCGCGGTCCAGATGTCGTCGCCGGCCTGCCGCAGCACCGGCAGCGCCCTCCGTACGTCCTCCAGCGCCTCCCGGTGATGCCCCAGCACCCACCACACGTACGCCCGCCGGTACAGCACCCGGGCCCGGGTGTGCCCGCCGCCCCGGGCGACCCCGCGCTCGAAGGACATGAGCCCCTGCCGCGTGCGCCCCGCGTGCACCAGTGCGACCCCGAGCGTCGCGAGCACATCCGCCTCACGGTCGGCCGACTCGGCGCGCGCGGCCAGGTCCCGGGCCCGGCGCAGATGCCGCAGCGCGATCCGCAGGTCGCCGAAGTCCCGCTGCCAGATGCCCAGCACCTGGTGGGCGACGCTGGCGTGCAGCGGCGGCGGACCGGCCCGCAGTACCTGTTCCGCGCGCGCCCGGGCCTCGCCCGGGTCGGCGAACACCAAGGGCAGCAGTTCGAGAACCGACTCGCTTCCCGCTGTCACGTCTCGCATCGTAGTGGCCTGCTGTATCAGACGGTGGCCCCGCGGCTCTCACTGTCGAACACCGTCTGCAGGGGGAGGACACATCATGGCGCCACAGCGATTCCACGAGCAGTTCCAGCACATCCAACGCTCCTTGCCGCACGCGGCCCTGGCCATGGGCCCGGAGCAGGACGCCCATTTCCTCTACGAGAAGGGAGTCGTCCTGGCCCGGGACGGAGAGGAGGCCCGCGTCGTCGAGGACACGGTGCGCGCCCACTTCACCGCGACCGACGGTCTCGTCCCCGACCATGTCCGCCGGGACGGCCCGGAGACGGGCCGCACCGGCGTCACCCGCATCCGCATCGACGCCCCGGACGCCGGCGACGACACCGTCCCGCACGCGCTGCGGGCCCTGCGGGAGGCCGAGGACCGCCGGGGCCGCAGGCTGGTGGGCCGCAACCACGTGGTGCACATCGCGGTCAACGCCTGCCCCGGCGACGAGCCGGTGCCCGTCACCCGCACCCGGCCCGCCAACCCGGCCGCCGCCGAGGGACGTTACGACGCGGACAGCGCCGTCGGCGTGCTCGTGATCGACACCGGCCTGGTCCACGACCACGCCTCCTACCCGCTGCTCGCCCACACCACCGGCGACGCCCAGTCGGCGGAGACCGACGCCGACGGAGTGCTCCGCCAGTACGTCGGCCACGGCACGTTCATCGCCGGGATCCTCGCGGCCCTCGCGCCCAACACCGACGTGACCGTACGGGGCACCCTGAACGACTGCGGGGCGGTCCTGGAGTCCGAGTTCGGCGCCCGGCTCTTCGAGGCGGTCGACGAGGGCGGCTGGCCCGACATCATCAGCCTGTCCGCCGGCACCCCGACCGAGGGCGGCGACGGCCTGATCGGCCTGGACGCGTTCATGCGGGAACTTCGCGAGCAGCGCACGCTGCTGGTGGCCGCCGCCGGCAACAACGCCAGTGACACCCCGTTCTGGCCCGCCGCCTACGCCGCGCTGCCCGAGTACGCGGACAGTGTGCTGTCGGTCGGCGCGCTGCGCGCGGACGGCGACGGCGCGGCCTGCTTCAGCAACCACGGCCCCTGGGTACGGGCCTACGCCCCGGGCGAGCGCCTCACCAGCGCCCTCACCGGTTTCGGCGCCCCCGTGCCGTACGTCTACCAGCACTCCACCTACGACGCCTGCCGGTTCGGCTTCGACTACCCCTGCACCTGTCAGTTTCCGCGCCACACCGGTGTGCTGAGCGAGGGCCGGGAGAACACCGGGGCCAAGCCGGACCAGGTGATGTTCGACGGACTCGCGCAGTGGAGCGGCACCTCCTTCGCCACCCCCGTCGTAGCGGGACTGGTGGCCGCCCATATGACGGCGCACCAGGAGCGCGACCCGCGCGTCGCGCGCGCACGCCTGCTCGCGGCCACCACGGACACCGCCGAGGTGCGCGGGGCGCACGTCACGGCGCTCCGGCCGCCCACCTGGCGCCCCGTCCCCGTCGTCGCCCCGGCTGTGCCCGCATGAGGGCCGGAACCCTCCGCCCCACGGCGTACCATGACGTGCCGTACACAAGGGGTGGAGCCGTGGACCGAACAGAGGTCGGCGCGTTGGTCCAGTCCGCCGTCGACGGGGACGCCGCGGCCTGGAAAGCGCTGGTGGAAGGGATGAGTCCGCTCGTGTGGTCGGTGGTGCGCGCACACCGGCTCTCCGACGCCGACGGGCACGAGGTCTACCAGACCGTGTGGTTCCGCTTCGCCCAGCACCTGGGCCGGATCCGCGAACCCGACAAGGCCGGTTCCTGGCTGGCCAGTACCACCCGCCACGAGTGCCTCAAGGTGCTCAAGGCCCTGACCCGGCTGACCCTGACGGACGACCCGCGGGTGCTGGACCGGGCCAGCGACGACCGGACCCCCGAGGAGTCGCTGATCGATTCGGAGGACGCGGCGGACCGGGCCGAGCGGGTGCGCCGCCTGTGGCAGGAGCTCGACGGACTGGGGGAGCGCTGCCGGCAGCTGCTGCGCGTGCTGGTGGCCTCCCCGCCGCCCAGCTACGGGGAGATCTCGGCCGCGCTCGGTATCGCGGTCGGCAGCATCGGCCCCCTTCGCCAGCGCTGTCTGCGCCGGCTGCGGGCCCGGATGGACGCACGGGGTGCGGCGTGAACGACGACCATCGGTTCCCGGAACCGGGTGCGGCGGACGAGGAGACTGCGGACTCCCTGCTGGAGGAGCAGCTGCGCGAGGCGGCCGCCGTCCTCGACCCGGTCCCGGACGTCCTGCGGCAAGTGGCCCTGGACGCCTATGCGTTGCACGACCTGGACGCGAAGCTCGCCGAGCTGACCTTCGACTCGCTGGTGGACGCGCTGCCGGTCAGGGGCGTCACGGACGCACCGCGGATGCTGACGTTCCAGGCGGGTGCGGTCACCGTCGACGTCGAGGTCACCGACGACGGGCTGATCGGGCAGGTGCTGCCGCCGCAGTCGGCGCGCATCGAGGTGCTCGGCGGCCCGCAGACCGCCCGCCCGGTCACCGTCGACACCCTCGGACGCTTCAGCAGCGACACGGCACCGGCCGGCCCGTTCGCCCTCAGGCTGCGGACCGGCGCGGAGGTGATCGTCACGGAGTGGCTGCGGGCCTGAACCCGGTCAGCCGGCCCAGGTCACGGGCAGCGTGCGCGGGCCGCGGATCATCGTCTTGTGCCGCCACCGCACCTGCTCGGCCGGCCCGGCGAGCCGCAGCCCGGGCAGCCGGTCCAGCAGCGTGTCCACCAGCAGCTCGGTCTGCAGCCTGGCCAGCACCGCGCCGGTGCAGAAGTGCGGGCCGTTGCCGAACGCCACATGCGGGTTCGGATCGCGGTCCGGGTCGATGCGGTCCGGGTCCGGGAAGACGTCGGGGTCGCGGTTGGCGGCGAGGTAGGAGACGTAGACCGCCTCGCCCGCGGCGATCCGGTGGCCGGCGATCTCCACGTCCTCCCGTGCGATCCGGGCGAGCCCGACCGTGCTGCGGTGCGGGATGTAGCGCAGCAGCTCGTCCAGCACCGGACCGCGCGCCTCGGGACGCGTGAGCATCCGCTTCATCAGCTCCGGCCGCGTCAGCAGCAGGTACAGCATCTGCCCGCAGTTGTGGGTGACGGCCTCGCCGCCGATCTGCAGCGGGCCGGCCAGCCCGACGGCCTCCTCCTCGCTGATCTCCCCGCCCGCCACGGCCCGGCCGAGCACCGAGTAGACGTCCTCGTCCGTGCTGTGCGCGCGGGCCCGGACGACGGAGGTGATCCAGCCGTACAGGCCGGTCTTGGCCCGGCCGGCCGCCTCGGCCCCGGTGGTGGAGATGATCTCCCGGGTCCAGGTGTGCACCTGCGCGCGGTCGGCGGGCGGTACGCCCATCACCTCGCTGACGACGGTGATCGGGAACGGCTCCAGCACCCGCTCGACCAGATCGGCCGGCGGCCCGTCCCGTACGACACCCTCCACCAGCTCGTCCAGGATCGCCTGGGCGCGGGGCCGCAGCCGCTTCATGGCCCGCACCGTGAAGGCGTCGGCGACCGGCTTGCGCAGCCGGTTGTGGTCGGGCTGGTCGGCCCAGGCGAGCGAGCCGGGCCGGGGCGTGAAGTCCGGCGCGAGCCGGGTGATCCGACGCCGGGTCACCTCGCTTCGGCTGAACCGCGGGTCGTTGGAGATCAGCTTCACGTCGTCGTAGCGGGTCGCCAGCCACGCCCAGCCCTCACCGAACGGCAGCCGGATCCGGGTCAGCGGACCCTCACGCATGAGGGCGGCGAGGACCGGGTCGAAGTCCGTCCCGTCCAGGTCGAGTGCGGGCCAGTCGCGCACGGGCGGCGGGGCCTGGCCGGTGAGCGTGGTCTCCTCGGTCATGCGACCACCCTGGGACGGGTGCCTCCGGCTGTCCTGCGGGAGTGCGCCAGGTGGGTGGGTGGAGGGGGGCCGGGGCGTCCAGTGGGGTGCCGATGATTGTCGCCGGGCGTGCGCGGCGTTGCGGTGGCCGGGCGCGCCCACGCGGCGGAGCCGCACATCGGTTCGGTCCCGCCCTCAAGGGGCGCTGCAGATCGCGTTGATCAGTTCGGACAGTGCCTTTGCCAGTGGTTCCAGCCCCGGTCCGGCCGGGCCGCCCGGCTCGGTCATGTAGGTGTCCCTTCGTATCTCCACCATCAGGGCGGTGACCCGGGCGTCGAGGCCGTGGAACGCCAGGGGTACGTACGTCCCGGCGAACGGGGCGTCCAGGCCCGTCCCGCCGCAGACCGCGAACGCCCTGCGCGCCGCCTCGGTCAGGCCCGGCGGGGTGTGAAAGGTGTCCGTGCCCAGGCACACCGGCGGACGCGGGCCGGCGCCGTGCAGCTCGTAGGGGAGCGGCTCGCTCGGATAGGAGTGGACGTCGATCACCACGGCCCTGCCGGTCGCGGCCAGCCGCTCGGCGACCGCCTCGGTCATGGCCCGTGCGTACGGACGGAAGTACCGCGCCAGCAACGGCTCCGGATCGGTGCCCGCGGGCCGCAGCTCGGCGCGGTGCGTGGTCCGCGTGTACACGGCGCCCATGCCGACGGCCGTCATCTCCTCCCGTTCGTCCGGGAATCGCTCCGGGTCCACGACCAGCCGGGACAGCCGGTTCACGAACCGCCACGGTGTGACGCCGGCCAGCGCGGCGGCCCGCTCGGCGAGCTCGGCGGTGTGCGCGTCCGTGATGTGGTCGAGCTCCCGCTCCAGCGTGGCGTCGTCCAGCACGATCCCGGCCCGCACGTCGGCGGGGATCGTCCGCGCCGAGTGCGGGACGTGCAGCAGTACGGGCGATTCGGGGGCACCGGGAAGGAGTTCGTACGAGGACACGCGCGGCTCCGGAGCGTCGTCGGTGGTGTGGATACGGCTCCGCCCCGGCCGGGGGTGCCGGCCGGGGCGGAGGGTCACTCGGGTGCGCGGCTCGGGCGAGCCGCAGGCGTCAGCTGAGGGACGCCAGCGCCTCGTTCCAGGTGGCCGACGGGCGCATGACCGCGTCCGCCTTGGCCTTGTCGACCTGGTAGTAGCCGCCGATGTCGGCCGGCTTGCCCTGGACGGCGATCAGCTCGTCCACGATCTTCTGCTCGTTCGCGGCGAGGGTCTCGGCGAGCGGCGCGAAGGCCTTGGCCAGGTCGGCGTCGTCGGTCTGCCGGGCCAGCTCCTGCGCCCAGTACAGGGACAGGTAGAAGTGGCTGCCGCGGTTGTCGATGCCGCCGACGCGACGGGTCGGGGACTTGTCCTCGTTGAGGAAGGTCGCCGTGGCGCGGTCGAGCGTGTCGGCGAGGACCTTGGCGCGGGTGTTGCCGGTGGCCGCAGCGTACTGCTCGAAGGAGGGGACCAGGGCGAAGAACTCACCGAGGGAGTCCCAGCGCAGGTAGTTCTCCTTGACCAGCTGCTGGACGTGCTTCGGCGCGGAGCCGCCGGCGCCCGTCTCGAACAGGCCGCCGCCCGCCATCAGCGGGACGACCGACAGCATCTTGGCACTGGTGCCCAGCTCCAGGATGGGGAAGAGGTCGGTCAGGTAGTCGCGCAGCACGTTGCCGGTCACCGAGATGGTGTTCTCGCCGCGGCGGATGCGCTCCACGGACAGCTTGGCGGCCTCGACCGGGGACAGGATCCTGATGTCCAGGCCCTCGGTGTCGTGCTCCGGCAGGTACTGCCTGACCTTGGCGATCAGGTTGGCGTCGTGCGCGCGGCCCTCGTCCAGCCAGAACACCGCCGGGTCGCCGGTGGCGCGGGCGCGGGTGACGGCCAGCTTGACCCAGTCGCGGATCGGGGCGTCCTTGGTCTGGCAGGCGCGGAAGATGTCGCCCTGGGCGACCGGCTGCTCGATCAGGACGTTGCCGGCCCGGTCGGTCAGGCGCACCGTGCCGGCGGCCGGGACCTCGAAGGTCTTGTCGTGGGAGCCGTACTCCTCGGCCTTCTGCGCCATCAGGCCGACGTTCGGGACCGAGCCCATGGTGGACGGGTCGTAGGCGCCGTTGGCCCGGCAGTCCTCGATGACGGCCTGGTAGACACCGGCGTAGGAGGAGTCCGGGATGACCGCGAGGGTGTCGGCCTCCTGGCCGTCCGGGCCCCACATGTGACCGGAGGTGCGGATCATCGCCGGCATGGAGGCGTCGACGATGACGTCCGACGGGACGTGCAGGTTGGTGATGCCCTTGTCGGAGTCGACCATGGCGAGGGCCGGGCCCTCGGCGAGCTCGGCGTCGAAGGAGGCCTTGATCTCGGCGCCCTCGGGCAGGTTCTCCAGGCCCTTGAGGATGCCGCCGAGGCCGTCGTTCGGGGTGAGGCCGGCCGCCTTGAGGGTCTCGCCGTACTTCGCGAACGTCTTCGGGAAGAACGCGCGCACCACGTGACCGAAGATGATCGGGTCGGAGACCTTCATCATCGTGGCCTTCAGGTGCACGGAGAAGAGGACGCCCTCCTGCTTGGCGCGGGCGACCTGTGCGGCGAGGAACTGCTCCAGCTCGGCGACGTGCATGACGGAGGCGTCGACGACCTCGTCCTTGAGGACCGGTACCGACTCCTTCAGGACGGTGGTGGTGCCGTCCTCGGCGACCAGCTCGATCTTCAGCGCGCCGTCCTCGGCGATGACGACGGACTTCTCGGTGGAGCGGAAGTCGTTCTCGCCCATCGTGGCCACATTGGTCTTGGACTCGGGGGTCCAGGCGCCCATGCGGTGCGGGTGGGTCTTGGCGTAGTTCTTCACCGAGGCCGGGGCACGACGGTCGGAGTTGCCCTCACGCAGCACCGGGTTGACGGCGGAGCCCTTGACCTTGTCGTAGCGGGCGCGGATCTCGCGCTCCTCGTCCGTCTTCGGGTCGTCCGGGTAGTCCGGCAGCGCGTAGCCCTTGCCCTGCAGCTCGGCGACGGCGGCCTTCAGCTGCGGGATGGACGCCGAGATGTTCGGCAGCTTGACGATGTTGGCCTCGGGAGTCTTGGCCAGGTCACCGAGCTCGGCCAGCGCGTCCGGGATGCGCTGGTCCTCGTTCAGGTACTCGGGGAAGTGGGCGATGATGCGTCCGGCCAGCGAGATGTCCCGGGTGGTCACGGGTACACCGGCCTGCGAGGCGTACGCCTGGATCACCGGCAGGAACGAATGCGTCGCCAGGGCCGGGGCCTCGTCTGTGTAGGTGTAGATGATGGTCGAGTCAGTCACCGGGTGCTCCGCTCCACGTCTGCAACATTGCTCGACATCAAGATATCTCGTGATCGGGGTCCGCTCGACAGGGGTCCCGGCCGGAAATCGCGCCGCGCCGGTACCACCGAGATCAGCCCGGGCGGGCGGCGCCGGGACCGGTTCCGGCCCCGCCCGTCATCTCCCGCTCGATCCACCGGCAGATCACGTCCACCACGTACACATGCTCGGCCCGGGTCAGCTCCCGCCCCTTCGGAATCCCGTGCCAGCGCTCCAGGCAGCCGCGGCAGCAGGTGGCGGTCGCGTGCTGGGCGACGAAGACCGGGTGGCCGCGGTAGGGCGTCTGCTTGCCGTCCTTGTACGGCTGGGCCGGCGCCAGCCGCTTCGCGATCAGGTCGTAGGCGTGCCACCGGATCGTCGCCGGCCCCTTCAGCTCGGCGGTGGCCCGGTCCCGCCCGCGCAGGTGGAACTTCGCCCGGAAGGGCTGCCGGGCGAGCGCGTCGAGCCGCCGGTCGAGCGAGCCGGGGTCCCGCTCCCGGCCGGGTGAGCGGTCGGCGGCCGGCTGCCCGTGCGGGCCGGGATCGGGGAAGGACGTCATGTCCTTCGAGCGTAGTCGTGCGCGAGAGGACCGGCGTGGCTCCCCGGCCCTGACCGGACGACGACGCCGTACTCAGCTCAGGGCCCGGGGGGTGTGCGGTGCCAGGGAGTCGGCGCGGTGCCGCTGTGCCAGGCCTCCAGATCGTCGCCGTTCATGCAGACGATGCCGCACTGGCGGGCGTACTCGAGCGCGGGTGCCGTGAAGTCGCTCGTGGTGACGACCGCCGCGACGTCGGCCTTGTGGATGGCGAAGCAGGTGCCCCCGAAGCGCTGCATGTCCTGGGAACCGACCTTGTTGGCGTACCCGTACTGTTTGCACTGGATGACCACCCGCCGCCCGTCCGGGGCGACCGCGACGATGTCCGCCCCCAAGTCGCCGGCTCCTCCCACCACTTCCACCTCCCGGCAGTCGTCGCGGACGCACAGTTCCGCTATGGCCTGCTCGAAGCCGTCCGGGTCGAGTTCTGCGTAGCCGGCCCCGGTGCCGGGAGGAGCGGTGAGCTCCGCACCGTCCGGGCCCGGCGGAAGCGTGGTGGCCGGCGCGGCCTCCGGCGGAAAAGGGTCCTGCGCGGGGTCTGCCGGAGCGACGTCGCCGGACGGCTCGCCCGGCGCGCCGATCGGCACGGTGGGGGCGACCACCGCCTCCGTCGCGGTGGCACCGGCGTCCAGGCTGGCGGACGCCTTCTCGGCCGCTTCCTCCAGGGCCCGCGCGGCCCGGCGGGCGCACCTCGCGGCGGACAGGCGGCGCCACCGCGACGGGAACCTCAGCGCGACCGCCAGACCGAGCATCGCCAGCACACCGGCCCACAGCGGACGGCGTTCGACGACCCCCGCCGCCGTGCGTGCCAGGAACGCGCACACGCACAGGACGACCGCAAGCATCAGGAAGAACATCGCGGTGGTGCGCAGATCGAAGCGTCGGCCGGGCTCCGCGGCCCGGACCCGACGCACGGGTATGGTCATCCCGACTACCTCCTGGGCGGCGGCGACGAAGATCTTCCGTCTACGGATGCCCAAGATCGCGGAACGCTCTCGCGGTACCTCCCCCGTGCCCGTTCGCCCTAGTCGGCGACGGCCCGGTCGCCGGTGACCATGTCCTCCCCGCTGCGCTGCTGCGGGATCACCACCGCGCCCTGCTGCAGCGCCACGGTGCGGGCGGGGGCCGGGATGCTGATGCCCTCCGCGCGGTAGCGGCGGTGCAGGCGCTTGATGAACTCGTGCTTGATCCGGTACTGGTCGCTGAACTCGCCGACGCCGAGGATCACCGTGAAGCCGATGCGGGAGTCGCCGAAGGTGTGGAAGCGGATGGCGGGCTCGTGTTCCGGGACCGCGCCCTCGACCTCACGCATGGTCTCCGCGACGACCTCCGCCGTCACGCGCTCCACGTGCTCCAGGTCGGCGTCGTAGCCCACCCCGACCTGCACGAGCACCGTCAACCGCTGCTCGGGATGGGTGTAGTTGGTCATGTTCGCCTTGGCGAGCTGGCCGTTGGGGATGACCACCAGGTTGTTGGACAGCTGGCGGACCGTCGTCTGGCGCCAGTTGATGTCGACGACGTAGCCCTCCTCGCCGCTGCCGAGCCGGATGTAGTCGCCCGGCTGGACCGTCTTGGAGGCCAGGATGTGGATGCCCGCGAAGAGGTTGGCGAGGGTGTCCTGCAGGGCGAGGGCCACGGCCAGACCGCCGACGCCCAGGGCGGTCAGCAGGGGCGCTATGGAGATGCCGAGCGTCTGCAGCACCACCAGGAAACCGATCGCCAGGACCAGCACCCGGGTGATGTTGACGAAGATGGTCGCCGAGCCCGCCACGCCCGACCGGGACTGGGTGACCGAGCGGACCAGACCGGCGATCACCCGCGCCGCCGACAGGGTCACCACGAGGATCAGCCACACCTCAAGAATCTGGGTGGCGTGGTGCTGCACGGTCCTGGTCAGCGGCAGCACGGCCGCGGCCGCCGCCAGCCCGCCCGCGATCGCCGCCCAGGGCACGACCGAGCGCAGCGCGTCCACGATGACGTCGTCGCCGCTCCAGCGGGTCCGCTTGGCGTGCTTGGCGAGCCAGCGCAGCAGCGTGCGCGACAGGAAGGCGAGCAGCAGGCCCGCCGCGAGGGAGATGCCGGCGAGGACGAGGTCGTCGAGGGTCAGCGCGCGGTTCACCGGTCACCTCCGGGGCGTGCTGCGGTGTGGGGAAGTCTCGTCACGTTGTCACCTGCTCGATGTGCGGGAAGTGCGATCGCGCCGGCCGGGAACTCCGGTGACCGGCGCGATCGTTCATCCTGCCGTATCCGGCGCACCAGTTCGTACCGGGACCGGTGCTCTTCGGACGCGTGGCTCAGATGATGCCCTCCGCGAGTTCGGCCTGGTCGCGGTCGCTGCCGTACGCGGCTGCGGTCGGGGTGCCGTAGGACCGGCGGGCGACGTACCACCAGACGGTCGCCAGGACCAGGACGACGGCGAGCGCCACGGAGGCGTAGTTCATCGTGTCCACGGTGACCGGCGAGGTCTGCGGCAGGCAGAACAGCACGGTCACGCAGGCCACCCAGATCACCGCGACCCAGCCGATCGGCCTGCTCCAGCGGCCCAGTTGCCACGGCCCCGGCCGGAACCGGTCGCCCGCGCGCAGCCGCAGCAGCACGGGGATGGCGTAGGCAGGGGTGATGCCGATGACGTTGATGGCCGTCACCGCGTTGTACGCCGTCGCCGAGTACAGCGACGGCAGGGCGAGGACACCGGCGACGATCACCGACAACCACACGGCGGCGACCGGCGTCTGGGTGCGCGAGCTCACGGTGCGCCACAGGTGCGAGCCGGGCAGCGCGCCGTCCCGGCTGAACGCGAACACCATCCGGCTGGCCGCGGCGACCTCGGCGTTGCCGCAGAACAGCTGGGCGGTGATCACGACCAGCAGCAGGGCGCTCGCGCCGTCGGTGCCGAGGCCGTCGAGCAGAATCTGCGCGGGCGGCACACCCGTTGCGGTGGTCCGCGTGGCGTCGTAGTCCTGGATGGCGAAGGTCAGACCGGCGAGCAGCACGAACCCGGCGATCCAGGACGCCCAGATGGACCGCACGATGCCGCGTGCCGCGGACACCGAGGCCTGTGAGGTCTCCTCCGACAGATGGGCGGAGGCGTCGTAGCCGGAGAAGGTGTACTGCGCGAGCAGCAGGCCGATCGCCGCCACGTACAGCGGGTTGTGCCAGCCGGTCTCGTTGACGAACTTCGTGAACACGAAGGACGCCGACCGGTGGTGGTCGGGGACGATCGCGAGCGCGCCGACGATGAGCGCGACGCCCGCCAGGTGCCACCACACACTGACCGAGTTGAGCACGCTGACCAGGCGCACGCCGAACAGGTTCAGCACCGCGTGCAGCAGCAGGATCGCGCAGAAGATCAGCATGGTGCTGCCGGGCGTGGGGGTGAAGCCCCACTGCAGGTTCGCGAACGCGCCGGCGAACAGCGCGGCGCCGTAGTCGATACCGGCGATCGCACCGAGCAGACCGAGCAGGTTCAGCCAGCCGGTGTACCAGCCCCAGCGCCGGCCGCCGAGCCGGTCGGCCATGTAGTACAGGGCGCCCGAGGTCGGATAGGCGCTGGTGACCTCGGCGAGCGCCAGGCCGACGCACAGCACGAACAGGCCGACACCCGCCCAGCCCCACAGCATCACGGCGGGGCCGCCGGTGTTCAGGCCGAAGCCGTACAGGGTCATGCAGCCGGACAGGATCGAGATCACCGAGAAGCTGATCGCGAAGTTGCCGAAGCCGCCCATACGGCGGGCCAGCACCGGCCGGTAGCCGAGTTCGCGCAGCCGCTGCTCCTCGTCCTGCTGCGGCAGGCCCGGGGAGGGCGCGGGATCGGGGGTGGGGGACATGCGGGGACCTCCGGGGTCGACGGGCTTGCGGGCAGAACGCGTTCAGGGCCTTTCAGGGGTCGTGAGGGTCGGACCGGGGCTTCGGGGGCGTTCAGGGAGCCTTCACGGACGGGAGCCGTCCACCGCCGCCCGGCAGCGCTCCCGGGCCTGGGTGAAGACCTCCACGGCACGGGCGCGGTCGGGGGTGCGGTACATCCACGGGGGCGGTGTGAAGTACGGGCCGATGGCGTCGAACACCCGTGCGGCGTCGGGGAACTGCAGCGAGCCCCACAGGGCGTGGGCCAGGTGGTTGAGGTCCGGCAGGGAGCGCTCGGCACCGTCCGTGTGCTCGAACCAGGACCGCAGGGCGCGCCCCGCCTCGCGGGCCGCGTCCTCCGCCACCCAGTGCAGGTCGAGCGCCGCGTCGTGACCGCTGTCGCGCCGGTAGCGCTCGACACGGACGTACAGCGGCAGCACGTGCAGTGCGGAGCCGGGCGGGGCCTGGGCGGCGGCCCACTGCGCGTAGCCGGCGGCCTCCGCGAGCCGGCCCGAGCCGCCCCGCGCGTACAGGAACTGCAGCATCCGGTGGTGGGCCTCGCGGTTGTACGGGTCCCGCCGGCCCGCTTCGGCCAGCAGCCCCCAGGGGCCCGGCGGCAGCACCGGTTCGGGCGCGGCCACCCGGTGCTCCGCCCACTGCTGCTCCGGATCCAGCTGCGCCAGTGCCAGCAGGCAGACCCAGGGCACCGGGTCCCGCGGGGCGATCCGGGTGGCGGACTGGGCGGCGTCCCAGGCCTCGATCCAGAGCTCATGGGTGCGGCGGTGCTTCTCCCGCTGGGCCCGCAGCGCCCGTTCCACGCCGACCCGCGCGTGCATCACCGCGGCGTGCACGCTGTCCGGCTCCTCCGCGAGCCAGGCGCGCACCACGTCGGTGCCGGCGGCGGCCGCCGCGAGGACCTGGGTGCGCTGGGTCCACTGCCGGCCGTGCGCGGTGTCCGCGAGCAGCGCGCGCATGGCCATCCAGCGACCGGTGCGCAGGTCCTGGAGCGCGGCGCGCAGGGCGTGGTCGGGGCCGGCGGGGTCGTAGGAGGGACGGGGGCCTTCTCTGGCCATTAGCCGTCGGTCCCGGGGTGGCGCGGCAACAGCCCTCCTCTGAGGGGGGACGGAGAGGTGGTTCGCTGGTCGGCGGTCACTATAGAGGGGCGGGTTCCGCCTTGCCATTGTTGTCAACTCAACCATTTTCCGGGCAAGTTGAAGGCCCGCAGGAGCTTGACGCGGACGCGGTGCAACGGCAGGCTGACGCGATGTGATCTTCGGGGGAGAGCGGAAGAAGGCGTGATGACGGAGCCGGTGCTCGCCGTCGACCAGGGCACGTCCGGCACCAAGGCCCTGGTGGTCTGCCCGGAACGCGGCGTCCTGGGCACCGGGTTCGCCGAGGTCCGCCCCCGGTATCTGCCCGGCGGCCGGGTCGAGGTGGACCCGGCCGAGCTGTACGACTCCGTGGTCGACGCCGGGCGGCGGGCGCTCGCCGAGGCCGGCGAGGACGTCGTGGCCCTGGGGCTCGCCAACCAGGGAGAGACCGTCCTCGCCTGGGACCCGGCCGACGGCCGCCCGCTCACCGACGCGCTGGTGTGGCAGGACCGGCGTGCCGAGACCGTGTGCGCCGAACTCGCGCCGTACGCCGAGGAGTTGCGGCAGCTGACCGGCCTGCCCCTCGACCCGTACTTCGCCGCGCCCAAGATGGCCTGGATCCGCCGCCACCTCACCCGCGAGGGCGTGGTCACCACCTCCGACGCCTGGCTGGTCCACCGCCTCACCGGGGCGTATGCGACCGACGCCGCGACCGCCGGCCGCACCCAGCTCCTCGACCTGGACACCGCGCAGTGGTCGCCGAGGGCGCTGGAGGTGTACGGCCTGGCGGACGAACGGCTTCCGCAGGTGACCGACAACGCCCGGCACATCGGCACGACCACGGCGTTCGGCCGTGAGATCCCGCTCACCGGACTGGCCGTCGACCAGCAGGCCGCCCTGCTCGCCCAGCGCGTCACCGCGCCCGGCGCCGCCAAATGCACCTACGGCACCGGCGCGTTCCTGCTCGCGCACACCGGCGACCGCCCCCGGCGCGGCAGCTCCGGCCTGGTCAGCTGCGTGGCCTGGCAGCTCGCCGGGACCACCGGCTACTGCCTCGACGGCCAGGTCTACACCGCGGCCTCCGCCGTCCGCTGGCTGTGCGACCTCGGCGTCATCTCCTCCGCCGCCGACCTCGACCCCGTGGGCGGCAGCGTCCCCGACAGCGGCGGCGTCACCTTCGTCCCCGCCCTCGCCGGACTCGCCGCCCCCTGGTGGCGCGGCGACCTGCGCGGCTCGCTCACCGGACTCGGCCTCGACACCGGCCCCGGCCACCTGGTGCGCGCCCTGTGCGAAGGCATCGCCGCCCAGGTCGCCGAACTCGCCGACGCGGCCGCCGCCGACCTCGGCGCCCCGCTGGACACGCTCCGCGTCGACGGCGGTCTGACCCGCTCGGCCCTGCTCATGCAGACCCAGGCCGACCTGCTGCAACGCCCCGTCGAGGTGTCCGCGCTGCCCGACGTGACCGCACTCGGCGCGGCCGCCCTCGCCCGCCTCGGCGCGGACCGTACCCTGGCCGTCGAACAGGCACTGCCCGACTGGAAGCCGGCCGCCGTGTACGAACCCCGCATCACCGCCGACCGGGCCGCCGCGCACCGCGCCCGCTTCCGCACCGCCGTGGCCGCCCTGCTGCGCTCATGACCGTCACCTGGGAAGGCGCGCTGCCGAGTCGGACGTACGACGTCGTGATCGTCGGCGCCGGAGTCGTCGGCTGCGCCCTCGCCCGCGAACTCGCCCGCCGGCCCCGGCTGAGCGTCGCCCTGGTCGAGGCCCAGGACGATGTCGGACAGGGCACGTCCAAGGCGAACACGGCGATCCTGCACACCGGTTTCGACGCGACGCCCGGGACCCTGGAGGCGCGGCTGGTCCGTGAGGGCTACGACCGGCTGGGCGCCTACGCCGCCGACACCGGCATCCCCGTCGAACGCGTCGGCGCCCTGCTGGTCGCCTGGGACGAGGAACAGCTGGCCGCCCTGCCCAGGCTGGCCGAGAAGGCCGGACGCAACGACTACCGCGAGACGTCCCTGCTGGGCCCCGACGAGCTGTACGCCCGTGAACCCCGCCTCGGCCCCGGAGCGCTCGGCGCCCTGCACGTGCCGGGAGAAAGCATCATCTGCCCCTGGACGACGACCCTGGCGTACGCCACCCAGGCGGTCCGTGCCGGAGTGGACCTGTACCTGAACACCGCGGTCCGGCAGGCGACGTGGGAGGACGGTCACCGCCTGACCACCTCCCGCGGCACCCTGCGCGCCCGCCGGCTCGTCAACGCGGCAGGGCTGCACGCCGACACCGTCGACCGGCTGCTCGGCCACGAGGACTTCACCGTCACCCCGCGCCGCGGCCAGCTCCTGGTGTACGACAGGTTCGCCCGCCCGCTCGTCCGGCACATCCTCCTGCCCGTCCCGACCGCGCTCGGCAAGGGTGTCCTGGTGGCGCCCACCGTCCACGGCAACGTGCTGCTCGGCCCCACCGCCGAGGACCTCGACGACAAGCGGGCCACCGGCTCCACCGCCGAGGGCGTGGCCGGGCTGCTGGACAAGGGCCGCCGTATCCTGCCCGACCTGCTCGACGAGGAGGTCACCGCGGTCTACGCCGGGCTGCGCGCGGCCACGGGGCAGGAGGACTACCGGATCGCCGCTCACCCCGAGCAGGGGTACGTCACCGTCGGCGGCATCCGCTCCACCGGCCTGACCGCGTCGATGGCCATCGCCGCCCATGTCACCGGCCTGCTGGCCGGCACCGGGCTCGACCTCGGGCCCGTGCGCGAGCCGGAACCGCTGACCATGCCCAGTCTCGGCGAGGCCTTCCCGCGCCCCTACCAGCGGTCCGGCCTCATCGCCGCCGATCCCGCGTACGGCATCCTCGTCTGCCACTGCGAGCGCGTCTCCCGGGGAGAGATCCGCGACGCCCTCGCCGGCACGATCCCGCCCCGCACCCTGGAGGGCCTGCGCCGCCGCACCCGCGCCCGCGCGGGCCGCTGCCAGGGGTTCTACTGCGGGGCGGCGGTACGGGACCTGTTCGAAGGGGGCCGGGCATGACGACCGTGCGCCGCATCGACGTCCTCGTGGCCGGCGCCGGCCCGGCCGGACTCGCCGCCGCGGCGCGACTGGCCGCCGCCGGTGCCGGACGGGTCGAGGTGCTGGAGCGGGAGGCACAGGCCGGGGGAGTCCCCCGGTACTGCGCGCACGGCGGTTTCGGCACCCTCACGCACCCGCTGACCGGCCCCCGGTACGCACGCCGGCTCGCCGAGGCGGCCGAGTACGCGGGCGCCGTGATCCGGACCGGGGTGACGGTCCTGGACTGGGACATGGCGGCGCGGTCGGGCACGGTGCTCACCACCGTGGGCGCCGAGGGCCTGCGGACCGTCGAGGCGCGGGCTGTCGTCCTGGCCACCGGCGCCCGGGAACGCCCGCGCGCCGCCCGGCTGGTGCCCGGCACCCGCGCCGCCGGTGTCTACACCACCGGCGAACTCCAACAGGCTGTCCACCTGTTCGGGCAGCGCATCGGCACCCGGGCGGTCGTGGTCGGCGCCGACGACGTCTCCTACCGGGCGGCCGACACCGTGCGCGCGGCCGGCGCGGAGGTCGTCGCCCTGGTCACGGAACACCCGCGCGCCCGGACCGGCCCCGCCCGTGTCCGGTCGGCCCGGCTGCGCCACCTGGTCCCGCTGCTGACGGACACCACGGTCACCGAACTCCTCGGCAGGGGGCGCCTGTCCGGTGTCCGCGTCCGCCACCGCGACGGCCGTACGACCGTCCTGCCCTGTGACACCGTCGTGTTCACCGGCGACTTCGTCCCCGACCACGAACTCGCCCGGCGTGGCGGCCTCGCCCTGGACCCCGGCACCCGCGGACCCGCCGTCGATGCCCGCCTGCACACCTCCCGCCCCGGTGTCTTCGCCGCGGGCAATGTCCTGCACGCCGCCGAACCGGCCGGCACCGCCGCCCGCGAGGGCGGCCGGGCGGCCGAAGCCGTGCTGGACTTCCTGGCGGGCGGCCCCTGGCCCGACCACGGTGTCCCGCTCGTCGTCGAGGCGCCGCTGCGCTGGATCGCCCCGAACCGCATCGCCCCGACGGCTCCGCCCACCGGCCCGCACCTGCTGCGCACGGACGCCCCGCTGCACCGTGCCGTCCTGTACGTCCGCCAGGACGGCCGCCTCCTGCACCGCGAGCGGCTCGGCCCCGGAACCGCCCCGCCGCACCGCACCCTCACCCTCACCGCCCGCTGGCACGACCGCGTCGACCCCGAGGGCGGCCCGGTGCGGGTGGGGGTCGGCTGAGGCGGAGCCGTTGTCGGCGCCGGGTGCGGCCGTGCGCAGCGTGAACGACACGCACACCCTGTCGGGGCTGGACACCGTCGACCGGTCGTCCCCGACGCACGCCTACGACCCGCCGGGGCCCCCGGCCGGCTGCACGCCTCCTCGACCGGCCGGCGGCAGCGGCCGGTGCGGGTGCTCGCCGGACCCGAACCCGGCGATCCGGCAGCGTGGGGCGGGGCGACGGAGGCCGAGCGAGCGGTGGTTCACAGGTCCGTGAAGGAGCCGTGCCGTCCGGCCCCGGACGCGAATCGGGCGGCACCGTCCGCGCTCCGGGCCAACACGCTCATGCCGTGCCGGAGTTCGGTGCGCAGCGCAGTCTCCTCGTCCAGCCCCTCCTGGTCGAGGGCCGACGCACGGTCGCTGCGCAGACAGGCCTGCGGGAAGCGGGCGATGTCCGCCGCCAGCGCCTCCGCCGCGGCGCGGGCGGTGCCGGTCGCCACCACACGGTCGGCGAGACCGATCGCGTGCGCCTCGCGCGCCGGGACCGGGCGGCCGGTCAGGATCAGGTCCATGGCACGGCCGGCGCCGATCAGCCGGGGCAGTCGTACCGTGCCGCCGTCGATCAGCGGCACGCCCCAGCGACGGCAGAACACCCCGAACACGGCGTCCTCCTCGGCGACCCGCAGATCGCACCACAGGGCGAGCTCCAGGCCGCCCGCGACCGCGTGCCCGGCGATCGCCGCGATCACCGGCTTCGACAGCCGCATCCGGGTCGGTCCCATCGGCCCGTCGCCGTCCTCGGCCACCCGGTTGCCGCGCTCGGTCCCGATCGCCTTGAGATCGGCGCCCGCGCAGAACGTGCCGCCCTCCCCCCACAGCACCGCCACCCGGGCGTTGCCGTCCGCCTCGAACTCCCGGAAGGCGGCAGTGAGTTCGGTGGCCGTGGGGCCGTCCACGGCGTTGCGCACCTCGGGGCGGGACAGCACGACCGTGGTGACGTGCTCGTCGCGCTCGACACGGACCGGCATGACGGGACCTCCTTCTCCTGCCCCCGGAGTCCCCGCCGGGCACCGGGGTACGAGTGACCGGCGATCAGCCTCTCAGCAGCGCGGCCGGTCAGGGACCGACCGAGAGGACGATCTTTCCGGTGGTGCGACCGGCCTCGCCCAGAGCGTGCGCCCGCGCGGCCTCTTCAAGGGGAAAGACCTGGTCCACGAGCACGCGCAGGCATCCCTGCTCCACCAGGGACGCGATGCCGCGCAGACCCGCGTGGTCGGGTTCGACCAGCATGAACACCGCCCGGACCCCGGCCGCTTCGGCCTCCTCGACGGGGAAGGTGCCGTCGGGCGGCAGCAGCGCGACCAGCGTGCCGCCCGGCCGGAGGGTGCGCAGCGACCGGACGCAGTGCGGGCCGCCGAGGGAGTCCAGGACGACGTCGACGTCGCGGACGGTCTCGGCGAAGTCCTGGGCGCGGTAGTCGATCACCTCGTCGGCGCCCAGCGAGCGCAGCAGTTCATGCTTGGCGGCACGGGCCGTGCCGATCACGTACGCGCCGCGGGCCTTGGCGATCTGCACCGCCAGATGGCCGACCCCGCCGGCTGCCGCGTGCACCAGGACCCGCTGACCGGGCCGGACGTCCGCGGTGTCCACCAGCGCCTGCCACGCGGTCAGCGCGGCCAGCGGCAGGGCACCGGCCTCGACCGCCGTGAGGCCCTGTGGACGGGGCGCGAAGTGCCGGGCCGGAGCGGTGACGTACTCGGCGTAGGCGCCCGCCGGGTGCGGGAAACGCGGCATCCCGAACACCTCGTCACCGGACCCGAACAGGGTCACCCCGGCACCGACCGCCTCGACCACCCCGGCGACGTCGAAGCCGAGCGTGAACGGCATTCCGGAGCCGTGCGCGAACACCCCGCGCTCGCGGGTCTTCCAGTCGGCCGGGTTGACGCCCGCCGCGCGCACCCGCACCAGGATCTCGCCCCGGCCGGGCACCGGCCGGGGCACCTCGACGACCTTGAGGACGTCCGGTGCTCCGGCGCGGTCCTGGGAGACTGCGCGCATGGTCGTGGGAAGAGTGGTGCGGCCCATGATGAAGTGCTCTTTCGCCGGTGGATTGCCAGGGTTCGTGCCGGTTCTCACCGGGCACGCCCTCAGACTCCCCGGGCGGACAGCCGCCCAGTAGTGGCCCGTTGGCCAGGGAATGAAAGGATCGGGCCATGCATCGTGTCGGCGTCCTCGCCCTGGATGGCGTCCTGCCCTTCGAACTCGGCATCCCCGGGCGGATCTTCGGCGCCGCGTTCGACGCCGAGGGCAACCGGCTCTACTCCGTGACCACCTGCAGCGTGGAGGGCGGCCCCGTCCGCACCGAGGCCGACTACCGGCTCAGCGTCTCCCACGACGCCTCCCTGCTGGCCACCGTGGACACCGTCGTCGTACCGCCCTCCCATGCGCTCGGCCCCATCCGCGAGGAGGGCCGCCTCCCGGACCGCCTGCGCGAGGCCCTGGCGGCCGTCCGGCCCGGCACCCGGATGGTGGCGATCTGCACCGGCGCCTATGTGCTGGCCGCCGCCGGACTGCTCGACGGCCGCCCCGCGACGACGCACTGGCGCGAGGCCGAGCGCCTCCAGCGCATGTGCACCACCGCGCGGATCGACCCCGACGTCCTCTTCGTCGACGACGGCGACATCCTGACCTCCGCCGGGGTCGCCGCCGGCATCGACCTGTGCCTGCACATCGTCCGCCGCGACCACGGCAGCGGTATCGCCAACGACGTCGCCCGTCTCTGCGTCGTGCCGCCCTGGCGTGACGGCGGCCAGGCCCAGTACATCCGGCGCCCGGTGCCCGACCCCGAGGCCCCCGGCACCGCCCGCACCTGCGCCTGGGTCGTGGAACGCCTCGCCGAACCCGTCACCCTGGCCGACATGGCCGCGCACGCCAACGTCAGCGTGCGGACCTTCACCCGCCGCTTCCGCGAGGAGGTCGGCACCAGCCCCGGCCGGTGGCTCGTCCGTCAGCGCGTCGACCTGGCCCGGCACCTGCTGGAGACCACCGACTGGCCCGTCGACGTCGTCGCCGAGCGCGCCGGACTCGGCACCGGTGTCTCCCTCCGGCAGCACCTGCACGCCGCCCTCGGGGTGACGCCCCAGGCGTACCGCCGGACCTTCCGCCCGGCCCTCGCCGGTGCCGGCGCGAGCCTCAGATCACCTTCAGCCGTACCAACGCCCCCAGCGTCAACGCCCCCGGCAGCAGCGGCACCCACACGGTGATGACGCGGTAGGCGAGGACCACCGCCGTGGCCACCGCGGCCGGGCCGCCCACCGCGACCAGCGCCACGATCAGCGCCGCCTCGACCGAACCCAGGCCGCCGGGAGTGGGTACCAGCGCCACCGCCACGGTCGCCGCGAGGTAGGCAAGCGCCATGTGCGCGGGCGGCACCGGAAGCCGCAGCGCCTGCCCGACCGCGGCGAGGCCGGCCGCCTGCAGGGCGGGGAAGGCCAGCGAGCCGCCCCACAGGGCCAGGGCGCGGGCCGGCCGGCTGTGCACCGACCGCGCCTCGCCGAGGGCGTCCCGCACGAAGGCGTGCACACGCGTGCGCAACGGTCGTACCAGGGCCACGACGGCCGCTGCCACCGCCGCCAGACCGGCCGCGCCCAGCAGCAGCGGAAGCGCCGAACCGTCCGGCAGCAGGGGCCCGAGCCGCAGCGCGTCGGGGAAGGCGAGCAGCAGCGCGGACAGCAGACCGACCCGGCCCACGGACTCGGCCAGCAGGTACAGGGCGAGCGCGGCCGAGGAGCGGGCGAGCGGCACCCCGCACACGGTCATGAAGCGCAGGTTCACCGCGCCCGCGCCCAGTCCGGTGGGCAGCAGGTGGTTGGCCGAGGCCGCCGCGAACTGGGTGGCCAGCAGCCGTCCCTTCGGCAGCGGCTGCAGCACCGCACCCTGACGGGTGACCGCGGCGGCCACCCAGGTCAGACAGGTGGTGCCGGCCGCCGCGAGCAGCCACGGCCAGGAGGCGGTGCGCAGCTGGCCGAAACCCTCGGCGAGCAGGGCGCGGTTCCGTACGGTGACCACGGCGACGAGCGCGAGCGGCAACAGGCACAGCACCCGGCGGACCGGGACGCGACGGGGGAGTCGTCCCCGGGGCCGTGGGGAAAACGGGACGGCAGTCACATCTGCAGAGGTTCTCCGCGCCACCCCAACGGGGGGTGAAGCGGCAGGAACATTGACCTCAACGAAGGTTGAGGTTCTACGTTCTCTCCCATGAGCATGGAGACCACCGCCTGGACGCAGCTGCACAGCGTGATGAACGCGCAGTCGGAACGCCGTCCGTTCGCCCGCGCCACGCTGCGCCGCATCGCCGCCTTCGCCCGCCCGCACCGCGCGGGCATCGTCCGCTTCGTGCTGCTCGGGGTGGTGACGGCCCTGCTCGCCGTGGCCACCCCCGTGCTCGCCGGCCGCGTCGTCGACGCGATCGTGGCGGGGCACGACTCCGGCACGGTGGTCCGGCTGTCCCTGCTCATCGCGCTGGTCGCCCTCGCGGAGGCGGGGCTCGGCATCCTCGGGCGCCGCCTGTCGGCGATGCTCGGCGAGGGGCTCATCCTCGACCTCAGAACGGCTGTGTTCGATCATGTGCAGCGCATGCCCGTCGCGTTCTTCACACGGACACGTACGGGAGCGCTGGTCAGCCGTCTCAACAACGACGTGATCGGCGCCCAGCGGGCGTTCGCCAACACCCTGTCCGGCGTGGTCAGCAACCTGGTCACCCTGCTGCTCACCCTCGCGGTGATGCTCACCCTGTCCTGGCAGATCACCCTGCTCGCGCTGGTGCTGCTGCCGGTGTTCGTGCTGCCCGCCCGTCGTATGGGCACCCGGATGGCACGCCTGCAACGGGAGGCCGCGGCGCTGAACGCGGCCATGGGCACCCGGATGACCGAGCGCTTCTCCGCCCCCGGCGCCACCCTGGTCAAGCTGTTCGGCCGCCCCGAGGAGGAGTCGGCGGAGTTCGCGGCCCGCGCCGCGCGGGTGCGGGACATCGGGGTGCGCACGGCCACGGCCCAGTCGGTGTTCATCACCTCCCTCACCCTGGTCTCCGCCCTCGCACTGGCCCTCGTCTACGGTCTCGGCGGCTGGTTCGCGCTGCACGGCACCCTGCAGGCAGGGGCGGTCGTCTCGCTGGCTCTCCTGCTCACCCGCCTCTACGCCCCGCTGACCGCGCTGGCCGGAGCCCGGGTCGAGGTGATGAGCGCGCTCGTCAGCTTCGAGCGTGTCTTCGAGGTGCTGGACCTCACGCCGCTCATCAAGGAGAAGCCGGACGCCGTCGAGGTCCCCGAGGGCCCCGTCGCCGTCGAGTTCGACGACGTCCGCTTCGCCTACCCGTCCGCCGACCAGGTCTCCCTGGCCTCCCTGGAGGAGGTCGCCACCCTCGACAGCCGTGGCGGAGCCGAAGTCCTGCACGGCATCTCCTTCCGCGCCGAACCCGGCGAGACCGTCGCCCTCGTCGGCTCCTCCGGCGCCGGCAAGTCCACCATCGCCCAGCTGCTGCCGCGCCTGTACGACGTGAACGCGGGCGCCGTCCGCATCGGCGGCGTCGACGTCCGCGACCTGACGGCCGCATCCCTGCGCGGCACGCTCGGCATGGTCACCCAGGACGGCCACCTCTTCCACGACACCGTCCGCGCCAACCTGCTGCTGGCCCGCCCGGACGCCACCGACGAGGACCTGTGGGACGCGCTGGGCCGCGCCCGGCTCGCCGAGGTCGTGCGGTCCCTGCCCGACGGACTGGACACGGTGGTCGGCGAGCGCGGCTACCGGCTCTCCGGCGGCGAACGCCAGCGGATGACCATCGCCCGGCTGCTGCTGGCCCGGCAGCGCGTGGTCATCCTGGACGAGGCCACCGCTCACCTGGACAACACCTCCGAGGCGGCCGTCCAGGAAGCGCTCACCGAGGCCCTGGAGGGGCGTACCGCCGTAGTGATCGCCCACCGGCTGTCCACGGTGCGGGCCGCCGACCAGATCCTGGTCGTGGAGTCCGGCCGGATCGTGGAGCGCGGCACGCACGAAGCGCTTCTGGCGGCGCAGGGGCGGTATGCGGAGCTGTACCGGACGCAGTTCGCCGAGGTGCCGTCGGTGTGAGCGGGTCCGCCTCCCCACGTGTGAGGCGCCGTCGCGTGGATACGCGGTGTGCACGGCATCAGGGCCCGTCCGGAAGGCCACCCTGCCATGACCAGTGCAAACGACTTGGCTCCGGACTCGGAGATCACCCTCCGGGTCAATGGAAAACCCCACACCCTGCACATCGACCACCGGCGAACCCTGCTGGACCTGCTCCGGGAGGATCTCGGCCTCACCGGGTCGAAGAAGGGCTGCGACCACGGCCAGTGCGGTGCCTGCACCGTGCTGGTCGACGGCCGCCGCCTGAACAGCTGTCTGCTGCTCGCGGTCGCCCTCGACGGCAGCGAGATCACCACCGTGGAGGGCCTCGGCGGGGACGGTGAGGAGCCGCACCCGCTGCAGCGGGCCTTCCTGGACCGCGACGCCTTCCAGTGCGGCTACTGCACGCCCGGACAGATCTGCTCCGCCGTCGGCATGCTCGCCGAGGCCGCGGCCGGCCACCCCTCCCACGTCACCGACCCCGCGGCCCCCTCCGGCAGTCCCGTCCCGCTGGACCGGTCCGAGATCCGTGAGCGCATGAGCGGCAACCTGTGCCGGTGCGGGGCCTATCCCCGTATCGTCGAGGCGGTCGAGGACGTGATCCGGTGAACGGCTTCGGATATCTCAGGCCCCGCAGCGTCCAGGAGGCGGTCGAGGCGTACGCCGCCCACCCCGGCGCCCGCTATCTGGCCGGCGGCACCAACCTGGTCGACCTGATGAAACTCGGCGTGGAACGCCCCGCCGTCCTCATCGACGTGGGCCGGCTGCCGCTGGACACGATCGAGGAGCTGCCCGACGGTTCGCTGCGCGTCGGCGCCACCGTCCGCAACAGCGACCTGGCCGCCGACCCGCGCGTCCGCGACCGCTACCCGGCGCTGTCCCAGGCGCTGCTCGCGGGCGCCTCCGGACAGCTGCGCAACGCCGCCACCACCGGCGGCAACCTGCTGCAGCGCACCCGCTGCCCCTACTTCCAGGACCTGGACAAGCCCTGCAACAAACGCGAGCCGGGCAGCGGCTGCGGCGCCCGGGACGGCGTCCACCGCGACCACGCGGTCCTCGGCCACTCCCCGCACTGCATCGCCACCCACCCGTCCGACATGGCCGTCGCCCTCGCCGCGCTCGACGCCCAGGTGGAGCTGCACGGCACCGACGGCACCCGGCGCCTTCCGGCGGCCGGCTTCCACCGGCTGCCGGGGGAGCATCCCGAGCGGGACACCTGGATCCGCCCCGGCGAACTGATCACCGGCGTGCTGCTCCCGGCCGCGACCGCCGGCGTCCCGTCCGCCTACCGCAAGGCCCGCGACCGGGCGTCGTACGCCTTCGCGCTCGCCTCCGTGGCCGTCGTCCTGCGGGTCGCCGACGGCGTCGTCGACCAGATCGGGGTCGCCTTCGGCGGACTGGCCCACATGCCCTGGCGGGCCCGGCACACGGAGCTGGCCCTGCTGGGCGCCTCCGCCACCCCCGCCGCCTTCGAAGGCGCGGTCGACCTGGAACTCGCGCACGCGGAGCCGCTGCGGGACAACGCCTTCAAGGTGTCCCTCGCCCACAACCTCGCCCTGGACGTCCTGAACCGTCTCGCCCCGGCCCCCGCCCCGGCCTGAGCCGGCGCGGGAGGAGCGAGCAGAGCAGGAGGAACCCATGACCGGCAACTCCCCGGGCACCCCCACAGAGCCCCGGGACACACGGCACACCGGGGCGGTGGGCGAGCGCCGGCCGGACCGGAGTGCGGGCCCCGGCACCGCCCTGGGCGCCCCGGTCGAGCGCCGGGAAGGACGGCAGAAGGTCGCCGGCACCGCCCGCTACGCCGGCGAGTATCCCCTGCCCGGCCGCGCCCACGCCTGGCCCGTGCCCGCTCCGGTCGCGCGCGGCCGGGTCACCGCCGTCGACACCTCGGCCGCCCTCGCCCTGCCCGGCGTCCTCGCCGTCCTCACCCCCGACGACGCACCCCGGCTCGCCGAGCCCGAGGACGCCACGCTCGCCGTGCTGCAGGGCCCGGATGTGCCGCACCGGGGCTGGTGCGTGGCCCTGGCCGTCGCCGAGACCCCCGAGGCGGCCCGCGCCGCCGCCCGGGCCGTGCGCGTCACCTGCGCGGCCCGACCCCACGACGTCGTACTGGACCCCGGCCACCGGGACGCCTATGAACCCGAGGAGACCAACGCCGGCTTCCCGGGCCGCGTCGTGCACGGCGATCCGAAGGCCGCCTTCGCCGCCGCCGACGTCCGCGTCGACACCGTCTACCGGGTGCCGCCGCTGCACAATCACCCCATGGAGCCGCACACCAGTACCGCTCACTGGGAGGGGGACCGGCTCACCGTGTACACCTCCAGCCAGGGCGGTACGACCGTGCGGGAGGTCCTCGCCCAGCTGTTCGGGCTGCCCGAGGACCGGGTCACGGTCGTCTGCGAGCACGTCGGCGGCGGCTTCGGCTCCAAGGGCACCCCGCGCCCGGACGTCGTCCTCGCCGCGATGGCCGCCCGGCACACCGGCCGGCCCGTCACTCTCGCCTGGCCCCGCCGCCATCTGCCCAGTGCCGTCGGCCACCGCGCCCCCACCGAGCAGCGGCTGCGGCTCGGCGCGCACGCGGACGGCCGGCTCACCGCCGTGCTGCACGAGGTCACCACCCACACCTCGCGGGTGCGGGAGTTCGTGGAGCAGGCCGCGGTGCCTTCCCGCGTCATGTACGACGCCCCGGCGCTGCTCAGCGCCCACCGGGTGGTCCCGCTCGACGTGCCGAGCCCCTCCTGGATGCGGGCACCCGGCGAGGCGCCCGGCATGTACGCCCTGGAGTCGGCCATGGACGAACTCGCCGACGCGCTCGGCATGGACCCGGTGGAGCTGCGCGTCCGCAACGAGCCCGAGCGTGAGCCCGGCAGCGGCCAACCGTTCAGCAGCCGGCACCTCGTGGAGTGCCTGCGGGAAGGCGCCCGCCGCTTCGGCTGGGAGGGGCGCGACCCACGTCCGGGTGTCCGCCGCGAGGGCCCGCTGCTCATCGGCACCGGCGTGGCCGCGGCCACCTACCCGGCCGCCGCCGTCCCGGCCACCGCGACCGCCCGGGCCCTGCCCGACGGCACCTTCGCCGTCCGGATCAACGCGACCGACATCGGCACCGGGGCCCGTACCGTCCTCGCCCAGATCGCCGCCGACGCCCTCGGCGTGCCCCTCGACCGGGTCCGCACCGAGATCGGGCGCAGCGACCTGCCGTCCGCCTGGCTCGCCGGCGGCTCCATGGGCACCGCCTCCTGGGGCTGGGCCGTGCACGACGCGTGTGCCGAACTGGCCTCCCGGCTGGCCGCGCACACCGGACCGCTGCCCGCCGACGGCATCGAGACCCGTGCCGACACCGCCGGGCAGGCCGACGCCGACAGTCCCTACGCCCGGCACGCCTTCGGCGCCCACTTCGCCGAGGCCGTCGTCGACACCGTCACCGGCGAGACCCGGGTACGGCGGCTGCTGGGGATCTTCGCCGCCGGTCGGATCCTCAACGCCCGCACCGCGCGCTCCCAGTTCACCGGGGGCATGACCATGGGCCTGGGCATGGCCCTCACCGAGGGCAGCACGATGGACCGGGCCTTCGGCGACTTCGCCGAGGCCGACCTCGCCTCCTACCACGTGCCCGCGCACGCCGACGTCCCCGACATCGAGGCCGACTGGATCGACGAGGACGACCCGCACCTCAACCCCATGGGCAGCAAGGGCATCGGCGAGATCGGCATCGTCGGCACCGCCGCCGCCATCGGCAACGCCGTCCACCACGCCACCGGCGTCCGCTTCCGCCACCTGCCCCTCACCCCCGACCGGATCCTCACCGGCCTGCTCGCCGGGGGGTGACGGTGCCGGGACCGACCTGGGAGTACGACGGCTACCGCCCCGAGGAGGAACGCCTGCGGGAGTCCCTGTGCACCGTCGGCAACGGCTACTTCGCGACCCGCGGGGCGCTGCCCGAGTGCACCGCCGACGACATCCACTACCCGGGCACCTACGCGGCCGGCTGCTACGACCGGCTCACGTCCGAAGTCGCCGGACGCCAGGTCGAGAACGAGGACATGGTCAACCTCCCCAACTGGCTGCCGCTGCGGTTCCGTCCGGCGGGCGGCGCCTGGCTCACCCCTGACACCGCCCCCGTCACCGAGCACCACCAGATGCTCCACCTCGATCCCGGCCTGCTGGAACGCCGCACCGGCTACGGCCTGGACGGCGAGGCCACGCTCCAGGTGCGCCAGCTGCGGCTCGTCCACCTCGCCGACCCCCATCTCGCCGCTCTGCGCACCGAGTTCACCGTCGAGGGCGGCAGCCTCGACCTGGAGGTGGAGGCCGCGCTCGACGGACGGGTCACCAATTCCGGCGTGGCCCGCTACCGGGACCTGGACGGCCGGCACCTCATGCATGTGCGGACCGGCATCGCCGCACACGACACCGTATGGCTGCGCTGCCACACCCGTACCTCCCGCATCGAGTTCGGCCTCGCCGCCCGGCTGACCGCCGACGCGCCGGTGCTGCTGGTGCCCGAACCCGAGCGCGCCGTCCAGCACGTGCGGCTGCGCCTGGCGCCCGGCCGCACCGTCACCGTCGACAAGACAGTGGCGCTGCACACCTCCCACGACCCGGCCATCGGCGACGCGCTGCAGGCGGCCGTCGACCGTGTCGGCGCCGCCCCCGGCTTCGACGCACTGCAGGAGGCGCACGCCGCGGCATGGGAGCAGCTGTGGCGGCGCACCGCGCTGGAGGTCCCCGGCGAGGCGGGCAGCATCCTGCGCCTGCACCTGTTCCATGTGCTGCAGACCCTCTCGCCGCACACCGCCGACCTCGACGTCGGCGTCCCCGCGCGCGGGCTGCACGGCGAGGCCTACCGAGGTCATGTCTTCTGGGACGAACTCTTCGTGCTGCCCTACCTCAACCTGCACCTGCCCGAGGTCTCCCGCGCCCTGCTCCACTACCGCCACCGCCGGCTGGACGCCGCCTGCCAGGCGGCCCGGGACGTCGGCCGGCGCGGCGCGCTGTACCCGTGGCAGAGCGGCAGCGACGGCCGCGAGGAGACCCAGCAGCTCCACCTCAATCCCCGCTCCGGCCGCTGGCTGCCGGACCACTCCCGGCTGCAGCACCACGTCGGCTCGGCGGTGGCCTACAACATCTGGCAGTACTGCGAGGCGACCGGCGACATCGACTTCCTGCACGGCGAGGGCGCCGAGATGCTGCTGCACATCGCCCGCTTCTGGGCGGACTCGGCCCACTACGACGACCGTCTCGGCCGGTACCGCATCCGGGGCGTGGTCGGCCCCGACGAGTACCACGACGCCTACCCCGGCGCCGCCGCACCGGGCCTGGACGACAACGCGTACACCAACGTCACCGCCGCCTGGGTGCTCGCCCGCGCCCTGGAGCTGCTGGACCTGCTGCCCGAGCCGCGCCGCCGTGAACTCGCCGAGAGCGCCGGCCTCGACCAGGAGGAGCCCGCCCGCTGGGAGGAGATCTCCCGCACCCTGCACGTGCCCTTCCACGACGGGGTGATCAGCCAGTTCGAGGGCTACGGCGACCTCGCCGAGCTGGACTGGCACGGCTACCGCAAGCTGTACGGCGACATCCGGCGCCTGGACCGGATTCTGGAGGCGGAGGGCGACACCGTCAACCGGTACAAGGCGTCCAAACAGGCCGACGTCCTGATGCTCGGCTACCTCTTCTCGGCGACCGAACTCCGTGCGCTCCTCGGCCGGCTGGGCCACCACCTCGACGAGCGGACCTGGACCGCGACCGTCGACCACTACCTGCACCGCACCAGTCACGGCTCCACCCTCAGTGGCCTGGTCCACGGCTGGGTGCTGGCCCGCTGCCGCCGCGCCGGCTCCTGGGCCTTCGTCCAGGAGGCGCTGCGCGGCGACATCGCCGACCTGCAGGGCGGCACCACCGGAGAGGGCATCCACCTCGGGGCCATGGCCGGCACCCTCGACCTCGTCCAGCGCGGACTGACCGGCCTGGAGACCCGCAGCGGCGCTCTGTATCTCGACCCGGTCCCGCTGCCCGAACTCTCCTCCTACGGCTTCTCCATCCGCTACCACGGCCACTGGGGCGTCCATCTGCGCCTGCGCAGCGGCCTGCTGGAGATCGCCGTACCGTCCTCCGACCGCTCGCTCATCGACCTCTGCCTGCGCGACCGGGTCGTACCGGTCGGACCGGGGGAGACGGCACAGCTGGTCGTACCGGAGTGAGCGCACGGCACCCCCTGCGAGTGGTTCATTGCTAAATTCCCGGACATGCCAGTAGATTCCGGACAACCACTCGGAGAGCGGGCGAGATGTCACCGGCAGACGGGGCCAGGATGAGCACGGACGACCGCGGCACGGTGACGACCGGGATCGCACGACTGCACGCGTCTCCCGCGCTCGCCGGACCCGGCCGGCTCGGGCTGGTCACCAACCACACCGGCGTCCTGCCCGACCTGCGCCCCGCCGCGCCCGCGCTGCTGGAGGCCGGCGCACGGCTGGTCGCCCTGTTCGGCCCCGAGCACGGGCTGCACGGGTCGGCCCAGGCCGGCCGGAGCGAGGCCGCCGGGACCGACCCCGCCACCGGCCTGCCGGTCCACGACACCTACCGCTGCGACGGCGAACGCCTGGACGCACTGCTGCTCGACAGCGGCGTCGACGCCCTGGTGTTCGACCTGCAGGACATCGGGGCCAGGTACTACACCTACGTGGGGACCATGTTCGACCTGATGGTCTCGGCGGCCCGCACGGGCGTGCGGTTCGTGGTCGCCGACCGGCCCAACCCGCTCGGCGGACTCGTCAGCGAGGGCCCGCTGCTCGAGGAGGCCTGGGCCAGCTTCGTCGGGCGCGCCCCGACACCCGTCCGGCACGGCCTCACCTGCGGCGAACTCGCCCGGCATCTCAACGCCTCGATCGTGCCCCGAGCGGCCGGGGCCTGCGCCGACCTGACGGTGATCGAGGCCGTCGGCTGGCGGCGCGCCATGGACGCCGGGGCGACCGGCCTGCCGTGGGTCGCGCCCTCGCCGAACATCCCGACGCCCGCCACCGCCGCCGTCTACCCCGGCACCTGCCTGTTCGAGGGCACGAACCTCTCCGAGGGCCGCGGCACCACGCAGCCCTTCGAGATCGTCGGGGCCCCGTACATCGACGCGCGCTTCGCGCCCGCGCTCGCCGAACTCGCCCTGCCCGGAGTGTACTTCCGTGATCTGCGGTACGTACCGACCTTCCACAAACACGCCGGACGGCCGCTGCGCGGGGTCCAGCTCCACCTCACCGACCGCGAGGCGTTCGCTCCCGTACGCACCGCCGTCGCGATGCTCGCCACCCTGCGGCGGCTGTACCCGGACGACTTCGCCTGGCACACCCCGGACGGCGGCGCGGAGCGGACCGGCCACCGGCACTTCATCGACCTGCTGTGGGGCTCCGACCGGTTGCGGCACACCATCGACGCGGGCGGCGACCCCCTGCCCCTGTGCGCCCCACCGGCCCCGCCGGTCCACTGGGCCGGCGCCGACGCGCTGCTGTACGCCTGATATCCGCTGCCCGCCGGGCGATCCGTGAAGAGAAGGACAACCCCGTCGATGACCGATCGCACGACGACACCCCGAGCCGGCATCCGTGGCTTCCGGGCGGGTGACGGTCCGCAGGTGGTGCAGGTCTGGCGGCGGAGCGCGCCGGCCGACCCCATCACCCCCGACCGCTTCCGCTGCCTGGTGCTGCTCGACGCCAACTTCGACCCCGAGGGGCTGCGCGTCGCCGTCGACGACGGCCGTGTCGTCGGCGCCGCCTACGGGGTACGCCGGCTGACGCCGATGACCGGCACCGACCTGGAGCCGGAACAGGGCTGGATCCCGTTCTTCTTCGTCGACCCGGCCGCCCGCGGACGCGGCCTCGGCCGCCGGCTGCTGACCGACACGCTGGACTGGCTGCACGGCCACGGCCGCACCCGGGTGGACTTCGCCTCGTACACCCCGAACTACGTGCTGCCCGGCCTGGACGCCGAGACCTACCCGGAAGCGGCCGGGCTCCTGGAGTCCCTGGGCTTCCGCACGCTCTACGAGGCGGCGGCGATGGACCGCGGCCTGGTCGGCTACCGGCTCCCGGACGAGGTCGCCCACCGCGAGGACGAACTGACCGCGCAGGGCCACCGGTTCGGCACGCCCACCGACGACGACCTGGTGGAACTGATCGCGCTCGCCGGGAACCACTTCAACCCGGACTGGGCACGCGCGATCCGCGAGTGCCTGGCCGCGGGCACCCCGCTCGACCGGATCGTCGTCGCCCGGGACCCCTCGGGCCGCCTGGTCGGCTGGGCGATGCACGGCGCGTACGCCTCGGCGGACGAGCGGTTCGGCCCGTTCGGCGTGCTGGAGGAGATGCGCGGCACCGGACTCGGCAAGGTGCTGCTCCACCTGGTCCTGGAGCGGATGCGGGCCCGCGGTGCGCACGGCGCGTGGTTCCTGTGGACCGGCGAACGGTCTCCCGCGGGCCACCTGTACCGCGCGGCGGGTTTCACCACGACCCGGGTGTTCCGCGTGCTGCGCCGGGAGGCCGCCCGGTGACGCCGTCACACCACCCCCGCCGCACCGACGGCCTGAGCCGCCGCCACTTCGCCCTCGCGCTCCCCTCGGCGCTGCTCGCCTCCGGATGCGCCGCGCCGCACCGGGGCACCGGGCGGCCCGGGGACCCGATCGTCCTCACCCTGCTCTCCCACTACGCGAGCGGAGAGCTGAAGCAGGCCCTGCAGGGCCCGGTCGACGAGTGGAACGCCACGCACGACCGGGTCAAGGTGCGCACCAAGGCCGTCGAGTTCACGGACCTGCTGACCACATTCATGGTCCGGCAGGCCGCGGGCCAGGGCGCCGACATCCTGCACCCGTACTGCCTGTGGAACGGCCAGCTCGTCCGGGCCGGCGTCCTGCGGCCCGCCCCGTCCGAGCACGCCGAGGAGATCAGGCGCGGCTACGGCGCGGCCGCGGTCGGCGCCGCGTCGGTGGCGGGCAGGGTCTACGGCTACCCCACCGAGGTGCAGACGTACGCCCTCTACTACAACAAGCGCCTGCTGCGCGAGGCCGGACTCGACGGCCCGCCGCGCACCTGGCGTGAGCTGGAGGAGACGGCATACCGCACCGCCAGGCGGGACCGGTACGGCAACACACTGGTCCAGGGTTTCGGGCTGTCGGCCAACGACGACTCCACCACCGTCGGCCAGACCCTGGCCCTGCTCAGCGCCGCCGGCGGCAGGTTCGTCTCCGCGGACGGCAGACACACCGCCATCGACGCGCCGGCCGGCCGGGCCGTGTTCGAACTGGAGCACCGCCTCGTCGGCAGGGGCGCGAGCGATCCCGCCGTCAACGTCTATCAGGCGTTCCCCTCAGGGCAGGTGGCCATGGTGATCAGCGCGGGCTGGTGGACCGGGAGTCTGAAACCCCTGATGGGCAAGGACTACCGCGATGTCGGTGTCGCGCCCGTGCCCGTCCCCGCGGCGCACGACCAGCGCGCCACGCTCTCCACCGGCTTCATGCTGGGCGTCAACACGGCCAGTGAACACCCGCGGGAGGCCTGGGAGTTCCTGCGCTGGCTCAACACCGAGAAGGTGCGCGTCGACAAGGGTGCGGCGGTGACCCGGATGAGCGCCCTGCAGGTGTCGGTCGGCTCCCTGACCGGCCGCGCCGACGACATGCGGACACTCCTGGGCCGGGGCGGCGATCCGAACCTGCGCCCGTTCCTGGACGCGCTCGCGTACGCGGTGCCGGAGCCGAACGTGCCCGGCGCGCAGCAGGCCAAGTCGCTGCTGCGCAAGAACATCGAGGCGCTGTGGACCGGTCAGCAGTCGGTGGACGAGGCACTGCGCACCATCCGCCGTCAGGTCGATCAGGAGGTGTCGCGCTCATGGTGAACGCCCTGGCGCCGGAGACCGCCGGACGGACGGCGACCGCGCCGCAGCCCGCCGGCCCGGCGCTGGACGGCCGCACCCGGCACCGGCGCCGCCAGGCCGTCGTCGCCTACCTCTTCCTGGCGCCGGCGCTGCTGTTCTTCGCGGTCTTCCTGATCCTGCCGCTCGGCTTCGCGCTGCTGCTGTCGATGTCCCGCTGGGCCGGGTTCCGGCTCGGCGACATCGACCCGGCCGGCCCGGACAACTTCACCGGTCTCTTCGCGGACGGGTCGGCGTTCCTGGCGCCGATCCTCACCAACACGCTGCTGTTCGCCCTGGGCACCGTGGCCCTCGCGCTCGCCGGCTCGGTGCTCGTCGCCACCTGCATCGACAAGCTGCGGTTCCAAGGGCTGTGGCGCACCCTGTACTTCCTTCCGATCGTCACGACCGTCGTCGCGGTCGGCAACGTGTGGAAGTACATGTACGAGCCGGGCGGTCTGGTCAACGGTGTCCTCAACGCCCTCGGGCTCGGCTCCGTGGCGTTCCTGCAGGACCCGGACACCGCGCTGCCCTCGGTCGTGGTCGTGCAGGCCTGGGCCTCGGTCGGCTCCGCGATCCTGGTCCTGACGGCCGGGCTGAAGTCCATTCCCGAGTCGTACTACGAGGCCGCCGCGCTCGACGGCGCCGGGCCCGTCACCGTCTTCCGGCGGATCACCCTGCCGCTGCTGCGGCCGTCCCTGCTGTTCGTGTGCATCACCCAGTTCCTCGCCGGCCTGCAGTCGTTCGCGCTGATCATCGTGATGACCCAGGGCGGCCCGGGTGACGCGACCAACGTGGCCGCGCTGGAGATGTACCGGCAGGCCTTCAGCTACGGCGACTGGGGCACCGCGAGCGCCGCCGCCTTCGTACTGTTCGCGGTGGTCCTCCTGGTCACCCTGGTGCAGTTGTGGATCTTCCGGCGCAAGGGGGAGGACGCATGAGCCGCCGCCGTTTCCCGTGGCTGTCGTACCTGGTGGTCGTGACCGGCGCCGTGCTGACGGTGGTCCCGTTCCTCGACATGGTGATGACGTCCTTCAAGGGGCCCGGCGAGGCCGGCACGCTGCCGTACCGGTTCCTGCCCGAGGCGTTCGACCTGTCCAACTACCGGGCGGCGATCCACCAGCTCGACCTGCCGGTGCTCTTCCGCAACAGCGTCGTCGCCACCACCCTGATCACCGCATCGGTGCTGCTCACGTCGTCACTCGCCGGCTACGCACTCGCCAAACTCCGCTTCCCCGGGCGCAACTTCGTCTTCCGCCTCGTCCTGTCCACGATGATGTTCCCGCCGTTCGTCTTCCTCATCCCGCACTTCCTGATCCTCGTCCACTGGCCACTGGCCGGCGGCAACGACCTGACCGGGCGCGGCGGCGCGGGCCTGACCGTCAGTATCGTGGCGCTCGCCATGCCGTTCCTCGTGAGCAGCTTCGGGATCTTCCTGACACGCCAGTTCATGCTCTCGATCCCGGACGAGGTCCTGGAGGCCGCGCGCATCGACGGGGCCGGGGAGTTCGCCGTGTGGTGGCGGATCGTCGTACCGCAGACCACCCCGGTCCTGGTGACGCTCGGGCTGCTGACCTTCGTCGACGCCTGGAACGAGTACATCTGGGCGCTGCTCGTCTCGACCGCGAACCCGGACGTGATGACCCTGCCCGTCGGCATCCAGCTCCTGCAGGACCACGTCGACCCGGCCCGTACGATGCCCGTCGTCATGGCCGGTCTGGTCCTGAGCATTCTGCCGGTCCTGGTGCTGTTCCTGCTGCTGCAGAAGTACTACATCCGTGGTGTCATGCTCAGCGGCCTCAAGTAGCGGGGGAAGGAGCCGGCGGAGATGAGCGCTAGCGACATGCCCCTGAGCGTGCTGGCCGTGGACGACGAGGAGCCCGCGCTCGAAGAGCTGCTGTACCTCCTGGGGCGCGATCCGCGGGTCGGCAGCGTGGTGCCCGCGGCGGGGCCCACCGAGGCCCTGCGGCGGCTCGGCCGGGCCGTGGAGGACGGGCCGCCCGGCGACCGGGCCGTCGACGTCGTCTTCCTCGACATCGACATGCCGGGACTCGACGGCCTCGAACTGGCCCGGCTGCTCGGCCGGTTCGCCGCACCGCCGCTGGTCGTCTTCGTCACCGCGCACGACGACTTCGCGGTCCGCGCCTTCGACCTCAAGGCCGTCGACTACCTGCTCAAGCCCCTCCGCGAGGAACGCTTCGCCGAGGCCGTCCGCCGGGTCGCCGAACTGGTCCGGGCCGGCCAGGGGCCCCGGCCCGCCGCACCCGCCGGGGCCGCGCCGGGGCCGGCGCCCGCCTTCGGCGACCACGTCCCCGTGGAACTGGGCGGGGTGACCCGGTTCGTGCCCATCGCCGACATCACCCACGTCGAGGCACAGGGCGACTACGCCCGGCTGCACACCCCGCACGGCAGCCACCTGGTGCGCGTCGCACTGTCCACCCTGGAGGAACAGTGGCGCGCCCGCGGCTTCGTACGCATCCACCGCAGCCGGCTCGTCGCACTCGGCCGCATCGAGGAACTCCGCCTGGACGGCGGCAACGTGACCGTACGGATCGGCGACCGTGTCCTCGCCGTGAGCCGGCGCAACGCCCGGGAGCTGCGGGACCTGCTGGCCCGGCACGCGGCCGGCCGGGCCCGCTGAGCAGCCGGCGCGGCCCCCGGGTCACGGACCTGTGGCGATTGTCGTCCGCCGACTGTCTCCACGAGGGCCCGCTTGCGTACACTCGCCGCAGCACAAGGTGATCACCGCGGCGTCGGGGAGTGCGGCATGGGTGCGGAGTCCGTCCCTCGCAGAGAGGTGGTCACCGGACGGCCGCGCGCCGCGGGCGATACGACCGCACCGCGCCCCAGGGCCCTTCCGCAGCCCCGGCCCGAGCCCCGCCTGCGTCAATTGATGCACCGTCAGCTGAAGGCCGCGCTCATGGTCACGGCCCTCCTCGCCGCCCTGCTCGGCCTGCTCCCCGTACTCCTGCGCATCCTGCCCCTCTCCGGCGCAGCACCCCGCGTCCCGCTCGCCGTCTGGCTCCTGCTGGGCGTGGCGCCCTACCCCGCGCTGCTGGCCATCGGCGCCTGGTACGTCCGTCGCGCCGAGGCCAACGAGACCGACGCGGCCGCCACCGGCGCCCCCGCGGAACACCCCTGACCATGCACCGGCCATCCGCCGGCGCCGGCCGGTGAACCAGACGTACGGCCTCCTGGGCGTCACGGCCGTCATCCTCGCCACCGTCCTCGTCGGCGCGCTCGGCCTGCGCATCTCCCGCACCACCTCCGACTTCTACGTCGCCTCCCGCACCGTCGCGCCGCGCCTCAACGCCTTCGCGGTCAGCGGCGAGTACCTGTCCGCCGCCTCCTTCCTCGGCGTCGCCGGACTCGTCCTCGCCCAGGGCGTCGACATGCTGTGGTTCCCCATCGGCTACACCGCCGGCTTCCTGGTGCTGCTGGCCTTCGTCGCCGCCCCGCTGCGCCGCTCCGGCGCCTACACCCTCCCCGACTTCGCCGAGGCCCGGCTCCAGTCCCGCGCGGTGCGCCGGATCGCCGGGGTGCTGGTCGTCGGCATCGGCTGGCTGTATCTGCTGCCCCAACTGCGCGGCGCCGGCCTCACCCTGCGGCTGCTCACCGGCGCCCCCGGCTGGCTCGGTGCTCTGGTCGTCGCCGCCGTGGTGACCGTCGCCGTCGCCGCCGGCGGTATGCGCAGCATCACCTTCGTCCAGGCCTTCCAGTACTGGCTGAAACTCACCGCCCTGCTGGTGCCGGTGGTGTTCCTGCTGCTCGCCTGGCGCAGCGACCACCTCCCCGCCCCGGCCTGGGACGACCGGCCCGTCTTCCACCGCTCCACCGAGGTGCGCGTCGAGGGGCCGCTCTCCCTCACCGTGCACGAGCCGGTCCGCGTGACCGCCTCAGGAACCGTCGACGGCCGTGCGGTTGACGACAGTGCGCTGCGGCTCGGCGAGGGCCGCCACCGGATCGGCGCGGACACCGCCCTGCGCTTCCCGGCCGGCGCCCGCGTCCCCCTGCCCGACCGGGCACCCGACCGCACCGCGCCCTCCAGCTGGGCCAAGCCGCTGTCCCCGGACCGCGAGCAGCACGGCCTGTACGCCACCTACGGGCTGATCCTCGCCACCTTCCTCGGCACCATGGGCCTGCCGCACGTCGTGGTCCGCTTCTACACCAACCCCGACGGCCGCGCCGCCCGCCGCACCACGGTGAGCGTGCTCGCCCTGCTCGGCGCCTTCTACCTCCTGATCCCCCTGTACGGCATGCTCGGCCGGCTGTACGCCCCCGACCTGCTGCTCACCGGCGACACCGACGCCGCCGTCCTGGTCCTGCCGCAGCGGCTGATCGGCGGGGCCGCCGGGGACCTGCTGGGCGCGCTCGTCGCCGGCGGCGCGTGCGCGGCGTTCCTGTCCACGGCCTCCGGACTCACCATGTCCGTCGCGGGCGTCCTCGCGCAGGACGTCCTGCCCACGCTCGGCGTCCGGCACTTCCGGCTCGCCACCCTGCCCGCGATCGCGGTGCCGACCGCCGCGGCCGCCGCGGTCAGCGACCTGCCCGTGGCCGACGCGGTCGGCCTCGCGTTCGCCGTCTCGGCCTCCTCCTTCTGCCCGCTGCTCGTCCTCGGCATCTGGTGGCGCGGCCTGACCCCGCCGGGCGCCATCGCCGGGCTGCTCCTCGGCGGCGGCTCGGCGCTCGCCGCGGTGACGGCCACCATCGCCGGCGGCACCCGCTCGAGCTGGCTGCACACCCTGCTGGCCTGGCCCGCGGTGTGGTCCGTCCCCGTCGGCTTCACGGCGATGGTCCTGGTCTCCCTGGCCACCCGCGACCGCGTCCCGCCCGGCACCGCCGCCACCCTGGCCCGCCTGCACCTGCCCGAACCCCCGCCCACCCCCCGCCCCGGAACGGCCACGACCTGACGAAGGAGCCGCCGTGTTCACCAGTTCAGCGCGCCGCAGCCGGCCCTGCGCGAGCGTTCCCGCCGGCCGGTCCATGCGGGACCCGCGGCACCCATGACCGTCCTCGGTACCGCCGCCCTCGCTCTGGCCGGGCTCGCGCTGTTCGTGCTCGGTGCCGCCCTCGGACACGGTGCGGCGCGCCGGCAGCAGGAGCACTCGGCCGACAGCGACGGGACGCGCGCCCTCGCCCACGCGCTGCACACCGCCGCACTCGCCGCGGCACCCCTGCGCGCCGGACTGACCCCGGACACCGCCCGCAAGGCGGCCCGCAGGCTGCGCCCCCTGCTCGGCACCCCCGCCCTCGCCCTCACCGACGACGCCTCCGTGCTCGCCTGGGACGGTGCCGCCGACCACCACCGCCCGCAGATCGCCGAACAGCTCGCCCACCCGGCGCGCCCCCGGACCTTCGCCCTGCTCTGCGACGACGCCGGCTGCCCCGTCCGCTGGGGCGCCCTGGTGCCCCTCACGGCCGACGGCGGTGTTCGCGGTGCCCTCGCCGTGCTCGCCGCCGCCGAGTCCACCGCCCTGCTCCGGGCCACCGAGGAAGCGGCGTGCCGGCTCTCGCTGGAACTCGAACTGGCCGGCCTCGACCGGGCCCGCGCCGGCGCCCATGAGGCCGAGGTCCGGGCCCTGCGCGCCCAGATCTCCCCGCACTTCATCTACAACTCCCTCGCGAGCATCGCCTCCTTCGTCCGCACCGACCCCGAGCGCGCCCGTGAACTCCTCCAGGAATTCGCCGACTTCACCCGCTACAGCTTCCGCCGGGACGGCGACTTCACCACGCTCGCCGAGGAGCTGCGCTCCATCGAGCAGTACCTGGAACTCGCCCGCGCCCGCTTCGGCCGCCGCCTGAAGGTCACCCTGCGCATCGCCCCCGAGGTGCTGCCCGTGACCCTGCCCTTCCTCTGTCTGCAGCCTCTCGTAGAGAACGCCCTCAAACACGGCCTGGAGGCCGTGGAGCGCAGCAGCGTCACGATCATCGCCGAGGACGAGGGAACCGAGGCCCGGGTCGTCATCGAGGACAACGGCGTCGGCATGGAACCGGAACGCCTGCGCGCGATCCTGCGCGGCACGGCCGGACCCGCCTCCGGCATCGGCCTGAGCAACGTCGACCGCCGGCTGCGCCAGGTCTACGGCGACGACCACGGCCTCGTCATCGAGACCGGCGTCGGCGCGGGTACGAAGATCACCCTCCGCCTCCCGAAGTTCCGCCCGGGCATCCAGGCCCCGCCCCCATGACTCCGCCTCCGCGCCCCCGTCACCGGTCCCGGTCGGTCAGCTGCCGTCGTCCGAGGAGTGACACCCTTTCGGGAACGAGGTGTCGCCGTCGGGCGTGGCGAGGAAGAACACGTCGATCCTGACCTTGCCGGACGGCCCGCCCTTCCAGTAGCCCCGCTTGGGCGCGCCCTTGAAGTGCGAGAAACCGCCGGTGATCATCGAGTTGACCTTGTCGGCGGCCTCCTGGCCCGGCCCCGGATCCGGCGCCGTACCGAAGGAGAGCACAAAACCCGCCGTACGGTCCGCCACCCCGGCCCTGCGCAGCTGCGCGCCGAACTGCTTCCGGACGGACCCGGCGCTGCCCGTCCGCACGGTGAAGCTGCACGGCTTGAGCACCAGCCCGCGCTCCGCCGGCTGGGTGCTCGGCGGCGGACTGGACGGCGTGCCGGGCTTCTGCGTCGCGCCCGTGCGGTGCTCGCGCGGCAGCGAACCCAGCGCGATCACGAGCAGCAGCAGGAGCAGATCGGCGAAGAGCCACCCGGCGAGCAGCATGGTGCGACCGCCGGCCGCCCGCTGCGGCAGCCGGCGGCTCATGGCCCGCCCCGGTACGGCGGTGGGTCGGCGTTGTCCCGGCCGTCGGACGCCGGCCCACCGTAGCGGCGCTCCAGGCGGTCGACCAGCTGCCAGATGCTCCGGGTGGAGTCCACCAGGTTCTCCGCCCGCTCGGTGAAGACCAGCAGTGTCTCGCCGAGACTGCGGGCCAGGTCCCGGACCGCGGCCACCGCGAGGTCGTGCCGGTGGATCTCCTGCCCGGTCGTCTCCTGGGCGCGCCGGAGGTCGCCGACGAGCGTCTCGATGGCGGCGCGCAGCTTCGCCTCGTCCTCGGCGTTCTGCTCCCGGATCCGGATCAGGTCCTGGGCCAGTCGGCTGGGCGGGGTGAGCCCCCGGATCAGCCGGGTCAGTTCGTCGACCGTCTTCGTCCAGCCGTCCAGGGCGCTCTGGATCCTGCTGCCCGGCCCGGTCTCCAGCGCGGCCGTGATCTCCTGGGAGGTCCGGTGCAACGCCAGTTGCAGAGCTTCCGTACCGGCGTTGAGCTGGGAGGCGAGCTTCTCCGCGCTCCGGCTGTCCAGCGGCTTGCCGGCCGGCCGTGCGGGCGTGGCGAGCAGGAACGTGGCCAGGGCCAGTTCGCCCGCGAGCCGCCCGCGCTCCGCCTCCCGGGAGAGCCGCCGCTCCCGGCTGCGCTGCAGGGCGTGCAGCACCAGGGTCAGCAGGACGACGGCCAGGATGAGCAGGGTGACGTGCAGCGCGGACGTGCCCAGGGTCACGGTGGTCGGCTCGGGCGGGCTGCCGTGCGGGAAGCCGCGGGCCCAGCCGAGCAGGAAGGGGTCCTGACTGCGGGTCGCGTCGTAGGCGTCCAGTGCGCCGCGCAGCCGCCACCAGGTGAGCGCGATGGGGGCGAACACCAGCACGTCGCGCGCGACGCCGAGCCAGCCCTCCAGCGTGCCGCGGCCCTTCGACGGCGCGTCCGGGAGCAGCACCTCGGGCGGGTAGGCGGTGACCAGGTCGGTGCCGGCGAGGGTGGCGCCGCCCCGTTCCAGATCGGCCACGACGCGGTCGAGCACCCGGGTGTCGGAACCGTCGGTGCGGGCACGGTTCGCCAGGGCGCGGATCCGCCCGGCGATGCCGTCGAGTTCCGAAGCGGGGCCGGTGCGTTGCGCGGGAACCGGCCCGGGGTTCGGCGGTGTTGCCTCTTCAGTCGATGTCATGCGGCGTCATTCGTGTCGTCCGTCGGTCGGGGTGGGGATGAGGGCGCGGCGGGGTCCGGGGATCAGGGCATGGAGGTCCAGAAGACATACCCGAACGCGCAGACCAGCACGAGCAGGAGCGTCGACACGAAGATCACCGTCACGGGGTCGAGTTGAAGAAGACCCCCGAGCCTGCGCCGGCGGTCGGCGGGCTCCTGCGGGCCGCCATCGGCGTGCGGGCCGGCCGGCCGGCGGCTCGGCTCCCGGGGCGGCGTCAGGGGGTCCCACCGTGCGGGGCCGGGGACGGCCCCCTGGGCAGGGTGGCCCGCCCCCGGGGCGGCCGGATGCGCCCACTCGGTGTGCGTGCGCGTGGGGGAGGGGGACGACGGGTACGAGCCCGCACCCACGGCGGCCGGCGGCGGGGAGCCGGTGCCCGGGGCGGGCGGGTCCTGCCGGGGCCGGCCCGGCGCGTACGGTACCGGGCCGGCGGCGCCGTGGCCCGGCGGTGCACCGGGCCCGGCCGGCGCGGTCGTCCTGCCGCCGAGCACCGGCCCGCCCGGCCGCGATCCGTACGGGGAGCCCGTGCCCGGGCCGGGATAGCCCTCGGCACGGAGGAACTGCTCCGACAGCTCGTACCGGATCCGCTGCTGGGCGCCGTCGTCCGCGGCGAGTTCCAGCGCGGCGGCGTACAGGCCCAGGGGTGCCCGGACCCCGGCGCGTTCCACCAGGGTGGCGGCGGCCGCATGGTCAAGCCGCGGGCCGTGCGCGGCGAGGAGCAGCTGGCGGAAGCAGTCGACCTCCTTCACGCGGTCGCCGCGGGCGATACGGTCCACCGGGTCGAGCAGCAGGCCCTGCTCGTACCACAGCCGTGCGGCGACCGGGTTCTGGCCGGCGTCGGCGAGGTGGCGCAGCACCAGATGCATGGCCTCCGGGTAGTGGCCGGCGTAGTGCGCGACGTGGTCCAGCAGCTCGTGCGCCGGGCTGGCCGCGAGGAGGTCGGGGTGGTCCAACGCGTCGGCGGGCAGGTGCAGGGCGAGGGCCACGATCAGCAGCCGCCGGTGTCCGGCCCGGCTCAGGTCCAGGCCCCCGGGCGGCACCTGCCGGCCGAACACCCTGGCCACCACCGCGGGCGGCGGCTCCGCGTCCCTGGTCGCCTCCACCAGCTCGTTGGGCCCCTGATCGGCGAGGCAGGCCTGCACGGCCTCGCTCATCAGCAGGCTCCACAGGTCGGGATGGCGGGTGGCCCGCTGCTGCCCACGACGCCAGCGGCGCAGCGCCTCGATGAGCCACTGCGCAGGCTGCTTCCTCAACTCCCCGGTCATACGGGCCCGTTCATGGACCAGGACGCCGCGCGCGACGGCCCGCTCCAGCAGGGAGTCGTCGTGGAAGATGTCCAGCCGCACCCGGGGGTCGGCGATCCGGCCGTCCACGACCGGCACCGTCCGCCGCCAGGCGTCCACGTCCTGCACGGTGTGCAACGGATGCCGCGGGCGGACCCGCTCCAGCGCCGCGTGTCCGTTCTCCCGGTACAGCTCCACCAGCTGGGCGGCGAACCGGGCGGTGTCCGTGTCCGGCGGGGGCTCGGTCACATCGACGCGTCGGCGCTGGTTGATGTACATCGACTGGGGCGGGCGGGCGGCGAGGAACACCACCCGGGGCTGATGGCCGCCCTTGTCGGTGGACTCCCGGCTCGCGAAGGTCCAGGGCCGGCCGGAGACCGGCCCGGCGATGTCGAACAGGGCCGTCATGGTCGGCAGGGCGAGCTGCGGCCGGGTGAGGACGCTGAAGTCCTCCGCGGGCTCGGCGAGCACCCGGGCGACGAGCGCGGTGAGCTGCTCGGCCGGGACCTCGGTGACCCGGTCGCGCAGCGCGGCCAGTCCGGGCCGCGCCGCCTCCCTCAGATCGTCGAGATCGAGCGCGGCGAGGTCCGCGCCGGTGCCGTCCGGCTCGCGGTCCCGCCAGCCCGGCCAGTCGTGCAGTCCCAGGGCGAGCCCGGCGTCGATCGCGCGCGGGTCGCCGACCAGGACGTGGGTCAGGGTGGCGCCGCCCCGGCCGTGCGGGTTGCTGGAGGGCAGCTTGCGCAGGACGGCCGCCTCGTCGTCGAACACCAGGTGGACGAGGCTGGCCGAGTCCTCCGGCTGCTCGCCCTGGCCGTCCTGGGTGGCCCAGACGTACTGGAGCCGCTTGGCCCAGCGGTCGAGGGTGCGCAGCCCGGAGTGCGCGACCGGGCGGACCCCGGCGTTGCCTTCGTGGTCCCGTTCGGCCCAGCCGAAGAGGATCTGGTCGACCGTCGTCATCGGACAGCTCCCTGGCCGAGGTCGGTGGGGCCGAGGACCCCGCACATGGCGAAGAGGGCGAGCATGGGCTTGAGGGTCCGGCGCGGCGCGAAGCTCCCGAGCGGGGAACGCTGGACGCCGTCCGCCTCGACCGCCTTGTGGCCGGTCGCGGTGGCGAAGTGCAGCGTGGAGCGGGCACAGCGCACGAAGGGGGCGAGCCAGCCGGCGGCGCCGCGGGAGCTGAGGAAGGCGTAGGCGTCCTCGCTCTCCTGCTCCACGGTGGCGAGCTGCAGCTCCTCGTCGGGGGAGGTGTTCTGGAACCAGCGGTCGACGAGCGGCTCGTGGTGCCGCAGCAGATCGCACTTGCCGACCACGACGGCGGCCGGCAGCGGTACGAACTGGGAGCCGTCCACCCCGTGCAGCCGCCCGATCTTGTCGAGGACGACACCGAAGGACGGGTCGCCGGTGACGCTGCCGGTGGCGGCGGTCAGCCCGCGGATACGGGTCGGGTCGACCACGAAGACCAGCGCGCTGACCGCGCCGAGGAACGGCACCTCGGCGTCGTGGTCGGCGAGCCACTCGCCGGAGACGTCGAAGAAGGCGACGGCGACGTTGCGTCCGGTGTTGCTGTTGTGGATCCACAGGGCGTCGGTGAACTCCGGCGGCTGGGCCGGGGTACCGGCCAGGCCCTGGCCCTGGTCGAGGAAGGGCCGTACGACGTCCTTCAGATAGCGCTGGTGCAGTTTCAGGTCGAGCCCGCCGACGACCAGACCGAGGCGGGCCATCCGGTCGACGTCGGAGAGCATGCCGAGCATGGCCGCCAGCAGATGGCTCTTGCCGGCCGCGGACTCACCGACCACGCCGATGACCAGGGGCTCGCCGAAGTCGCCGTAGCGGCCGGGCAGGACGTGCGGCTCACCGCCGCCCGTGCACAGCCGGTAGGCGTCGAGACGGCGGTGGTTGCCGAGCACGTCGTCCTCGCCCTCGAGCGGGGCGAGCGGTTCGGGCCGGCCGTCCGCGGTGAGGGTGACGGTCTCGGCCTTCGCCCAGTCGACCATGCTGAGGCAGATGGGGCACCTCACTTTTGCTGCCATGTCACTCCTCCCGTCAGGTCAGCGCCAGGACGGCGATCAGCACGCCGAGGACCAGGACGGCCGCGGCGACGGACAGGACGACGGCCCGCCTGGCCAGGAAGAGCGCGACCGGGCCCGTGCGCGGGGGAGCGGCCGGCGGCTGGGGGTACGGCTGTCCGTGCTGCCGCTGGTTGAACGCGTGCTGCCGGGCGCGCAGCTCATGGAAGTGCTGGCGGGCCTGCTGTTCGACCTCGGCGAGCCGGGGCGGGCCGGACGTGCCCGGGCCCGGGCCGGTGCTGCGGCCCGCCTGGGTGTCGCGCCGCAGCCGTAGTGTGTACGCGCTGACCCGCTGGCGCGCCTCGTCGGTGAACACCCCCTCCAGCAGGGTGCGCTGCCCGGCGTCGAGCCAGCGCACCCGGTCGCGCATGTCCGCGGCCGTGGTGGCCTCCTCGCCGGTGGCGAGGTGGAAGAAGACGGCGCCGGCGGAGTAGACGTCGTCCCGGCAGTCGGCCCGGCCCTGCCCCTTGGCCTGTTCCGGGGACCGCCAGGGGTCGGTGCCGGCCGCCGCGCCGCGGGGCTCGCCCTCGTCCAGGGTGAGACCGAAGTCGGCCAGCTGCACCGTGGTCCCGTCCCACCACAGGGTCTCGGGCCGGATGTCCCGGTGCACCAGACGCAGGTCGTTCAGGTGCCGGAGCACCGCGAGGATGCCGTCCACGACGGCCCACAACTGGCCGGCCTCCAGCGGTAACCGGTCGCCCATCTCGGACAGCGGGCGCCCGCGCCGGGTGGCGACCAGATAGGGCGCCCGGCCGTCCGGGCGGTAGCCGATGACGCGGCTGAGTTCGGGCGGGTAACTGGTGACGCCGAGCCGGCGCACCAGCACGTCGGCCGTCCTGACGGTCCGTTCCAGCTCCCGGCGCGCCGCGTCGCTGTGGGCGATGCGCTGCACGACACGCTCACCGCCGCCGTGCACCAGCAGTCCGTGGCGCTCCCGGAACCCGTCCCGGGACATTTCTCCCTGGTGATCGAAATCGATCTCGAAGATCGATTTTCCGGCATCGCGGCCACCACAGGTGATCATTTCCAGACGCTCGATCAAACCCGCCCCCGATAAGTGTGCTGCGGAATCCGAAACTACACCCGCATCGCGTCACTGCGCGTACCCTTCTCACCAACGGCCCAATACGTGACGGTAGTTGGCTCGGGGGACGAACAGATGGCCAGTCCGACATGGACACAACTGCGCGATGCCGGCGCATTCGAAACACTGGGCGAATTATTTCCCGACGCGCCGAGCAGTCACGCCTTTCTCGAAGACCTCGGAATCAGCCCCGCGCTGCTGCCGCCGTTCGCCCAGCTGCCCGCCGCCTCCTGGTGGCGCACGGTCTGCCGGACCGTCGACCGGGGCCGCTTCAAAGGCGTCGTGCTCGGCGACCTCGTCACCGCGGCGGCGGTCCTGTACCCCGGACACCAGGGCCTCGCCGCGCTGGCCGGCCGGGGCGCGACGACGGCGCTGCGGATCCTGTGCCTGATGTCCGCCCCGCTCGACGAGGCCAGGCTGCGCATCGGCGCCGAGCAGCGCGTCATCCGGGAGGCGGCGGCCCGCTCCGCCGGCCGGCTGACGGTGGAGGCCCACCCGGCGGCCCGGGTGTCCGACATCCTGCCCCAGCTCCAGGCGGTCCGGCCGCACATCGTGCACTTCGCCGGGCACGGCACGCACGACGGCCGGCTGCTCTTCGAGGACGAGACGGGCACCTCCGCCCCGGTCCCGATGCGCGCGCTCGCCGCCGCTCTCGCCCTGCACGCGCCGCTCGACTGCATCGTCCTCAACTCCTGCTGGTCGGCGGCGTACGCGGACGGCCTGCTCGACTGCGCCGACACCGTCGTGGGCACCAGCGGCGAACTCCCCGACGACGCCGCCCTCGCCTTCGCCGAGGGCTTCTACGCATCCCTGGCCCACTCCACCGCCGTCGACCGCGCCTGCGAGTCGGCCCGCGCGGCCCTCCTGCTGAACGGCCACGACCCGGACGAGGTGCACCACTGCTCCCGAAGGAGCCGCGCGGCATGACGACGCCGAACACACCTCCCGTCACCTCCGCCCCGGCCGACGTCGCCAGCGCCTTCGAGCGTGGGCTGCAGCGCGGCGACAACCCGCAGGTCGCCGGCGCCGACGGTCCGGCCTCCACCACCGTGGACTCGCGCTGGCTCGGCACCTGGCGGCGGCCCGGTTCGGCGCGCCGCGCCCCCTGCCGGGTGTGCGGTCACACCTTCCGGCTGGACGACACCGTCTATCTGCGCCACGCCGAGGACGGCAGACTGGCCGACGTCACCCACCACCTGCGCAACCTGCCCTGCAGCGGCGAGGTCCCGCCCGCCGCCCCGTCCGACTCCGGGGCGCAGGCCGCCTTCTTCCACGGCGTGGACACCACCGACCCCCGGCCGGACACCCTGCACACCGTACGGCTGATGCCCGGCGACCCGGTGCTCGGACAGCCGCGGCAGCGCAACGCCTGCTTCGTGTGCACCCACACCTTCCGGCTGTTCGAGACGGTCGTCGTATGCCCCTGCTCGCCCGAGGACCCCGGCTGCCGCAAGGCCGTCCACCAGGACCCGGCGCGCGGCCTCGGCTGCTTCGAGCAGTGGCGCAGCGAACTGACCGTCCAGCAGTGCCCCATGAACTTCCGCACCCTGAGGCGGAACTGACATGGGACGCTTCGACCGGCACGCCCTCATCAGCGGCTGGGACCAGCAGCGCCTGGCCGAGTCCACCGTCGTGGTGTGCGGGGTGGGCGCCCTGGGCAGCCAGTGCGCCCAGGCGCTCGCCCTGGCCGGCGTCGGCCGCCTGGTGCTGTGCGACCCCGACGCGGTCTCGGAGTCCAACCTCAGCCGCGCCCCCCTGTTCCGCGCCGACGACATCGGCAGGCCCAAGGCGCCCACCGCGGCCCGCAGGCTCACCGAACTGTCCCCCCTGACCCGGGCCGAGGCCCGCACCGCACCCCTGGTCAGCGGCGTGGGACTGGCGGAACTGCGGGACGCCTCGCTGGTCGTCAGCTGCCTGGACAGCCTGGCGGCCCGGCTCCAGCTCGCCGGCCGCTGCCACCTGGTGGGCGCCGTGCTCCTGGACGGCGGCACCAGCGCCTGGGGCGGCGAGATACGGCTGTACGAGCCGACCGGGCCCTGCTTCGGCTGCGGCCTCACCCCCCGGGACCGCGCCGCCCAGGACGACCCGTGGGCCTGCGCCGACGCCGTCGTACCCGAGGCCGGCGCCTCGGCGCCCGTGTCCGCGCTGATCGGTTCCTGGCTGGCGGTGACCGCGGTACGGCTGCTGTGCGGTGCCACCACCCGCCCGGGCGTGGTCCGGGTGGACGCCGCCGGCGGTACGGCGACCCCGGTGACCGTGCCCCGCGACCCCGACTGCCCCCTGCACCGCCGTATCCCCGCCGACCTGGTGGCTCCCGTCCCGGACACGGTGCTGTCCACCCCGGCCGACCTGACCGACCATCTGGCCCCCGAGGAGACCGTGATGACCTGGGCGCCGCTGCCCGGCTCCCCGCCCCCGCGCGAGTCCACCCGGCTCGCCGACGCGCCCCCGCGTGCCCGGCTCGCCGATCTCGGCGTTGCGCCGCGCGAGATCCTGCCGGTCCTCACGACCGGCGGCACCCGCGGAATCCGCTACCTGGAACTGGCCGAGGCCGACGGGAAAGGAACACCCCGATGACCTACGAAGCGGGCAAGCTGCCCCCCGAGATCAAACGCGAACTGGTCAACCTGCTGGGCGAGCTCTACCGCACCCAGAACGAGGCCGAGGAAGTCCTGGACGACATGGACTTCCCGCAGCAGGCCCGGCCGCGCTGGGACGCGGGCCAGGAGGTCGGCGCCTACTGGCGGCAGGTGGTGCGTGCGCTGGAACTGGGCGCCGTACCGCGTGAAGGTGTCCAGCAGCTGGTGGAGACGGTGCTGGGCCGCTGGCCGGGCAACCAGGCTCTGCAGAAGATCCGTGCCTTCCTGGAGGAGGAGGACCGGGAGCAGGGCGGCACCGCCGGGAACGCCGACACGCTGTACCGGACGGTGGAGTTCGTGGGCACGGACGCCTACCCCGAACTGCTCAGACTGGTGCGCGAGCTGATCGATGCCGACGCCGTCCAGCTGTACGCCGGCCACGGGCAGGCCGCCTACCGGGTCGCCGCGATGCTCCCGGACCGGCTGGACCGGCTGCGCGAGCGGGCCGCGCGCCTCGCACCCGACGTGGAAGTGCTCTACGGCGAGTACGACTTCCGCCCGACCCTGTACACCCGCCTGGAGGTCATGGGCCCCGACGGGCAGCAGTTCGAGATCCCGTACGTGCCCAACACGACCCTGCCGAGCGACCTCGTCCCCGCCGTCTGGGCGCAGTACCGGCCGGAGGTCGCCCAGGACGCCAACGGGCATCTGCTGCGCGCCGTCGTCGACTTCCGCGACGAGAGCGGCGAGGCCCGCCGCCTCGACCCCGAGCAGCCGCTGTACAACCAGGGGGTGCGCGACGGCGGCCAGTTGCAGATGTCCGCCGAGTCGACGGCCGGCGTCGACAGCCTGCTGCGCTTCGAGGCGCTGACCCGGGCCCGCGACGACATCGTCGACTTCGCCGCCGACCACGACGAGTTCACGCTGGTCTCCATGGACGACGAGCGGCTGCCGATGGAGTACCGGGTGGAGCTGCACGTCCCCGGCTTCGCCCCGCCCGACGACCTGGAGACCTGGCCGCTCGAACCCCGCCGCATCGACCAGCACGAGCTGGACGTCTGGATGCCCTCCGAGTTCCCCATCCAGGCCCCGATGGTGCGCTGGCGGTCGGACGTGTTCCACCCGAACATCGCCCGCGACGAGGAGCGCAAGGGCGCGGTGTGCCTCGGCCCGCTGATGACGGACTACACACCCGACCTGAGCATGTACTCGCTGTGCCAGATGCTCATCGACATGGCCCGCTACCGCAACTACGAGATCCTGCCCCACGACTACCGGATGGCCAGGGACTTCGACAGCCTCGTGCAGGACATCATCGAACGCGGCGGATACCTCGACGCGGGCGCCGCCGCCTGGGCGTTCTCCTGGGACGGCCAGGAGCGCATCAAGGAGATCGGCGGCACCACCTGGCTGGCCCGGGCGGGTCTGACCGAGAAGGCCGACCGCTCCCGGTTCCTTGCGGCCCGGCGCGTGGAGGAGAGCGCGCATGAGTGAGGAGAACCGCGCCGGCACGGCCATGGTGCTGCTCTACAAGGGCACGTCCTTCGACCTGGTCGGCAAGATGACCCTGTCCTCGCTGATGGTCGAAGGGCTGCGCCGGGACCTGCCCGACAGCGAACCCGACGAGCCGCTGATCATGCATCTGCGGTATGTGCGCAAGCCGGATCCCCGGCTGGTGGACGGCCCGCGCACGATCCACAACCTGCGCAGCCAGATCGGCCGCCTCGGGGTGATCGTCTCCCAGGGCGGAGAGACCGTCATCGACCGCGAGTACCCGGTGCGGGAGCTGCTCGGCCCGGTCCTGCAGCACGTGGTGCAGCAGCTCGACGCCGACGAACAGGTGTGGGGCTTCTGCATCGACCATCCCTCCCTGAGCGGTCTGGCGCTCGGTCGCTCGACCCCCGAGGTCGAGGGCACCATGGACCTCAACCTCCGGGAGAGCAGGCGCAGTTTCACCGTGCGCAAGGTGGCCGAGCCGCCGGTGCCCGGCGTGGACCCGGCGGACCTGGGCATCGACGCGGCCGGGCTCGGCCAGGTGACGGTCCTGCTGTCCGGTGACATCCACGGCCATCTGCAGGAGATGAAACTCTCCCGCCGGCTGGAGGAGGGCGGATTCCTGCTCGGCAAGGTCCTGCGTGTCCTCGGCCCGGAACGCACGGAAGGGGCGGACGACGACGGCGAGGCGCCGGCCGACCGCTATCTGGTGGAGATCACCGAGGTCACACCGGCCGAGCACGCGGGCGCCGGAGCACTGCACTTCACCTTCACCGGCGACTCCTTCCGCGAGGTGAACCAGCGCATCACCGCCTCCGGGCAGGACCGGCAGCTCATGGGCTGGTACCACACGCATCTCTTCTCCGGGAACGAGTCGGGCCTGTCGAGCATCGACGTCGATCTGCACCTCGGCACGTTCCGTCAGCCCTGGCAGGTCGCCGGACTGATCAACCTCACCAGCGAGGAGCGGCTGCTGCGTTTCTACGCACGCTCCGGAGACTCGGTGCGCGAATGCGAACAGTGGGTGAAAGATGACCGCGGTCGATACCGCCTTGCGCGTGCTGTTGTGGTCGACGGCCGCTGACGGCGGCACGGCCACACGTCCGGCGCCGCCCGAGGGCGAGCTGACGGTTCCACAGGAGCTGGCCGCGCCACCGCCCGACGCCGGCCCGGCCGTCGTCCGGCTGGCGGCGCAGTCGGCCGCCCGGCTGCGGCTGGACGCCCTCGCGGCCCGCGAGCCGCGGCCGGTCGGCGCCGGGGCCCTGCTGCTGGCCGCCGCGGTCGGTGCACGGGCCCAGGCCCGGCTCGCGGCCGAGGCGGTCCGCGCGGTGCCGCCCGCCCGCTCGCTGTGGGACGTGCTCGCCTACCACGCGGTGGTCGCGCCCGCTCTGCCGCACATCACCGACCCGGTGCTGGCCGGCCGCCTGCGGGCCGCCTCACCGCTCACCGCCCTGCTCGACCGGCCCGACCCGGTCGGCGAGACCCAGGCTGAACTCCTGCTGGAGGACGTACTGCTGGCACACCCTCAGGGCCGCCGCCTGATCACCACCGTCTACTGCGAGGCCCCCGCCTCCCCGGCCCAGGCCCTGTGGCGGGGCCGGCTGCTCGACCAGCTCCGGATGAGCGAACGGGAGCTGGTGATCGACGTGTACGAGGCTGCCCTGCTACGGCACACGGAGGCACACCTGTCGCTGATACGCCGGGCCCGCGTCGGCCTGACCGTGCCCCCCGACCTGGCCGCCGCCCGCCCCGTCGCCCACTGGTGGGCCGCACTCGCCCGTCTGGAGCGCTCGCACCGCAAACTGCTGCGGGCCCGCTCCGGCATCGGTACCGCGTATCTGCCGGGTGTGCGTCTGTACCGGCAGGTGGAGCGGCTCGAGGCGAGTGGGGGGAGTACGGCATGACCGCGACTGTGTGCGGTGGGTGCGTGGTCGCTTGTCCGGTCGTCTCCTGGTGGGCCGGCCCTGCCGGGTTGGTGCGCCCGTACCGGCGGCTGCTGGGGGCCCGTTCCGGTATCGGTACCGCGTATCTGCCGGGCGTGCGCCTGTACCGGCAGGTGGAGCGGCTCGAAGCGAGTGGGGGGAGTACCGCATGAGCGCGACCGTGCGCCGCATCTCCGTCGTCGCCCCGGACGAGGCGTCCCTGGCGGCGCTGCGCCGGCAGCCGCCGCACATCACCGTCGAACAGGCCCTGGCCTCCGGACCGTACCTGCTGCTCCTGCCGCTCCCGCCGGGCTGGGACGTGCTGAGCTGGGAGACCGTCTCACCGGAGCTGCTGCTCCAGTCGGACCTGCCGCACGGCACCCCGCTCTACGCACCGGCGTACTCGCCGACCGCAGCGCCACCCGACCTGACCAAGCGGCCCGACCCGGGCGGCACCACCGGACCGCCCCGCGAACAGGCCGCTCCCGAGGAGCCGGTGTACCGGCACCCGCAGCCCGCGGAACTCCACGAGGACCAGTCCACGGTCCTCGCCTACGGCCGGGACATCGCCCAGGTCGCCTCGCTGCTGCGGGCCCGGCTGTCCGTGCTGGTCGTGGCCGAGAAACCGGTGGTGCCGCACCTGTGGCGGGAGATGGCCTCCCGGGCCGGACTGCGGGCCGAGGTGCTGGAGGAGCCCCCCGAGGGAGAGGACGGCGACCCGCAGGAGCAGCCGCCGCCCGGCGAGCAGCTCATCCCCCCGGTGCAGCAGAACCCGCGCCAGCGCCTGCTGGCCCGCCTGCGCGAGCTGGTGCGCGCACTCAACGACGACACCGTGCTCGTCGTCCAGCACCTCGACCTGCTCGCCGGCGGCTCCGACGGACAGCTCTCACCGGAGGCACGGGAGGTGACCGAGCTGCTGCACGGGGCGCCCGAGCGGGTGATGCTCGCCTTCGCCGCGCCCTCGCTGTCGGTGCCCGAGGTGCTGGCCGAGCGGTTCAGCACCCGTGTCACGATCACCGGCGTGCCGCGCACCGTCTGGTTCCGCGACGACCAGGAGGAACAGCCGCTGGGCCGGGCCCTGGTCACGGTCGGCGAGGCCGAGCGCTTCGACCGGTACGACCCCGTCGAGTTCTACAAGCACGTCGCCGGCATGAACCCCGTCCTGCTGCGCCAGGCCATGCGCTACGCGATGAGCGTCCACAAGGACCACCCGGCGCCGGTCGCCCGCGACCTGTACGCCACGATCCGGGCGTTCAAGGCCCAGATGTCCAGCAACTTCGAGGTGCCGGACGTCGGCTTCGACGACATCGCCGGCTACGACGAGGTCAAGGCCCACATCCAGCGGGCCATCGACATCGTGATGGGCCACCACCGGCTGCCCCCCGAGCACGACCACCTGCGCACCAAGCTGATCCCGCGCGGCTTCATCTTCCACGGGCCGCCGGGCACCGGTAAGACCCTGTTCGCCAAGGCGATCGCCAACCGGATGAACGCCACCATCCTCGTGGTGTCCGGCCCCGAGGTCATGGGCACCTACGTCGGCGAGAGCGAGCGCAACGTCCGGGAGATCTTCGCCGAGGCACGCCGCAACGCCCCCTCGGTCGTGGTCTTCGACGAGTTCGACTCGATCGCCTCGCGCCGCTCGGAGCACTCCGACGGCGGCACCCGCGCCGGCAACGCCGTGGTCGCCCAGATCCTCACCGAGATGGACGGCTTCCGGCCGGAGGTGCCGACCCTGGTGATCGGCACCACCAACCGGCTCAACCTGATCGACGAGGCCCTGCTGCGGCCCAGCCGCTTCGAGAGCATCGCCATCGACCTGCCCAACGACGAGGCCCGGCTGAAGATGATCAACCTGCACGCGGCGAAGTTCGGCATCGACGTCGGCGGCGGGGTGGACGAGCTGATCGCGTCGGCGCTGCGCGGACGCAACGGCGACGACATCCACTCGGTCTTCCGGGACGCCTTCGTCGCCGCCCACTTCCAGGATCCGCCGGTGCCACCCACGCCCGAGCAACTGGGCCAGATCGTCGGCCAGTTGCAGCGCAAACGACGCGAGCAGCGCCGCTCGGGCAGGCGCTGACACCGTGGCGGTCACGAGGGACACACGGAAGGAGGCACGGTGAGCTGGGGCCAGGACACCGTCGACACCATCAGGGACCTGGAGTACGTACGGCGGCGGCTCGACGGCGAGTTCGTCGGCCGCGACCGTGCCGTGCGGCTGCTGCAACTCGCCGTGGTCTGCCGGGAACACGCACTGCTGCTCGGGCCCACCGGCACTGCCAAGAGCGAGTTGATCTCGGCCATGGCCCGGCACATCGAGGCCCGCCACTTCAGCTATCTGCTCACCCGGTTCACCGAACCGTCGGAGATCTTCGGCGCGCTGGACTTCGAGCAGTTCCGGCAGGGCGCCTACCAGGTGCGCACCGAGGGCATGCTGCCGACCGCCGAACTCGTCTTCCTGGACGAGGTGTTCCAGGGCAGCAGCGCCATCCTCAACACCCTGCTCACCCTGCTCAACGAACGCCGCTACCACAACGGCGCACGAGCCGAGAACGCCCCGCTGATCAGCCTGCTGGGGGCCACCAACGAGATACCCGACGATCCCGGGCTGACCGCGTTCTCGGACCGGTTCCTGATCCGGCTGGAGGTGGAGCCGGTGGGCGGCACCGACCTCGAACGGCTGCTCCAGGTGGGCTGGGAGCACGAGACCCGCCGGTTCACCGCAGCCGTCCAGGCGGCCGAACAGGCGCGGGGCGCGAACACCGCCGCCCGGCCCGACGCCCACCGCACCTCGGGCACGGTGACCGTCGAACGGCTGGGCCGGCTCACGCTACGGCTGAGAGACGTCGACCTGGACCCGGTCCTCGGCGAACACCGCGAACTGGTGCGGCAGTTGCTGATCCAGGGGGTGCGGCTCTCGGACCGCCGGCTGGTGCGCAGCCTGAAACTCGTCGCCGGGGCCGCGCTGCTGCGCGAGTCGCGCACCGCCGAACCCGTCGACCTGTGGCCGCTGGCCCACATCTGGACCGACCCGGCCGACCGCACCACGGTCGAGGAGGCCGTCCAGGCCGTGGTGGAGAAACACGGTGGGGAGCCGGCCAGGCGGCGCCGACCCGACCACGAGATCCTGCTCGACGCCCGGGACATCGGCGCACCGCTGACCGCTGGCCGGCGGCCCAGCGAGTGGAGCGTCGTCGAAGGGCTCCACAAACTCGCCGATCTGTCACGGGAGTTGAGGGAGCATCCACCCGTGAACACCCAGACCGAGGCAGAGCTGTCTCGTATCATTGCCGAAGTGAACGCCTTGCTCGACCAGTTCGAGTGAGGGCGGGAACACACGAGGGGGTACCCCAGCATGTGCAATCCCCGACGGGTCCGCGTCCGGGCCTCCAGCCGGCTCACCCGCATATGGCAGGAGGAGCTGCGCCGTACGGGCCGGGCCAGCGCCGAGGTGGCCGGCGAGGCCACGCTCCGGGAGGAGTTCGGGAGCCTGCTCGGCGCCCCGGCGCGCCGGGCCTTCGAGGACGCGCTCGGCGCCGACACACGGTGGACCTGGCAGGACGGCACCTACCGGCTGGAGATGGACGGCGGCACGGTCGTCTACCACCTCGACACCGGAGAGATCGAGATGACCGCCCGGCTCAGCGACATCGTGACCGCCGAGGCCGAGGTGACCCGCACCCTGCAGGGCACGGTGGACGTGAACGCCACCGCCGAGCACACCGAGCGCTACTTCGACGACAGCTGGGCGGGCCTGAGCAAGTCGCTGGCCGAACGCACGGCCCGCGCCCAGGCCCAGGAACGCGCCGATCGCGAGGCCGCGGAGCAGGCCGCCCGCCAGGAGGAACGGGAGCGGCTCGCCGGGCAGCGCAGGCTGGCCGGACAGCGCGACGAGATCGACGCCGAGGCCCGTGCGGAGGCCGAACGCCGGGCCGCCGCCGAGGCGGAGCGGCGCCGCGGGGAACTCGAACGGGACGCCGAGACCCGGCTGCGCGACACCCGCACCGGCTTTCTGCGCCCCGTGCACGAGGTGCTGGCCGTGGCCTACCGCGACGCCATCGTGGCGTACGCGCGCGAGCGCGGCGTGCAGGACATCCAGGTCGACGAGACGGACGGCACGCTCAACATCCAGTTCGAGATGGAGGCCTGAGCGATGCGGGTCAGGGTCGAGTTCCGGTACAACGCCGAGACCGGCGAGGTCGAGCTGTTCCAGGTGGACGACATCGGCCGTACCACCCGGACCGAGGACCATGACGCCACCCACGAGGAGATCGCCTGCGCGATCGGCCGGGTGCTGGACCGCAGGCCCGTGGCGGAAGAGGTACGCGACCAGGAACGCGAGCCGCAGCCCCTGCAGCTGCCCGCGCAGACCGATCCCGCCGACGGAGAACAGCACCGCGAACCGAGGCGCGCCCACGAATGACCGGATCGCCCGACCTCCTGGCGTCCGCCGCCCGCTGCTACGAGCAGGCGGGCGACTACGCCGAGGCCGCCCGCTGCCACGAAGCGGCCGGCCATCCGCTCAAGGCGGCCGAACTGTGGGAGCAGGCCGGCGACCCGGAGCGCGCCGCCGACCTCTGGCGGCGCGCCCGCCGGCCGGGCCGGGCCGCCGAATGCCTGCTGTCCGCGCGCCGGTTCGAGGCGGCGGCCGAGTGCTTCGAGCAGGGCGGCGACCTGCTGAGCGCCGGCTGGACCCTGGTCACCCTCACCCGGTCGTACGCCACCGCCGAGCACCTGTTCGCCGTCGCGCAGCCGCGGACGGCGGGCGAGCGGCTGCGGCGCCGGCTGGGCCGGCAGCTGGCCGCGGCCCGGGCCTACGGCGAGCGCGAGGCCCTGCTGCGCACCCTGGCGGGCGTGCCGGAGCGCATCGGCTCGCTGACCCCGGCCCGGGAGCGGGCCAAGACCGAGGCGTGGGCGGTCACCGCGGCGGACCACATCCGCCGCCCGGACCTCGGCGCCCTGGTCTTCGCGGCCTCCTACCGGGCCGGCGTCGGCGGCTGCGCCGACCGCTGGCAGCAGTGGGCCGCCCGCACCCTCGGCGACACCACGGGCGTGCCCACCGGACCCGCGCCGCCGGGCCCGGCACGGGACTAGGGCCAGCATCGGCAGATCCATACATCGGGGGATCCATGAGTACTCTTTGGCGGCGCAAGAAACGGCCGTTCCCCTTGTTTCCCGCACAGCAGCCCGCGCCGCCCGCGCCGGCCGACCGCTCACGGCCCATCACCGTGATCCCCAAGCCCCCGCACGGCCAGGACACACCGCCCGCGCCGCCCGGTGAACCCCCGGCCGCCGAGCCGGGAGAGCGGGGCGAGCCGGCCGGCTGGTCGGCCGTGGTCCGCTTCCCGTCCCCCCGCGCCGCCCTCGGCCACGTCGCGGCGACGGCGGAACTGGGCCCACCCGGGCTGCGCAGATCGCCCTACGACCCGTCCGTGTGGGCGCTGCTCACCCCCGGACACCAGCCGGGCCTGCCCCTGGCGGCCGGGTACGGCGGTGTGGTCTGCGAAGCCGATGCCGACGGCCTGCTGTGGCCCGACCGGCCGGCCGCACGCGTCCCGCGGGCCATCGGCGAGCTGTCCGCCGTCGCCGCATGGGAGCCGGTGTCCCTCGCCGAACTCGCCGCCCACAGCCCGGTGGCCGGCCCGCCACCCGGCCTGAGGGAGGTCGCCGTCCTCGCACCGGGCGCGCTGGGCCGCTGGCTGCTGCGCCGCTGCCTGGCCACGGGCGTGGCGACCACCTTCACACCCGTCGAGCGGCTCGGACCGGACGGCCGGGACGCGGGCTGGCTGCTGCTGCGGCTGAGCGCCGCGGCCGGGGCCGTACCCGCCGGACTGGTCGAGGCCTGCGGCAGGCTGCCGGGAACCGTCGCCTGCCGGGCGGCGGACCCGGACTGCCGGCTGCTGGTCGACGTGCGGCTGCGGCTTCCGCTGGACGACGCCGCGCTGCTGGAGGAGGTGCCGCCCGCAGGGCACCTCGTCGTGGAACGCGCCGTGTCCGGACCGCCCTGGCAGTGGCGGCCGCTGGGCGAGGCCGCCGCGGGTGAACTCCTCGACGCACGCCCGGTGCCGGCCGCCACCCCACCCGTGCGCACCCCGGTGCCCGTGCCCGCACTCGGGCCGCCGCTGCCCGTCCGCCTGGTGGCCAGCGCACGGGCCCCGCACCGGGTCGACGCCGTGCTGGTCGCGGACGGCGAACTCGACGCGCTGCGCCGCTTCCTGCGCACCCGGCCGCTGCACGAGACCGCCGTCGTCGCCTTCGGACCCGGCCGCCACCTGGTGACCGAGCCGCCCGGACTCTGCCAGGCCCTGCCCTTCGGCGTACCCGTCCACCAGGCCGGTCCCGGTGCCCTGTACCTGGAGAGCGGCTGCGTCCTCAACCCGCCGCTGCCGGACACCGCACGCGACGAGGTCCTCGGCCTCGGCCCGGACGTCATCACGGTGCTGTGCCGCGACGGCGCCTGGCGGCTGCGCCTGGCCGACGTACGGCCCGCCTGGCAGCTGTGGATGCCCGCGCCGCCCGCCTTCGCCGCCGGACTGTCCGAGCCCGCGCGGCAGCTGCTGGAACGGCTGGCCGGAGCGATGCCCGAACCGGAGCCCGCCGCACCGGCCGCGGCGCACACCCCGGAGGCCGAACGCCGGCGGCTGAACCAGGCCGCCACGGAGCACTGGCTGCGCGGCGAGTACCGCAAGGCCGCCGAACTGCTGGAACAGGCCGGCCACTTCCAGCGCGCCGCCCAGATGTACGAGCGGGCCGCGGCCGAGCTGGGCGAGGGCCTGTGAGCACACCCCCGGCCGGCGCCTGGAGCGCCCAGCACATCCTCACCGTGCCCGCGGCCGACGCCCGCTGCCTGTGCCTGTCGCCGGACGGCACCGGACTGGTCGTGGTGCACGACGGCACGGTGGTGCGCTACGACGACGAGGGCCGCGCCGTGTGGCGGCTGCCCTGGCCCGGTCCACCGCTCGGCGCGGACCCGCACCCCCGCACCGACGCGGCGGTGTGGACCCCCGACGGCGACCGGCTGTTCCTGCTCGGCGCGGGCCGGCTGGTCCTCCTCGACGCCGACACGGGAGAGCCCGTGGAACTGCCCGCGCAGCTCCACACCGAGGGCGAGATCACCGCCCTGGCCCTGTCCCCCGACGCCCGGCTGCTCGCGGCGGGCCTGCGCACCGGCGACGTCCTGCTGCTGTACCGCGCCGAAGGCACCGTGACCCGGCTGCGCGGGGTCGACCCGGTCGTGGAGGTGAGCTGGATCCCGGGCCGGCAGGACACCCTGTGCGTGGCCACGGCGACGTCCGCGCAGCTGTGGGAACCGCACGGCGGCACCATGACGGGCACGCTCGGCGGGCTCTTCGAGGGCCTGCGCCGCGTGGCGTGCTCCCCGGAAGGACGGGCGATCGCCGTCGAGGACTACGCGGGGCTACGGCTCCTGGATCCGGGCTCCGGCCGGGAACTGCACCGCGAGTTCGTGCCGTACCGCATGAACGCGCTGACCTTCAGCCACGACGGATCCCTGCTGATCGCCGGTTCCGAGCTGGACGGGCTGCGCGTCCTCGGCCCGCGCCTCGACCTCCTCGGGCAGCTGCCCGGCCGGGTCACCGGCCCCGGCGACCTGAGCCTGTCGGCGAGCGGACTGTTCGCCGCCCGGCTCGACGCGGACACCATCGCGGTGTGGGAGCCGTCCGGCGCGGTGCCGCGCCCGCACCGGCGCCGCGACCCGGCCGCGCTGCGCCGCTGGGCCAACGCGATGGGGGTCACCGTCGGCAAGGTCCACACCCGCACCGGGGAACGGCCACCGGGCGTGCTGCGCGCGCTGCGCCTGTCGGCGGCCGGGCTGGGCTGTGTCGCCCCGGCCCTCGTGTGGTCGCCCGACGGTGCCCGGCACTGGTGCGAGTCCGGGCCGGGCCGCATCCTCGAACACGCCGCCGACGCGACCCGCCCGCACGGCGAGGCACCGGTGCGCAGCTTCCCGCACGGCTGGTACGACGCCGCCTGCCTGGCCGGCGACCGCCCGGTCCTGGTGCTGGCATCCCATTACGAGCAGGGCGTCAACCGGCTGGTGGACCCGAGCGACGGCGGGGTGCTCGCCGAACGCGCGGGCGGACAGGCGGTCACCGCCGATCCGGTGCGACCACTGCGCTGGGCGGCACCCGAACCCGGCGCCACCCCCCGGCAGTTGCTGGTGCACGACCTCGCCCAGGACGGCGGCGGACCGCAACGGCTGCCCGTGGCGGACGGGGTGCGCCGGCCCGCCTGGTCCCCGGACGGCCGGCTGCTCGCGGCCGGCACCCGCGGCCGGGTGATCGTCTGGAGCGCCGCCTCCACCGGCCGGTGCCGCCGCGTGCGGGTACTGGACTGGCCCGACCCCCAGTCCATGGTGTGCCACGTGGCCTGGTCCCCGGACGGCAGCCGGCTGGCCGCCGCGCCGGGCAGCGCCGGCGGCCCGGTCGTGGTCTGGGACACCGGCACCTGGCAGCGGCGGCAGACGTTCGGCGAGGCCGGCGGCCGGGACTGGGCCCCGGCGCTGTCCTGGTGCGCCGACTCCCGGCTGCTGGCGTTCGCGTCCGCCGACCAGGACTCCGTGGCCGAGGTCTGGGACGCGCAGGAGGCGCGCCGGATCCGGGTCCTCGTGCCGCCGGACGGGGTCGGCGGGCATCTGTGGACGCTGCGCTGGTCCCCGGTCGGCGACCAGCTCGCGGCCACCTACAACTCGGGTGCCGCCGTGCTGTGGGAGCTGTTCACCGGCGGCCCGCGCACCGCCGCCGCCCCGGTCCCGCCCAACGGCCAGGAGGAACTGGTACGGCTCGCCGTGCTCGCGGCCGTCCACGGGTTCGGGGTACCGCTGGACCTGCTCGCGGACGTGCTGGCGCTGCTGCACGGCACCTGCCCACCCCGGCTGCGCACCCTGGCCGACCACCGCGGTCTGCACGCGCTGCGCGAACTCGGCTGGCCGGGGCCCGCGTTGGCCGGACTGGCGCTGCTGCTGGTCGCGGACCTGCCCGCCGACCCGGCGTACCTGGCCCCGCCCGAGGTCACCCCGGCCGATCTCGCCCAGGCCCTGGGCCGGGCGCTGACCGGTTCCTCCATCCCCGCCCGCAGATCCGCGCCCACGCTGACCGAACTGACCGCGGCGCTGGGCACGGTGGACGACCGGCTGATCGCGCTGCTGCGCATCCTCGGCCCCGAGGCGGTGGCCGCCGACCCCACCCTGCCGGCCCGGATGCGCCGGCTGCCGCTCTCCCTCACCCCGCCCGGACCCGCACAGCGTGCCCTGCTGGGCCTGAGGCTGCTCGACGGTGACACCGGACTCGCCATGGGCGGCGCGGGCGGCACCGGCCGTTCCGGGCTGGCCCGGCACGGCCCCGCCAACCGGCTGCTGCCCACCCAGCTCGCCCTGCCCACCGAGCTGCTCAGGGCCCGGCACGCCCGCGACGAGCTGCTGTACCGCACCAGCAGCGGCCGGCTGCCGCGTGATCCGCACGGCCTGGTGCTGGTGCTGGACGACACACCCGCCACCCACGGCAAGGTCGGATCCGTGCTGCGGCTCGCGGCTCATCTGATGGCCGCCACCGTGCTCAGGCTGGGGCGGCCCTGTGCCCTGGTGCCGCTCGGCGAACCGTGGCGGTCGCGGATCCTGCAGGGCCCGGAGGACCTGGTCCATGTGTGGGCCGCAGGCCCGCTGGCGGCGGGTGACGCGCCCACGGCGTTCCGGGAGGCCGAGGTGGTGGCCGCCCGGCTCACCGCCGACATGTCCGGGCCGCCCCGGATGGTGCTGCTGTCGCACCCCTACCTGCGGCCCGCACCGCGACCGGGACTGCGCGAACTGCGCGTGCACTACCCGCACATCCCCTGGCGGGAGCCGGCCCGGCACCGCCAGGTACTGCCGCCGGAACCGTCACCGGAGGAGCTGCGGGCGGCACTGACGGCGCTGCTGTCGGACGAGTGAGACGGGTTCCGGCACGCCCGGGGTGCCGTGCGGTCAGCCGCAGAGCATCTGCTCGATCGCGTCCGGTCCCAGCGTCTGCAGCAGTTGCTCCAGCACCTCGGGCCGGAAGGCGTCACCGAGCACCTGGACGCCCCCGCCGTCGACGCGGATGCTGATCCGCACCAGACGCCCTTCGGGATGCTGCTCGTACTCCTCGGGCTGGATCAGGTCGGGGATGTGCTCGACCATCCGGTATTCGGCCATGGTGTCACCATCGTCCTTCCACTTCGGTGCCGCACCGCGGGCACCTGCCGTCCACGAGCACGTTCTCGCCCAGCGCCCAGATGTCCCGTGCCACCACGGTGGTACGGCACCGCGGGCACCGGGTGGCCCGCCCATCGGCGCCCAGGGCCCGCTCGACGTACACATGCCGCAACCCCTCCTCGTGCCCGATCCGCACCCCGGCCTCCAGGTCGGCCACCGGCGTGGGCGCGTGGCCGGTGCGGCGGTGGGCGGGCGTGGCCCGGACCAGATGCCAGGGGATCGCGGGATCCAGCGCGGCCAGTGCCCGGGCGATCGGGCGCAGGGTGCCGGGGCCGGCGGTGAGGCCGGGGATCAGCGGGGTCGACACCTCCACCCAGACACCGCGTTCCCGCAGCCCGGCGAGCGCGTCGAGCACGGGACCGGGCCGGGCGCCGGTCAGTTCACGATGGTCGCGTTCGTCGAGGGTCTTCACGTCGACGTTCACGGCGGCGACATGGCTCGCCGCGAGGTCGACGGCCTCGGCGGTGAGGAAGCCGTTGCTCTTCCAGACCACGTCCACTCCCAGCGGACGGCCCGACTCGGCGAGCGCGGCGGTGAGTTCGATGGCCAGCGAGGGCTCGGTGTAGGAGATCGCGACGCACCCCGAGCGCTGTGCGGCCTCGCCGGTCACCTCGGCCGGGTCCACCGGCTCGGCGTCCCAGCGGACGGAGTCCTCCCGGCCGTACTGGGACATACGGTGGTTGATGCAGTAGTCGCACGCGAAGGTGCAGCCGGGCGCGGCCAGGGTCAGACAGGGTGTGCCCGGCCGGTAGTGGAACAGCGGCTTGCGCTCGACGGTGTCCCAGTGCCGCACCGACGACGCGAAGGTCGCGGTCTCCAGTCGGTCCCCGGACCGGCGGCGCACCCCGCACAGACCCGTCTCGCCGTCCTTCAGCGAACAGCGGAAGGGACACAGCACGCACTGCACCCGTCCGTGCCGCTGCCGGTGGAGGACCGCCGGCGTCCACTGCATGCCCATGTGCCGTCCCCCGTCCGGTCGGTGCGCCTCAGCCAGGGTAGCTCCGGGCCGGTCAACTCTCCGGCGAACCAGGAGACTTGGATCCGGAGCCGGCAGGTTCGGATCCGGGCGGGTCCCAGGACGTCGCCTTCTCGGCCGGCTGCGGCAGGCGCTCACCAGAAATCCGCTCGGCTCGGATCCGGCCGGGCAGCCAGCGCGGCCAGCACCGCACGGCCCGCCTCGGTGTGCACGCGGCGGCGTTCGACGGCCGACGGGTCCGCGGCACGTGCCGCCCGTGTACCGGCGGCCCGCAGGCGCAGCACCTCGGTCACGGCCCGCTCGCCGACGGCCTGCCGGTCGTACGCGGCCGGGTCGCGCTGGAAGGCGAGGGCGGCCGCCGCCAGCACCCCGGCCGCCGAGGAGCACCGGGACGGGCCGCCCGCCAGCAGCCGCCGCGCCCCCTCGGGTACGTCCGCCCGGCCGGGCGGGCCTCCGGCCCCGAGCAGATCGGTGAGCGACAGCCCGTCCAGCCCGGACCAGCCGCCCCGCAGAAGCGCGCCGGCCACGACATGGGCCTCGTCGCCGTCGCAGGCGCGGTCTTCGGTGTCGTCCGGCGCGCCCGGGTGTCCGGCCAGCCGGGCGGCGGCACGGACCAGCCGCAGCCGGGCCCCGGGCGGCGGATGCGCTCCGTCGAAGTCCCGCTCGTCCGGCTCGTCCGTGTCGTCCCCGGCGTCGAGCAGTTCGGCGAGTACGGCGGCGTAGGCGGGCCCGCACAGCACGGCGGCGCACACATCGGCGAACGCCTCGCCCGACCACCGCTCCCAGGGGACGGCACGCTCCGGGGCCAGACCGGCCGCCGTGATCCGCCGGCGGATCTCGTCGCCGAGGCCCCGGTCGTCGTCGATGTGGTGCGCGGCCTCGTGCGCCACCGTCAGCAGGGCGGGCAGATGGGAGCCGAAGGACCAGGGCACGTCGATGACGGGGAACGGCAGCCGTGCGGCGGCCTCGCGGCCCTCGCGGGTGTGGATGCCACCGCGGGGCAGCAGATCGTGGTAGGCGCTGCCCCGGCGGTGGGCGCGCGGCGAGGCCGTCCGGCTGAAGCCGACCAGCGGGGGCTCCTTGGCGCGAGCTCCGGCGAGGCCGAGGACCGGCCCGTAGCACTCCCAGGCCAACTCGTCGGCGACGTCCAGGACACGGCGGTAGTCACGGACGCGGCGCAGCAGGAACCGGGTGCGGTAGTAGTCCCACACATGGTGCAGGTCCAGGACCCGGCCGGGCACGTCGTCCGCGCGTCCGTCGGCGAGCCGCGCCCGTACGTCGGCCACTCCCACGCCGAGCAGCGCGAGCACCGCCTCCAGCTGGCTGTGATGCTTCTCCAGCGGACCGCCGGCGCGGCTCGCGCCCTGCCACTGACGCAGCTCCTCCTCCAGCCCGGCGACGGCGTGCAGCCGTGCGGCGGCGCGCCGGACGGACAGCGGGGCCGGCCCGGTCAGGACGCGTCCTGGGCCGGCTCGGGTGCGGTCCCGGTCCCGGGCTCTGTCTCGGTCTCCGTCTCACCGACGAGCTGCGGCGGCGTTTCGAGCACGGCTGCCGGGTCGTCGGCGGCCTGCTCCAGCAGCAGGGGCGGTACGGGCTCGGCGTCGAGGCCGCGCCCCGGCTGCACGGGTCCGTACTCCTCGCGCACCCCGCCGAGCCAGGTGCCGCGCAGCCGTACGACCCGGAAGAGCGGCGTGAGGGCTTCGCCGATCCACTGGAAGCCCAGGTGCCTGCTGCCGGCGAGCCGCGCCGAGCCCGCCAGGTCGAGCAGCTGCAGCGGCCCGGCGCCGACGGACGTGGCCAGGCGCAGCTCGGCCGAGGCGCCCGCCTCGGCGGCCACCAGCACGGCGGCCGCATCGGCCCGCACCACCTCGGTCACGGCGAGCAGACCGGCCTCCCAGCGGCCCTCCCAGTAGCGGCGGACGAGCGCCCGGGCCAGGGCAGGGGTGTCCGTCAGACCGCTCCCGGCCAGGCCCCGGTACGCCACCAGCGCGGCCCGCTGCCGGGCGAACCGCAGCAGCACCCCGGCGTCCGCGTCGACGAGGGCCGTGAAGAGCGGGTCCGTGGCGCCGGACGCCTTGAAGCGGACGTCGATCCCGCCGCCGGCGTCGTGCAGGAAGGCACCGCGGGCCTCGGGCGCCGTCGCGTCGAAGGCGATCCTGCGGTCGGCCAGCGTCCCGGCCGCGCGGACGGACCCGCGCGAGTCGTGCAGGACGTCCCCCACGCCGACCTTCTGCAGCAGGGGCCAGGCCAGCCACCAGTCACCCCACGCCTCGCGCATGGCGTCCCGGTACACGGCGAACGCATGGACCACGGCGTTCAGCTCCTCCCCTGTCCCGCCCGAGCACCTGCGCGCAGGCTAGCAGCGCCACACCCGGGACACGCCCGAACTGCCGTGTCCGGTACGGGCCTTGCCGCCGCGTTCTGCATCCGTGGACGGAGAACGGTGGGGAGCGGTGGGGATAGGCGGGGGCCTCTCCATCGACCCGTGGGTGGTGGTGATCGGCTGGGTACGCGGAGCAGTCTTGAGGCATGGGTTCTCTTCACTCGGCACTCGTCCTGACCGTCGACCTCTGCGTCCTGATCTTCGTCGCGGCCTGGGTCGTGGGCGCTGTCCACTTCGGCGTGCGGAGCCGGTTGGGACTGCGCGGCTGGCTGCGGGGACTGCGCCGCACGCTGCCGCGCCGGCTGCTGCCGGCGGCGGGCGTCTCCGCGTTCTTCATCCCGGTCGGGCGCTTCGAAGGGTTCTGGCGCCATCTGCAGTACTGGCGGCCCGAGCCGGCCCTCCTGGGTGTCCTGCCCGCCGTCGCCTCGACCGCCCTGCTGCTGTGGTCCCGCCGGGTGCTGGGGACGATGTGGGCCAGTGTGCCGACGGTCCGGGAGCACCACGAGCTGCGCACGGACGGGCCGTACCGGCTGGTCCGCCACCCCATCTGCACCGGCCTGCTCGGCTTGGTCACCGGTTCCGTGCCGGCCTGCGGCTTCGGTGTCCGGGTGGCGTTCCTGGTGGCCGCGATACCCGGGCTGCTGCGCCGGGTCCGGGTCGAGGACCGCCCGATGGCCCGGCGGTTCGGCGCCGCCTACGACGCCTACCGCGCCGAAGTCCCGGCCCTGATCCCCCACATACGCCGCACGGCCCACCGGGTCGGCCGGCGCCCCGCGGGCAGCGTGCCGCGCCAGGGCCCGCGACGCCGGGATGATCCGAACGACACCCCCCGGCCCGGTCGTCGCTCCGGCCGCCGTCGGAGGGCGGGAGCGGTGATGGTACACGCGGCGCTCCCACCGGTGATGGCATGATGACCTGCGACATAGGGCGACGGCGGTCCGAGGAAGCCGGTGTGAATCCGGCGCGGTCCCGCCACTGTGACCGGTGAGCGAGTTCCGGCAGGCCTCCGCTCCGCCCGGGGCGGGCAGGCCGGGCGGGCGACGACCCGGGAGCCAGAGACTCACGCGGTCGCCTCCTCGACGCACACCGGGGCGGATCTCCCCGGGAGGGGAGTGACATGGGCGTGCCCGAGAGGCCGGCGGAAGAGGCGTCCGGCGGAGCGGGGACGGGGAGCGCTGCGGCGCCGTGCCGGGTCGTCGTGTGCCGGGACTGCTGCTGCGGCAGCCCCAAGGTGACGGGGGTTGATCACCAGGCGCAGACCGCACGGCTGCGGGCGGAGGTGCCGGTGCGCATCTCCGACTGCCTCGACGTGTGCGACCAGGCCAACGTCATCGTCGTACAGCCGTCCACCGCGGGCCGGGCCGCCGGTGCGCGGCCGGTCTGGCTGGGACTTGTCAACGACCCGGATGCGACCGAGGACATCGTGACGTGGGTACGGGCGGGTGGCCCGGGCGTCGCTCCCCAGCCGGACATCCTCGACCTGTACGCCTTCACGCCGCCACGGCGCCGTGCGGATCCCCGTTGACCCAGGGGTCCGGTACGGCACCGAGCCGGCGCAGGTCGCCACCGTCCGGTGCGCGCCACCGACACGGCCGTGCGCAACTGCCCCCGGGCGCCGTTGATGTGGGCCCTGCCTGCGCTGCCGCCCCACCGGCCTCGTCCTGTCCCGCCTGCTGGGAGAGGAAGATCACGGCGGGGGCAGGCGGTCTTGGCCGTGCGCGCGGCACGCGGTACGGTCTGTCCGATATCGACGACGGCGAGACGGAAGCCGGTGGGAATCCGGCACGGTCGCGCCACTGTATGCGAGACGCCCCCGAGGCGTCCCGTGAGTCAGACCCGTGGCCGTCGTCCTGTGCACCACCGAGATGGGACGCGAACTCCCAGAGGAGGTTCTGCCATGGCGCAGACCGTCGCCCAGCCGACAGCCACCACCCCCGTCGTACCCGCCAAGCTGCCGCTGAAGGCGATTGCCCCCTGGGCGGTCTTCTTCGGCATCCTCATGCTGATCCTGCTCTACTTCGTCGGCGCCGAGCAGGGCGCCACCTCGGTGCTCAACGGCACGGACGTCCACGAGTGGGTGCACGACGCCCGGCACCTGCTCGGTTTCCCCTGCCACTGAGGCGAGGGGACACCGCCCGCCCATGAATTCCGCAACCGTACGGAACCTCCTCGTACGGGGCATGCTCGCCGGCCTCGCGGCCGGCGTGCTCGCCCTCGTCGTGGCGTACGTCCTCGGTGAGCCGAGCGTCGACAAGGCGATCAGCTTCGAGGAGGCCCACTCCCACGAGCACGAGATGGAAGTCGTCTCCCGCTCCCTCCAGTCCACCGCCGGCCTCGCCACCGGTGTCCTCGTGTACGGGGTCGCCTTCGGCGGGATCGCCGCGCTCGCCTTCTGCTTCGCCCTGGGCCGCGTGGGCCGCTTCAGCCCGCGCGCCACCGCGCTGCTGCTGTCGGGCTGCGCCCTCCTCGCCGTGTACGTCGTGCCGTTCCTGAAGTACCCGGCCAACCCGCCGTCGGTCGGCGAGCCCGACACCATCGGCAGGCGGACCACCCTGTACTTCCTGATGATGCTGCTCAGCGTCCTGCTGGCGGTCGCCGCCACCCTGCTGGGCAAGCGCCTGGCTCCCCGTCTGGGCACCTGGTGGGCGACGGTCGTCGCGGTGGCCGCGTTCGCCGTCGTGATCGGTCTGGCCTACCAGTTCCTGCCTGTCGTCAACGAGGTCCCCAAGGGCTTCCCGGCCACCCTGCTGTGGCGGTTCCGGCTCTCGGCACTGGGCATCCAGGCCGCTCTGTGGGGCGGATTCGGCCTCCTCTTCGGCGAGTTGGCCGAGCGGCTGCTGAGCCCCAAGCCGGCGACGGCCGAGAGCGGGCGAGCGGTTCCGGCCGCGCACTGACCCCTTCCGGACAACAGAGGGCCCTTCGGAACCATCCGGGGGCCCTCTGGCGTTCTCCGGACACCGGCGCACGGGTTCACCGGCAGGGCGAGGGAATCCGGCGGCGGACCGGAGGCGGATGCCCGGGCGAGGAGCGGAGGAACCGAGTGGCCAGAGCCCCACAGCCCCGCCGGATCACCGTCGGTGGCCGCGACGCGGTCGCCCTCACCCCGAGGGAATACGAGCAACTGGTCGCCAGCCGACGGCAGATCGGCGGCCAGAGCGCCCGGGTGCGGGTGCTCGCCCAGCAGGCCAAGCGCACCGAACAGCTGCTGCACGACCTGGAGATGCTGATCGCGGCCTCGGGGGACGGCTGCCGGGGACGGTCCCATCCGGCGCCGACGACATGCCCCGACCGCGAAGCCATGGAGCCGGGCGACGACGGCACCTGCCTGCGCTGCGCGATAGCGGCGCTGCTGCGCCGTCACCGGGCTTCGGCAGACTGAACCACCGGCCGGCGGCGCCTAATCGGCGTCCGGCGCGGCAAGCGGACGCCCCAGCCGCAGATTCCAGCGCCCGGCCCGGCCGCTGAGTTCGGTCACGGTCAGCGGCGGCACATCGAGGCGCCAGAAAACCGTGACAGGCAACCCCAGCGCGCCGCCGACGGCCGCCCGCACCACCTCCGGCTCGACGACGGCGACCGTACGGCCCGCCACGGCCTGCGCGTCGGCCAGCCACCGTGCGACCCTTCCGCACAGGTCCTGCACGGACTCACCACCATGCGGGGCGCAGCCGGGGTCGGTGAGCCAATGGCCCACCGCCTCCGGCTCGGCGGCCCCCACCTCCTCAAGGGTGCGGCCCCGCCAGCGGCCCACGTCGAGCCCCGCCAGTTCCGGCACCGGCACGCCGTCGAGGCCCAGCGCCGTGGCCGTCTCCCGGCAGCGCGCGCCCGGAGAGACGGCCACACGCTCCGCGGCGGGCAGCGACCCGGCCGCCGCCCGGGCCCGTACCGCGCCGACGGCGTCGAGCGAGCCGCCGTCGTCGAACCGCGCCTGCCGCAACGACGCGCTGGTGGAGGGGGAGACGAGAAGAACTCGGCTGGTCACGCGGATGCTCCTGCTGCCTTCGTCCTGGGACGCGGGCCCCGGCCGGTACGGCCCGCGCGGCCGCGAACATAACATCCACCGCATGCCTTCCGTGCGCCCCGACCGCCCACTTCCGGCCCGACCGGCCACACCCGGCCGGACACCGCGGTGCCCCACACACAGGGCTGTCTGTTCGACGCGGTGGTACGGCATCCGGCGGTTCTGCGAAGCGAACGCCCGGACCGGAGGGCGGTCATCCGGGAGCCGGCTTGCGGACCAGTTCGTAGGCGTAGCCGACCGTTTCGCAGGGGTGGCCGTCGGCTGCGCAGGAGCGGAGTTCGGCGGTGAGGTCGGCGTCGAACGTGCCGGCGTGCTCCGCGAGCACCGCGGGCGGCAGGAATGATGTCGACCGGATGTACCCGGCGAGCTCACGGATCGTCCAGCGGTGCTCGACGGAGAACTCGTGCCGTCCCGCGGGTTCGAACCCGGCACGTGACAGGACATCGTGGTCGGGAGCCTGCTTCCGTGCCTGCTCCCAGCCGGCGGGCACGCGGCCGGCCGCGCCGAGGGTGTTCTGCCATCTGCGCAGCATGCTGGAGAGCGCCCGCTGCCAGTCCCGGGGCCCCGTCCACGGACCGGTCGACCAGCACAGCGCGAGACAGCCGCCGGGTTTCAGCCAGCCGTGGGCGCGCTGCGCGACCAGGTCGCGGGGGAGCCGGTGGAACGCATTGCCGATGACGATCAGCTCGAAGCTTCCCGGTTCGGCGTGGAGATCCTCGGCGCCGACGGTGATCGTCCGGATGTGGGCCGCGCCGGATACGTCCGCCTTGGCGCGGACCACCTCGGTCATGCCGGGTTCGGCGTCCACGGACCACACGTCCGCGAACCGGTTCCGCAGGGGGAACGTGAGCTGGCCGGTGCCGCAGGCCAGGTCGAGCAGGCGTCCGTGCCCCGACGGTGCCGCCCGGCGCGCGAGGTCGGCCATGCGCTCACCATGGCACACGGCCGCCCGGCTCCGGACATACGACGGTTGTCCCTGTCCGCGATGCAAGACCCGTCCGGGAAGTCCTTGACCAGTGCCACGGACCTCTGCTGAACTCCGGTCCCATGAACCCGCGCGTGGACCTCACTCGGCGGCGCCACATCGATCTGGCGCACGTCTCCAGCGCGTTCTGTTGTCGCTGAGCCGGCACGTCGTCACACGGTCTCCTTGAGGACCGTTGTGCCCGCCTCCTGATCGTCCCCTTCTCCGGCTCTTCTCCACGACCGGATGAGCGGTCGCCCTGACCTGCATCAGGTGCTTTCGACGCCGTCGTTCCGCTCCTCCCGCATCGCGACCCGACGGCCACCCGAACCGCGGTGTCCCGGCCGCGCCGGTCGACCGTGCACTCCAACTCCTCGTCTTCCAGCACCCCGTGCTGCGCCCGCCTCCCCGACAAGGACCTCCGCATGCCTGTGTCCATCCGCAAGCTGACCGGCCGTATCGGCGCGGTCGTCGAGGGCGTCGACCTGACGGCCCCGAGCGACCCGTCGACGGTCACGGCGCTCCGTGAAGCCCTCAACGAACACAAGGCCATCGTGTTCGACCAGGTGAACCTCGACAACGCCGGTCAGGAGCGCGTCGCCGCGTGGTTCGGCGAACTCACCACCGCTCACCCGAACATACCGGCGGCCGATGGCACGACGAACGTGCTCGCCGTCGACAGCGAGACGTCCAAGGCCGACGCGTGGCACACGGACGTCACCTTCGTGGTCAACCCGCCGCAGGTCACCACCCTCCGGTCCCTCGCGATCCCGCCGTACGGCGGCGAGACGCTCATCGCCAACGCCGCCGCGGCCTACCGCGACCTGCCCGAACCGCTCCGCGCTCTCGCGGACTCGCTGCGCGTCGTGCACACCAACCAGCACGACTACGCCCGTCCTCCGGCCACGACGGCGCTGCGCCAGGAGTACGACCGGGTCTTCGTCTCGACGCCCTACGAGGCGGAGCACCCGGTCGTGCGGGTGCATCCGCTGACCGGCGAACGCGGCCTGTTCATCGGCGGTTTCGCCCAGCGGATCGTCGGCCTGCCGAGCAGCGACGCGGCCGATCTGCTGCGCATCCTGCAGTCCTATATGACACGTCCGGAGAACATCCTGCGCTGGACCTGGTCCCCCGGCCAGCTGCTGATCTTCGACAACCGGATCACCCAGCACTACGGGGTGGACAACTACGACGACCACCCGCGGCGCCTCAACCGGGTGACCGTGGCGGGCGACGTGCCGGTCGGGGTCGACGGCCGCCGCAGCCGGCAACTCGTCGGCGACGCCTCGCACTACACCGGCGTCCTGGAGGCGGTCGCATGACCGAGATCCGCCTCACGGTGCCGGCCGTCCCCAAGACCGCCGACGCCGAGTCGCCGAGCACGCGGGAACGCGAGGTCTTCCTGCCCCGCGACACCCGCCGCCGGACACCGCTCAGTTCACTCCGCGAGCGCCTCCGCTGGCCGCTCGGGGTCTACACGACCCCGGTCGTGATCCTGGTCGCCTGGGAGGTTCTCGCCCGAGCCGGCGTACTGGCGAAGACATACGCTCCGGCGCCGACCTCCATCGTGAAATCCGCCGCCGACCTGTGGCAGCAGGGCGTGCTCGGCCCGGACGTGGCCATCTCGCTGCAACGGGCCGGCATCGGACTCCTGATCGGTCTGACGGTGGGCATCGTCACCGGAGTGCTCGGCGGGCTGCTGCGCAGCGGCGAGTACCTGTTCAACGGCCTGGTGCAGGTCCTCAACACCATCCCGCTGCTGGCGGTGCTGCCACTGATGATCGTGTGGTTCGGCATCGACGAGCTCACCAAGGTGCTGCTGATCTCGTTCGGCGCAGGCGTCCCGATGTATCTCAATCTGTTCGCCGCGATCAGGGGCGTCGACCAGCGCCTGATCGAGATGGCGCGCACGACGGGCGCGGGCACATGGCGCATCGTGACGCGAGTGCTGGTGCCCGGGGCCCTGCCGGGGTTCCTGGTCGGACTCCGGTTCTCCCTCGCATACAGCGTGCTGGGCCTCGTCGCCGCCGAGACGGTCAACGCCGACAAGGGACTCGGCTTCCTCATCACGCAAGGGCAGACCTACCTGCAGACCAACCAGGTCTTCGTGGGGCTGGTGATCTACTCGCTCCTCGGTCTGCTCGCCGACCAGTTCGTCCGAGTACTCGAGCGGGTGCTGCTGCGGTGGCGCCCGGGTTATGAGGCGTCATGAGCAGCTCAGTGGTGACGGAGTCCCGTCGGCAGACCGGAGTCGTCGTCGAGCAGGTCGTCCGTCGGTTCGGTGACCGGGTGGTGCTCGACCATCTGGACCTCACCATCGCCGAGGAGGAACTGGTGATCCTGCTGGGCCCCTCCGGCTGCGGCAAGAGCACCCTCCTGAGACTGCTCGCCGGCCTTGACCGGCCCGACGGCGGGCAGGTGGAGGTCCCGGCGGAGCGAGCGATCGTCTTCCAGGCCGACCGGCTGCTGCCCTGGCAGCGGGTGCTGCGCAACATCACACTCGGCCTGTACGGGCCCGACGCGGAGCAGCGAGCCCGCGACGTGCTCGCCGAGGTCGGACTCGCGGGACGCGAGAGGGCGTGGCCCAAGGAGCTCTCCGGCGGCGAGGCCCAGCGGGTGTCGCTCGCGCGGGCCCTGGTCTCCGAACCCGAACTCGTGCTGCTGGACGAGCCGTTCGCGGCCCTCGACGCCATCACCCGGCTGCGCATGCACGACCTCGTACGCGCGTTGCGCAGCAAGCACCACGCGGCCATGCTGCTGGTCACCCACGACGTCGACGAGGCGATCGCCCTGGCGGACCGCATCGTCGTGATGCGCGACGGGCGCATCGGCGCCGCGCATCTCGTCCAGCTCTCGGCAGCCGACCGCGAGGCGAGCGTCGCCCGCGAGGAGCTGCGTGCCGCGCTCCTGAACGACCTCGGTCTCGCCGGTCACCACTGATGTCCTCCCCCTGCACAGAAAGCCGGAGCAAAACCATGCACAGAAGAACCCCCCGCCTCGTCGGCGCCGCCGGTCTGCTCGCGCTCACGGGCGCCCTCGCCGCGTGCAGTGCGTCGTCCCAGGCGGCGCCGCCGCTCGGCAAGTCCGGTGGCAGCGCCTCCACGCACCCCGAGTGGAGCAAGTACACCTTCACCATCGGCGACAACGGGGGTGACGGCAGCCAGGCCCTGGCCAAGATCACCGGGGCGTTCGACGACGCGCCGTACAAGGTGAAGTTCGCCCGCTTCACCTACGGCCCGCCGCTGGTGCAGGCCGCGGCCTCGGGCGACATCGACCTGGGCGCCGTCGGCGACGTACCGCCGATCACCGGCGCCGCGAAGGAGTACGGCTTCAAGATCGTGGCCGTCAACCGCTCGCTCACGCCCAGCCAGTCCAACGAGAACATCATCGTGCCGAAGGGGTCGGAGCTGAGGAGTCTCGCCGACCTCAAGGGCAAGAAGATCGCCGTGCCGCAGGGCAGCTCGGCGCACGGTCTGACGCTCAACGCGCTGAACAGCGTCGGCCTCGGCCCCAAGGACGTGCACCTGGTCTTCCTCGACCCGGCGGCCGGCGCCACGGCGTTCAACACCGGCAAGGTGGACGCCTGGGCGATCTGGAACCCCCAGTCGGCGATCGCGGTCAGGAACGGGGCACGGATCCTCGCCAAGGGCCTCCCGCCGATCGACCAGACGAGCAGTTACTACGTCGCCAGTGGGAAGTCGCTCGACGACAGGACCAAGCGGGCGGCCCTGACGGACGTACTGCAGCGGCTGGCACGCGAGTTCGCCTACGCGGTCAAGCACGAGGACAAGTACGCACAGGCCCTCTCCGAGGAGGAGGGCATCCCGCTGGCCGATGCCGAAGCGTCCCTCAAGGCCTTCGAGACCCGGGTGACCCCGATCGGGAAGCCGGACATAGCGGCGGAGCAGAAGCTCGCCGACGCCTTCCTGGAGGCCGGCCAGATCACCAAGAAGGTCGACGTCCCGTCGATCACCGACAACCTCCTCCCCGCCGGCTACGACAGCTCGAAGCTGACGTTCGGCTGAGCCGCGCCGTCCATCTCGACACGCAAAGGAGAGAAGACATGAGCACCAGACCGCGGCGACTCCACCTCAACGCCTTCCTCATGGAGGCGGGCCACCACGAAGCAGCATGGCGGCTCCCCGACAGCAACCCGCGGGCCGACTTCGACCTGCAGCACTGGATCGAGCTGGCCCGGCTCGCCGAGAGCGCCAAGTTCGACTCGCTGTTCCTCGCGGACGGCCCGGCCCTCATCGGAACCGGCGAGTTCCGGCCACCGGGCCAGCTCGAACCGCTGACGCTGCTGACCGCGCTGTCCCAGGCGACCAGCAGGATCGGCCTCATCGCGACCGTGTCGTCGACGTACAACGAGCCGTACAACCTGGCCCGTCGGCTCGCGTCCGTCGACCACGTCAGCGGGGGCCGCGCCGGCTGGAACATCGTCACCTCCGCAGGAGCCGACGAAGCGGCCAACTTCGGCCTCGACGACCGCCCCGGCCACGCCGAACGCTACGCCCGGGCCGACGAGTTCCTGAAGGTGGCCAAGGCACTGTGGGACAGCTGGGAGTCCGAGGCCGTCGTCGCCGACAGGACCACGGGGCGTTACGCCGATCCTGACCGGCTGCACGGACTGGGCCACCGCGGCCGGTACTTCAAGGTGGCCGGTCCGCTCAACGTCGAACGCCCTCCGCAGGGCCACCCGCTGCTCGTCCAGGCCGGCTCCTCCGAGGACGGCAAGGACTTCGCGGCCCGCCACGCCGAGGCGATCTTCACCGCCCACACGACGTACGAGCGTGCCGCCGCCTTCTACGCCGACATCAAGGCACGAACCAAGGCGGCGGGGCGCGACCCGGACGGCGTGATCGTCCTGCCGGGAATCGTCCCGTACATCGGGTCGACGGAGGCCGAAGCCCGTGCGCTGGCGGACCGGTTCGACCGCCTGCGGATCCCGGAGTACGGACTGCGCCAGCTGGCCGCGGTCTTCGAGACCGAGCCGTCGGTCTTCCCACTCGACGAACCGCTGCCGGACTTCATTCTGGCGCGGCCGAAACTGGAGGGATCGCAGAGCCGTTCCGACCTGATCATCGAGCTCGCGGTGCGCGAGCGGCTCACGGTGCGGCAGATCATCTCCCGGCTCGGCGGCGGGCGCGGTCACTTCGAGCTCGTCGGCACACCTGAGCAGATCGCGGACACGATCATCACCTGGTTCGAGGGTGGCGCAGCGGACGGATTCAACATCATGGCGCCCGCCCTGCCCTCGGGCCTCGCGGCATTCGTCGAGCACGTGCTCCCGCTGCTGCGCGGCAAGGGGCTGTTCCGTGAGGAGTACGAGGGCACGACCCTGCGCGAACACTACGGGCTTCCCGTACCGGCGAACCAGTTCCATGCCTGAACCGCACACGGCCGCGGGTGGGGACGCGTAGCACGCGTGTCCGCCATGTGGCGCACGCCATAGTTCGATGGCGGAACTCGGCCTTCGATCCGTCCGACTCCTGGAGCGGTACGGCTGAGACTGCTCGTCGGTCGTACGACGGTTCGACGCGACCAGGAAGGTCGAGCATGGCCGAGTCCCGACACCCCTCCCGCGGTGCGGACAGGGGTATCCGCAAGCTCATGCCCCCGCCCGCGCTCTGCGGCTTTCTGCTGCTGCTGATGCTGGTCTTCTCGGTGTCGTACGCCGTGGGAACGGCCGCCGGACCCGTGGCGCCAGGCATGCACGGCACCGGAACCGGAGGGGGCGGCGGTGGCGCGGGTGGCGGTGACACGGGTGGCATGCCCGGCATGCACGGAGGCGGTGAGTGATGGGAGCCGAACCGCTGGCGCCGCTCGTGGTCACAGACCTGACGGTCGGCGGCATGACGTGCGCCGCCTGTGTACGGCGGGTCGAGAAGAAGCTCGCCAAGCTGGACGGCGTGACGGCGACCGTCAATCTCGCCACCGGACTCGCCCGGGTCAGTCATCCGGCGGACATCCTTCCGGAGGACCTCGTCACCGCCGTCGAACAGGCAGGATACGAGGCCGCGCTCCCCGAGCCTCCCGCGCCGGAGGGGCGGGACAGGACACCCGGTGACGAGGACGAGTCCGAGGCCGCCACCCGCCAGGAACGCGAACGTCTCGTCGTCACCGCGCTGCTCGCCGTCCCTGTCCTGGTGCTGTCGATGGTGCCGTCCCTGCAGTTCCGCAACTGGCAGTGGCTGTGCTTCGTGCTCGCTGCTCCGGTGGCGGTGTGGAGCGCCTGGCCGTTCCATGTACGGGCGGTGCGGGGGCTGCGTCACTCCACGGCCACCATGGACACCCTGGTCTCGCTGGGTGTGGTGGCCTCCTTCTCCTGGTCGGCGTACGCGCTGTTCCTCGGCGGCGCGGGCGAACCCGGGATGCGGATGCCGTTCAGTCTGCTGCCGTCCGCGGCGGACGGTCCCGCACACGTGTACCTGGAAGCCGCGGTCGGTGTCCCGCTGTTCGTGCTGACCGGGAGGTTCCTGGAGGCGCGGGCCAGGCGGGGGACGGGAGCGGCCCTGCGATCGCTGGCGGGACTCGCCGCCAAGGAAGTGTCCGTACGCGACGAGCACGGCGAGCGCGAGCGTTCCGTTCCCATCGAGCAGCTGCGCGTGGGGCAGGTCTTCGCCGTGCGGCCCGGCGAGCGGGTCGCCACCGACGGCCGGGTGGTGGAGGGCAGTTCCGCCGTGGACCTCTCCCTGGTCACCGGCGAGAGCGACCCCGTCGAGGTGGGGCCCGGTTCAGCCCTGGTCGGTGGGGCCGTGAACGCCGGCGGGCTGCTGTTCGTCCGTGCCACCGCCGTCGGAGCCGACACCCAGCTGGCCCGCATCACCGAGCTGGTGACGGAGGCCCAGGCGGGCAAGGCGCGGGCGCAGCGGCTGGCCGACGCGGTGGCCGGGGTCTTCGTGCCCGTGGTGCTGACGGTCGCGGTCACGGTGCTGGGCTTCTGGCTCGGGGCCGGAGCCGACCCCCAGGCGGCGATCACCGCATGCGTGGCCGTACTCGTCGTTGCCTGTCCCTGCGCGCTGGGCCTGGCCACGCCGACCGCACTGATGGCCGCCACCGGCCGCGGGGCCCAGCTCGGCGTGCTGGTCAGCGGCCCGCAGACGCTGGAGGCTCTCCAGCACGTCGACATGGTCGTCCTGGACAAGACGGGCACGCTGACCAGTGGCCACATGACCGTCGTACAGATCACCGCCGCTCCCGGCGGTCTCGGTCAGGAAGCCGTCCTCCGTCTGGCCGGTGCCGTCGAACAGGGCTCGGAGCACCCCCTCGGGCGGGCCGTCGCCGCACGGGCCCGGCGCTCGTCCGCCGAAGAACCTCTGGCGCCGGTACGGGACTTCGAGGCCATGCCGGGGCGGGGAGTACGGGGCCGCGTGGACGGCCGCACGGTGGAAGTACTGGCGCCGGACGGCGAGTTGCCGACTGCTCTCGCGGACGCCCTCGTCGCGGCGGAGACCGCCGCGCACACTCCGGTGCTCGTGCGGGTGGACGGGGTGGCCGAGGCGCTGATCGCGGTCGGCGACGTCGTACGGCCCGGCAGTTACCGGGCCGTGGACCGGCTGCGCAGGCTCGGGATCCGCCCCGTGCTCGCCACCGGTGACCGCGAGGCACCCGCCCGGGCCGTGGCCGACGCGCTCGGCATCCACGAGGTACATGCCCGCTGCACGCCCGAGGACAAGGCGGCTCTGGTACGGCGTTTGCAGGACGAGGGCGGCCGGGTCGCGGTCGTGGGCGACGGCGTGAACGACGCCGCCGCGCTCGCCTGCGCCGATCTGGGCATCGCCATGGGCAGCGGTACGGACGTGGCCATCGGCGCGGCCGACCTCACTCTCGTGCGCGGGGACATCGAAGCCCTGGGCGACGCCGTGCTGCTCGCCCGGCGCACGCTCGGCACGATCCGGGCCAACCTGGTGTGGGCCTTCGGCTACAACGTCGTCACCGTGCCGCTCGCCGTGGTCGGACTGCTCAATCCGATGCTGGCGGCGGCCGCCATGTCGGTCAGCTCCGTGCTGGTGGTGGGCAACAGCCTGCGCCTGCGCGCCTGGCAGCCGTCGCCCGCCCCGGCGCGCGAGCGACGCCGGAGCAGGGCGGGTCACCGGTGAACGCACGGCTCACCCGCCTGGTCGGTGCGTGTATTTCACACTGACGTTCAGCCACAGCGGCTCGGTGAAGTTGCCCGCCGTCGTGGTCAGGCCCGGAACGGCCGCGTTCCGGCAGTAGCTGTCCTTCCGTCGTGTTCCAGAAGTCGTCGGCGATGCCCGCCGAGTTCCCGCCCTGTCGGTGTGTTGTGTGTCACCCTTCTCGGAGTGAGTCCGGGGGCAGGTGTCCGCACGTACCCCCTGACGACGATCGGACCACGGGTGCGAAGATGGGCGCGTCATGACTGTCGGAGGGTGGTGCCGCACGCTGCGGGCCGGTGTGTTCGCCGCCGCCTGCGTGCTGCTTGCTGCCCTCGGCCACGTGATGATGTCCGGTACGTCGGTGCCCTGGTGGGCCATGGCGGCGGGTGCCGCCGGGACGGGCGCGGCCGGTTGGTGTCTCGCCGGCCGTGAGCGTGAACGTGCGCCGATTGTCGCTGTCGTGGTCGCCGCCCAGGCGCTGCTCCACGAGACCTTCTCCCTCGCTCAGTCCGTCGCATCCGGCCGCGCCCCGGCCTCGGACGGCATGGGCTCCATGGACATGGGCCCCATGCACATGGACGAGATGCACATGGCCGGCATGGAGCACATGGGTGCGGGCTCCATGTCTCACATGGGGCTCGGCACGCACAGTGCCCACGGCATGGAAGGCGGCGCCGCGTTCGGCATGTTCGCCGCCCACCTGCTCGCCGCGGTCCTGTGCGGCCTGTGGCTCGCGTACGGCGAGCGCGCCGTCTTCCGCATCCTGCGGGCCGCGGCCGTCCGCCTGGTGGCACCGCTGCGGATGCTGCTCGCCCTGCCCGTGGTGCCGCGTCGGCCGTCCGTGCGAAGGCGCCGCGACTCCGGCCACCGCACGCCGGTACGACTCCTTCTCTGTCACGCCATCACCTCCCGGGGGCCGCCCGTGGGCGCCGCTGTCGCCTGAGACAGCCGGACCCACCGGGGCTCTCCTTCCCGTTTCTCCTTCAGCAGGTCTCCTGAGCCTTCCTCGGAAGACGCCACGAGCCGTGTCGTGAGCTGTTCCTGAAGAACGGGCACGCACAGCTGCACGCGCGCGAGCCTGCGCGAGCCCCGGGCACCGCCGTACCACCCCTACGGCTGCACCCCACTCACCGGACAGAGCTGTGGCCTCACCTGGCCGCGCCCCGGATGACTGAGAAGGACACCTCGTGATCACTTCTGCCCTGACTGCTCCGCAAACGCAGAGGGCTTCTGCGGACGCCTCGGCGACCGCCTGGGCGCTGGCCGCCCGGAACGGCGACCCGGACGCCGCCGAATGCTTCGTGCGTGCCCTGCACTCCGACGTGCTGCGCTACGTCGCCCACCTGGGAGCGGATCCCCAGAACATCGACGACCTGACCCAGGACACGTTCGTGCGGGCACTCAACAGCCTGCACCGGTTCGAGGGACGCGCCTCGGCACGAACCTGGCTGCTGTCCATCGCCCGCTGCGCGGTCGTCGACAGCTACCGCCGCGCCGCCGTCCGGCCCCGGACGGCGGACACCCACGACTGGCAGACAGCCGTGGAACGGACCCAGCCGCAGGGGCTGCCGGGCTTCGACGACGGCATCGCGCTTCTCGACCTGCTGAACGCGCTCCCCGACGAACGACGTGAGGCGTTCGTGCTGACCCAGGTGGTGGGGCTGTCCTACGAGGAGGCCGCCCTGCTCGGCGGTTGCCCCGTCGGCACGGTGCGGTCCCGCGTGGCCCGCGCCCGGACGACCCTCATGGGGCTCCTCGACGAGGCCGACAGACCCGGCCCGAACGCGGGAAATCGCGGGAACTCGCTCGGTCGCCTGTCCGACTACTGATGCGACGGCGCGGCACGGCGCCGGTCGCGGCAGTAGCCAGGAGGGCCTCATGACACCCGAGATAGAGCACGCGTTCGTGGCGATCAGAAGCGATCACGGTGCGGACTCCCTCAGCCGGGTGGAGCGGATGCTGGAACCCGGAGGGGGAGCGGCACGCCACCCGCTCCAGAAGGGAGCCAAATGGATCCTGCCGGGACTGTCTCCCACCCCGTGGCACGATCCCCGTGCCCACCCGGAACTCATCCCCGTCGTCCAGGCACTGGAATCGGCTCATCCGGTCATCAGGGATGAGCTGAAGTCGGCCTGGGAGGCGCGTCGGGAGGCGTTTTCCGACTACGAGCACTACCTGAACCGGCAGACCGACTGGCAGGCTCTCCACCTTTACCGCGGCGGGGCAATGGTCGAGGAAGCGGCGACGACCGTACCCACCGCCTACAAGGTGCTCGAAGAGTTCGCCGTGGACACGGAAAAGATCTGCCCACTCCTGGAAAGTCACTTCTCCACCCTGCTGCCGGGGGCATCCATAGCCCCGCATTGCGACCTGTGGAACTTCAGCATCAACCTGCATCTCGCCGTGGACATCCCCGACGGGTGCAGCATCACGGTCGCCGGGGAGACCCGTACCTGGCAGGAAGGTCACTGCCTGCTCTTCGACTACTCCTTCGAGCATGAGGCGCGCAATGACGGAGCTCGCCCACGCACCTGTCTCCTCGTGGACCTCTGGCATCCGGAAACGACCATTCCGGAAAGGCGAGCACTGACGGTGCTCATCTCGGAAATCAGGCGACTGATGGGAGAGGGCTGACCGCCTGAAAATCCTGCGAAATTCAACCGACGGTATTGCACTGTCGGTTTTCAGTGCTGCCTGAAAAGTGAATATCGGGCCGTGGGCATGTTTGCAGAGCGGGCATTCTCAAGTTCTCTTCGGGGTGTTATCGTGACCGAAAATGATCGACGGATTCGATATTCGTCTCCATGTTTTTTCTGTTGGTGAGGGGGGACCGGACGATGTCGGCACGGCTGTCCCTTCTCGTCCTGGCGCTGGCTCAACTGGTCATCGCCCTCGACTACAACATCGTGTACGTCGCTCTGCCCGACGTGGGCGCAGGCCTTGGTTTCCCGGAGCACGACCTGCAGTGGGTGGTGAGCGCCTACGTCGTGGCGACGGGTGGCTTCCTGCTGCTGGGTGGCCGGGCCTCGGACCTGCTGGGCCGGCGCCGTACGTTCGTCGCCGCGGCCTTGATCTATGCGGTGTCCTCGCTGGTGGGAGGGTTCTCGCAGACGCCGGGAGCGCTGGTCGCCGTGCGGGCGGTCCAGGGCATCGGCGGATCCCTGCTCTTCCCGGCCACCCTGTCCCTGATCAACACCATCTACGCCGAAGGACCGGACCGGAACCGGGCGTTGGCGGTGTGGGGCGCTGCGGGGGCCGGCGGACTCTGCTCGGGCTCCCTGCTCGGCGGGGTCCTGGTGGAGGCGTTCGGCTGGCCGTCGGTGTTCTTCGTCAACGTTCCCCTGGCGGGAGCCATCGCGTGGGCGGGCCGGGCACTGTTCCCGGCGGACGTCCCGCCGGCCGGGGCGCGGAGATTCGACCTGACGGGCGCACTGACCGGGACCGGAGGCATCACTCTCCTGGTGTTCGTGTTGGTGCACGCGCCCGAGGCCGGCTGGAGCAGCTCGGTCACCCTCGTCAGCGCGGCGCTGTCGTCGGCTCTGCTCACGCTCTTCGCCGTCGTCGAGACGCGTTCACGCAGCCCGCTGGTACCGAGCCGGCTGTTCAGGCATCGAGGGCTCGTGGCAGCGATGGCGGTGACTGCCCTGTACAGCGCCACCTTCAGCTCACTGCCGTACTTCCTGACCCTGTACTTCCAGACCGTGCGCGGCTACGGCGCGTTCGCGACCGGCCTCGCCTTCCTGGTCCCGGCCCTGGTGGTCGCCGCCGGGACCCAGGCCGGAGAACGGGCTGTCGCAGCGGTCGGTGTCCGCCGGATGCTGGTCGGCGGCATGGTCCTTGGCGCAGCGGGAGCCGTCGCGCTCGGCCTCGCGCTGACCCGACACGGCTCCTATCCCTTGCTGTTGCCGGGAATCGTGCTGCTGGGCCTGGGCCAAGGTGCCGCCTGGACCGGCATGTGGATCACAGCCGCCGCCGGAGTCGCTCCCGACGACCAGGGTGTGGCATCGGGGCTCGCCTCGACCAGCCTCCAAGTCGGCGGCGCGGTGGGTCTCGCGCTGCTCGTGGCGTTGGCAGGCGCTGCCGGGCAGCCCCCGGCAGGCGGCACCTCGCTGGCCGGCATCAGGGCCGCCGTGTTCGCGATAGCGGCCGGAATCGCCTGCGGGGTGCCACTGACCCTGGCCCTGCGCACAACGACCTCCGGTCCCTAGGGGGGTGTCGTTCGGATCATCCCGGCGTCGCGGGCCGATCCAAACGACACTCCCTGGACCACTACTGCCGTCCCCGTCTCCTCCGGGCGCCCCCGGACCTCCCCACACCTGGAGAACAGCCGTGCCCCGTAACGCTCCCAGTCCACCCGCCGCCGTTCTGTGCGGACTGGCCGGATGGGTGCCGCCCCGCGTGGTCACCAACGACGAGCTGGCCGAGCGACTGGCCACCGACGACGCCTGGATCCGCACCCGCACCGGAATCCTCCGCCGCCATGTCATCGAGCCCGGCCAGGCGACCTCGGACCTGGCCGTCGAGGCCGGGCGCGAGGCCCTGCACAGTGCCGGAGTCGACACCGTGGACGCGGTGATCGTCACCACGACCACACCCGACCGGCCCTGCCCGGCCACGGCGCCCTCGGTCGCAGCCCGGCTGGGGCTCGCCGGAGCGGCCGCCTTCGACGTCGGCGCGGTGTGCACCGGCTTCGTGTACGGACTGGCCACTGCCGCCGGGCTGATCACCTCCGGCGTGGCCGGACGGGTCCTGCTCATCGGCGCGGACACCTACTCCACCATCGTGGATCCACTGGACCGGGCCAACGCCATCATCTTCGGGGACGGCGCCGGCGCCGTCGTCCTGCGCACCGGACACGCCGACGAACCCGGCGCCGTGGGCCGGTTCGACCTGGGCAGCGACGGTGCGCACGAGGACCTCATCACCGTCGCCGCCGGCGGTTCCCGCCAGCGCTCCACCGGAGACGAAGTGCAGCGCGACGACCGGCACTTCGCGATGCGCGGCAACGAGGTCTACCGGCACGCGGTGACCCGCATGGCCGAGTCCGCGCGCACCGTGCTGCGCACGGCCGGCTGGAAGATCGACGACGTCGACCACTTCGTCCCGCACCAGGCCAATCTGCGCATCCTGCACTCGGTGGCCGACGACCTGGGCCTGCCCCGGGAACGCTGCGTGGTCAACGTCGACTCGGTCGGCAACACCGGCGCCGCCTCCATACCGCTGGCTCTCACCGGCGCGGCCGCCCAGCAGACGCTCCGGCCGGGGGACCGACTCCTGCTCACCGCCTTCGGCGGCGGCCTCACCTGGGGCTCCTGCCTGCTGACCTGGCCCGAACTGCCCCCAGGGGCCCACCCGCACGACCGAGGAGAAGAAACCGTCTCATGAGCACCACCTACAACCAGCTGGTCGAGATCCTGGCCACCCTGCACGACGCCCCGGCCGACCGCTTCACCCCCGAGGCCACCTTCGCCGACCTGGACGTCGACTCGCTGACGATGGTCGAGATCAGCATCCGCATCGAACGCGACCTCGGCGTGATGGTCCACGACAGCGAGTTGCGACCCACCCTCACCCTCGGCGGCACCGCGGCACTGATCGACGCCAAGCGGGCCGGCTGACCCTTTCACGAAGGACGACACTCATGCAGATCACTGAACAGCTCGGCTCGGCCCTCGGCGCCACGATCGAGGACTTCGACCACGCCGGCGCATCCGACACGGACATCGAGACACTCAAGCAGACCGTCTACACGAAGAAGATCGCCGTCCTGAAGGGACAGGACCTCACCCCCCAGCAGTTCCTGGACCTCGGCACGCGGCTCGGTCAGCCCGAGACGTACTACGAGCCGATGTACCACCACCCCGAGCTCCCGGAGATCTTCGTCTCCTCCAACGTCCCCGAGAACGGCAAGCAGATAGGTGTGCCGAAGACCGGCAAGTTCTGGCACGCCGACTACCAGTTCATGCCCGACCCCTTCGGCATCACTCTGATCTACCCCCAGGTCATTCCGCAGAAGAACCGCGGCACCTACTTCATCGACATGGGCCGGGCCTACGAGAGGCTGCCCGAGGACCTCAAGAAGCAGATCGCCGGCACCTACTGCAGGCACTCGGTCCGCAAGTACTTCAAGATCCGGCCGCAGGACGTCTACCGTCCGCTCTCCGAGATCATCGACGAGGTGGAGCGCAAGACCCCGGCCGTCCGCCAGCCCACCACGTTCACCCACCCCCTCACCGGCGAAACGGTCCTGTACATCAGCGAGGGCTTCACCGTCGGCATCGAGGACGCGGACGGCAGACCGCTCGACGACGACCTGCTGCACCGTCTCTTCGAGGCGACCGGCCAGCTCGACGACACCTTCGAACACGACAACATCCACCTGCAGGGCTTCGAGCAGGGAGACCTGCTGATCTGGGACAACCGCAGCCTCATCCACCGCGCCCGGCACACGGCCACTCCCGAGCCGACCGTCTCCTACCGCGTCACCGTCCACGACGAGCGCAAGCTGCACGACGGGATACCAGCGGCATGACCACATCCGCCGCCGACCGCACGTACGCCACCGACGCCGACCTGCTGGAGCGCGTTCTGGCGCCGTACAAGACCCACTGCAAGTACCTGAAGTCCGCCGTCGTCACCGCCGGCCGCGAGAACACCTCGGCCCGCTGTGCGTTCGTGATCCCCGAGTCCTGCTACATCGACGACACCGGCCACCTGAACTCGGTCGAGGTCAACATCGCCTACAACCAGATGATGTACTACCTCGTCGCGAAGTCCGTGCAGGAAGGACTCCTGGCCGGGTTCGAGGACTGGACCCTGGACGACTTCTGGCGGCACCAGCTCCCGGACATCCTCATCGCCCGCTTCGCGGGCAACTTCCGGCGTCCGGTCAACCCTCGCTCCTTCTCGGGAGAGATGGAGTTCCTGTCCGTCACCCGACGAGAGCCCGGCGGCAAGCCGTTCCTCCATGCCGAGACCTCGTACCGCTACTGGGACACCCACGGCGGCCGGTGCGACGGCGAGGCGACGCTCGCATTCGTCAACATCCCGTGAACCACCGAAGGGACCGCCCATGGAGACGCTCGTCCAGACCATTCGCCTCCACGCCCACCACCGGCCGGACACCCCCGCCGTGCTCTGCGAGGGCCGCAGCCTTTCGTACGGCGACCTGCACCGCGAGAGCAACCGCATCGCCCACGCCGTCCGGGCCGCCGGACTCACCGAGGGCGACCGCGTGGCATACCTGGGCAAGGAGTCCGAGCACTACTACGAGATCCTCTTCGGCTGCGCCAAGAGCGGCACCGTCCTGGTCCCCGTCAACTGGCGGCTCACCGCACCCGAGGTGAGCCACATCCTCCAGGACTCCGGCACCAGACTCCTCTTCCTGGAGTCGGAGTTCGCGCCGATCGTGGCGCGCATGCCGACCGCCCCGCCCGAGACCGTCGTACCCCTCGGCGCGAACTTCGCAGGCTGGAAGGCCGGACACCCGGACACGGACACGAAGTCCGACGCCACCGCCGACACCCCTGTCGCCCAGCTCTACACCAGCGGCACCACCGGCCTGCCCAAGGGAGTCGTCCTCGCTCACCGGAGCTTCTTCGCCATCCGTGAGGCGCTGGCGAGCGAGGGGCTCGACTGGATCGACTGGCGGGACGGCGACATCGCACTCGTCGGTATCCCCGGCTTCCACATCGGCGGCCTGTGGTGGGCCACGCAGAACCTCAACGCGGGGACGACCGTCGTGGCGATGCGTGCCTTCGCAGCCCGCCACGCCGTCGACCTGATCCGTGAGCTGGGCATCACCACCGCCTGCGTGGTGCCGGCGATGCTCCGCATGATGCTCACCGAACCAGGGGTCAGTGCCAAGGACTTCGCCACGCTCCGCAAGACCGTCTACGGCGGCTCCCCGATCTCCGAGAGCCTGCTGGAGGAGAGCCTCGCCGTACTGGACTGCGACTTCGCACAGATCTACGGGCTCACCGAGACCGGCAACACCGCCGTGTGCCTGCCGCCGGCCGACCATGTCCCCGGCGGACCGCGCATGCGGGCCGCCGGCCACCCCTATCCGGGCGTCCGCGCCAAGGTGATCGACGACGACGGCAAGGAACTGCCGCCGGGCGAGATCGGAGAGGTCTGCCTGCACACCCCGGCCCGGATGGTGGAGTACTGGGGCCTGCCCGACAAGACCGCTCAGACCCTGGTGGACGGCTGGGTCCACACCGGCGACGCCGGGTACATCGACCAGGACGGCTACCTCTTCATCCGCGACCGGATCAAGGACGCCATCCTCGTCGCGGGCGAGAACGTGTACCCCGCCGAGATCGAGAAGGTGCTGGAGCACCACCCGGGCGTGGCCGAGGCGGTGATCGTCGGAGCCCCGGACGAGCGCTGGGGCGAACGGGTCCACGCCTTCGTCGTCCCCGTCCCCGGCGAGCAACCGAGCCCCAGGGACCTGCACACCTTCCTCGTTCCGCGCCTCGCCGCCTTCAAGCTGCCCTCGGCGTACGAATTCATCGACCACGTACCGCGCAACCCCAGCGGCAAGATCCTCCGCCGGGAACTGCGCGACCGCTTCTGGGGCGACTCCGCCCGCAAGGTCAACTAGGGGGTGTCGTTCGGATCATCCCGGCGTCCAAACGACACCCCCCTAGCGCCGCCGACACCGACGTAGAGAGAGCCCATGCCTGAACCCCTCACCCCGGAGAGCTTCCGCGCCGACCTCGCGGAATTCCTGTACCTGCAGCCCGGCGAAGTCGACCTGGAGGAGAGCCCGCTGGACGCCGGACTGGACTCCCTGCGCATCGTCACCCTGCTGGAACGGTGGCAGGCCGCCGGCGCGGACGTCAGCTTCGTGGATCTCGCCGAGCGCACGTCCTTCGCCCAGTGGTGGCAGCTGCTGGCCGAACGCCAGGGAGGTGCGGCACATGCCGACACCTGAGCCCGCGCGCCGCCACCCGCTGCTGGCCGCCCAGGAGGGCATCTGGGCCGGCCAGCAGCTCGACCCGGACAGCCCCGCCTACAACACCGCCGAGTACGTGTGCATCGACGGCCCGGTGGACTGTGCCGTCTTCGACATCGCCCTGCACCATGTCGTCACCGAGACCGAAGCTCTCCACGTCACCTTCGAAGTGGACGGGCAAGGGCGCCCCTGGCAGTTCGAGACACCCGTCAGGGACTGGGTGCTGCACACCGCTGATCTCACCGCCGAACCGGACCCGCACAGCGCCGCCCTCGCATGGATGGCCGAGGACATGGCCCGCCCGGTGGACCTCACCCGCGGTCCGGTGTTCGGGCACGCCCTGCTGAAGACCGGGAGCGACCAGCACCTCTGGTACCACCGCGTCCACCACATCGCCCTCGACGGCTTCGGCCTCTCCCTGGTCGCCCGTCGCGTGGCCCAGGTCTATACGGCTCTCATGGCGGGCGAGCCGGTACCCGAGAGCGGCTTCGGCACCCTGGAGTCGGTGCGTGCCGAGGAGCGCGCCTACCGGGACTCCGCCCGATACGCCAAGGACCGCGCCTACTGGACCGGCCGATACGCCGACCGGCCTTCGGTGGCCACTGTGGCGGGACGCTCGGCCCTGCCCGCCCGCACCTTCCACCGATGCGTCACCGACCTGGACGCGACCCGGGCCGACGTCCTGCGCAAGGCCGTCCGTGAGCTGTCGGTGACCTGGTCCGAGGTACTGCTCGCGGTGACGGTGGCCCAGCTGCACCGGGTGACCGGGGCGCCGGAGATCGTCCTGAGCCTGCCGGCCATGGGGCGTCTCGGCTCTGTGTCGCTGCGCGTGCCGGCGATGGTGCGCAACATCCTGCCTCTGCGGGTCGCCGTCTCCGCCGACGACAGCCTGCGCGACCTCGCAGCCCGTGTCTCCGGCGAACTGCGCGCGGGCCTCCCGCACCAGCGCTACCGCTACGAACAGCTGCGCCGCGACCTGAAGCTGGTGGGCGGTCAGCGCAGGCTCTCCGGGCCCGGTGTCAACATCATGCCGTTCCAGTACGACCTGCGGTTCGCCGGACACCGCAGCACCGTCCACAACGTCTCCGCCGGTCCCGTCGACGACCTGGCGGTCAACGTGTACGACCGCTCGGACGGCACCGGTCTGCGGATCGTGGTGGACGCCCACCCCGATCTGTACGACCAGGGGGAGGCCGCCGCCTTTCACCAGGGGTTGCTCGCGCTGCTCGACGAGGCGGTCGCCGGCCCCGACCGCCCCCTGCGCCCGGCGTCCGTACCGGTCCTGGACGGTGGGCCGCTGCCTGCGCCGGCCCGCCCGGTGCTGAGCCTGATCGCCGACCACGCCGCACGCCGGGGCGGAGCCGCCGCCGTGGAGCACGGCCATGACAGCCTCACCTATGCCCGGCTGTACGGAAGCGCACGCCACCTGGCCCGTCGCCTCGCGGCCCGAGGCATCGGGCGGGGCAGCCTGGTGGCCGTGGCGCTGCCCCGGGGGACGGACGCCGTCACCGCCATTCTCGGTGTGCTGCTGTCGGGCGCGGCCTACTGCCCGCTCGACCCGGCCGCCCCCGCCGACCGGACGGCGCAACTGCTGAGCGGGGCGAGGCCCGACCTGCTCCTGACGACGGCCGCCCGTGCGAGCGCCTGCGCGGGCACGCCCGTACTCGCGCTCGACCAGCCGGATCCGACCCTCGGGCCGGCCCCGACGCCGCCGTCGTTCCAGGACCCCGCCTACGTCATCCACACCTCCGGCTCCACCGGCCGCCCCAAGGGTGTCGAGATCAGCCACGGTGCCCTGGCGAACTTCGTGGCGGGTGCCACGCACCGCTACGGGCTGCGCCGCGACGACCGGGTCCTGCAGTTCGCGCCGCTCCACTTCGACGCCAGCGTGGAAGAAATCTTCCTCACCCTGTGCACCGGCGGCACCCTCGTCATCCGCTCCGACGGCATGACCGAGTCGGTCCCCCGCTTCCTCGACGACTGCGAGCGCCTGAAAGTCAGCGTGCTGGACCTGCCCACCGCGTACTGGCACGAACTCGCCTACGCGCTCTCCACGGGCACGGCCGCGCTGCCCGCAGGAGTGCGGACCGTCGTCATCGGCGGCGAGGCGGCGCTCCCCGAACGAGTGGAGCGCTGGCGCAAGGCCGTCGGCACGTCGGTCCGGCTCTTCAACACGTACGGCCCGACCGAGGCGACCGTGGTCGCCACCGTCGCCGACCTGCACGACCCTGCCCTCGACCCCGGCGACGTACCGATCGGGCTGCCGCTGCCCGGCACGCGGGCCGCCGTCGTCGGTGGGGAGCTGTACCTCCTCGGCGACAACCTGGCCTCCGGATACCGGGGTGGCACCGACCCGGACACCGTCCGGTTCGCCCCTCTCACGGCGCTCCCCGGAGGGCCCCGCGCCTACCGCACGGGCGACCTGGTGCACCTCGGCGACGACGGGCAGTTGCGATTCCTCGGCCGGGCGGACGAGGAGTTCAAGATCAGCGGTCACCGCGTGCATCCCGCCGAGGTGGAGAGCGCCCTGCTGACGCACCCACGGATCCGTGAGGCGGCCGTCCTCGGGCAGACCTCGCCGGACGGCACCCGTCGCCTCGCCGCCCATCTGGTTGCGGGCCTTCCGGCTCCGTCCGCCTCCGAGGTGAGAGACCACCTTCGGCAGAGGCTGCCCGCGGCGATGCTGCCCTCCGTTGTCGAGTTCCACGACCGCCTGCCCCGCACAGGATCGGGCAAGATCGACCGACCGGGACTGAGCACACCATCCGCGACCGGGGCTCCGACCGTCGGCAGCCCGCTGGAGCGGACCGTCATCGGCATCTGGCAGCAGATCCTGGGCGCGGACGACATCACCGCCGACGACGACGTCTTCGACCTGGGCGCCCAGTCCCTCCAAGCCATCCAGGTGGCCAACCGGCTCGGCGTGGAACTGGGCCGCGACATCAGGGTGGCCTGGCTCTTCCAGTACCCCACGGCCGCCGAACTCGCCCGGTTCCTCGACGACTGCCCGCCTGCTGCCACCGGCCTCCCGTCGGCCCTGCACACCGACATCGTCCTCGACGGGGACATCCGGCCCGGTACCGGCCACCGCCCGGACGCCCTCCGGCGCATCCTGCTGACCGGTGCCACCGGCTTCGTCGGCGCTCACCTGCTTGCCGAATTGCTGGCGGCCACTGACGGCGAGATCGTCTGCACCGTCCGCGCGCGCACCACGGACGAGGCCATGGGCCGCCTCCAGCAGTCCCTGAAGCAGCAGCACATCACACTTCCGCAAGCCGCCGAGGACCGCATCACCGTCGTGCCCGCCGACCTCGCCCGCCCAGGCCTGGGTCTGTCACCGGACACTGCCGGCGAACTGGCCCAGACCTGCGACGCGATCTTCCACAATGCCGCGACGGTCAGCATCATGCGGGAGTACGGCACCCTGCGCGCCGTCAACACCGAGTCCACCCGGCACCTGCTGCGCCTGGCCGCCGCGCGGTCGATCCCCTTCCATTACGTCTCCACGCTGTCCGTGGCTCCGCCCGCCGGCCTCAGCACCGAAGTACCGGAAGCATTCCTGCCGGCCCACGCCGGTCTGCGGTACGGCTACCAGCAGTCGAAGTGGGCCTCCGAACGCCTGCTCCAACAGGCCGCCGAGCGCGGACTGCCGGTCACCGTGCACCGCCTGGGCCGAGTGGTGGGACCAGCCGGGTCCGGATACGTCAACACACGCGACTTCCTGTGGAGCGTGCTCAGGGCCGGTATCCCCGCAGGGATTCTCCCGGAGCTGTTCGAGGACGAGATCTGGACACCGGTCGACCACGTCGCCAAGTCCGTCCTGCATCTCGCCCTCACCGCCACCGGCCCCGTCTTCAACCACGCGGCCGTACCGAGGCTGCGGCTGAGCGACCTCTACGACTGGATCGAGGAGTACGGCTACCCCCTACGACGTCTGACGCTGGCCCAATGGCGCGCTGCGCTGCCCCGCTCGGCCGATGTCGCCGCCACCACGCTCGCCTTCTTTGATGCCGGCGAGAACGGGAGCGAGGCCCCCGACCTGCGCCTCGGGCACGTCCACGCCGACAACGTCCGCAAGGGCCTGCGCGACAGCGGCATCACCTGCCCGCCCATCGGCCGGGACCTGGTGTTCCGGTACCTCGACCAGTGCGTCGCCGCGGGCGAACTGCCCGCAGCGACCGGCGAGGAAACTCATCCGGCCTGCCCCGCAAAGTAGTCGGGCTTCGCCGGGAACTCGCGGCCACCGCGCCACGACTACTGCAACGGAACACCACCGAGCCCCGCAAGCAAGGAGCCAGCATGTCCATGAAACGGCCGGTCGCCACAGTTCTGGCCACGGCCCTGTGTCTGGTCACGGCGGCATGCGCCGACTCCTCGAAGGACGACAGGACGAGCGGCGAGCGGGCCGACGCCGCCGCATCGAAGACCGGCTATCCGGTGACCGTCGAGAACTGCGGTCGGACCGAGACCTTCAAGAAGGCACCCAGCCGAGTGGTCGTCATGAGCGGCGCCTCCGTCGCGGAGGTCTCGACCCTGCTCGCCCTCGGCCTCGGCGACAGGATCGTCGCCAACGAGCAGAGCTACGGCATGAGCGAGGTACCCGGCCGGGCCAAGGCCATCAAGGCCCTGCCCACCGGGAACATCCAACTCAACGACGCCTACGACATCCCCCGCGAGGCGATGCTCGGCCTGCGCCCGGACCTGGTGCTGTCCACGACGTCGTACGGCTTCGACGAGAAGAACGGCTTCGCCACCCGCGACCAGTTGCAGCAGGTGGCAGCCCACACCTATGTCTCCCCGCAGGGCTGCGACCAGGACACCTCCAGGATGACCGTCGCCGACAGCTACACGCTGCTGCGCGACATGGGGAAGATCTTCAACGTCAAGGACCGGGCCGAGAAGCTGATCGCCGCCTCCCGGAAGCACATCGACGAGGTGGCCGCCAAGGTCAGGGGCAAGAAGGCGCCCAAGGTGATGGTGCTCTTCTCCAACATGTCCATGGGCGGCAACGCCTTCAGCTCGGTCGTCGCCCACGGCATCTACAACGACATCCTCACCAAGGCCGGCGGCGCCAACGCCTTCGAGGCGGCCTCCAGGACCTCCTTCGCCGACCTGAGCAAGGAGAAGGTGGCCGCCACCGACGTCGACGCACTCGTCGTCATCGGCTACAACGACCCCGACCCGGCGGCCTACGCCAGGAAACTGCTGAAGGAGTTCCCCCAGTGGCCGGCCGCCAAGAAGAACACGTACGTCGTTCTGTCCGACTCGATGTACCTCGGCCCGAGCAACGACCTGGCGGTGGAGAAGATCGCCAAGGTGCTGCACCCGGACGCGTTCTGAGCCGGCCGACCCGAGTGAAGGCCGCTCTGGCCTTCACTCTCCTGCCGGTCGCGCTGGTCGTCACCATGATCGTGGCGATCAGCATCGGGGCGGTCACCCTCCCACTCGGTGACGTGTGGGGCATCGTCTGGCACCACGTCACCGGGCAGGGCGCCTCCGGCGACCCCGCCACGGACCAGATCGTCTGGAACTTCCGTACTCCCCGGGTGGTCCTCGCCGCCCTGGTCGGCGCGGGCCTGGCCGTCTCCGGAGCGGTGCTGCAGACCGTGGTCTCCAACCCACTGGCCGATCCCATCGTTCTCGGCTTCTCGTACGGAGCCACGCTCGGCGCGGTGCTGGTCATCACCCTGGGCGGCGGCGTGGCCCTCGCGGGGCTCGGTGTGTCGGCGGCGGCCTTCCTCGGCGCGGTGACGGCAGGCGGACTCGTCTTCGCCCTCGGACAGCGGCGGGGCCGTATGGCACCCACCCGGCTGGTGCTGGCCGGCGTCGCGGTCGGCTACGTCTTCCTCTCGGCGACGAGCTACGTCCAGCTGCAGGCGACACCGACCGAGCTGCGCACCGTGATGTTCTGGATGCTGGGCAGCGTGGCCGGCGCCCAATGGGACCAACTCCCCACGGTGGCGGCGGTGGTCCTGGCCGGCACCGCCCTCCTCACGCTCTTCGGCCGGCGGCTCAACGTCCTGCTGGCCGGCGACGAATCCGCCACGGCACTCGGCGTCGACGTCAACCGCCTGCGCGCCGTACTGCTGGTGCTCAGTGCGCTCCTCACCGGAACCGTCATCGCCGTCGCCGGCAGCATCGGCTTCGTCGGCCTGATGATCCCGCACCTCGTCCGTCTCACCCTCGGCGCCGACCACCGTCGTCTCCTGCCGCTGACCGCCCTGCTGGGCGCCCTCTACCTGGTCCTCGTCGACCTGCTCTCCCGCACCCTCAACCGCCCCAACGAACTGCCGCTGGGCATCCTCACCGCGCTGCTCGGCGCCCCCTTCTTCCTGTGGCTGCTGCGCCGCAACAAGGACCTGGACTGACGCATGAAACTCACCGTCGACCAGCTTCACATCACGCTGGACCGTCGCCCGATCCTGCACGCCGTGAGCCTGGAGGCCCGCAAAGGCGACATCGTCGGCCTCGTCGGCCCCAACGGCAGTGGCAAGTCGACCCTCTTGCGCGCCGTCTACCGCTCGCTCCGCCCTGCGGACGGTGTGGTCAAGGTCGGCGACGACGACGTATGGGTCCTGTCCGCCCGCACCGCGGCCCGCCGCACCGCCGCCGTCCTGCAGGACGCCACCGGCAACACCACCGGCCTGACGGTCACCGAGATCGTCGCGCTCGGCCGTGCCCCGCACCACGGGCTCCTGGGGCGCGACGGCGCCGAGGACCACCGCGCGGTGGAGGAGGCCATCGACCGGTGCGGCGTACGACCGTACGCGGACCGGGACTACGCCTCCCTGTCCGGAGGCGAGCGTCAACGTGTCCTCCTGGCGAGGGCCTTGGCACAGGACCCCCAGCTGCTCGTGCTCGACGAGCTGACCAACCACCTCGACATCCGCGCCAGGTTCGAGCTGCTGGACCTGATCCGCGCCACCGGCGTCACCACGCTGGCGGTCCTGCACGACCTCGACCTGGCCGCCCGCCTCTGCGACCACCTGGTCGTGCTCCACGAGGGAGCAGTGGTCGCGGCGGGTCCGGTCCTGGAGGTGCTCACCCCGCAGCTCCTCGCCGACGTCTTCGGAGTACGGGCGTCCGCAGAACGGCACGCCGACGACGTCGTCCGCATCACCTACGCGGCTCAGCCTCTCGCCCACGAGGAGGGCACGGAAGAGGACGAGATCCGAGATGCGACCTGGGGGAGGGGTCCTAGGTCCAACGCCTGATCGAAAGGTGAAGTTCTTACTGGTAGCGTGCAGCTGCAAGTCATTCGCAATAACGTCGGAGGACGTTGGACATGGCGCTTTACACGCTTCCGGAACTTCCGTACGACTACTCGGCGCTCGCCCCGGTCATCAGCCCGGAGATCATCGAGCTGCACCACGACAAGCACCACGCGGCGTACGTGAAGGGTGCGAACGACACCCTGGAACAGCTGGCCGAGGCGCGGGACAAGGAGTCGTGGGGCTCGATCAACGGCCTGGAGAAGAACCTGGCCTTCCACCTCTCCGGCCACATCCTGCACTCGATCTACTGGCAGAACATGACCGGCCCGAAGGACGGCGGCGGCGAGCCCCTCGCCCAGGACGGGGTCGGTGACCTGGCAGACGCGATCACCGAGTCCTTCGGCTCCTTCGCCGGTTTCAAGGCGCAGCTGTCCAAGGCCGCCGCCACCACGCAGGGCTCGGGCTGGGGCGTGCTCGCCTACGAGCCGCTGAGCGGCCGCCTCATCGTCGAGCAGGTCTACGACCACCAGGGCAACGTCGGCCAGGGCTCCACCCCGATCCTGGTCTTCGACGCCTGGGAGCACGCCTTCTACCTGCAGTACAAGAACCAGAAGGTCGACTTCATCGAGGCGATGTGGCAGGTCGTCAACTGGCAGGACGTCGCCAAGCGCTACGCCGCCGCCAAGGAGCGCGGCGACAGCCTGCTGCTCAAGCCGTGATGCCGTAGCCACACGGATGTCCTGCCCGTGATCGTCTTCTCCCCTTCACAGGCAGGCATTACAAGGGAAGGCTCCCGCGAGGCAGATCCTCGCGGGAGCCTTTCGGTTGTCATGCACGGTCGTGAGACCGGGGCACATCGAACACGCCGGACAGCGGCACGCTCGGCGTTTCGGCCACCGCCGCTCCAGACCGCGGCCCAGGGGCCGCAAGGGTCGATGCAACCCGCAAGCTCCGGCGCGCGCTCAACCCCGGGGTTACCAACACGACCGAAACACATGTGTTCGAAATTCTGGCCGGCTCGTTGAGCCGAAGGAGCAGCCACACCACCGTCAAGGGGGACCACGTTGACTTCGGCCAGGACGCGAACACACAGGACGCGAACACACAGGGCGCAAACACACAGGACACAAACACATGCGACTCCTCATGGCGTAGCACCGAGTGAGGAGTACTCGCATCGCGACGCGTCCAGGCGGCTGCCCACGCCGGCTCTCCGGGCGCTGAGCCGGCCGGGGCCAGGAGGCGCGCGGTGAAGAGGTTCTTCGGACGCGTGCGGATGGCGGAGCCGGAGGTCTCCGACGCCGAGGAGGAGCTCTTCGGCGGTCCTCTGCGCTACGACCTGGGCTGGTCGGAACACGAGCGTGCCCGGCTGGACTTGACGATGATGTCGGCCCTGCGCTCCATGCCCAGGCTGGTCGGGGCGACCTTGCGGATGGCGTGGCAGGCGGACCGCCGCGCGCTGCTCACGGTCGCGATCAGCGAGATCGGACAGGGTTTCGCCGCAGCCATCGGGCTGCTCGCGGTCAACGCCGTCATGCACGCGCTGCTCGGCTCCGGCACCCCCGGGCAGCGGCTGCACGCGGTTCTGCCCGGACTGCTCGCCGCCGCCGGAGCGGCCGTGGTCAACTCGGGCCTGGCCGGATGGTCCACCTCGCGGGCGGGCCGGCTGGAGCCGCTGGTCGAGCGGATCGCCACGACCCAGTACCTGGCCGCCGCCGCATCGGTCGAACTGGAGGCCATCGAGGACCCGGACTTCCGGCGGTTGATCGACGTCGCCCAGTACGGCGCCGGATCCGCCCGCCGCATGATCAGCGCCTGCGTCGCCGCGCTGAACGGGACCATCTCCCTGATCTCCACGGCCGGCGTGCTCACCATCCTCCACCCGGTCCTCCTGCCGATGCTGATCCTGATCGCGGCGCCGCGCGGCTGGGGCGCGATGCGGGTGGCGCAGGAACGGTACGTGTCGGTCATGAGCTGGGTCGAGCACGTGCGGGCCAGCCGCCTCATCGGCAACCTGCTCACCGAGCGCACCGCCGCCCAAGAGGTGCGCATCCACGCCGTCGGGCCGTTCCTGCTCAGCCGCTACGAGCGGATGGCCGAGAGCGCCGAGGCCGAGCAGGAGCGCCTGGCCACCGGCAAAGCCGTCACCGAGTGGGTGGCCGCCGCGCTGTCCGGACTCGCCATGGCGGCGACGTACGCGGCCATGTTCTGGCTGATCATGAGCGGGCACATGAGTCTGGCCGTGGCCGGGACCGCCGTCATCGCCGTCCGGTCCGGCTCGGCGAGCCTGGGCGCGCTGGTGATGAACGTCAACCAGCTGCACGAGGAGTCCCTCTACGTCCGCGACCACGCCCGGTTCCTGGACGAGGCGGCACTACGCACCATCCCCAGCGGGGGCGATCCCGTCCCGGCCGAGGTGAAGCAAGTCGTCCTCGACCGGGTCGGCTACCGCTACCCGGACCGGGACGCCCCCGCCCTGGACGAGGTGTCCCTCACGCTGCCCATGGGCTCGGTCACCGCCGTGGTCGGCGAGAACGGCTCCGGCAAGAGCACGCTGATGAAGGTGTTGTCGGGCCTGTTGCTGCCGCAGAGCGGGACCGTGCGGTGGGGTGAGGCCGACATCGCTTCGCTGGACCGCTCCGAGGTCTTCGACCGCGTCGCGCTGCTCACCCAGGACTTCCAACGCTGGCCCGTGACGGCGGCGTTGAACATCCGGATCGGCCGGCCCGGCCGGGAAGCCGGCCCCGACGACCTCCAGCCGTCCGTCGACTACGCGGGCGCCGGACCGGTCGTCGCGAAACTCCCCGACGGCCTACGCAGCCTCCTGGCCCGCATGTTCCGCGGTGCCAGTGAACTGTCCGGCGGCGAATGGCAGAAGATCGGGCTCGCGCGAACCCACTGGCGCAGCTCCACCTCGGACGACGACGGCGTGCTCATCGTGGACGAGCCCACCTCCGCCCTCGACCCGGAAGCAGAGATCGCCGCCTTCGACCGCATCCGCCGACTCGCCGCCCCCAACCGGGCCGTCGTCCTCGTCACCCATCGGATGTCCGGCGTCCGCCACGCCGACCGCATCCACGTCCTGCACCACGGACGGCTCGTCGAGCACGGCAGCCACGACGAACTCATCGCCGCCCAAGGGCGCTACGCCTCGATGTTCGCCGCACAAGCCGCCCAGTACGCCCCTTCGGGCACCATCCCCCGCCCTGGCTCACCCACCGTCGCAGATCCCGCATGACCTGGGAAAGCATGGCGCGGCACCCTGCGTCAAAATCCCGGCCGTCCCGCCCACCGGCAAAGGAGCCGCATGGCGATCACCCCAGCCGCCGCCGACTACTGGGAGCCGCTCTGGGCCGGCGGACGCCGGTATCGAGAGGTCACCAGCACCGAGGCCGCGCTGCTCGCCGACCATGTCGGACCGGGCCGCGGACGCCCGGCTCTCGACATCGGCACCGGCGAGGGCTCCCTCGCCCGCCACCTCCACCAGCTCGGTTACCGCACCACCGGCATCGACTTCGCACCCAGCGCCATCGCAACAGCCCGGAACACCCAGCAGAGCGAGGGGCCGGCCTGGCACCTGATGGACTTCACCTCCGATGACCTCAGCACCCTGCCGGACCCCGCGTATGCGGTCGTCACCTGCCGCCTGGTCTACCGCTGGATGGACGACAAGGCGGGCTTCCTCGACCGCGTCCGACAGGTCCTGGCGCCCGGCGGGACCTTCTGGGTCGTCACAGAACTCGCCGGCCGTCGCAAGGAGAACGATCCGTACAGGCACCTCGGGATCACATCCGCCGAGGCCGAGATCCTCACCGCGGGCTGGTCCGTCGTACGCGCCGCCGATCTCGACGTGCTGCGCTGCTACGCACTTCGCCCCTGAACTCAGCATGGAGGCCCACGTGTTGGACGCCGAACAGCAGACCCGCCTCGCCTGGGACGCCTACGGAACACACCACCTGGGGCGCGGTACGCCCCTGACCGAGGTGGATCGGATCACCTGGGGCCCTGCCGCGAACGCGCCGGGGGACGCCATCCTGGGGGACATCAGGGGCCTGCGCGTCCTGGACATCGGTTGCGGCCCTGGTCGGCACGCCGCACACCTGGCCCGCACCTACGGTGCGCAGGTGGACGGCGTCGATGCCTCCCTCAGCCAGATCGAGAGGGCGCGCGCCCGCTACCCCGAGGTGCCGGGACTGCGGCTGGTCCACGCCGACGCCGTCGAGCACCTGGGCACGGCGGCGCCGTACGACGTGATCTATTCCCTCAGCACCTTCCACTTCCTCGACCCGCACCGACTCCTGCCCGTCCTGGCCACCGCTCTCAAACCGGGCGGACGGCTGTGCTTCACCGTGCTGCACACCAACTCCGCCGGCGACGGCCCCACCTCGACCGTCACCCCACGCCCGGAGATCCTGCGCCTGGCCGGCGGCGACGATCTCACCGTGCACATGTGGGTACTCACAGCGGAGTTGTGGGAAGACCTGCTCGTCCGGTACGGCTTCCGTGTGCAGGGCAGCACCGTCCTCGACGCGCCGGAGAAGGACAACCACGCCTCCTACCGGCTGTTCCAGGTCCACCGACCGGCCCGGATCACCGCCCGTCCCCGCACCCCGAAACCACCCCTCGCCCACGCGGCCGTCGGCGTCGGGGCCGTGCTGCTCGGGCATCAGGGCCTTCTCCTCGGCCGGCACCGGCTGGGCACACGAGAGCTGCCCGGCGGGACCGTGGAGCCGGGCGAGTCACTGCGGGAAGCAGTCGTGCGCGAACTCGCCGAGGAGACCGGCCTGTACGCCGACCCGGCCGACGTCCGCCTTCTGGGCATGTTCCTCGATCAGGTCGGCGATGTCGTCCGCATCACCTTCGGCGCGCTCGTCACCCGCTGGCGGGGCGAGCCGGCCGACCAGCCCGGCGAGAGCGTCGGCGACTGGCGCTGGTGGCCGCTGGACGCCCTGCCCCCGGACCTGTTCGAGTGCAGCGCCCAGATCCTCACCGCATGGCGCCCCGGTCTGCCGATCGACCACGCCCCCGCCCACTTCACCCCCATCACCGACCCGTCCACCACCCCCGCCGCGCGACCCGCTCCCTGAACGGGCAGGACCGCACGGACGACCAGACCGTGGCCCCCACAAGCCCCTGCAAGGACGAACTCATGACCACTCCACGCCGAGCCACGCCCGCCGACGCCGAAGGCATCACCCGCCTGCGGTCCGAGCTGATCCTCTCCCGACCGCTCGACTCAAACTGGCTGTCCCTCTGCCGAGACCAGCTGGCCGAACGACTCCAGCCCGGTGGCGACGCCCGGGCCTACGTCGTGGACGCACCGGAGGGAGGAGTCGCCACCTGTGCCCTGGCCCTGGTCAGTCCCGTACTGCCCGCCCCGCGGTACCCAAAGGGACTGTCCGCGCGCATCCAGGCGGTGGCCACCCGCCCCGGCCATCGACGCCGTGGCTACGCCAGGGCCGCCCTCACCGCACTCCTCAACGACCTGGAGCAGGAAGGCGTCACCCTCTTCGAACTGCACGCCAGTGACGAGTCCAGGCCCCTGTACGAGGGGCTCGGATTCGTCAGCGATCCGGCACTCATGCGCAGAACCGCACTACCTCCGCAATCCCACGGCCGGCACAGGTACGGCGCTGCGACCGACGACTGGGACACGATCCTGCGTCTGGCCGGCACGTTCAGCTGCCTCGACACCGAGAACGGACTCGCACCGGAGGAGCAATGGACCCTGCAAGTGCTCAAGCTCGCCGAAGAGGTGGGCGAGGCTGCACAGGCCGTCATCGGCGCCCGGGGCACCAACCCGCGGAAGGGCCACAGCCACACGTGGACAGACGTACAGGACGAGGTGGCCGACGCCGTCATCACCGGCATGGTCGCCCTGGCACGACTGCGTCCCGACGCACGTGAATACTTGTCTGCCGTCCTGGCCCGAAAAGCCGTGAAATTCCTTCCGGCACAGGATTCCAGCGACGAGGTGCTTCGCTGACGCAGCCCTGCCACCGTGCTGCCCGCTCCGGAGAAACTCCGCAAGACTGGCCTGGATCAGGCGACAATGATCACCAGCCGCCTGTACGCATTACCCGGGGAGGTCTTGTGAGTCCGAGTCCGCGTGAAGTGTTTCTCCGGCTTGTTCATGGGGTCGCGGCCGGGAACTTCGATGAGTTGCCCGACCTGTATGGCGAAGTCACCGATGTCCGCCATCCGATGGCGACGCCGGAGTCCGAGCCGTTGACGACTCGGCGCGCACTCCAGGACCATTTCACGGTGCCGCCGGAAGCTCGGGAGTCCTTGCCGAAGAGGCGGGTCGTCGATGTCGTCGTTCACGAGACCGCCGATCCTGAAGTGATCGTCGCCGAGTTCGCCTATGAGTTCACGTTGCCGGACGACTCCATGAGCAAGGTGCCCTGCGTCTTTGTCATGCGTGTCCGGGACGGTCGGATCATCGAGTCACGCGATTACATCGACCCGATCCGTACGTACACGGCACGCGGGGACCTCGACCTCCTCATCGCGTCGTTGCGGAGGGATGCGTCCTGACGTCCGGCCCCACGACCCTCGCCGAAGGCGGGAGGCGGGCCCTGGCGGCGACACCCCCCTAGAGCCACCACCCGCTGACGGGGTTCGCCGACCACGGCCGCGGCGGCTCCGAGGAACCGGTGTCTTGAGATCGTCTTTATTCACCGTCAGGCTCGGGCTCAGCTGCGGGAGCGGTGTGGATTCAGCGCCGGCGCGACCAGTGGCGCCTCCAACACCTTCCTGTACGGCTCCAAGGTCGGCCACGACATCGGCCCCGACTGACGCAGCAGTTGCGCCCACGTAGGCGGGGCGTCACGAGCGCTGTCGAATGTGAACGCAGTCCCGTTACACGCCGGCGAAGGGGTCGTTGACGAATCATGAGCGATCCATACGACTCTCCTATTGCCGTCACTGGGCGCGACGACTCGAACGAGGCCGTTGTGACAGCCGTGCGACAGCTCTCCCGCGGCACCGTCTGGACGGTGCAGGACAAGGTGCCGTTCGACTTCGCCGCCCATCACCCCCAGGGCATCACCCGCGGTCACGACCACCGGCTCTACGTGTCGACCGCCGAGATCATCGAAGCGACAAGGCCGTACGACAAGCCCGTGGACGGCTATGACCGCACGCCCGGTCGTGGCGTCGGGCATGTGTTCGCCACCGACGCCGAGGGCGCGGCGCTGGGTCACGTCACCGTGGGCGAGGACACGGTCTACCACCCCGGCGGCATCGACTTCGACGGTGAATCCCTCTGGGTCCCGACCGCTGAGTACCGGCCCGACTCCCGTTCCATCGTCTACCGCGTGGATCCCGGCACTCTGGCCGTCACCGAGGCGTTCCGCTTCGACGACCACATCGGGGGCATCGTCCGCGACCGCGAGACCGGCCTGCTGCACGCCGTGACGTGGGGATCCAGGCGGCTGCTCACTTTCACCGCCGAAGGGCGGCTCGTTCATCGGGTCGACAACAAGAGCCACTTCGTCGACTACCAGACCTGCGTCACGGCCGGCGGCGGTCACATGGTGTGCACCGGTATCGCGGAGTACCCGCTCGCAGGCACCGGCGTCTTCAGTCTCGGCGGTATCGCTGTCGTCGACATCGAGTCGGGCCGGATCGAGCACGAGGCTCCGGTGACGACCCTGTCTCCGGCCGGCCGTGTCGTCACTTACAACGCGGTCCATCTGGAGATCGACGGCAGCACCCTGCGGATGTTCGCCGCACCCGACGACGGCGAAGCGGCCGGCGACTCTCACCTGCTCACGCTTGAGACACCGCTTGCATGACCCTTCTGGCCGTGCTGGTCACGCCCGTACGGCCAAGAAGTAGCGCCCGACGTACATCAGTTCACCGTCCAGTTCCGTGCTCAGGCTCTCAGGGGTGAAGCGGCGCCGGAAGATCGGGTAGGTGTTCCCGTCGACGGTTCGCAGCTCCGTCTGCTCCTCGTGCAGGTCGCCGTCACTGCGCAGGTCGATCACGATCAGCTCGCGGGCCGTACGCCGTGCTTCGGCAAGAAAGACGGCCCGCTCGGGCGGTCTGAGCAGCCCGTAGAAGTTGCCCGTGACGATGCGGTCCAGGCCACCGGTGATGAACGGCAGCGGCGGGAACAGTGCCTGCACCCTCCGGGCCTGCGGCACCCGTACGTGCGTCAGCTGAAGCATCTCCGCACTCTGGTCCAGGGCGACGACGTCGCCGCGCAGGAACTGGGTCCACACGCCCGTCCCGCAGGCGACATCCACCACTCGCCCCTGCGGCAGGGCGTTGAGCAGCTTCCCGATCTCGGCCGTCTCCCGGTCCAGTCCGGCGTTCACCACCTCGTCCCCGCGATAGCTGGTCTCGTCGTAGACCGGGGCACGATGCCGGTAGTACTGCTCCCGCACTAAGTCACGCATGGCCCGAGAGCTACCCCCGAGTGAACACAGCGCAAACCGCGACCCGTTGCCCGGCATTGGATCGGCCGAACTCGCGTGCCGGTAATCGGCGGCAGCTCCACGCGACGGCAAGCGGCTGGTCGCCGCTCTCTCTCGCTCTGGCCTGGGCCACTCAGGTCGCAAACCCGTTCATGCGATCACTCGATGCGGTAATGCGGGCAACGCGGAGTGATCGCGCGGTCATCCTGTGATCAGCAGCGCCGCGAGCCGGCGTGTGCCGCATCCGACCGACAATGCAGGGGGATCGGTATGACATGTACTCCGACAAGCGGCCGGGGTCTGGAGGAGCAGGCAGTGCTGGTCGTCGCGGGTCTGGCGGACCTGGCGGTGAGCGCCATCGGCTCGGCGGCCGGAACCGTGCAGCAACTGCTGCGCCGGTCGGACGGCCCCGAACTCGTCCGGGATGCGCAGCAGGACCTGATGGCCCGCGGCCGTATCGCCCTGGATCGCGCCGCATCTGCTTCCCCGGCCCACCTGGAGGTGCTGGCCCAGCACGCTGTGGCCCGGCAGGCGGCGGCCGCCGGCGATGTCTGACCGCTGGGATCCGGCCGGGTTCAAAGACCGTATCGACGCCCTTCTGGACGACTTCCTGACAGGCGAAGCCGATCAGCTTCTCGCGATTGACGACGCTCTGCAGCCGGTCGCCGAGCAGTTGCAGGTGGCCGCGAGGCACGGCAAGCGCCTGAGGGCGGCATTCTGCTACTGGGGGTGGCGTGCGGCCGGCCAGCCGGACAGCGATGCCCTGATGCGTGCGGCTGCCTCCATGGAGCTCGTCCATGCCGCGGCGATCGTCCACGACGACATCATCGACGACAGCCCACTGCGTCATAACCTGCCCACCGTTCACATCTCCCTGCAGGCTCCCCTCGCCGGACGTCCACAGGCGCGCGCTGCCGCCCGCTCGCTGGCCATGCTGGTCGGGGATCACCTGATGGCGCTGGCGGGGCAGCTGTTCGCCGCCAGCGGCCTTCCCGGCGCCTACCTGGCCAGGGCCAGGCCGATGTGGGCGGAACTCGCGCGGGAACTGATCGCGGGCGAATGCCTGGAGATCCTGAGCACGGGCGCCCACCCGGACCCGGACGTGTCCCTGAAGGTCGTCCGCTACAAGACGGCCAAGTACACCGTCGAGCAGCCCCTGCTCATCGGTGCCCTGCTCGCGGGCGCCTCCCCGGAGCTGCGGGCCGCCCTGTCCGCGTACGGTCTTCCGCTGGGGGAGGCATTCCAGCTGCGCGACGATCTGCTGGGCGTCTTCGGCGAACCGGAGCGCACGGGCAAGGCCGGCCTGGACGACATCCGCGGAAACCGCCCCACCGCGCTGCTGGCCATGACCTGGCAGGCCGCTCTTCCCGCACAGCGTGAGCGTCTGGCCGGCGTGCTGGGGCGCCGTGACCTCAACGAGGAGCACCTGCGGGACGTACGCGAGCTGATGGTCGAACTCAAGGCCCCGGAACAAGTGGAAAACATGATCGCCTCCCGAGTATGGGAATCCGTCGGCCGCCTGGAGGGGCTCGACATGTCTCAGCAAGTACGGCGAGCCCTGACCGCTCTCGCCCACTCCGCCACCGACCGCCGCAACTGACCAGTTCCGCGCAACGGCCACCGCACACCACCGTGCAGCCTGTCGAGAAGGACTGCTGACATGACCTACACCGAAGCCTCGATGAACGCCCTGCGCCAGTCCGGCGACGAACTCGCCGACGCCGTCGTGACCACACTGTTCGAGCGGGGGGAGGTCGGCAAGTTCAACACCCTGATGCGCTACGTCTCCACCGCCGGCTCCCCTCTGCCCGATGGACTGCCCGAGGTCGCCCGCGAGTACCTCCAGACCACCAGCGTGCCCCCGTCCTGGGTGGACTGGGGCGAGATGGAGAAGGCCCGGCTGTTCTTCATCGACAACAACGTGCACATCTCCACCGCTCTGTCCTTCGCCTCCATGCCCGCCTGCTACGTCGTGCCACACGTCGCGAAGCTGCTGTCCGCCACACATGGGCTGAACTACCCGTCCAAGCGGATGGCGGAGACGGGCCAGTTCACCGTCTACCTGATGCAGCCCGACGCCTTCGAAGCAGGCAGCCGCTTCATCCCCGCAGCGCAGAAGGTTCGTCTCCTGCATGCCTCCATCCGCCACCACCTCAAGCGCGAGAACCGCTGGGACACCGAGGCCCTGGGGACGCCGATCTGCCAGGAGGACATGATCGGCGGGCAGATGTTCTTCTCCCTCCTCGTCCTGGACAGCCTGCACCGGCTCGGGATCCACATGTCCACCGAAGGCGCCGAAGCGTACTTCTACGCATGGCGCGTGGTCGGCGCCATCCTCGGTGTCGACCAGGACGCCGTGCCCAAATCCCTGGAGGAGGCCCGGCAGTTCCTCGACCTGTACATGATCCGCCACATGGGCCCTTCGGAAGAAGGCGCCCATCTGACCCGACAACTGATCGACCTCTACGAGGAGGTCGTCCCCGGCACCTTCTTCGACCCCATCGTCTCCGCCCTCCTCCGCCACCTCGTCGGCGACACCTGCGCCGACTGGCTCCGGGTCCCCCGCACCGGCTGGGACAACGTGGTCAAGATCGTGCCCAGCCTGCTCGGCGTGCTGGAGACCATCGAGGACAGCTCACCGCTGGGCGCCTGGGCCCTGGACCGCCTCGGCCACCTCACCACCGTCTTCGAGCTGTCCTCCCTCACCCGCGGCCGCGTCATGCACTACGCCATCCCCGAACAGCTGAAGAAGGACTTCGGCATCAGCAGCAACGTGCCCCCCACCCACCGCTGGACTCCTCCCGCACCCACCGTCGCGCCCTGACGGTGCTCTGCCGAAGGCGAGAACCCAACCAGCCGACCCCACACCGGAAAGCCGCCCCGGCCAGAACGGACGGCCGATCGACAGGCCGCCCACCGCGGTGTCGAGCCGCAGTCGCAGGGCGTGGGCGTAGGGGGTGAGCGCGTCGGTGACCTGCTGGGCCAGTTCCCGGGTGGGGACGAGGGCGAGCGGCTGCCGGGGCTGGGCCCGCTGCCCGTCCAGACGGGCGAGCACCGGCAGACCGAAGGCGAGCGTCTTGCCCGAGCCGGTATGGTCCCGGCCCAGGACGTCCCGGCCCGCCGGTGCGTTCGGCAGCGTGGCCGCCTGGATCGGGAAGGGCATGAGGGTGACCGGCAAGGCGAATTCCCGTCGGCGGAGGGCGGCCGCACGAGGGTTCGCAAGAATGAGCCGAAGAAAAAAGAGCCGGGAAACGGGAAAATCAATGAGCTGGGGCCCGCACTCCAAGAGTGCGGGCCCCAGCCACGTGATGTGCGAGCCACCGGCTCGCGACGATTCGCGTCAGCGTCAGGCGGGAACGATGTTCTCGGCCTGCGGGCCCTTCTGGCCCTGCGTGACGTCGAAGCTAACCTTCTGGCCTTCCTGAAGCTCGCGGAAGCCACCGTTGCTGATGATGTTCGAGTAGTGGGCGAACACGTCGGCGCCGCCACCGTCCTGCTCGATGAAGCCGAAGCCCTTTTCCGCGTTGAACCACTTCACGGTGCCAGATGCCATATCGAATCTCCCTTGGGGGGCAGTGTCGACCCCGCACTTTGCGGAGCCGAGTCGCCGCGATGATCACCCCTCCGGAAAGATCCGGAAAGCTCTGCAAAGAAAAAATCTCTGGCAACCAAAACTGCAACTGCTCTCACGTTAACACAGGCCGGGTGGAGACGGTCATGCGTTTTCGGGAACGTCCGGTAATTATTCTCCTGTATCGGGCTGTATTTCTGTAGTGGCGGGACTAGGTATCTGCGCAGTGCTCGTCCGGCTTCGGGCGGCGATGCGCGACTGGCGGCGGGAACAACGGCGGTGGCCGCCTTCCGAACGCAGAGGAACGATCAGTCCGACTTCACCGACGGCTCGGAGGAAGGCGGGGGTGGTGCCGAGAACGTCCGCCGCCCGCCCGATGGTGTAGGCGGGGTAGTCGTCATCGCCGAGGTTGCCCCCCCAGGCGTCCTGCGCCCTGGCGTACGCGGGGAAACGGTCGAGGAGACCGGTGCAGGGAAGGACCAGGTCCGTCGCGTGGTTGCCGTAGACGATGCGCAGCCAGCCGCTCCGGGCGCGGCAGTCGTGCCAGGCATCGCACAGTGGCGTCAGGATGCTGCAGTCGGTGAAGACTGCCTCGCTCAGGTCCACGATGAGGAGGAGCCGTCCGGGCCGGGCCGCGCGGGCTTCGGCCAGGGCGCGGGCCAGGGGCGCCACGGTCTGCCCGTCCAGTCCGCCGTGTGCGCGGACGATGCGGCATTCCTCGAAGAGTGCGGGCGCTCCACCTTGCGTGGTCAACGGCTCGCGCAGGGACCGGGGGCAAGGCGGGATGGCAGTGAGGGCCGGCGTGCCTCATTCCGCCTCCCCTGTCGTGCCCCCGAGGCGATCGGTCTCGGCGAGGGCCGGCATGCGCGCGGCGGTCAGCGGGTTCTCGGGGTCGGCCGCGGCGGCCAGCAGCCGGGCGGCTGTTCCGGCCGGCTCATCCGGCGGGACGACCAGGCGAGGCGTGGGCATGCGGTACGTGTGTGCGTCGGCCGAGGACGCGGCTTCGCCGGTGTTCCGCCGGGTTCCATCGTGCGGGTCCCGTCCCGGGAGCCGTCGGACGACTGCCCGTTTCGTCACTCGCCGGGAACGGCACCGCCGGTCGCGCTGCGCGACAAGCTCTGTGCCTCCTCTGGCTTCACCCCGTCCTCCTGTTCCTCCTCTGCCTCCTCTTCCTCCTCCAGTTCCTCCATCAGACGGATGCCCTCGTGCGTCAGCGAGACGGTGGCGGGGGTGTGGTGTGATGTCCAGTCCACGCTGATCAGACCCTCGTCGGTCAGATAGGCGCAGGCGGCGGCGAGGTCCTCGTCGGGCAGGGCCAGCTCGGCGCGCAGCGCCGATCCATTGACCTCGGGGCGGTTGCGCTCGACGGCCCCGTACAGGGATCGCAGGACCGCCTTTCGGTTGTTCTTGCGTTCGCGGAGTTTCGTCATGGCTGTCGTTCTCCGGTTTGACGGCCGCGCGGGGACGAGGCGACGGCGGATCCTCGGGCTGCTCGGATCCGCGTCACACCTCGTCGGCGTGTGTCTGTGTGTGCTGGTCGTGAGCCAGGACTGTGCGGGTTCCGCCGCTTGAGCGGTGTCGAGGGTGATGTGGAGCCGGGTCCCTCCTGCGCGGCCCGCGGGATAGCTGCGCTGCTCGGTCGAGGCGAAGCAGCGCCGGAGCACTTCGGCGACGCGCCGGGCGACCTCCGGCGTCGCGGCCACGATGCGGACCTCGGCCTGGCCTTCGGAGGGAAAGGGCTCGTGCTTCATACGGACCTCCTGGCAGGTGGGGGTGCAACCCCGACCGAGGTCGCTGCCCGACGCCCGTCTCGGTGCGGGCTGCGGCGCGTCACCACGGCCACCCCCCTTTTTGAAGGGTATGCCGGGCAAGGGAGCGTGCGTGCCACGACCGACCCCTCGCGGAAGACCGGTGCTCTCCCGGCGGGCTGTCGCAGTCGTCGGCCGCCGCCGCGCCACCGTGGCGGGCCCGGCCGGGAGTACGGTGGAGACACCGAGGGCATGCCGCGCACCGGCTCCGGCACCGGTGCCACTCTCGGTGATCGGCGACGCCGGGTCGGCCTGGTCCGCGCCCGGGGCAGGGTTCGACCCATGAGCGCGCACATGCTCCTCCCGACGACCTCGAACCTCCCCGCGCCCCAGCGGGCACCGGGCAGGTCGTATACGCGCAGGCCGGGCCGACCGATGCGGGAGCAGGGATCCTCGCCCCACGAGGGAGAACGCCTCCGCCCGCTGACGCGCGGCCAGGTCGAGGACCGCCTGCAGGAGCTGGGCGACCTGTACGCGGAGGTCTCCGGCGGCGGCCCATGGGCGTGGAACGAGGCGCGTGCCGCCTTTCTGCGACACCTCGCGGCCGACGCACGACGACCGGGGTTCTCGCTGCTGATCGCGGAGACCACGGTCCTGACCGGATGCGCCTACGGCTTTCCCGTGGGCGGCGCCGGTCCGTGGTGGGCGGGCTTCGACGGAGACGTTCGGGAGAGCCTGCTCCGCCGCGTCGCCCCCGGGCGGCTCTTCGTCGTCTCCGGGATCGTCGTCCCGTCCCGCGTGCGCCGGGAGAACCAGGGCCGTGCCTGGAACCTCGCCCGGCGCCTGCAGCGGCGACTGCTCGCCGACCACGGCGCCGCGCTCGGAGTCACGTTGGTGGAAGCCTGGGACGTCGGGATGGTTGAGACGCTGAGGGCGTGGGGGTGGCGGAGCGCCGGAGACGACACCCGCACGGCCGGAGCGCCCGGCTCGTGCCGCGTGCTGGTGCTGACTGCGGGGGCGTGAGCAGCGCCGTCATCGATCACGGCCCGCCCCGGTCAGCGCACGGACAGGCGCCGGGCAAGGAGGGCGGTGTCGTCGGTGCTGCCGGGTGGCATCCGGGCGGACGGCTGGTCGCACAGGGGGTGCAGCGGTTCGTGCGCGAGGGCGAGGGCATGGCGGCGCCGTCGGCCGAGCCCGCTGTCCAGGTCGCTGCCCGGAGCCTCGATCAGGCCGTCGGTGTACGGCAGGAGCGCGGATCCCGGCGGCAGGGCGCGAGCGGCACTCGGATATGACTGCCGACGCCCAGGTGGGTTCCGAGAATCAGTCCCTGCCCGGCTTCGAGGTACTGCGCGTTCCCGCCGGGGGTCAGCGGCAGGGGAGGCCGGGTGCCCGGCACTGGTCCGGCGAAGCGTCCAGGGGCCGGTGCCCGGGCCTTCCAACCGGGGCGAGGACGAGGGTGGCCATCGGCACGGTCGTGATGGCGTGCATGGCGTCGCCCGAGCAGCCGACCCCTCCGAACGAAGGCACCCCCCGGTGGGAAATACTCTACTGATGAGTTCACGCACTTCCCCGGTCAGTCAGCCGATCACCATACGGAGGGCCGTCGCGCGGGATGCCAAAAGGCTCACACGGCTCGTGCGTGGCTCAGGCGCCTACGAGGGCAAGTACGCAGCCGCAGTCGCGGGCTACCGGGTCGGCCCTGATTACATCGAGGCCCACCGCGCCTTCGTAGCCGTCGGCCCCGACGAGCATGGAGGCCGGGTCCTCGGGTTCTACTCGCTCGTCCTCGCTCCACCGGAGCTCGACCTGCTGTTCGTCGCCGACGAAGCGCAAGGACGGGGTATTGGACGACTGCTCGTCGCGCACATGCAATCCGAGGCCCGTGCCGCCGGGCTCGACCGTGTCATGGTCGTGTCGCACCTTCCCGCCGAGGACTTCTACCACCGCGTCGGTGCCATACGGATCGGGACCGCCCTCGCGAACCCGCCCGCGGTCCCGTGGGACCGTCCCGAATTCGAGTTTCGCATTCCTGCGGAATGACGCGGTGTGCCGGTTCGCAGGGCACCGCCTTCGCCTGCATGGCGCGCTCCGTGTCGGCCGTCGTCTCTGCCGTCGTCTCTGCCCCGGCGAGGGGATCGCCTGCGTCGGCGGCCTCTCCCTCACCCGAGGCCGACGATCTGGAAGAGGCGTGCGGCGGCCCCGCCCGGGGAGTCCGTCGCGGGCGGGGCCGAGGCCGGAACGGGGACCGTGCTGCCGGGCTATGGCTCAGGCGTCGATGATGACGGGGATGATGAGGGGCTTGCGGCGATAGGTGCGGAACGCCCAGTTCGCCACGGCGCGGGCGAGGA
>NZ_JBVIDS010000017.1:99405-238999 GCF_055572255.1 Streptomyces sp. NPDC030799 | reverse complement strand
TCCTCGCCCGCGCCGTGGCGAACTGGGCGTTCCGCACCTATCGCCGCAAGCCCCTCATCATCCCCGTCATCATCGACGCCTGAGCCATAGCCCGGGCAGGCGTCCGGGGGCGGACGCCGATGTGCACGAGGTGAAACCCGGCGACGAGTCGGTCCTGATGTCCAGCCTCATCACCGGCCCACCGGGTCGGCCCGGGCGGCCCGGTGGCGAGCGCTGCGCCGGGCATCCCGCAGCACCTCCAGCTGCTGACCTGCCGCCCGAGCAGCAAGATGACGGCCACGGGCATCAGAAACGCGGACAGCCCGGTGTACCGGCCAAAGGAGGAGAGAAAGTCCGTCAGACATGACGCTCATTTGACGCTCCGGCCGCCTCACAGCCCGCGCCCAAGGCAGGAGAACCCCATGTGACCTGCAGCTTCCCCTACCGTCCACACACCTTGTGACGTGTTTTCGATGACGCATCACGTGGAGTGCGTGGCGATTCTGGATCCTGCGGACAAGCGCGCCTGACCTCGGGTTGGTGAGCCAGGCGCTTGTAACAATCAGGCGGCGACGAGCTCCTGCTCACGGTCCGGCGTCTTGACCTCGGGCTTCTTGTTCGGCAGCGAGAGCCGGAAGACCTTGCGCCACGCGGAGAACACCTGTTTGGGCAGCGGTCCGGTGACGTACTCCAGCTCGTACTTCTCGAACAGCGCGCGCACCTTCAGCGCGACCTCGGCGTACCGGTTGCTCGGCAGGTCCGGGAAGAGGTGGTGCTCGATCTGGTGCGACAGGTTGCCTGTCATGAAGTGCATGGCCCTGCTGCCGCTGATGTTCGCCGAGCCCATCATCTGGCGCAGGTACCACTGGCCGCGCGTCTCGTCCTTGATCGACCGGCGCTCGAAGACCTGTACGCCCTCGGGAAAGTGCCCGCACATGATCACGGAGTGGGACCAGATGTTGCGGACCAGGTTCGCGGTGAACGTGGCGGCGAGCGTGGTGAGGAACGACGGGCCTGACAGCAGCGGGTGGATCACGTAGTCCTTGAGTACCTGCTTGCGGATCTTGCGGCCCACGGCCTTGGCCCGCGCGCGGAACTCCGGGCTGTTGCGGCGGCGCTTGTGCAGGTTCTTGCCGAGCTCAAGGTCGTACGCTGCGATGCCGTACTCGAAGAAGCAGGCGTTGATGAAGTTCCACAGCGGCTGGCCGAGGTGGAACGGGTGCCACTCCTGGTCCTCGTCGACGCGCATGATGCCGTAGCCGAGGTCGTTGTCCTTGCCGATCACGTTGGTGTACGTATGATGCAGCTCGTTGTGCGAGTGCTTCCACTGGTCGGCCGGCGAGACGTGATCCCACTCCCAGGTGGTGGAGTGGATCTTGGGGTCGCGCATCCAGTCCCACTGGCCGTGCAGGATGTTGTGGCCGATCTCCATGTTGTCCATGATCTTCGCCACGGACAGACCGGCGGTGCCGAGCAGCCACGCGGGCGGGAAGATCGAGAACAGCAGCACGCCCCTGCTGACCAGCTCGAGCTTGCGCTGCGCCGAGATGACGTTACGGATGTAGGCAGCGTCTTTCTCCCCGCGGCCGGCGATCACCTCGTCACGGATCGCGTCCAGCTCGCGGCCCAGCTCCTCGATCTGCTCCGCGGTCAGGTGGGCGGTGGGGTCGATGGCGGTCAAAGTGCTCCTACCGTTCGATGTCACAGGGGCCCGCCGCGGCGGACACGCAGGTCTGGATGAGGACGCCCGGCTCGGCCTCGGTGATCTCGCCGGTGCGCAGGTCGCGGACGGCGCCCGCCTTGAGCGGTGTGACGCAGCCGAAGCAGATGCCCATGCGGCACCCGGAGGGCATGAGCACGCCGGCCTCCTCGCCGACGTCCAGCAACGGCGTAGCGCCGTCCGCGTCGACGGTCTTGCCGGTGGCGCGGAACGTGACCTCGCCGCCGTCGCCGGTGGCGACGACGATGCCGGGGCGGAAGCGTTCGGTGTGCAGGCGCTCTTGGACGCCGTGCCCGCTCCAGTGCTCTTCGGCGGTGTCGAGCAGGCTCGCGGGCCCGCAAGCCCAGGTCTCGCGCGCGGCCCAGTCGGGCACGAGTTCGTCGAGACGGGCGATGTCGAGCATGCCGTCTGTGTCGGTGTGCACCTCGATGAGCCGCAGCTTCTTGTCCGCGACCAGATCGTGCAGTTCGTTGCGGAAAATCACGTCCTGCGGCCGTGGCGCGCAGTGGACCATGACGACGTCGTCGAAGTCGGTGTCGCGCAGCATGCCCATCACGGGCGTGATGCCGCTGCCGGCCGTCAGGTAGAGCACCTTGGCGGGCTTGGCCTGCGGCAGCACGAAGTCGCCGGTCGCCTGGTCGAGTTGGATCAACGTGCCTGATTTCGCCCTGCGGACCAGGTGGTTGCTGACCTTGCCGTCCGGGATCGCCTTCACGGTGATCGTGACGCGGCCGTCCTGGCGGTTCGTCGGCGAGGTGATGGAGTAGGCACGCCACAGGCGAACCCCGTCGACGTCGACCCCGATCCGCACGTACTGACCGGCTGTGTGGCCGCGCCAGCCCCGTCCCGGCCTGATCACGACAGTCGCGGCGTCATCCGTCTCGGGGTACACGGCCTCGATGCGCCCACGCAGGTCGGCGCCCGCACGCAGTGGGCTGACCAGGTCGAGGTAGTCCGACGGCAGCAGCGGCGTCGTGACCATCTCCAGCAGTTTCCACGCCCTGCTGCGAAGGGCTGCACTCGTCATGACTCCAGCTTGCTGCGTCTCAGGGCGTAAAGTCCTGACCGTAGGACGTGAATCTGGTGGGTAGAATTGTTCGCAGGGAATAAAAACGTGAGTCGTGTAACCCAGAGGGCCAGCGAACTGGCCCTGGATGAGACGACGGTCACCGCACTTCGGGCCGCGCTGAAGACCACCGCCGACGAGGTCGTCCAGGCGATCATCGACGAGGTCCCTTCCTACGCCAACGCCCTTTCGGGCAGCATGGGCGGCACCATCCGCCGAGCCGTCCGCACCGCCCTCGGGTACTACCTGGACCTCGCGAGCGGGAACGCCACGGGCGGCGACGCCGGTGACGCAGCCTACGAGCTGGGCCGCGGCGAGGTGCGCGACGGCCGTTCGATGGACGCCCTGCTCAGCGCCTACCGCGTCGGCGCCCGCGTGGCCTGGCGATGCCTGGCAGCGGGCGCCGTGTCCGCAAGTCTGCCCGCCGCCGAGGTGGCCAAGTTCGCCGAGCTGACCTTCGCCTACATCGACGAGCTCTCCGCCGCGAGCGCCGCGGGCCACGCCGACGAACTGGCCGCCCGGGGCAGGGCCCATGAGCGCCACCTGGAACACCTGGCCCGCGACCTCCTCGCCGGCGCGAGCCCGGACGTGCTGCTGGCCTCTGCTCAACGGGCCGGATGGCAGCCTCCGGTTACGCTGACGGCGGTCCTGCTGCCCGCCGCCCAGGCCCGGCCTGCCTACCGCGCGCTCGACCCGAGCACCCTCGTCCTCGACGATCTGCAGGACGCCACCGGTGTGCTGCTCGTCCCCGATGCCGACCGATCACATCTCTTGCGGCAGCTGACCGACCGCACCGCAGTGGTCGGCCCGGCCCGGCCCTGGACTCGTGCGTCCGCCTCGTACGCACGAGCCCTTCGCGCGCGCTCCCTCTCCTCTGATATCCGCGACACCGAGGACCACCTGCCCGAGCTGGTGCTGAGCGCCGACGTGGACGCGTACGCAGACCTGCGTGCCCGAGCCCTCGCACCGTTGCACACCTTGCCTGTCGCGACCGCACGGCGGCTGGAGGAGACGTTGCGGGCGTGGCTGCTGCACCAGGGCAGGCGGGACGAGGTGGCGGCGGCGTTGTTCGTCCATCCTCAGACAGTCCGGTACCGGATGTCGCAGCTTCGGGAGCTGTTTCCGGATCTCGCATCGCCACACCGGGTCCTTGAACTGACGCTGGCGGTCGGTCTTCGGGCCAGTTGACGCGTACTTCGACCGTCCACGAACTCCCGGCGGACCCCGGCATCGTGCTCGGTGTCTACCTGGACGTCCTTGCAGCCGGGACGGTTCGGGTGAGCGACGCGATCAAGGTGCAGCAGGTCGGCTGACAGGGAGCGTTCCACCACGAGTCGCCCACCTGCCGATCCGTCAGGCCCGCGTCTGTCACGACCAGCCACACCCGGTCGCGACTGAGTGGGAGTTGGCCGAGGAGGACGCCGGTCGCGTCGAGCAGGGTGTTGGCGCAGGCTGGAGCGACCGGGTGGAAAGGGCGGACTGTCGGCCGTGACGCCCGTTTGCCTCCCTGGGCGCCCACATGCATGGCGATGGGCCAGGAAATGGGATCTGACCTCGGGTTTTCCGAAGATCGCTCAGGTCGACATCTTTCCGATGACCCACCAGGTCGGTGTGCCGCGATTGAACCGGTCGCGAAGAGCTCCTGGACGGTTGTGGGCGCCCAAGGTGCGGTGCGGGCGTTCAGTAGGTGGGACCGTAAGGGCTCCAGTGCCCGAGGAGGGGTTTCAGTGGGCGAGCTGATCACTCCAGTGCTGTCACCGGGGGCGGCCGGAGCGATCCGGCCGCCCTGGACTCGCGGATCAAACCGGGACGTGCACGGGGGCGTCGGGGCCGATGCGCTCTGCGACCATCTGCCGAAAGTGCGCGCACTGAGTGAAGTCCTCGTGACCACAGTCGAGCGCGCACTCGATGAGTTCCAGCGACGCCTGCGCGGCCGCGATACGGGAGCGCAGGGCCTCCGCCTCCTCGCGCAGAAGCTCGCGTCGTTCCGCGGGATCGGCCGTGGCGGACAGGGAGCGGATGGTGTCCAGGGACAGCCCGGCTTCCTTGGCGCGCAGGATGACGGCGACTCGGGTGAGATGAGCGGCTTCGTAGCTGCGGTGGCCGGCGGCGTCGCGTGAGGGGGCCAGGAGACCCATCGCCTCCCAGTGGCGCAGGACGTGCGTGGCCAGACCGAAGCGTTCCGCCAGGGCGCCGATGCTGAAGAGCCTGCCCTCGTCGGCGACAGGCGTCGGGTCGTCGCTTGACTTCATGCCGACATTAAGTCGCAGCCTGGCGCACATGACCAAGAGTACGGAACCGACACAGTCGTCGACGGACCAACTGATCACGCTGCTCGACGCGGCCGACCGGCTGCCAGGGGCCGCAGAACTCCGCGTGCGCACTTACGAATTGCTCGCCGCCGCGCCCGGAACGCCCGTCGTGGACGTCGGGTGTGGAGCCGGGCGTGCCGTGGCGGAGCTCGCCGAGCGGGGAGTGAAGCCCGTCGGCGTAGACCCGGACGAGCAGATGATCGCCGTTGCCCGCAGCCGGTGGCCAGAAACGGACTTCTGGGTCGCCGGAGCGTACGAGCTGCCGCTGGCCGACGCCTCGATGGGGGGTTATCGGGCCGACAAGGTGTTCCACGAACTGCCCGAGCCGGGGACGGCGCTGGTGGAAGCCCGCCGGGTTCTCGCGCCCGGTGGCCGGATCGTGTTGATCGGGCAGGACTGGGACACCTTCGTCATCGACTCCGCAGACCCGGCACTCACTCGCACGATCGTGCACGCCCGAGCCGACCTGACCGCAGGCCCGCGCGCCGCCCGCCAGTACCGCAATCTGCTGCTGGACGCCGGCTTTCACGATGTGACGGTCGAGGTGCACACCGGTGTTTTTTCCGGGCCGATGATGCTGCCGTTGCTGGCCGGACTGGCCGAGGGCGCCTGGTCCGCGGGCGCCGTCACGCGCGAGCAGACGGACGGCTGGATCGCCGAGCAGCGGGCACGGGCCGAAGCCGACCGGCTCTTCCTGGCGCTCCCGATGTTCGTGGCCGCCGCCACCGCACCACGCTGAGGCGGCGACAGCATGCTCAGGCCCGCGCCGCGGCGGCCCCGTCCAGGCCCGCGCCGTCGGGTCGGCGGGCTCGCTGTGCCTGCTGCACCCGCCATCCGTATCGCGTGATACCGCGCGGCTTGTAGATCGACAGGGCCGTGGTCGTGAGCAGGACGGCCACGGCAGCGGCGGCGTCGAACACAAGCTGGACCCTCATCCCGTCGAGGTCGGTGCCGGACAGCGGTGCCCGTGCCGCCGCGTCCGCCACTCGGTCGGCAACCTGCATGTGCAGCAGCAAGAGGAACTAGCGACGACCGTCAGGGCAAGCTTCACCAGCACCCGGTAGTGGCGGAACAGCCCCCATGTGGTGCCCAGGGATTGGACGAGTCCCGTTAGCAGCGAGGCGAAGGCCAACGGCACGATCACGTACCAGCCCGTCACGTCCATGGCGGCGTATGCGCCGTGTACTCGCTCGGCGTCCTGCCCGCTGAGGCCGACGACGTTCTCAGGCCGCGGCCAAGTCTCCACCCGTTGCGGGCGCTGTGCAGGTAGCCGCCCCGCGGGAGGTGACTCGGAAGGAACAGCGTGTCGGTGTCGGCGTACTGCTGGAGGATCCGCGTACGGGTGGCGGCGGATTGGTGGGGGTCGGTGCACATCGCTGCAGAGACGTCGGGACGGCGCAGTTGGAGGGGATGGTGGATCAGATCGGCGGCAAGTACGGCGCGTTGTCCCTGACTGGTGATTTCGACCAGGACATGGCCAGGGGTGTGCCCGGGTGCCGGGACGAGCCTGATCTCGTGGTCGATGCGGGTGTCTGGATCACACGGTTCCAGCTGTCCCGCGGCTCGGAGCGGCAGCACGCTGTCGACGATGTGGGTGGGCGGCCTGACGCCGTACGCGTGGGCGAGTTCTTCCCGGGTGATCAGGTAGCGGGCCATGGGAAACGTGGGGCGCAACCGCCCGTCCACGAAGGTGGTGTTCCAGCCGACGTGGTCGTGGTGCAGGTGGGTGTTGATCACTGTGTCCACGTGCTGCGGGCTGATCCCCGCCGCACTCAGGGCGGAGGGCCAGCGGGAGGTGAACCCGGCCCTGGGGCGGGGCCGGTCGGGCTTGGCTCCGCCGAGGCAGGTGTCGACGAGGATGACGCGTCCTGCTCCGAGGATGGCGAATCCCTGGGAGGCCATGCGCAGATGGGTGCGGGACGGGTCGCTGTAGGTGTCTCCGTGAGCGGTGAGCAGGTCTCGCAGTTCTCCGGGGTCCAGCTGCGGGTAGGTGGTGCGGGCAGGCAGTGCCGGGCCGACCGCTTCCACCAGGGGAACGACGATGCGGGCGCCCACCTGAACGGGGGCGGGCTGGGAAGGGGGCGGGACGATGGTGGGCATGAGTCTCCGTAGCGCACAGGGGATGTCGCGGGTGAGTGGGTCAGCGGGCGTGGGGGTTGAGGCTGTTCAGGGCCGGGAGGCCGTTGACGGCGAAGTGGATGGTCGCCATGACGAGGGCGAGGCCGAGGAGAATCAGCAGGATCGTGCGGGTACGGCTCACGGTTCAGCTCCTTCGCTGGGGGTTCACACAGTGCTGAGGGCTTGGCGGACGGTTGCGCGGGAGGCGCGTCGGGCTGCCGCGGTCCCGGCCACGGCGGCACCGGCGAGGGTGAACAGGGTCCACAGGGCGAGCGCCGGCAGGGAGAAGTCGTAGGGCAGGTCCTGCCGGAAGGCCTGGTTGCCGATGAAGTTCCCGAACACCCAGGTCAGGGGCAGGGTTGCGGCTGTCGCGATCACCAGGCTGAGTGTGGCTGTCAGGACGCCTTCGGTGAGGACGACGGTGCGGATCGCTGAGCCGGTGGCGCCGAGCGTGCGCAGGACGCCGAACTCGCGGGTGCGTTCCAGGACGCTGGTGCTCAGGGCCGAGGCGAGGCCCAGCAGCCCGACGAAACCCATGAGGATCGCGAGGGCGATCAGGGTGTCGGCCAGGACCAGGACATGTCCGTCCAGGGCCACCCGCAGCGTGTCCAGGGTGGTGGACTGCTGGACGCCCACCCCCGCCCGGGCCAGAGTGCGCTCGAGCCGGTCCAGGACGGACTGGCGGGTCGCCGCGTCGTGGCGGCCGGTGACGACGCGCAGCATCTCCGCCTGCCCCGGCCTGCCTGTGATGGCCGCGTAGTCCCGGTCGGTGAGATAGGCCGTGCCCAGGGTGCCGAAGTCGGAGACGACTCCCACCACCCGGCGGGTGACGGGACGTCCGGCGACGGTGAGAGTGATGCTGTCGCCGACGCCGATGCCCGGGGCCTGCTGGCCGGGGACCAGGTTGTTCAGCACCACGGCGCCGGTGTCGTCGGGCCGCAGCCAGCGGCCGGCCATGAGCGGCAGGCGCATCATGTGGGTGTCGGCGGACGGTGCCATGACCGTGAAGCTGTCGTGGCTCTCGTCGGGATAGACGTGGGCGACGTCCACGCGTCCGGGGTGGTGCACGGTTGTGGCGGTCCGGCCCCAGCCCTCGGCGTCCCGCACGCCGGGGGTGGAGCGGGCGAGTGCGGTGAGACGGTCGGCGGGGTAGGACCTGTCGAAGCGGATCTCCAGGTCGTAGCTGCGTTGCCTGATCCCCTGGCCCACCAGGGAGTTCCAGCCGCCCGCGGTGTTCAGGCCGGTGAGGAACATCGCGCCGGCGACGGCGAGCAGTCCGACGCTGAGCGCCAGGCGCCCGCGGCGCCGGAACATGTTGCGCAGGGCCATCATCCGGATGCGGCCGAGGCCGCGCAGACGCGTCAGGACCCGTTCGAGACGGCCGCCGGGAACAGCGATGTCGGCTCCGTGGTCGTCGATGGCCTGGCGTACGGTGATGCGGCTGCCCCGCACCAACGGCACCAGGGCCACCAGCAGTGGCACGCCGATGCCCGCCGCCAGGGCGACCGCGTAAACCCAGCCGGGAGGGGACGCGTCGGCGATGTCGAGGTTGAGCCGTCGCGCTGCCTGCCCGGCCAGGACACGCCCGAGGGCAAGGCCCGGTGCGAAGGCGAGCGCGGTGGCGGTGAGCGCGATGGCGGCCGCCTGGGTCAGGTACATCCTCAGGATCTGGCCGGTGCGGGCGCCTACCGCCTTCATGGCCCCGATCTGGCTGATCTGGGCGGTCAGCATGCCGCCCAGCATGGTGGCCACCAGGACGGACGACAGCAGCAGTGCCATCAGGCCGAACGCCAGCATCACGAACCCGACCATGACCATCTGCCCCTGATGGGGGTGGCGTCCCGGTGGCGGGATGTCGATGCCGCTGACGGGGTGGCCCTGGGCTTTCAGCCCGGCGGCGATGCGCTGGGCGGTGCGGTCGATGACGGAGGGGTCGTCGGCGGCGGTGGAGTGGTCACCCACGACGATGCGCACCTGGTCGAGCGTCCCGGGGAGGCCCAGTGCGGCCAGGGCCGCAGTGGTCGCGTAGCCGTAAGCGGTCTGCTCCTGCCCGGCCGGCGCGACGCCACCGTCGTGCACGGCCCCTGCCACGGTCATGACAGCAGGCACCCCACCGGCCGCCTGGACGACCACCCGCTCACCGGTGTGCACGCCGAGGAAGTCCAGCGCGGTGCGTTCCAGCAGCACAGCGCGCCGGGGTGGGGGCCAACTCCCCTCCTCCACTGCGACCTTGTTGATCCGCTGCGGATCGACCGGGGAGCTGACGAAGAGCACCAGGACGCGCCAGGGCCCGTCGCCGACCCTGATCCGCGCCTCCACGATGGCGCGGGCGGCGGCGTCCAGGACGCCCGGCTGGGCTCGTACGGCGGCGAGGGCGGCCCCGTCGACACCGCCGGGGACATGCAGAGTCGCCGAAGCCGGATGCGTGTCCGCGTAGTTTCGGGTGATCTCCCGGCCGATGACGGCTCGCGCCGACAGGAACGCGATCACCGTGAGCACGCTGACCGCGATGGCGATCGTCATCATGGCGATCCTGGCGCGCGTGGCCCACAGGTCGCGGGCGAGTTTCCGCAGCCGCAGGAGTGTCATGACAGCACGTCCTCTCGGGCTTCCCCGGTCGCGACGTCGCTGCTGATCAGGCCGTCGACCAGAGTGATCTGCCGGGTGGTGTGTCGGGAGACGTCGCGCTCGTGGGTGACCATCAGCACCGTCCGGCCGTCCGCCGCCAGCCCCGCGAAGAGGTCCAGCACGCCGTCGGAGGTGGCCGAGTCGAGGTTGCCCGTCGGCTCGTCGGCCAGCAGCACCGGCGGCTCGTTCGCCAGGGCCCGGGCGATCGCGGCGCGCTGCTGCTGTCCGCCCGAGAGCGCGGAGGGCAGCTTGCCGGCCTGGTCCCGGATGCCGACCCGCCCCAGCAACTCCAGTGCCCGAGCGCGACGCTGCCGCGTGGGGAAGGTGTCGCACAGATCCATCGGCAGCATCACGTTCTCGGCCACCGTCAGGGTGGGCAGCAGCTGGAAGAACTGGAACACCAGGCCGATCGCCGTGCCGCGCCAGGCGGCCATTCGTGAGCCCTTCAGCTCGTGGACAGCCGTTCCGCCGATGACGATCTCCCCGGCGGTGGGGCGATCGATCCCCGCCAGAAGGTTCAGCAGCGTCGTCTTGCCGCTGCCGGACCGGCCGACCACGGCGACGAACTCACCCGCGGCGACGTCCAGGTCGATGCCACCGAGTGCGGTGACATCGCCTGAGGGCATCGGATAGGTCTTGACGAGTCCCCGAGCGGCGATCGTCGGATCGCCTGTCTTGCTTTTCCTCATGCTCATACGTGGCACCGGCCCTGCTGGACGTTAGTCTGTTTCTGGACATCAGTTCACTAAGAAGTGAATGTCCACGAGCAGAGGCTGGACAAGAAGCAATCCGGGGCCGGTCGTCCGGAACCGAACAAGATCGGCCCGCGGTGTTCAGAAGGGCGGGGTGACAGTGGTCACAATGCCGGACCGCAGGGTCCGCCGTACTCGGCAGGCGTTGCGGAAGGCCTTGCTCGACCTCATGGCCGAGAAGGGGTACGAAGCGGTCACGATCCAGGACATCATCGACCGCGCGGACATAGGCCGCTCCACCTTCTACAACCACTACGTGAACAAGGACGACTTGCTGACGGACGGCTTCGCCAATCTCCGGACGCTGGTCGGGCGCCCCACGGACGGGAGCAGGGGATCACACCACGGGCCGCTGCGCTTCAGCCTGCCGTTCCTGCGCCATATCCAGGAGCAACAGGATCTGGCACGAGCAGTCTTCACCGAAAGCAGCCTGCGTCCCGTGCTCAAGCACATCGAGGAGCTTCTTCTCGATGTCGTCCGCGGCGACCTGCCGGCGAACACCGGCAGGGGCGTTCCCGCAGAAGCCCTCGCCCGTTTCATCGTCGCCGCCCACATGGCCCTCGTCGCATGGTGGCTCGCCCAGAGCCCGCAGAGCACGCCGGAGGAGGTCGACGAGATCTTCCGGACCCTGACCCAGCCCAGCATCGACGCCACCGGCTGAACGTGCTGGGGCCGGGCCGGTCAGGACAAGCACTCCTCAGCCATCAGGACGGCGGCCGTCGACGCACCCGGCGACGCCTCTTCGGCGGCTGCTTCTCGCCTACGACCCAGCAGGCCGTCCAGCACGTCGAGCACTACGGCTGGCTCGGCGCGAGGAAGATGGGCGGTGGAGCGCGCTCGTGATGACCACCACCGAGCCGTTGACCATGGTCGTACGGTTCGGCGCCTCCGCGCCGCCCCTGTTCCGTGCTCCACACGCCGGGCCTGCCGGCCCACACCCGCACCTCCGGGCGGCTCAACCCCGAGTGGCCGGGCTGCTTCGGCTTCGCTCGCGGCACAGACACGGTCCACGGGACGCTGCTGATCGAACCGGCGGAAGACTCCGCGCCGCCCGCCCCCCAAGGCGACGGCGCGGTCACACCTCCTGCTGCCCGCCGGCGGGCCGTGTCGGCGGGCAGCAACGGACTGTGGCCGAGGGGCCGGCGCCGAGGACGCGCAGGCCCGACCGCCCATGCGCTGTGCGGCGTCGTTGCCCCCATTGCGGTGTTCGGCGTCGAGCAGGGCGGAGCCGTCTTCGGTCAGGAGGTGGGTGCAGCGGTCCAGCACGACGTCGACGGCTCCCTTGACGTGGACGCGGACGCTGCCGTCGGCGTTGCTGTGGAAGGCGGCCGTGAAGCCGGCGGCCGGGTCGGGCCGTCTACCCACCACAGCCAGTCACGGCGAACGGCCCTGCGCTCCGGAGGCATGGAGCACCCCTGTCCACCGCAACCGACGCCTTCTGCTGACAGGATGGGCCCGACGCAGCCACTTCCGATTCCCTGCGTCCCATCAGCGTCCCGAATACCGCCCTCGCCCGCCGATCAGAGCGACCCGCAGGCTGCGAAACGGAGTTGGCGCTGGCGCATGCCTCGGCAGGGCGACGACCCGTGACCCGCCCTGCGCCACACCGGCTGTCAGCTGCGAGTGCGACGATCCGGCGCATGAATCGTGATGGTGGGAGCAGGCTCTGCACCACACCTCGGAATACGCGGACGCCCTCCCGCTGCCGGGCCACGGGGACGTGCTGACGCTCGGCGGCGAGCCGCAGGCCGTCACCTGGCTGCCCGACCACCTGGTCTTCGCGCGATGGTGCTGTGCGGACGACGACACGGCTCTCGCCGCCGCCGTCGCGCAGGCGGTCGTCGGTGACGAGAGCTGGGAGGACGAGGTCACTGTCGAGCTGACCGGCGGGCGGTACCTGCTGACCGACGCCTCGTACGAGGGCCAGGAGGTCGTCTCCAGCGGCGAGTACCTCCCCGTGGACCTGGCACCCGGACGCTACCGGGCCCAGTCCATGACCGTGCGGCCGGACGAGAATGCCGCCTTCCTGCTGGTGCGGCTGCTCCCCGCCTAGGAGCTCCCGGCCGGTGACGGTGTGCAGGAAGCGGATGTCCACGGCTGTCCGCCTCAACGGTGATCCGGCCGTTGACCAGACGGGCCGACCCGTCGTCCAGGACGGTCTGTTCGCTGCCCGGCGATGGCGGAGCCGTCTCGTCGAGCGCGCCGGGCGGACCCGTTGCGATCCCCGTGCCGCCGGCGCGGACCCGCACCGAGTGCGGGCCCAGGGCTCGATGCGCAGCACCTCGTGGGGGCGCACAGCTCCAGACCGCCGGTGTGCAGGGTGAAGGTGGGCATACGGTCTCCTCAGCGGATGGGGACGGCGGAATCGTCGAGGACCAGAGGCGACAACTTCGGTCAGCCCTCGGAACACGCGAGGCGGATCATGTTCCAGGAGAGTGGCTCGAGTTCGGCCTGCAGGACCCCGCCCGTGACGATGGTGCCAGTGGCGGGGTGCGGGGCGACACGGTCCGGCTGGTCCGCCGTGTTGCGGGCCTCGGGGTCGGCGTCGGCCAGGACCAGGTGCTCCACCACGGCAGGGGCCTCGACGCCCCGAAGGTCGATCTCCAGCGGCAGGGGCGCGTCCTGGCCGCGGTTGACGGCGAAGACGGTGACGGCACCGGTCTCATCGTCGGTAACGGCGGTGGCGTGCAGCAGCGGGACGTCGCCGAAGCGGGCGGTGGGGTAGGTGGGGCTGTCCACCTCGACCCGCAGGACTCGGCCGCGTCCGTGCGCCGACGCCTGCGCGAAGGGGAAGAACGTAGTTTGCCGCCAGGCCGGTCCGCCCGGTTCGGTCATGATCGGCGCGATGACGTTGACGAGCTGGGCGAGCGAGGCAGCGGTGACCCGGTCGGCGTGCCGCAGCAGGGCGATGAGCAGCGAGCCGAAGACCACGGCGTCGGTGACGGTGTAGACGTCCTCCAGGATGCGTGACGCCTGCTGCCAGTCCTCCACCGGGTGCGGATTGGGCCGCTGCTGATACCAGACATTCCACTCGTCGAACGACAGGTTGATGCGCTTGGTGGCCTTGAGGCGGGCTCGGACGTGGTCGCAGGTGGCGACGACCGACTCGATGAAGTGCTCCATGTCCACGGCGGAGGCCAGGAAGGAGGCGCGGTCGCCGTCGATCTCCTCGTAGTAGGCGTGCAGGGAGACGTGGTCGACGAGGTCATAGGCGGCTTGCAGGACGGTCGACTCCCAGGCGGCGAACGTCGGCATCGAGGAGCTGGAGCTGCCGCAGGCGACCAGCTCCAGACCCGGGTCGAGCTGTCGCATGGCGCGGGCGGTCTCGGCGGCGATGCGGCCGTACTCCTCGGCGGTCTTGTGGCCCGTCTGCCAGGTCCCGTCCATCTCGTTGCCAAGACACCACATCCTGATGCCGTACGGCTCCTTGCTCCCGTGGGCGGCACGGCGGTCGGACAGTTCGGTGCCACCCGGGTGGTTGCAGTACTCCAGCAGCCGCAGGGCGTCCTCCACCCCGCGGGTGCCCAGGTTCACCGCCATCATCGGTTCCATGCCGGTCTTGGCGCAGAAGTCCATGAACTCGCCGAGGCCGAACTCGTTGGTCTCGGTGGACTTCCAGGCCAGATCCAGGCGGGTGGGTCGCTCCTCGCGCGGGCCGACACTGTCCTCCCAGCGGTAACCGGAGACGAAGTTGCCGCCCGGGTAGCGCACGGTGGTGACGCCGAGCTCGCGGACCAGCTCCAGGACGTCCTGCCGCAGGCCGTCCCCGTCGGCCATGGGGTGGCCGGGCTCGTGGACGCCGGTATAGACGCAGCGGCCGAGGTGCTCGACGAACGATCCGTACAGACGGGGGTTGACGCTGCCGACGGCGAAGGCCGGGTCGAGGGTGAAGCGTGCGGGGGTGGTGCCGGGGTCGGACATAGCTGCCTTTCGGACAGGTCGAGAGAGGCTGATGCCGCTGGTCAAGGGGTTCGGGCCCCTGCCGTACGGGGAGTGGAGCAGGCCGGTGCGCACGCCGAAAACCGAGCGCGGCAACGCGAGGAGAGGGCGCGCCGGGCGCACCGGCCGGTGAGGCGGCGACGGATCGGTCAGGGGTGCAAAGCGGGCTGTGCGCTCAGCCCTTGACTGCGCCGCTGAGCAGGCCGGACATGATGTGGCGTTGTAGGGCGAGGAAGAAGATCACCATGGGGACCAGTGCCATGACGCTGAGGGTCAGGAAGGCCGGCCCCACATCGTCTGGAAGACTGCGACGGTGGCCAGGATGGGCCGGATCAGCGGCAGCACGACCCGCCAGAAGATCTGCCACGGACCGCAGCCGTCCAGCCGGGCGGCCTCGATGACCTCGAACGGCAGGGTGGCCATGTAGCCCTGGATGACGAACCAGCAGAAGACAGATCCGCCGCTGTAGACGAGGACGAGTCCGTTCAGGCTGTTGACCAGGCCCAGTTTGACGAAGATCTGGCAGGCCGGGATGAGCGTGCACTGGGCGGGCACGACGAACGCGAGCAGCAGGAGTTTGCCGAAACGCCGGTTGACCTTCGTGGGCCGCATCGTCAGGGCGTAGGCGGCCATGGCATCGATCAGCACCGTCAGGCCCACCGAGAGCGCCGTGACGTAGAGGGTGTTCGCGAACGCCGCGAGCACCGGGACCTGGTGGAGGCCCCGAGTGTAGGTGGAGAAATCCGGAAGCCGCACCGTAGGCCGTCATCGATTCACCCTTTCGGTTGCAGTGCCATCAGGTGCGGGTCCAGCGTTGGTTGCTGCCGTTCGAGCAGGAGTAGAGCTGGATCAGGGTGCCGTTGGCGGTGCCTGCTGCGACGGCGTCGAGACAGAGGCCGGACTGGACGCCGACGATCGACCCGTCGGAGTTGAGGCGCCATTTCTGGTTGTCGCCGCCCCAGCAGCCGTAGATCTGGGCTTTGGAGCCGTTGCCGGTGCCGGCCGCGTCCAGGCACTTGTTGCCGTAGACCCTGAGCTCGCCGGCGTCGGTGTACGTCCACTGCTGGTTGGTGCCGCTGTGGCAGTCCCACAGCTGGAGCTGGGTGCCGTCGGTGGTGCCGGCGTTCGGTACGTCCAGGCAGCGGCCGGAACCGACGCCCTTGATCTGTCCGGAACCCGCAGGGGGCGTCGTGGAGCCGCCGTTGAGTGCGTTGAGGACGGCCGTGTAGGCGGGCTTCTTGCTGCCGTCGCCGTTGAACAGCAGCGGCGTGTCCCCCGATCGCCAGGAGTCGGTGTCGCGCACACCCCAGACGGTGATGCCGAGGCAGCGCGGGACGGCCAGGCAGTCGTTGGTCACGTCGGCGTAGGTCGACGCCGGGGCGCCCTGGATGTCGAGTTCGGTGATGGCCACGTCGACGCCGAGGGCGGCGAAGTTCTGCAGGGTGGTGCGGAAGTTGCTGTTGTAGGGGCTGCCGCTGTTGAAGTGCGACTGGAAGCCGACACAGTCGATCGGCACGCCGCGCTGCTTGAAGTCCCGGACCATGGCGTACACGGCCTGGGTCTTGGCCCAAGTCCAGTTCTCGATGTTGTAGTCGTTGTAACAGAGCTTGGCGGCCGGGTCGGCGGCACGCGCGGTGCGGAAGGCGACCTCGATCCAGTCGTTGCCGGTGCGCTGCAGGTTGGAGTCGCGCCGGGCTCCCGAACTGCCGTCGGCAAAGGCCTCGTTCACGACGTCCCACTGGGCGATCTTGCCCTTGTAGTGGCCCATCACGCCGTTGATGTGGTCGATCACCGCCTGGCGCAGTGTGCTGCCGCTGAGGCTCTGCATCCAGCCGGGCTGCTGGGAGTGCCAGGCCAGGGTGTGACCGCGCACCTGCTTGCCGTTCTGCACCGCCCAGTTGTAGACGCGATCGGCGGAGGTGAAGTTGAACTGGCCCCGCTGCGGTTCGGTGGCGTCGATCTTCATCTCGTTCTCGGCTGTCACCATGTTGAACTCACGGCTCGCGATCGACGTGTACGCCGAGTCGCCCAGCCTGCCCGAGGCGATGGCGGTGCCGAAGTAGCGGCCGCTCTGCGCCGCCGCGGCGCCGAGCGTGCTCTCGGCGGCGTGTGCGGCCGGCGGCGTGACCAGTGCGGCGGCCGCACCCAGGACGCCGACGACCAGCGCCAACAGCAGACCGTGGATCTTCCGGCGGACAACGGGTCTGGGGAGGGCATACAAGCCCATGACGGTGCCTCCAAGGTAGAAATCATGGAATGACTGAAAGCGGAGAGGAAAGCGTGGTCCGTTCCCACTCGGCACCGGGGGACCGCCACGTGGCGTCGCGTACCTCTCCAACTGCACGAAGAGCCGGGATGCGCTGGTGCGAACCTCACCGGAACGAAACGGGGTGGCGCAGGTGCTGTGCTGCGCGTATCTGTCGTGCGGCTGTGCGTGGAACTGGCGGTCAGTACGGATCCGCCGGGCCGAGGTGGTTCGACATTGTGAACCACAGCCGGTGTCTCAGACAGGGATGTTGAAACAATGACGATGGATCGTCAATACTCACCGCAGAAAAAGTTTCTGTTCTAGCCCGAAACTTTCGGAACGGGTGAGTCGAACGGCGAACCCCCGCGCCGTCGAGCGCGACGGCGCTCGGGGAACCGGTGTGTCACGGACGCTGGAGACACGACCTTCCGGGTGTCGGCACGCATGGGGGCCTGTCAAATGTTTCGACGTCGGTAGCGATGCATGCGAGAAGCGTTGACGCCGTTCACCGGTTCCCTATCATGCAGGTTGCTCGATACTTCGGCCTTTGTTCGGCATTGCGAACGCCTCGGAGTGCTGCATCGCAAAGCCGGGCAACTCCGGGTCACACCGCCCCAACGCAGAGCCGCAAGGAGCCGCACCGAGTCCTACCGCTGCACATCGCATCACACCGACAGTCCGGACAGCCTCTGACGAGGCCACCCGGAAACATCTACTCAAGGTTGAGGAAGTCCGCATGCACAGTGGAAGTTTCAGCCGCAGGCATCCGTCTGTGGTGCTCGGCGCCTTGGTTGCGGTGCTGGTCGCGTTGGCGGCGATGCTCGTCGCTGCCCCGGCTCAGGCGGCTTCGAGTGGCGCCTTGCGCGGTGTTGGTTCCGGCCGGTGTCTCGATGTGCCGAACTCCAGCCAGGCCGACGGCATGTACCTGCAGATCTGGGACTGCTCGGGCGGGACCAACCAGCAGTGGACGTTCACGGACAACAACCAGCTCACCGTGTACGGCAACAAGTGCCTGGATGTGCCGGGTCACGCCACCGCGGCCGGTACCCGGGTTCAGATCTGGACCTGTAGCGGGGGTGCGAACCAGCAGTGGCGGGTGAACTCCGACGGCACGGTCGTCGGCGTGGAGTCCGGGCTGTGCCTGGACGTGACGGGCTCGGGTACCGCCAACGGCACGGCGGTGGAGATCTGGACGTGCAACGGCGGCAGCAACCAGAAGTGGACCGGCCTGACCGGGACGCCGACGGACGGCTCATGTTCCCTCCCCTCGACGTACCGGTGGACGTCGTCGGGTGTGCTGGCGCAGCCGGCGAACGGGTGGACGGCGGTCAAGGACTTCACCACCGTGACGCACAACGGCAAGCACCTGGTCTACGCGTCGAACGTCTCGGGGTCGTCGTACGGCTCGATGATGTTCAAGCCCTTCACGACCTGGTCGGACATGGCGTCGGCCGGCCAGACCGGGATGAGCCAGGCCGCGGTGGCGCCCACGCTGTTCTACTTCGCGCCCAAGAACATCTGGGTGCTGGCGTACCAGTGGGGTGCGTGGCCCTTCATCTACCGCACGTCGAGCGACCCCACCAACCCCAACGGCTGGTCCGCGCCGCAGCCGCTGTTCACCGGCAGCATCTCCGGCTCCGCCACCGGCCCGATCGACCAGACACTGATCGCTGACGGCCAGAACATGTACCTGTTCTTCGCCGGTGACAACGGCAAGATCTACCGAGCGAGCATGCCGATCGGCAACTTCCCGGGCAGTTTCGGCTCGTCGTACACGACGGTCATGAGCGACACGACGAACAACCTGTTCGAGGCGCCGCAGGTCTACAAGGTCCAGGGGCAGAACCAGTACCTCATGATCGTCGAGGCTCGGGGTGCGAATGAGCAGCGCTACTTCCGCTCCTTCACGGCCTCCAGCCTGAGCGGTTCCTGGACCCCGCAGGCCGGCAGCGAGAGCAACCCCTTCGCGGGCAAGGCCAACAGCGGTGCCACCTGGACCAACGACATCAGCCACGGCGACCTGGTCCGCACCAACCCCGACCAGACCATGACCATCGACCCCTGCCACCTGCAGTTCCTCTACCAGGGCAAGTCCCCCACCGCGGGCGGCCCGTACGACCAGCTGCCGTGGCGGCCGGGCGTCCTCACCCTGCAGCGCTGAACCGTCTGATCCATGGCGATCGCGATGTGATGCGGTCCGCCGACGCGTGGACGAGCGGTTCACGGAGTGGGTGACTCCATGTGCTGACCGATACGCACCGCCCCGAGGAACCCCAGCCGTGCGTCAGCTGGGGTTCCTCCCGCCCCCGGTGCCGTTGTCGCGGCCCCTGTGCTCCGCCGCCGTCAGTGCAGCGCTGAGCAGGATGGTCGGTTCGTCAGCGCCGCTGTGACGTTGAGACTGGGGCGGGCTGCGACGGGGCGGCTTCGGCGGCGGCGCGGGTGAGCGCGGCCGCTTCTTCCGCACTCGGCCAGGACGCGTCCTCGGGGCGCGAGGGAAGCCGCAGCCGCAGCAGGATTCCAACCAGCACACTGACGACCTCGGATCGAATTTGTTAAGCGCCTTGACAGATTGGTCGCCGCTGGCGACGGTACCTGGAGCACGACGTACGTCTACCACCCACCGCACCGCACGCCCCTCTGGAACCGCAGGTTCACCGGACTACGGGAGCACATGGATGCCGTCGAAGCTCGGGCCCCGCCGCCTCATCCTGCTCGCCTCCGCCCTGACGCTGGCCTCGGCCGCGCTCGCCCTGCCCGGAGCCCCGGCAGGCGCCGACACCGCGCCCGGAAGCATCGACTTCTCGGCACGCCACCAGCGCATCGACGGCTTCGGCGTCTCGCAGGCCTTCCAGCGCGCCGCCGTCATCCACGGCCTGAAGGGCCTGTCTGCAAAGAAGGGCGACGAGATCGTCAAGCTGCTCTTCTCGCGGGAGGACGGCGCGGGCCTGAGCATGCTGCGCCTCGGCGTCGGCTCGTCCACGGACGAGGTGTACGACCACATGCGGACCATCGCCCCGAACGCGCCCGCGAGCCCAGACGATCCGCTGACATACACCTGGGACGGAAAAGATGGCGGCCAGGTCTGGCTCGCCAAGGAGGCCCGGAAGTACGGGGTGAAGCGGTTCATCGCGGATGCGTGGAGCGCCCCCGCGTACATGAAGGACAACAACTCCGACTCGAACGGCGGCACCCTGTGCGGAGTCGTCGGCACCGACTGCGCAACCGGCGACTGGCGCACCGCGTACGGCAAGTACCTCGCCCAGTACGTGAAATTCTACAAGCGAGAGGGTATCCTCGTCACCGACCTGAACCTTCACCAACGAGCCCGACTGGAAGGCGTCGTACGCCTCCATGCTCTTCACCCCCGCACAGGCCGCCGATGCGGTGAAGGCGATCGGCCCGGTGCTGCGCGCCGAGGCCCCCGGCACCAAGCTGTACTGCTGCGACAGCTTCGGCTGGAACCAGGGGAAGGCGTACGCGGCCGCCATCGCGGCCGACCCGGCTGCCGAGAAGGAGGTGGCCGCGTACAGCGCCCACGGCTATGCCTCCGCCGCCACCAGCCCGCTGATCAACAGTGACAAGCCGGCGTGGATGTCGGAGTGGGCGGGCAGCGGCGTCTGGCCGAGCAAGTGGGACGACGGCACGAACGCGGCCGGTCTGTACGTGGCCGAGAACATCCACAATGCCCTCGCCCAGGCCGACGCCTCCGCCTACCTCTTCTGGCTCGGAGCCTCGATCGGCGACACCGGCGCGCTCATCCGCATGGACGGCGACAGCTACATGGTCTCCACACGGCTGCGGGCGATGACCGCGTTCAGCCGGTTCATCCGTCCCGGCGCAGTCCGCGTGGAGGCCTCCTCTGGCGACGAGGCGGTGCTCGCGTCGGCGTACCGGAACACGGACGCGACCGACGTGGCTGTCCTCATCAACACCGGTGCCCAGGCCACGACGACGGACATGGCTCTGAAGGCGGCGAAGGGAGAGCAGGCGACGGGATACCTCACTGACGGCGATCACGACACGAGGGCGGTGGAGGGCCTCGCACAGGTCGCGGACGGACATCTGACGGCGAAACTCCCGGCACGTTCGGTCGTCACCGTGGTCCTGGATCCGGGCCGGTCCCAGGGCTGACACCGGTTCGCCCCCGGGCTGAGGCGACAGGCCGGCGTCGAGTGCCGTCCTGAGGAAGAAGCAGGCGAACTGTGCTGAACAGTCGGGGGACGGTGACGAGCACAACCACTCCGCGAACCGACTGTCCTCACCTTCGACGCCGGACGTACAGGAAGGATCCGCCCCGAAATGACCAGCAGCGATCCCGGAGCCGTCGAGGGCGTTCTCGGCATCATGGCCCTTGAGGCGGCGGCGTCATGACCACCGACGAAATAGATCCTGCCTGGCTGCCTGACGAGGCACTGCGCGGCGTGGGGACACGGCGGGTGTGCGTGCGCGGCGAAGGACTGGTCGTCGACACCGTACGGGCAGAAGTCGGCCGTGCGTGCCGGGAGTTCGGTGGCAGCGATGACGCGGGCGACGCGGCGTGCGACCTGCTGCTGAAGGTGGTCGCCGGCGGTGACGAAGGTCCCGAGGGGTTCACGGTGACACGGACCGCGCGGCACACCACCGTCACCGCCGCCGCCCCGGCCGGGCTCCTCCACGGTTTCTTCCACATCGTACGGATCGGCGAGGCCGCGTTCACGGAAGGCCCCGACGAGACCCACCGCCCCGCCCTCGCCCTGCGCATGCTGGACCACTGGGACAACGTCGACGTGCATCCCGTCATGGGGCAGGTCGAGCGAGGCTATGCGGGCGGCTCGCTGTTCTGGCGGGACGGACGGGCGCGAGGTGACCTCTCCAGGATCCGCGCGTACGCAAGGCTGCTCGCCTCCTGCGGCATCAACGCGCTCGCGGTCAACAACGTCAACGTCCACGCGAGCGAGACCCGCCTGCTCACCGAGCGGTTCGTGGAAGTGGCGGCCATTGCGGCCGAGTTGAGGCCGTACGGCATCCGAACCCACCTCTCCGTGAACTTCGCCGCACCCCTCCAGCTCGGCGATCTGGACACTGCCGATCCGCTCGACGAGGGTGTGCGTGCGTGGTGGCGCGAGGCGACCGACCGGGTCTACGCGCTGGTCCCCGACTTCGGCGGTTTCGTCGTCAAGGCCGATTCGGAGGGGCAGCCGGGCCCGTTCGCCTACGGACGCAGCCATGCCGACGGCGCGAACCTCCTGGCCGGCGCGCTCGCGCGGCACGGCGGCACCGTCCATTGGCGCGCTTTCGTCTACGACCACCGACAGGACTGGCGCGACCGCTCGACAGACCGGGCGCGCGCCGCGTACGACCATTTCGCCCCGCTGGACGGTCAGTTCGCGGACAACGTCATCCTTCAGGTCAAGCACGGGCCGATGGACTTCCAGGTCCGCGAACCCGTCTCGCCCGTGATCGGCGCCCTGCCCCGCACCCGCGTCGCCGTCGAGCTGCAGGTCACGCAGGAGTACACGGGCCAGCAGCGGCATGTCTGCGCGCTCGCGCCGATGTGGTCCCAGGTACTCGCCTTCCGGCCGGAGGGGGAGGGCGGCCCCACGGTCGGGCAACTCGTTACCGGAGGAGGCCTCGTGGCGGTGGCGAACGTCGGTGACGACCCCTTCTGGACCGGCCACCCCCTTGCCCAGGCCAACCTCTACACCTATGGCCGCCTCGCCTGGGACCCGACCGCGGATACAGCTCAACTCATCGACGAGTGGGTGGGGTTGACGTTCACGCCGGATCTATCCGGTGACCCCGAGCGGCTGGGCTCTGGGCTTCGGGCGGTGCTGCACGGTTCCTGGGCCACGTACGAGAAGTACACCGCACCCCTCGGCGTCGGCTTCATGGTGCAGCCCGGACACCACTACGGGCCGAGCGTCGACGGCTACGAGTACAGCACATGGGGGACGTACCACTTCGCCGACCGCGACGGCATCGGCGTCGACCGCAGCCGGGCCACCGGCACCGGATACTCCGGGCAGTACGCGAAGCCGTGGGCGGACACGTACGAGCGGGTGGAGAGCTGCCCCGACGAGCTGCTGCTCTTCTTCCACCATGTGTCGTACAGGCATGTGCTGCACAGCGGCAAGACCGTCGTGCAGCACATCTACGACACTCATTTCGAGGGAGTCGAGGAGGTCGAGGCTGCCCGCGAGGTCTGGGCCGCACTCGCCGGCCTGGTCTCGCCCGCCCGGCACACTCGGGTGACCGAGCTGTACGAGGAGCAGCTGCGCTGCGCCCGCGAGTGGCGGGACCAGGTCAACAGCTACTTCCTGCGCAAGTCCGGGGTGCCGGACGCGCACGGCAGGTGCATCTACTGAAGCCGCACCCGATCCCGGCCAATGAGTTTCGCACATGAGGAAGTCGGCTCCCAGACCCGTGTGAGGTGTCCGTGCCCGCCGTCGATCTCCCCCTGGACCAGCTCGAACGTTACCGCCCACCCCTCGACGAACCCGCCGACTTCGACACCTTCTGGCAGACCACCTTGAAAGCCGCCGAGCATCCGCAGCCGGTCGTCAGTGCCGAACGGATCGACAGCGGGCTGCGGCTCGTCGAGACATGGGACGTGACGTTCCGCGGATTCGCCGGCGACCCGATCAGCGCCTGGTACACCCGGCCTGCCGGCACGGACGGCCAACTCTTGCCCGCCGTCGTGGAGTTCGCCGGGTACGGGCGCGGCCGCGGCCTCCCGCACGAGCGGCTCACCTGGGCGAACGCCGGATACGCACACCTGCTCATGGACAACCGCGGCCAGGGCGACCAGTACGGCAGCGGCGGCGCGACCCCCGACCCGCACGCGAGCGCGCCCGGTGGCCCCGGCGCCATCGTGCGCGGCATCCTCGACCCGCACGACCACCACTACCGGCGGCTGATCACCGACGCGGTGTGCTCCGTCGCCGCGCTGCGCGCGCTGCCCGGTGTCGCCGCGGACCGGGTCGCGGCCGTCGGCAACAGTCAAGGCGGGGGAGTGGCCCTCGCGGTCGCGGGACTCGTCCCGGATCTGGCGGCCGTGCTGGTCAGCGCGCCGCTGCTGTGCGGCATCCGGCGCGCCCTGGACCTCACCGACGACGGACCCTACGGAGAGGTCGCCGCCTATCTGGCCGTGCACCGGGGCGCCGAGAGGGCCGCGTACCGGACGCTGGCGTACGTCGAGGGGATCTCCTTTGCGCGCCGCGCGTACGCTCCCGCCCACTTCGGGGTCGGCCTGCGCGACATGGTCTGCCCACCCAGTGGCGCGTACGCCGCATACCACCGCTACGGCGAGCTGACCGGCCGCGATCCCGCGCGGGAGATCCACGCGTATCCGTTCAACGGGCACGAGCACGGGGACGCCACGCATACGCGGCGGCAACTTGCCTGGCTGCACGCGGTGCTGGACGGCGGACAGGCGTAGATTCGAGCCCGCACGTTCGACGAGCCGGACGGACGCTGCCTCGACCGCGAGCAGGCCGGTGGCATGTTCTACGCTTTCCGGAAGATGCCCGGAGGTTTTCCGGACGCAGAGCTACGGAGGTGGGGATGGTGGCCCCGGACGGCGCCCAGCACAAGACAGCCACGCGGAGCTCGGACGGGCCGGCCAAGGTGACGATCACCGAGATCGCGCGGGAGGCCGGGGTCTCAGTGCCGACCGTCTCACGGGTCGTCAACGGACGTTCGGACGTGTCGCCTGCCACCCGGGCGAGGGTCGAGGACCTGCTGCAACGGCACGGCTACCGGCGCCGCCCGCCCGCCCCCGGTGCCCGGCCGGTTCTGCTCGACCTGGTCTTCAACGACCTCGACAGCCCCTGGGCCGTGGAGATCATTCGCGGGGTCGAAGAGGTCACGCACGAGTCGGGCGTGGGGACGGTGGTCTCCGCGATCCACAACCGGGCGGGCGCGGCTCGGCAGTGGATGACGAATCTACGGGCCCGCGCGTCGGACGGCGTGATTCTTGTGACCTCCGTCCTGGAGCCGAGACTCCACGACGAACTGCGGCGTCTGGGCGTGCCGCTGGTGGTGATCGACCCGGCCGGCTCGCCCGCGTCCGAGGAACCGACCATCGGCGCCACCAACTGGGCGGGCGGCATGGCCGCGACCGAGTACCTGCTGGGCCTGGGGCACCGCAGGATCGGCTTCATCGAGGGTCCGTCCCGCCTGATGTGCTCACGGGCCAGACTCGACGGCTACCGGGCCGCGCTCGACGTCGCCGGAGTACCGGTCGACGGCGAGCTGATCGTGCCCGGCGACTTCTACCACGAGTCCGGGTTCACCGGCTGCAACCAGTTGCTCGACCTGGACGACCCGCCGACCGCCGTGTTCGCGGCCAGTGATCAGATGGCGCTCGGCGCGATGGAGGCACTGCGCCGCCGAGGGCTGCGTGTGCCCGAGGACATGAGCGTCGTCGGTTTCGACGATCTGCCGGAGATGCGCTGGGCGTCGCCGCCTCTGACGACGGTCCGCCAGCCGCTCTCCGACATGGGCAAGCTGGCGGCACGGGTCGTACTGGACCTGGCCCGGTCCGTCGTACCCGCGTCACCACGTGTGGAACTCGCCACTGAGCTGGTGGTCCGGGCGAGCACCGCGCCGCCGCGCCGGGCGTAGCGGAAGATAGCACTCCGGGGGTGTCAACGGCCCATTTTGTTAAGGGCGTTGACACCCCCGACGCGTGCCCGTAACTTGCGTGGCCATGTCCCGATAAGTTTTCGTGGAACTTCCGGAAGGTGCGCCATGTCAACCGTCGACCGTGCCGCTGCAATCGCCTCCAGCGCCGCGTCATCTGCCTTCTCCCGCCGCCGGTTCCTGGGGACCGCGACAGCGGCGGGCCTGGGCGCGGCCGGTCTGTCCGCCTGCTCGGACTCCGACTCACGCACTACGGACAGCAAGGGTCGTACTGTCGTGGAGTGGTGGAACATCCAGACCACCGAGCCGTCCAAGAGTGTCTGGCCCGAGCGGGCCAAGGCGTTCGAGGCCGAGCACCCCGACGTGCACATCAAGCTCGTCACGCTGGAGAACGATGCCTACAAGTCGAAGATGACGGCGCTGACCAGTTCCGGAAAGCTTCCGGACATCTACCACACGTGGGGTGGCGGCGTTCTCAAGCAGCAGATCGACGCGGGCCTCGTCGAGGACCTCACCGACACCGTCAAGCCCATGGCCGGCACCCTCGTCGGGGTCTCCGCAAAGGCCTACGAGTTCGACGGCAAGTCGTACGCGATGCCCTTCGACATCGGCGGCGTCGGCTTCTGGTACAACAAGGCGCTCTTCAAGCAGGCCGGTATCCCGTCCCCGCCCGCCACCTGGGACGACTACCTGGACGCCGTGAAGAAGCTGAAAAGCGCCGGGATCACGCCCATCGCCCTGGCGGGCAAGGAGAAGTGGCCCGGCATGTACTTCTGGGCCTACCTGGCGATGCGTATCGCCGGTGTCGACGGCATGCAGAAGGCCGCCGACGCCAAGGACTTCACCGGCGACGACTTCGTCAAGGCCGGTGAACGCCTCAAGGAGCTCATCGCCCTTCAGCCGTTCCAGAAGGGCTTCCTCGGCGCCGCGTACTCCACGCCCAACGGCGAGGCCGCGGCCATGGGCAACGGCAAGGCCGCGATGGAGCTGATGGGCCAGTGGGCGCCGGTCGTGCAGGCCGACGCGGGCAAGGGCATCGGCGAGGACCTCGGGTTCTTCACCTTCCCGACCGTCGCGGGAGGCAAGGGCGCCGCAACCGACATCTTCGGCGGAGGCGGCGGCTACGCCGTGCGCAAGGGCGCGCCCAAGGCGGCCGTCGACTTCCTGAAGTTCTTCTTGTCGACCGAGTCCGACAAGATCCTCGTGTCCAAGGGCTCGATGATGCCCGTCGTGAAGGACGCCACCGGCTCCCTCACCGATCCCAACCTCAAGCTCGTCTCCGCCGCCCTGGACAAGGCGACCGGATTCCAGCTCTACCTCGACCAGGCCTACCCGCCTGCCGTCGGTCAGGAGGTCAACGACTCGGTCGCCGCCCTCATCGCCGGCGCCAAGTCGCCCGAGCAGGTGGCGCGTTCCATCACCCAGGTCGCCAAGAGCCAGTAGTCCACGATGACCTCGACCCAGATCAACGAGGCACCCGCTCTCGCCAAGGAACCGGCGGCACCGGCACACAACCGGCGCCCGCTGGTGCGCCGGGTCCGGAACTGGCTGACCGCCTTCTCCTTCACCGTGCCCGCCCTCGTTCTGTTCGCCCTGTTCGTCCTCACGCCGATCCTCTACGCGCTGTACATCAGCTTCTTCAACTGGGGCGGATTCGGAACGCCTTCGGACTTCGTCGGCACCGACAACTACACCCGCTTGTTCGACGACCCGGTCTTCCTCGGCGACCTGTGGCGCGGCCTGCTCCTGGTCGTGTTCTCCGTCGGCCTGCAGCTTCCGTTCGCGCTCGCCATGGCCGTCCTGCTCAACCAGAAGCTGCGTGGCCGTGCTGTCTACCGGATGCTGTTCTTCGCGCCGTACGTCCTGTCCGAGGTCATCACCGGCGTCCTGTTCTCCATGATCTTCGCGCCGGACGACGGACTCGCCGACAAGGTGCTCGGCTCGATCGGCCTCGACAGCCTCGGCGGTCTCTGGTTCGCCGACCAGGACTGGGTGCTGCCCACCCTGTTCCTCGTCATGATGTGGAAGTACTTCGGCTTCCACATGATGCTGTACCTGGCCGGCCTGCAGGGCATCCCCGCCGAGCTGCACGAGGCGGCCCGGATCGACGGCGCAGGTCCCTGGCAGCGCTTCCGCAACATCACCCTGCCGCTGCTCGGACCGACCATCCGCATCAGCGTCTTCCTGTCCGTGATCGGCGCCATCCAGCTCTTCGACCTGGTGTGGGTCACCACCCAGGGCGGCCCCGACCACCACTCCGAGACGATGGCCGTCACCCTTTTCCAGTTCGGCTTCAAGCGCTACCAGATCGGCTATGCCAGCGCGATGAGCATCGCCATGTTCCTCATCAGCCTCGTCTTCGCCCTGGCCTACCAGCGGTTCGTGCTGCGCCGTGACACCGAAGGAGCCCTCACCACCATGCGAGGCAACCGATGAGCGGCCTGATCCCCGCAGCCCGCCGGCGGCTGCGCTCCACACCGCTGTACGTCATCGTGTGGCTGGTCGGCGTCGTCATGGTCACCCCGCTGCTGTACGCACTGGTGTCCGGCTTCAAGTCCACCGACCAGCTCTCCCAGAACGCCTTCGGGCTGCCCTCGCCCTGGGTCGTGTCCAACTACACGGACATCCTGGCCGACAGCTCGTTCTGGCGGATGCTCGGCTCGTCCACGCTGGTCGCCGTAGGCACCACGGCCCTCACCGTCGGCACCGCCGCGCTCGCGGCGTTCGCGCTCGCCCGGTTCGCCTTCAAAGGAAGGGAGTTGATGTTTACTCTCTTCGCCGTCGGGCTGATGTTCCCGTTCGCCGTGGCCATCCTGCCGCTGTTCATCCTGCTGCGCACATTCGGGCTGCTCGACAACCCGTGGGGCGTGATCCTGCCACAGGCCGCGTTCGGTCTGCCCATGACCATCGTCATCCTGCGCGGCTTCTTCCGGGAGATCCCCGGCGAGCTGGAGGAGGCCGCCACGCTCGACGGCTGCTCCCCGTTCGGCTTCTTCTGGCGGATCCTGCTGCCGATGGCGCGGCCCGCGCTCGGCACTGTCTCCGTCCTCGCCATCGTCGGCAGCTGGAACAACTTCCTGCTCCCGCTGCTCGTCTTCAGCGAACCCACCTGGTGGACGATCCCCGTCGGCGTCCAGCAGTTCCAAGGCCAGTACGCCGCAGACATCGCCCGCGTCTTCGCGTACCTCGTCCTCGCCATGGTGCCCGCGCTCGGCTTCTACGCGGTGGCCGAACGGCAGTTGATCGGCGGCATCACGATGGGCGCAACCAAGGGCTGACAGCGCCGTCACCCATCAACCGGCCAACTTTCCACCGCACTTGAGGAGACCCATGGTCGAGCCATGGCAGGACACCACCCTGCCCGCGCACACCCGGGCGGCGGACCTGCTCGCCCGGATGACCACCGAGGAGAAGACCGCCCAGCTGTCCAGCGTATGGATCGGCGCCGACGCCGAAGGCGCCGACGTCGCCCCCGGCCAGCACACCTACGCCTCCCGCAGCGCCGCCCTCGACGCGCTGCTCCCGTACGGGCTTGGCCACCTCACCCGACCCTTCGGCACCGTGCCCGTCGAACCTGCCGAGGGCGCGGCCCGTCTCGCGGAGCTGCAGCGCACCATCCGCGCGGGCAACCGGTTCGCCCTGCCGGCCATCGCCCACGAGGAGTGCCTGACCGGCTTCACTGCCTGGCAGGCCACCATCTTCCCGACGCCGCTCGCCTGGGGCGCCACCTTCGACCCGGCGCTGATCATGGACATGGCCCAGGCCATCGGTACGTCGATGCGCTCGGTCGGCATCCACCAGGGACTCGCCCCGGTCCTCGACGTCGTGCGCGACGCCCGCTGGGGCCGCACCGAGGAGTCCATCGGTGAGGACCCGTACCTGGTCGGCACCATCGGCACCGCGTACGTAAGGGGACTTCAGGCCGCGGGCATCGTCGCCACGCTGAAGCACTTCGCCGCCTACTCGGCCTCGCGCGCCGCGCGCAACCACGCCCCCGCCTCGATCGGCCCGCGTGAGCTCGCCGACGTGATCCTGCCGCCGTTCGAGATGGCAGTGCGCGAGGGCGGTGCCCGCTCCGTGATGCCCGCCTACAACGACATCGACGGCCTGCCCGCCCACGCCCATGCCGGACTGCTCACCCAACTCCTCCGTGATCAGTGGGAGTTCGCCGGTACCGTGGTCTCGGACTACTACGGCATCTCGCTGCTCGACGAGGCCCATCGCATCGCCGACGGCGAAGGCGCGGCGGCGCGCATCGCGCTGGCGGCCGGCGTCGACGTGGAACTGCCGGCGGCCCGCTGCTTCAGCCCCAAGGATCCGCTGCCCGAGGAACTGCTCGACCGGGCCGTGCTGCGCGTCCTCACCCAGAAGTGCGAACTCGGGCTGCTCGACGCCGACTGGGAACCGGTCACCGGCGACCTGCCCGTCGACCTGAACCCCCCGCACATGCGGGAGCTGGCGCAGAAGGTGGCCGAGGAGTCGGTCGTCCTGCTCGCCAACGACTCCGGGGTACTGCCGCTGAGCGACGGGCTGCGTATCGCGCTCCTCGGTCCGCTCGCCGACGAGCAGGCGGCCATGCTCGGCTGCTACACCTTCCCCCGGCATGTGGGCGTCCACCACCCCGACCTGCCGACCGGCGTCGAGGTGCCCACGCTCGCCGACGCGCTCCGCGCCGAGCTGCCGGGCGCCGTCATCGGCGAGGACCCCTCTGCCGCCGATGTCTGCGTCGTCGTCGCCGGTGACCGGTCAGGTCTGTTCGGACGCGGCTCGTCGGGTGAGGGATGCGACGCCGAGGACCTGGAACTGCCGTACGGACAGGGAAAGTTGCTGGACGAGGCGATGGCCTACGGCGTGCCGGTCGTCATCGTCGTGCTCAGCGGCAGGCCCTATGCGCTCGGCCGCTGGGCCGACCGGGCCGCAGCGGTCGTCCAGGCGTTCTTCCCCGGGCAGGAGGGCGGCGCCGCCGTCGCGGGCGCCCTGTCCGGGCGTGTCGACCCGTCCGGGCGCCTGCCCATCGGGGTACCCCGCACGCCCGGCGGCCAGCCCGCCCCGTACCTGGCCCCGCCGCTCGGCCGGCACGGCTTCCCCAGCACCGTGGACCCCACCCCCCTGTACCCGTTCGGCCACGGCCTGTCCTACACGACGTTCGCCTGGGACGCGCCCCGGTGCGACACCGTCGAATTGCCCACCGACGGCGAGACCACACTGCGCCTCACCGTCCGCAACACCGGCAAGCGGCCCGGCACCGAGGTCGTCCAGCTCTACCTCCACGACCCCGTCGGCACCGTCGCCCGGCCCGAGGTCCGGCTGGTCGGCTACGCCCGCGTCACGCTCGACGCCGGAGCGTCAGCCGAGGTGCACGCCACGTTCCCAGCCGACCTGGCCGCGCACACCGGCGCCGACGGCCGCCGCGTCGTCGAACCCGGCGCCCTGGAGCTGCGCGTCGCCGCGTCCAGCGAACACGTCCACCACACCGTGCCGCTCACTCTCACGGGTCCGGTGCGCGAGGTCGGCCACCACCGCAGGATGCGCTGCGAGCTCCGCGTCAAGTGACCCCACGGACCAGCCCCGCGCAAGACAACCACACCAGCCCTCCCCACCGTTGAGGAGACGCACCATGAGCACACCCGCACGCCGTTCGCGCGTCGGATCCGCCGCGCTCGCCGCGTCGGCGGCCCTGCTGCTCGGCCTCGCCGTCGCCCCGGCCGCCCAGGCCGGCACCGACGGCTCGAAGAGGACGAAGACGCTGCACGAGCTCGCCCGCGAGACCGGGCGCTACTTCGGCTCCGCCGTCGACAACCCGGAGCTCGCCGACACCGAGTTCGCCGATCTGCTCGGCAAGGAGTTCGGCCAGACGACACCCGGCAACGGCATGAAGTGGTACGCCACCGAACCGCAGCGCGGCGTCTTCGACTACACCGCGGGCGACGAGATCGTGAACTACGCGAAGTCCGAGCACCTCAAGGTGCGCGGCCACACCCTGCTGTGGCACAACCAGCTGCCGAGCTGGCTCACCTCCGGCACCTGGACCAAGGACGAACTGCGTTCGATCCTCAAGAACCACATCACGAACGTCGTCAAGCACTACCGCGGCAAGGTCTTCGCCTGGGACGTCGCCAACGAGATCATGAACGAGGACGGCACCTACCGCCAGAACATCTTCTACAAGACCATCGGCCCGTCCTACATCGCCGACGCCCTGCGCTGGGCCCGCGCCGCCGACCCCCACGTCAAGCTCTACCTGAACGACTACAACGTCGAGGCCATCGGACCCAAGTCGGACGCCTACTACACGCTCATCAAGCAGCTCAAGGCCGACGGCGTCCCGATCGACGGCTTCGGCATGCAGGCACACCTCGCGCTGCAGTACGGATTCCCCGACCGGCTGCAGCAGAACATCCAGCGGTTCGCCGACCTCGGTGTCGATGTTGCCATCACCGAGCTCGACATCCGCATGATCCTTCCCTCCGACACGGCCAAGCTGGCCGAGCAGGCCGACTGGTACGGGAAGGTGACCGACGCCTGCCTTGCTGTGCGGCGCTGTGTCGGCATCACGGTGTGGGGCTACACCGACCGGCACTCGTGGATCCCGTCGGTCTTCCAGGGCGAGGGCGCCGCCCTGCCCTGGGACGAGAACCTGCAGCACAAGCCGGCGTACGACGCGATCCACGACGCCCTCGCCGCGGCCGCGCAGGAGGACTGAGAGGCGCCTCAGCACACCCCTGTCCACTGCCGCGACGGCCGACGGACAAGGGCGGCTCACCAGCACCTTCCAGTGGTCGTCCACGGGCCCGCTGATCGCCCCTCAGCCAGACGCCACGCACCCCGTCGTCTCCGTGAAGGACCCGTCGGTCGTCCGCTACAAGGGAACGTGGCACGTCTTCGCCACGACCGCCGACACGTCCGGCGGCTGGAGCCTCGTCCAGACAAGCTCGACGACTGGAGCGCTTGCGGGCGACGACATCGGTACCACTTCCTGGCGTCCGGCGGGGACGTTTGTGTGTCGCCACACCGTAGGAACATGCAGGTGAGAGGCGTATGTGGTGGGACACCATAGTTTTGGGCGTGGGAGTGCGTGCGCACACCATGGAGGCGGTGCCGGGCCCTCGGTGACGGCCGCAATAACGCAGCGAAGGGTGCTGTCTGAGTTGCCCTGTTCAGGCATGATGGGGAGGCGCCGTGCTGACTCCCGTGCTGGCTTGGCGCTGCGTAGAACTCATACATGAACCGCAGATTGGGCGTCCCACTGCGGCGATAGCCTCGGGAATGACAGTTCCCAGGCCGCGGTTCTTGCGAAGCTCGTTTGATGAAGACGCGGCTGCCCTGCTCCGGCGAGCGCCGTGAGGCCGGTCGGCGGGCAAGTGACCGTCGGTAGCCTGCCGGCAGAAAGCCGAGCCACGTCTGAACGAGATCTCCGTGCGAGAGACCAGACCGTCGTGCTCCATCGCGCGAAGCGTCGCCAGCAGGTTCTTCGTCTGCTGGTGGTACACAGCACTACCCGCTTCTGACCTGTCGGCAGCGGGTGGAACCGCCCTATGCGAAGCCGAGTTGGTCCGCACCTGGTCCGGATCTGCCCAAGCCGTCGGTCCCGGTGGATCCGCGGGTGGTGGCCAACCCGTACCAGGCGAGGGAGTTGCTGAGCGCCGTCTCCTCCGTGGGCGGCTACCGCCGGGCCCGTGGCCGTCGGCTACTCGGGTTCTTCGCGGGCATGTACTGCGCGGGTCTGCGGCCGAAAGAGACGGTTGCGGCGGCGCTGCCGGACTGCCACCTGCCCAAGTCCGGTTGGGATCGGCTGATCGCGCACTGCACGCTTCCCCAGGCGGTTAAACGGTGGACCGACGTGGGCCGGAACCATGACGAGCGCGGGCTGAAGAACCGGCTGCCGGGAGAAACACGGGTGGTGCCGCTGCCCGCGCATCTGTTGGCCTTGTGGCGAGAGAAGAGAGGGGCAGTCCCCGAGCTTGGCCTGCTGTCGTGGGACTGCCCTCTTCCGATCGGGTGTCTTCCTGCTCGGGCAGGGGGCGGGTTTACGGGAGCGTGGTCCACTTCTGGTTGTCCTGGCCGTTGCAGAGCCAAATGATGACCGGCGTGCCGTTGGGCCGCCGGTCATCTTGAACACCGCGACACCGTGCGCCGGGACGCTCGCCGAGATCTGGCCGGAAGTGCTCGACGTGCCGCCGGTCCACAGGTGGGTGAGGGTGAACGGTCCTCCGGTGAGGCCGACCTGCGCGGCCGTGGCGGTGATGGTCGCGGTGCCGCTGCCCCGGTTGAACAGGCCGACCGCGACCGAGCCGTCGGACAGGGGCTTGGCGAACACCTCGGTGTCGCCGTCGTCACGCACGCGGCGCCCGCCCGCGCCCAGCCGGTCCTGGTCCACCGCCAGCAGACGAGGGTTGCGCAGGATCGCGCTCACGTCGCTGGACATGGTCCGGATGTCGTTGCCCGCGAAGAGGGGGGGGCCGAAAGCAGCGCCCACAGGGCAAGTGGGAGCGGGACTCGGTCAGCGACAGACCGGGACGGCCGACGACCAGCATGTCGGGGTCGTTCCAGTGGCCCGGACCGGACTGAGCGGCCAGCGGCGCGTCGATGTCGAGGACCTTGCCCACGCCCATCGGGTAGCTGTTGGCGTTCTGCCAGATGTCGAGCAGGTCCTCGGCCGTCCGCCATTGGTCGGCGACCTCGCCCCAGTTGTAGGTGGCGCCGGTGATGGCGTGGAAGCTGTTGGGATTGATGCTGTAGACGATCGGCCGTCCGGTGGCGCGCAGTGCGGCGCGCATGACTGTGAACTGTGCGATCTGCTGGTCCAGGCTGCCGCTGGAGGAGCACCAGTCACCGGGATAGGTGCCCACCCCCTGCGCGCACGCGCGCTCGTTGGGCGCCTCGCAGACGCTGAACTTCAGGCCCTTGCTGTGGATGTAGTCCCCGAGCGCCTTCACCCCGCTGGGGAACTTGGTCGGGTTGGCCCGCGGGTTGCCCCCGCTGTCACGCTGCGGGTCGAACCAGCAGTCGTCGACGACGACGCACTGGTAGCCCGCGTCCTTCATGCCCGAGGACACCGCCGCGTCGGCGGCCTGGCGGCCTGGGTCTCGTCGACACCGCATCCGAAGCTGTTCCAGCTGTTCCAGCCCAGCGGCGGGGTCAGCGCGGGGCTGCCCGGTGCGGCCTCGGCGGTCGTGCTGGCGGAGGCGGTGAGCATCAGCGCGGTGGCTGCGAGGAGACGCAGCAGTCGTCTGTCCGAGCTTCCCGCCCAGTGCCCCGCCCACAGCCCGGGCCAGGTCGGTGAGGAGGCGTCGTCGGCAAGCTGCTTGGACTCCCTCGTGGCCGCCATGCGCCTGGCACGAACCCACAAGTACGCCGTCCTACTGCGCATGGTGCAACGCCTCCACCAGGCCGGACAGGCCGAAGGGTGGCCCGCGGGGGAGTCGCTGCCCGCCCGGCTGATGTGGGGGCCGCACACCCCAACCGACCGCGCCGCTGTCCTCGATGCAGTGGTCAAGGGCGTCGGTGCCGCAGTCCTCTCGGTGGAGACCGGCATACGGATGTTGATCGATGCCGGGTACCCCATCGACGACGCACAGGTGGAGGTCGAGCGCATCCAGTCTCGCGCCTTCGATGCTGCTGCCGCCAGCTCGTCAACACCATGGCACTTCTGGCCGAGTACATCTGTAAGGCCACTCCGGGACGGCGCGTCGTGGGTGGAGGTCTACGACGCAGACGCCTACCTCGGTGATGACGATGCCATGGCTGCTGCCCGCAGACAGGTGGTAGCCGGCAACGGCTACCACCTGTACCTGCGCAGCCTCCAGCCCGACATCGACGTCGAAATCAGCATCCGTATCTGGGACACCCCTCCCGCCCCACCCGCCGACGCCGAAGGCCAGATCGGCATCAGCCTCGAGTCCGAGACTGGCATCCTCGTCATCAATCAGGTCGGCCTCGGCCTCGCAGGCGAAATGCAGCTACCCCGCCCGGGCATTTACGAAGGCAACGCCTGGTGGACCAACCGCCAGGCGACAGCCGACTACTACGACACCACACTCGATCAGCTCAGGGACAACTCCGAGCAAACGCTCCTTGAAGCTTGGAACAGCAGCCCAGTCACCGAACGCTACGTCCTCGACCTCGCATACATCGGCGAACCGGAACCCATCGATGACGAGGAACTCTGACCGAACGGAGCGGCCAATGGCGGCACAAAGGCGCCTACAGCCCCGGCTAACGGCCGTTGCCCCAGATCCTCGATGCTGACGTCCCGGAGCTGGGCGGCGCGCGCACGAACGTCTGTGGCCTGTTCGGCCGCCTCGGGACGGCCGTCCTCGACGGCGATACATATGCCAATCCGTGAGGTCCCTGCCAGTCAAGGTCCAAAGGACCTCTGGAGGTTTCAACCTGCCTACGTCGTTGGACGCAGACGCATCCGGGCGCGGCCGGGGTCTCGTCGGCGGCCTGGGCGGTGTAGCCGGCCTGTAGCGCTGCGGTACCTCGGCTTCAGGCGCCATCGGCGTGCTGCGACCACGGGGGGCTGCCCGATCCCGCCGTCACCGCCGATGACCCTCCAGAACACCACAGCCGCGTGCCGCACACCAAAGTTTTCGCCTATGAGGAAAGTTCAATAACGAAGTAATCACTTTAGGTATCTGCGAGGCAACCACACAGGTCCTTCACCGGTCACCCACGCGCAAACACAGCAGAAACCCGTGGGGAGCACCATGAGCCAGCAGTACCCGCCCCAGCCCCAGCAGCCCGGCTACGGCGAGCCCCGGCAGCCCGGCAGCAACGGCCTGGCCACCACCGCACTCGTCCTCGGCATCATCGCCGTCGTAGTCAGCTTCATCCCTGTCCTCAACGTTGTCGTCTGGCCGCTCGCGATCCTTGGCATCATCTTCGGCGCCATCGGCCTCTCCAAGGCGGGCAAGGTCCGCAAGGGGAAGGGCGCCGGCATCACCGGCCTCGTCACGTCGGCCGTAGCGATCATCATGTTCTTCGCCATGAACGCCCTGTTCTTCTCAGCCGTCGACAAGGCCAGTAAGGAGCTGGACAAGTCGTACGACTCCACCACCGTGGGCGACGGCAAGTCCAAGACCGGCGGCGCCAAGAAGTCCGAGGTCATGAAGGACTTCAAGGTCACTAAGTGCGACGTGGTCACCGGCGACTTCGGCATCAAGGAGATGGCCATCCACGTCGACTACGCCAACAACGGCGACCGCCGATACTCGTACTTCATTGAGGGCGAGGTCCTGGCCGACGGCAAGAAGATCGACGACTTCATGTCCACCGCCGAGAACCTCGCCCCGGGCCAGAAGTTCACCGACAAGAACGCTGGTGCGCTGGTGACCGCGGACGAGATCAAGGACGCCAAGAAGCTCGAGTGCAAGACCATCAAAGCGTCCCGAACTGACTTCTGACCGCTGACGTCACGCGGCGCCGACCACCACCCCCAGGCCTCGCCGCGCACCCCGCAGCGGCGGGGCTCGCTGCATCACGGAGACCAAGGAGTCGCGGCGCGGCACGGGCGCCGGCCGGGCTGGAGCGGGGCGGAGACATGAGCGCAGGCCCGGCCGGGGGCCGGGCCGCGCGCGAGGAGCGGAGCGAGTCTCAATGACGGAGTCAAGCCGCTTGCGTGGCAGACGTGGATAGCACACGCAGACAGAAACAGATCAGGCAGGTGCTGCATCCAGTGCCTGCCTGATCTGCTGTTTCGGCTGCCGGGGTGGCGGGATTTGAACCCACGACCTCCTCGTCGGTTACGACCGCCCCAAGTAGCCGCACCGTCGGGTGTCTGCGCACTGAACAGATCAGTGCGCAGATCCTCGATTCCAGTCGTGCGGAGAAGAGTTCAGTGCCCAAGTCAGAGCCCTGGGCGCTGAACTGTTTCCTTTCGTCCGACACCCACGTAACCCTTGGACATGACCGGCCTTCGCGGTGTGTCGGACGCGGTGCGCCTGGCGGTGCCGAGGCGGTTGGATTGCCCATCAGGACCGCGATCAAGCCCGAGGTCAGGTGGAGGCGAAGTTCTTGTCGAAGACCAGGACGTAGTCGTAGTAGAGGGGGGTCACCTTCCTCGTCCACGGGGTATTCGAAGCTGCTGTTGTTCGCCAGCCGTACGGACAGGTCGGTGATCTCCTCGAATCCGTAGTCGCTCTCGACGACGTCGTGCCCGCGCTCCCGCAGGATCTCCGGCAGGTCGTCCGACGGTGTGCGGAAGACATCGATGCCCTCGAGGAGGAAGCGGATGTCGGCGTTCTCGTCGCGGAAGCGCCACACTTCGATGCCGGTCAGGACTTCCTTCTTCTCCGACTCGAAGAGAAGCACGAACTCGAAGGCGTACGTGTCGTTGACGACGACGTACTTGCCCGGCGGGCGCCCCCCTTCTGGGGAGTGCTCGACGCGCCCCCAGCCCTGGGCTTCGGTCATGGCTTCGTCGAACGGCATTCCGAGCCGGAACGAGGCGATACCGACATGCGGCAACAGCTCGACATCCATCCTTCGCTCTCCCTCTTACGTCTCTAGTGGCGTCGTCGGCATCACGCCAGCAGGGCGTTTTCGTCGATGGTTCAGCCGCGCTTCTTCAGCATGTCCTGGAGCGGCTTGTTGTGCTTCAGGCTGGCGACCATGTCCTTGATGTGCTGGTCGTACTCGTCGGGGAACTTCGACTTGATGTCGTCGATGTCCATGCGCATCGCCTCTGTGATGCGTCCCTGGTTGATCAGAGCGCGCTGCTTGGCGTGCCAGTTGGTGGCCGTTGTGCTGGAACCGATGCTGTTGAGCTGAGCCCACCGCGGTTACATCGGCGGCACGGACGACACCACCACGGGCCTGACACACCTCGGCGCACGGGAGTACGACCCGGAGACCGGACGCTTCTTGTCAGCCGACCCCCTCATCGACATCGCCGACCCACTGTCAATGAACGGCTACGCCTACAGCCGCAACAGCCCCGTCAGCAACTCCGACCCAAGCGGTCTGATGAACGTTCCCACTGACGGGGGCGGCGCCGGATGCGATCCGGTGATCTGCCCCTACCTGGACTGGGGCACCCCCGACGAAGCTCAGCAGCTTGTCGATGGCATCTACGGCAAGGGCACCGTCAAGATCACCGCACAGCCGACAACGACCCCGGCCAAGCCGCCGAGCTACTGCGACTGGAAGTGCAAGCTCGGCAACTGGTGGGACGCCAACAAGGTACAGGTACTCTCCTTCACCGCCGAGTTCGTCACCGGAGCACTCTGCTACGGCACTGCCGCTACGACAGGCACCGCGACCGGGGGCGTCGGCTACGCCCTGGCGGCCGGCTGCGGAGCCATCGCAGGCGCAGCGGGCGCAGCAGTCGGCAACGCTTTCGACTCCAACGCTGACCACAGTGCGCGAGGCACGCTGACAGCCGAGGCCGAGGGCTCGGCGTGGGGTGCAGCCTCAGGCGTAGCGGGCGAAGGCCTGGGCCGACTCATGCAGAAGGGGGCCAACTCGCTTGCGGCAAGGCTCCTGGAGTCGTGCAACAGTTTCGTTCCTGGAACTCTCGTCCAGATGGCCAACGGCAGTGCCAAGCCCATCGAGCAGCTCAAGCTCGGAGACAAGGTCCTGGCCACCGACCCGGACACACGGTTCGCTGGCAACTGCGCGAGGGCGGCACCGGTTCCCGCCCCTGCATGAGGCTGGCAGCGGCGGCGGCTGGAAGCTGAAGGCCGCTACCTCGCATCCCGGGCCCTGAGCAGCCGGGCGTCCGGCCCTCGAGAGGTGGAGGGGTCACGGCGACGCTGTCTGCTGGCGTTCTTCACCGCGTGGAGAGCCGCTGGGGGTGCCGACGGTGGGGAGGGGCCCGAAGGCCGGGCACGGTTCGGACCCCTCGTCCGCGTACGCGTCCACGGGGGGATGACGTCCCGTACGCGTTGTCGTGCCCAACGCCGACGGTGCAGGAAGGTTACGGCGCGGCTGCATGCCTGCCGGGGTGGGCCGTCCGGGTGCCTGCCGCCGCTGTCCGGCGCGCGTCGGGCAGGCAGCGGTGCGAGCGTGGAGACACATCAGGGCGTAACCAGCTGGTCTGGTCGGACGGACGGGACGGAGAGACGGTCATGGCGCGGGCGATCTGGACCGGTGTGATCACATTCGGGCTCGTCACCGTGCCCGTCGCGACCCGGCTGTCCATCTGCGCGCCGCGGCCGACGCTGCCACCGCCCTCCCGCCGGCCGGCGTCGCCGCGATCCGCGGGGCCCTCGCTTCCCTGGGCCCGGCCCGCGCTGCCGTCACCGCCCTGCTCGCCTTCTACGCCCTGCGCGTGAGCGAGATCCGCCGCTTCGCTCTCACCGAGGCCCGCGACCTTGCAGCAGGCTGCCTCGTCCTGCCAGGCCGCCTCGTCCTGCCTGGCACTGTCTTGCTCGCCGAACCGGTCGAGGCCCGCCTGGCCGCCTGCCTCGCCCACCGCGGCCGGCGCTGGCCGAAGACCGCATACTGCCAACCCCTACTTCTCACCCTGTGCGCCGCGCTGTCCACCGCGCCCGTCAGCCGCCCCTGGCTGTACCGGCACTACGCGCCTCCGCCCATGCCCTGCGCAGCGACCGCATCGTCGACGAGGTCCGAGTTGCGGGCGGCGATGCCCGGCGGCTGTGCGCCCTGTTCGGCCTCAGCGTCCAAGCCGCCACCCGCTACACCGCCGGCCGCTCATACGCGCTGTAGCGCCTCGCCGTCCTCAGCCTGCCGACGCGATGGGTCGACGCGTGCGACGACGTGACGGTCCAGACCGCCGACGCACAAAAGCCGCAACCCAGGGATGAGGTGGCAGGGCGCAGGTCTTCCTCAAATGCGGGTTGACTCCACAGGGCCGGGGAACGTCAGGGGCAGATGGCGGGTCGGCCCTTGGGGGAGGCATGGCACAGCAGAACAGCCGGGACCACGATGCCGAGATCATCGCACTGCTCATGCGGGAGTACGAGTCGTTGCGGGCGGAGATCGCCCAGCGTGTGACGTCGAGGATGCAGATACTCGGCTTCTCGGGAGTGATCGCTGCCCTCGTCGCGGGAACTGGCGGGATCTCCCTGCACAGGCCCTCGGCGTACATCGCCGTCGTCACGCTCTTGCTGGGGGTGCTGTGGCTCAGGGACTGCAACCAGGGGATTCAACGCATTGGCAAGCATCTGCGCGACGTGGAAGAAGAGGTGAACCGCTTGGCCACGCGTGCATACGGCGGCAGGGCGCTGTCGTGGGAGACGAAGCGGCACGTGAGCCGGCAGCACGAGCGGCCGGTGTGGCGTTTTTTGGGCAGGCTGGGCGGCTGGACCGGCCGCCACTGAGTCATTCCAGCTCAGTGGAGCCGTCGACGCCGCCCGCTCCGGTCGCCGACTCGCTTGCTCACTCGCCGACTGAAGCGCTCAGCCGCACAGGGGCGCTGTGCTCCCGGTCGCTGCCGGGGATCAGTAGTCGAGGTCGAGGTGGTCGATGTCGTTGAGGGTGACGTCGGTGAGTCCCATGGCGCTGGCGCATCTGCTGGTCGCTGGCTCCTGCGTCGCGGGCGTCGAAGAGGCGTTGTGCGTAGGTGGGGGGAGGTGGGCGGTGAGGCGGCGGAAGCGTCCGTCGTCGGTGGTGCCGATGGGTGCGGTGTAGCCGAACCTGGCTCTTGTCTCGACGGTGATGCCGCGTGTGGTGGCGGCCTGCTTGCGGCGGCGTTTGCGGACCTGTGGCTGCCAGCGGGCTCGTACGGCGGCATCGATCCGTTCGGCGATCGCCTTGGGCGGGTGCTTGCGTTCGCCTTTGCGGTATCGCTTCGACCCGGCGGCTATGTGCCGCCCGGTGGTCGCCGACCACCACAGGCCCGGCCCCCAGCGCCGCCCCCGGGATCACCGCGAACGCCGACACCGGCGGCAGGTCATCGAACGCCACGGTCATGGCGGCATCCGCCCACCGCTGCTGCACAGGGTGCCCCACCGGGTCGAGGAACACCGCCTCGATCCCGCCCACCTGGTCCACGCCCGCCCGCCCTGCCCGGCCCCGGGCTGCTCCTGTGCTGGTCACCCGCGCCAGAAAGCCGCTCCCGCCGGTGCACATCGCTGTTTTCAGTGTTTCTGCCACGAACGAGTGCCGTATCGGCTAACAGCCGACTCGGCCCTCAACGCATCGCGCTCAGCCGCCGTCCTCCTGCCCGCCCGCCGTCAGCATCTCCCGGAGTACCTCGACGGGCATGTCCACCCACCGGGCCACCTCCTGAAGGGGCACCCCGCCGTTCACCGCCGCCAGGGCGGTCCGTTTCCAGGCGTTCTCGATCAGGGCGGCACTGTGACCGAGGCCGCGCAGCAGCCGCCGGGCGACGTCGGCTGTCGGACCGGTCTGCACCCCACACAGTTGCAGCGTGCTGGTGATCAGCCTGCGCTGCTCGGCGGGTACCGCAGCCCGCCACATCGTCCCTGAACCGGGTGCTTGCTTCTCCTTGCCCAGTACCCGCAGCTGGCCGGCCATGGCCCGGGCGGCCCGCCAGCGCCGCGGCGAAGGCGGATGACGCCGCCCATCCACGCCAGAAGCGGGCCGCCGTGATCCGTCGCGGCCAACGGACCCAGCCACGCCCCAGCCGCTCACCGAGCCTGTGGCAGAACATCCCGTCGGCGGGCAGCGCCCGCGGCCGCCCGGCGCCGCTGTCGGCCCACACCAGCTCGGCCATGGCCTGGTCCAGCAGCGCGTCGGCCACCGCCACCACTTCCGGGAAGACGACCGCGTCCCGCCCCACGATCCGCCACCGCCCCAGATCACCGCCGGCATCCGCCCGCAACCTGGTGCAGGCGCCGGTGAGGCCGCCGACGTAGTAGCGGGCGAAGCCATACCCCTTGTGGCCCTTGAGCTGTACGGCAGGCAGCGGCGCCTGGGCGGCGACCAGCGGATCCAGGTAGGCCTCCAGGGCAGCCTGACCGGCCGGGGTGCTTGGGGTCGTCCGGCCAACCTCCGCCAGCCGTCGGGTCTCGGCGAATCCGGCGACCATGTCGTCGGCGAGGTCGTCGACCATACGCAGGGCCCAGACGAGCGGTGGCCCCATGGTCTCTTCGGCGATCGGCTCGCTGGCGTTCTCCCCACCGCCGGTGGAGGACGTGGCCGGCAGGTAGTCGTCGGCACCCAGTTCGTCCCACGGCGGCCGGGCGATACCGACAGGCTGGGCGGAGAGCTGGTCGAAAGCCCACAGACGGGTGAGGGTACCGAGGATGTCCAGCACGCGCTCCCGGCTGGAGCCGGATGCGGGCAGGTGCTGGTCGTAGGCAGTCCAGGCGGTGGTGGTGCACTGGGCGAGCGAGGTCAGCCCTCGCGCCTCGAGCCAGGCCGCCAAGTACATCCACTGCCTTACCGCCTCGGTCCAGGCGGTCAGCCGGAGTTGGTCCCGGAAGGCGGCGGGGCATTTGCGCCAGCGGATGCCGGCCTTGTTGCTGCTGGGGTTCTCGGTGAGCGCCGCCAGCGGCCACGTCCAGTCTGCGTAGCGACCGTTGACGTGCGCGTGCAGGGGCAGGACGCGGTGAGGCAGCACGACCGGCGTGTTCGCTGTAGGTAGGGGCAGGATGTAGGGATCGTGGTGGGCTACGGTGGTCACGCGTCGAGCACTCCGGTCAGCAGGCAGTCGATGAGATCACGGTCGGCGTCGGTAACGCGAGCCAGGGCGTGAGCCCAGGCCGGCTCTCCGAGGCGGCGTTTGAGGTTCTCTAGCCGGGCGTGGGCGTCGCCCCAATCGGCTTCCCAGGCAGTCGGCGGCTGGGCCGAGCGCAGGTGGGTCAACGCCGGTGCAGGTGGGTTAGGCGCGCGTGGTGGCCGGGGCGGATGCGGGCGTTCGTGCAGCCCAGGCACGTCAGGAACGAGGCGCGGCAGCGCTCGCCCGGCCCGGTGAAAGGCTGTGCGCGAAGTCGTGGCAGTCCGCTGTCGCGGTTTCCTGATCCTCGTGGCCCGGGCCTGCGCGGAGTTCGACGACCAAGACCGCCTGACGGGCGCGCCCGGCGGCGTCCTCGGTGCCGGCTGCGATGATATCCGCGGCATCCTGCTGCACGCGCCGGTTGGTCAGCACATACTCACGGTCGTGGGTGGCCTGGCTATTCTGGCCCGGCTCACGCCGGACCAGCGTGTTGACGGTGCGCCGTCCGCGGCGGAAGGGCGAGCCGTCCAGTCCTTCGGCCCGGGCCCAGTCGCTGCCAGCACCATCCGCCACGCCGAACCGAAAGAGTCCGACCGGCGGGTGATGGTCGGAGGCGGTGATGGCACGCCCGCCTTGTCCCCAGCGCCACACGATCAGCAGGTCGGTGCCTGGTGCGAGGTCCTCGACGACGGCCCGGGCGAAGCGAGTCGCCTTCAGGGCTTCGGTGATCAGCCTGCCGGGGGAGCTGGCGCCGTTGCCGGTGACGTTGCGGGTCTCGAAGTAGCGGCCGCCACCGCGGCGGTACTTCACCACGGGAATGCGGTAGGTTCCAGCCGAACTCCGCCATCAGCAGCACGCTCAGCGCTGCGGCCTCCCGAAGAGATGCTGGCCGAGCACATCGAGCACACCGTGGACCTGCTGATCGAACGCTCTCACGTCCTGTCCGAGCGGGTGGCCGCCGGCCGGACCGCCGTGGTGGGTCTGTGCTACCGGCTGGCCGACGGCAGCGCACAGCTCGTCGCCGCCCGCGGCCTTGATTCGGCGGTCCCCACCGCATCTTGACCGTCCCGGCTGTGGCCGCTCACTGAGAGGATCGGGGCCGCCGCAGCCCGGCGGAGCCGGTTGGCGATCGCGAGGCCCAGCCCCTCCTCGACGAGCAGCGGCCGACGGCAGTTAGAGATGTGATGAGAACACAACGCCAGGGACCTCCTGAGCCGCGTGGTGTCCGGGATGGCGGAGTGGGCGGGGGCGGGGCCAGAGGCCTGAAAATGACTATCCATTACGTCTTGCTTACGGTTACTCCTTACTGCGTGCAGGAATTGGCGTTGATCGAACAGGAGAGATGGCTCATGACACGTCTGCGTTCGACTGGGTTGGCCCTGGTGGGTGCCGCCGCATGCGTCGTCCTGTCCGCACCCCCGTCCCAGGCCGCCGCAGGTGACACTGCGAGCATGTGCGGCAGCCAGCTGACCCCGAGCGGCTGGGTCGACATCCAGTGGTGGAACAGCTGGTCCTGCGGCACGACCTTCAGCCCGAACATGAAGAAGATCGAGCAGGTCACCGGCTTTCCGATCGGCACAACCGTGAACGTCTGCGCCTCGACGTACCCGCCGGCAGGCTGGGTCCAGGTGAGCAGCTACTACAGCGGCGGCTGCCAGTATTCCGCGGTGCCCAGCTTCCAGCCCAACAGCTGGACGATCAAGAGAGTCTCCTGAGCCGCGGCCGGGGCGGGTGCGGCGCCGCCCAGTCCTACCGCGACCAGCACGGCCACCTTGACGTCCCCGCCGACTACACCGACCCCACCGGCTACCAGCTCGGCACCTTCATCACCACCTTGCGCGACGCCGCGAAAGCCGGCCGCCTCGAACCCGACTGGATCGCCGAACTCGACGCGCTCGGCATGATCTGGGACAAGCACGCCGCCGCCTGGCGCTCCCGCCTCGCCGCAGCCACCGACTACCACCGCACCCACGGCCACCTCGCCGCCCCGCCACCACCCCCGTCGGCGCCTGGCTCGCCGAACAACGCCACCTCGCCGCCAAGAACGAACTCGGCACCGCCCGCGCCGACGCCCTCACCGCCCTCGCCCCCGCCTGGAGCCTCCCGCACGGCGCGGACGGGCACCGCAAATACCACCTGCTGCGCGCCCACCTCGCATCCGGCGCCGATCATGCCGCCCTCACCCGCGACACTCAGTTCGCCGGGGTGAATGCGGCACGCGGTGGCGCCCAGCGACTGCTCGGCGGGAGAGGTCGGCACTGTCGCAGGCAGAAGGCGCTCGACCGCAGCGCCCCGTGGGGCTGTGCGCCCCAACTGCTGGACGGGCGTCAGACAGCCGGTGCCACTGCGGCGTGCAGCCCTCACCGCGGGGCGGGAGAGCGAGCCTGTCCCACCAGCCGCGACGCGGTCGTCGACCGGGCCGTCCGCACGCGGTTGCCTCAGAGCGTGAGCACTGGTCGCGTGGAGAAGTCTTCGTACATGTCCTCTCCGTCCGGTCCGTACACGAACTCGGCCATGCCGGGGTTACGGTGGGCGGTCGCCAGGGGGAGCCAGGCCAGCAGGTGGCCGTAGCCGCCGCACACTGACTCGCCCCCGTCGCCGCCGTGGATCGCGGTGACATCGCTGGTCAGCTCGGTGCGGTAGGTGTCGTAGGTGATGTGCAGGCCGAAGGCGTTCAGCTCGTTGTGGGGGCCGGTGTCGTCTCCGTAGGGGATGCGGTCGAGGGGACAGTCGTCGCCCCACCGGAACAGGGTGTCCGACCCGGCGCCGCAGGCATGTTCCCACTCGTCGGAGCTCGGCATCCGTAGACCACGGGCAAAGAGGGCAGCCGGCATGTCGGCCGGAGGTTCTGTCAGGTTCTCGTCCTCCACAGCCATGAGGATGGTGTCCAGGTGAACGCTGCGGCGGGCACTGAGGATCCGCGCGAGGTGGGCCTGCAGATCGGGTCCGTAACCGTAGCCCTGTTCCAGGCTCTCGGCGTAGTCGGCGGCCTGCTGCGCGGTCGGCTGCCAGGTGTTGAGGTCGAAGCCCAGGGACACCTGGCCTCCGGGTATCAGAGCGAACTCCTGCCCGTCCCGCTCAATCCGGACGCGGTGCAGCCGGGCATCGCAGTGTTCCGTGGCCTCGACGAGTGACACCCGGCCGCCCACGTGGTCAGCGGCTTTCTGGGCGATCCGCTGGGCGGTGACCTCGTCGAAGGTCCGCCACACGTCGAGAGTGAGATCAGCGAGCGACATGGCCGGCAGTTTGGCACGCGGCACTGACACAGCATGGAGAGACGGCCCAGTCGCGCCACCCGCCGCATGCGTTGCCGGCGACGCGGCTGTTCGCGACGCGAGCGGCCCGGGCACATCCGGACCGACCTGGATTAGATGGGCAGGGACCGCGCGCCGCTGATGCCATCGGCTGCCCCGGTGTTGTATGCAAGGCCGTTGAGGTCTGTTTGTTCCAGCCGGACCCTGGAACTGGTTGTTGCGACCGCCGGGCTCGGCGCGGTGATCTGCACGCCGGCCGCCGCTATTACGGCGGTCAGGACGCCCAGCGCCACCGGTTTCGTGTGTTTCGTCATTTCGGTGATGTCACGCACCCACCGACCGCGGGCCGGCGAGTGCGCGCGAAGTCCCGGGCTGGCAGACGGTACGTTGCGGGGCCTGACTGAACGGTCCGGCCCGCCCTCCCTGGCCCCTGTTGCGGAATGCCCGGCACCTGCGGGCGAAGTTGCCGTGATCGTGCTTAAGGGGGCCGGTCTGGTGGCGGGTCGGGGTAGCGGCGTCAGGGTGAGTTACGAGGCGGTCTGACCGCCTGGCCGGGGTTGCGCGCTGACATGACCGGGCCCCGTCGATCAGAGTCCGGGCATGGTGCAGAACGTTGTTGCGGTCTTCAGCCTGTTGATCGGTACTGCGGGGCTGATGTTGAGTTATGCGGGTCACCGGCAGAAGGTCCAGCAAGATGCACAGGAGCGCGTGCTTCGTGCGGAGGAACAGCGGAGGATCGAGCACGAGCGGCAACGACAGGAGCAAGAGGCCCGTGCCGAGGGGGAACGGCAAGCACGCCTTCAGCGGGAGCGAGAAGCACGCGCCCAGCGGTATCAGGCGTCCATGATCAGTGCGGATATCGGGCTGTCCACGTCTCCCCTCGCCGACAGCTGGCTGGTACCGCAGATCGAGATCTCCAACAGATCCAATCAGCCGATCCGGGATGTGCGCGCGTCCTTCCATGGTGAGGTGACCGATGTGATCCCTCTCGTCGGCACCGGTCACCATTTCTTCCCGCTGCCGTCCGCGCAAATCCTGGGCGCGAGCTACGCCCAGGATCAGGTCACCGTCGAGTTCACCGACATCGCCGGCATCCGCTGGCGCCGCGAGGGCCACGGTGCTCTGCAACGTGCCCAGCAAGGGGCCGACGGGCAGGAGACTTGGGGTGCCCCGGAGCCTCCCATCGTCAAACACATCCCAACCCTGGGCGAAGTGGGCGCGGCCAGGCGGCCACAGCGAAAGACCCGGGTGGCGCGCGCCGGGGTCGATGCGGCCGCTCCCACGCCGCCAGGGCGAGCGGACTCAACGCCCAGGGCCGCGCCCACGCCCGCGCCTGCAGGACCGGGCGGACCGCCCTCACCCACGTTGGCAAAGCGACGGATTGTCCTCCTTCGGCCAGTGGCCGTGCTGGTTTCTCTGGTGCTCATCGCAGGAGGCGCCTGGTTGCTCATGCACCACTAGGGACTGTCCTGGCGATCTTCGGCGTCAGTAGGCTTGCGGTAGACGTCGGCCCTGACGCCCCAGGTCGGCGAACGATGGGGAGGGCCAGCGATGCGGGTCGAATACGACGCCTCGGCGGACATGGCGTACATCTACCTCGTCGACAAGATTGGCCCGGGACAGGCCGTGCGGCAGGTACCCGTCGAGGACAACACGGCGATACTCGACTACGACTCGGACGGACGGCTGCTGGGCATCGAACTGTTCAGCGCCAGACGCCGGCTGCACCCCGATCTGCTGGGCGCTGCCGAGAGGATCGACCGTGAGCCGAATCCGCCGAGCACGTGAGTCGTTGACACGGCTACGGGGAGTAGGAGCGATCTCACGGATGCCCAGTGGGAGTGGCTCAAGCCGCTTCTGCCCGTGAGCAATCGTCGTTGCGGCAGGTGGCGGGACCATCGACAAGTGGTCAACGGGGTGTTGTACCGCATTCGGACCGGTGTGCAGTGGCGGGATCTGCCGGATCGGTACGGGTCGTGGAAGACGGTGCATGAGAGGCATCGCCGCTGGTCGGCGGACGGTACCTGGGAGCGGCTGCTGCAGCAGGTCCAGGCCGAGGCGGACGCGGCCGGCGACATCGACTGGGACATCTCCGTCGACTCCACGACCGTGCGCGCACACCACTATGCCGCCGGGGCTCGCAACGCGCCGCCGCCCGCCAAAAGGGGCTCAGCACAAACGGTCAGGACCGCTCGGATCTGGGCCGAGCTGATCGGCCTGCTGGCGGAGGTGGTGCAGGAGGTGAAGCGCTCGGCCGCTCGCGTGGCGGCTTCACCACCAAGCTCCATCTGAGCGCGGACGGCCGCTGCCGGGTGCTGTCGCTGGTCATCACACCTGGTCAGCGGGCCGACTGTACCCAGTTCGAGTTGGTCATGAAAGATCCGCGTTCCCCGGCCGACCATCGGCAGGCCTCGTACGAAGCCTGACAGCGTCAGTGCGGACAAGGGCTACAGCAACCGCCGAACCCGCCGCTACCTGCGGAAACGGTCGCTGGAGCACGTCCGCGCCAACCGTCGCGCAGACACTCTGCGCCGTGGCAGGCAGTCTCCCGACCAGCAGCGAACAAAGGCTCTACAGCGTCACGGACATCGACAAAGCTGTGTCCCCGACCACGCTACCTGGTGACCACCGACACCCAACTCGGCGCCGTCGTCGTCGCTCCGGCCTGCGCCGAGGTCGTCGACGACAAGGCGCGCGCCGCGATCGATGACGCGGGCTTTACCTGGATCCCGGCATTGAGGTGTACAGGAGGCCCGGTCAGAACCGGGCCGAAGCCGTCCGGATCGCCGGATTGCTGGTCACCCTCGACCACGCCGTCTGGACCCGCTGACCACAGTTCAGCGCCCCCAATTTCACCTGGTGGCGGGGGTGGCGCCCCCGTCACCAGGACGATTCGGAGACACGCGCGGTGTCGGGCTCAGTCGTGTCCGGGTGCCGGCGGCGGTGCAGGAGGGCTGCTTCGCATGTGCATGTACCAGCGCGCGGCTTCCAGTCGCTGGAGTTCCGCGTGTGCCGCGGTTTTGGCGTGGCTGGGCTTGGATGAGTCGGTCGCGCGCTTCGCGTACGCGCCCGAGACTGCGCGTGGTGTTCCTCATCGCGAGCAGGTTCACGATCGCTCTTATAGAGATACGTGCTGGCATGGTGTGTCCGTCCGCTCATGCCAGGGGACGGGCGCCTACCGCGGCGAGGGCGGCGGGCTCTGAAGGGCATCGGACGCCTCCCGGCTCAGTGCGCCGAGTCCGCTCAGTGCCTCGGCCACCTCCGATCCGGTCTCCAGCTGCCGCCACAGCTCCTGGAGGGCGGTGGAGACGTCCGAGCCGTTCTTGAACCGTCGCACCGCGATGTCCAGGTCCCGCAGCCAGCCGTCCATATATGGGTCGGCCGTCAGTCGGGCCACGTACTCGTTGATCTGGGCGGCCAGGTGCGCAGCGAGCCAGGCCCCGCCGGTTTCCAGCAGCCGACTGCGCACGGCCGTGTTCAAGAACGACCAGTGCGCCGAGACCTCGGCCACCGCCGGGACGGCCTGCTTCCCCGGCCGCACCGCGCTCCTGAAGCCTTCCAGAGCACGCTCCAGCTTTCCCTCTTCCAGCAGTTGTCGCAGATCGGTGAGGCCGGTGTCGTTCTGTCCCGACTCCCAGTTCCTGATCGCATTCTGAGCGGCGCTTTCCAATGCGAGCAGTCCAGTCGCCGCCTCATCCAGACCCTCCGCAGGGCCAGGGATCAGACGGGGCACAGAAGCGGCGAAGTCGCCGACCACTCGCACGGCCAGACGCCGCCCGGCGCGGGCTTGCACCGCCTCTGCCTGCGCCATCCCGACCCGGTTGAGCACGACCAGGGCCAACGGGACGCCGAAGGCCGCCGCCGTCACGGACGAGAAGACGTTGGTGACGAACGCCCTGTCCGTCCAGAATCCTTCGTGATCCCCCCACCAGCCCAGGGCCAGCAGCACCACACCGGTCGTCCACAGCACCGCACATCCGGCACGCAACCCGCGCGGGGTCTCCTCCCAGACTGACCGCACCTGCCCCGCCAACGCCACGTCCCTCCCCGAACGGCCGATCAACCAGCCCCAGACGCTACACCGCAGGCACACGCGCGCAGCCAGCGGCGGCGCTCGCGGTCCCAAGTGACGCCGCCCCACGGGGCCACCTCACATCGCCCGATCTTCACCAATCCCCTGCGAAATGGGGCAAATTGAAGTCACCTAGGCGGGGCCGCTGAACGCCGCCCTGGCCGCTCTTGTGCGCTGTGGTGTCGGGCGGTTGGTCGCGGTGTGCTCCGCGTCCTGGTCGTCGTGGTCCCTTGTTTCGTGCTGCCTGCGGCTTTGCCCTGGGTGTTTCGCGCCTGCGGGGTCGTCGGTCATCCCCCCGTCCTGCTGCGCCTCGCGCTCAAGGGTCTTCTGGGCTGCGGGATGTGGGCGACTGCCCTCCCGGAAGTGATCGAACTGCGGTGCATTTGTCTTGTTCGGGGCGGGGTTCGTGGCAGATCCTCCCCGGCGACCGAAGGCACATCCGTAACGAGGTTCAGGAGTGCACCGTGACCATCACTGACGCACCGACGTGAATACCGCGTTCGCCGACGAGAAGGCCCGCCGGATCGGCGTGGCGCGCAGCCGTGAGCGCGCCTTCCAGGCCCGCATCGACCGGGGCGAGGTCCGCCTGCTCGGCGGTGATCGGTACGAGGTCCTGACCGGCTGGGAGCGGGGCGAGACCTTCACCGTCTCCCGCAACGCCCGGGGCGAGATCGATGCGGTCCTCGCGAACCACGGCCTCGATGCCCGCGCCGATGGCACGATTGCCCTGTACGCGTCGTCCCCGGCCTGGCACGGACTCGGCCGGATCATCCCCGGCGGCACCACCGGCATCGACGAAGTGCTGAGCAAGGGCGGACTCGACTTCACCGTCACCACCGTCCCCGCTCTCTACCAGTGGGACGGCCACCTGCGCGAGCACGCCGACCAGTTCCACACTGTCCGCGATGACACCGGCGCGCCGCTTGGCGTTGTCGGCCGCCGATACCAGCCGATCCAGAACCGGGAGGGCTTTGAATTCCTGTAAGAGCTGGTGGGCCGGTTCGATGTCGTGTGGGAGTCGGCCGGGGTGATCCGGGGCGGGCGCCGGGTGTTCATCTCGATCCGCCTGCCGGAGACGGTGACCGTTGATGCCGACGGCGTCAACGACGCGATCGTCCCGTACGTCGCCGTGATGAACGACCACTCCGGCCAGGGGCAGTTCCAGTGCGTCGTCACCCCGTGGCGGCCTGTCTGCGCCGACACGGAGCGGTTCGCCGTCCGTGACGCCGTGACCCGCTGGGCTGTGCGCCACACCGCTGGTGCCACCAGTCAGATCAAGGAGGTCCGCCGCACGCTGGGCCTGTCCGTGCAGTACTTCGAGAGCTTCGCTGCCGAGGAGACCGCGCTGGCCCGCACAGACATCGCGGTCGCTGACTTCCACAGGGTCATCGCCGACCTGTGGCCCCTCAACGACGATGCCACCGACCAGAAGCGCAGGAACTTCGCCACCCGACTCGGCGCCATCGACGAGGTGTTCCGCACCGAGACCGACAGGGTCGGCCGCACTGCCTACGCTGCAGAGCGAGCTGTCACCGGTTACCTCGACCACGTTGCCCCCCGACGTCCCGGCCAGACGATGACCGAGGAGGTCGCGCGCGCCGCGGCCGCTCTTGAGGGGGCCGACGACGACATGAAGACCAAGGCCCACCGGCGGCTCCTCCTGCTCACCCGGGCCTGAGGCCCAGGGGCGGCCGGGCTCCATCGTGGCCCGGCTGCACCCGCAGGAGCCGCCCCTTCTGGCCGCCCCGGGTCCCGTCAGGGGCCCGGTTCTCGCCTGCAGGTCCCGGCCGGCTCTGTAGCGGGGGAGTCGGTGTTGCAGGGCGGTTGTTGGGCGTGGTGGTCGCCACGGCGTGGTGTGGTGTCCGGTTCTGTCAGCTTCCGGTCATGGCTGCGCCCAGTGCCAGTGCGAAGAACATGGGAAGGAGTACGCATCCGAGGCCGGCGCCGGCGGTCAGCATGCGGGGTGTGCGCAGGGAGCGGTGGTGCGGCGGGGCCCAGGAGAGGGCGAGCAGGCCGACCGACCAGTAGAACGCTCCTCCGAGGGCGCTGAGGCCGTCCTGGGACTGGAACCAGTTGTACTCCAGCACGAGGAACGGCAGGGCGAGCAAGGAGGCCACGAGAGGCGTCTTCCACCACGTTGGGTGGGCAGGGTGCGTTTGCGCGTCGTTCGGTTGCACGTGGTCGGGGAGCATGCGACCACCGCATCACAGCCTGCGGAGGGGGGCATCGAGGCTCATACTCACCTTCGCACGCGCATGTACTCAGGCTGCCCCGACAACGTCCTCGTCACTGTGTCCCATGGAGGGCTGGTGCAGAGGCCGGCCGGCGTAGCGGTGGCAGTGTTCCGGCCGCCACACGGCGTTGCTGACGGAGCTCGTGGGCGTCGGCCGGTGCCGACCGTCCTGGGCCCCCTCAGGGGCCCGGCCCACGCCGGTCCTTGTCCGCACCCGCCCCCTGCTGCGCGCCTTGCCCAGGGGCTAATGGCCGCCGCGCCCCGCACTTCGCCGGCCCTTCGCGCTGGGGGTGTCGGCGCCTCCGGCGTTTGTTGGGCGTGGCGGCCGCCGCGCCGTGGTGACCCGGGGGGTGCTGCGCCCTACCGGGGCCGGTCGGCCCCGGTCCCGCACCTGGCGTCCCGGGACCCGTCGGGGGTCCGGTCCCGCTGGAGCCGGCGTCGTATGGCGTCTGTGGGCGTGGCGGCCGCCGCGCCGACCACGACGACCCACCCTGGTAAGCCGGCAGCAGACCGGGACGTCCAGAGCCGCCACGCCAAAGCTGATCGGCGGAGCAACTCTGGGTGAGCAGGGCGCGCAGCTGCTAGTCGGCTTTGGTGGGTCGGGCGTGTTGGGGGTGGCATGGCAAGGGGGCCGGTGGTGGTTTGACCGGCCCCTCGGCGCAGTGTCGGGCACGTGGGTGCCTGACGGTTGCGGGGGCCCTCGCGGCAACGCGGCCACCCGCTGCAATGTCCCGGGAACGCGGGGGAGCCCACAGATCGACGGGATGCCCCACTGCTTTGGCACGTGAGGTGTCAACCAGAATCGGCAGTGCGTGCACGCGTGCACAAGCACGATTGAGACGGAATCGGTGCAACCCGCGGAGGGCTCAGGCGCTGACCTGCGGAATCTGTGCGTGTGAAGGTCTGGATTCGTTGTGCCCAGTGTGAGACAGGGATGGGTCTGTACCCCGCTGTAGGCCTCGGATGGGTCGGGAGGCCTCGCCGGTGCGCCAACATCGTGGAAGGTCACTCGCGTGGGCGACGGCAACCGTCCGTGTGCAGTGGCCAGTTGGGGAGCCCGAACAGACATCGAACGGGAGAAACCTATGTCTCACTCCGCCCGCGCCGCTTGCGTGGTGCCCGACGACCGGCCGCTGACCGGTCCCGAGGCGACGGTCGTCGTGGTCGTCCTGGTCCTGGCCGTGCTGCTTGCCCTCACGGGGATGCCGGCCTTGTCCGTCCTGGTGCTGCTCGCCGAGGCGACGGACACGGGCATCCGTCTGGTCCGCAGAGCACGCTGCGGCAAGCGTGCGGCGGCGGAGGGCTGAGGGATGGGACGACGGGAGAACCCCATCACCCCGTGCGACCGGGAACTGGAGAAGCTCGCCCGCTGTCTGCGGGACCAGCGTACCGGGCAGGCCTGAGCTACAAGCAGCTCGCTGCGCGAAGCGGGTGCAGCGCCTCGACGCTGATCCGGGCGGCATCCGGCGGGCTGGTGCCGAAGCTGAAGACGGTCCGGGCCTACGCAGTGGCCTGCGGTGCAGACCCCGGTGAGGCCGAGCGGTTGTGGAAGGGCGCCCGCTACCGTGCCGTCCGTGATTGTCAGGCCCCGGTTCCGCACCCCCGGTACGTGCAGAACTTCGCGGAACTGCGCGCGGCACTTGCCGACCTCTACCGGAAGGACGGTGCCAGGCCATACCGGGAATTGGAGGCTGCCAGCAAGGGCGTCCTGGCCCATGCCACTGTCGGGCGGTTCCTTCGCCAGGAAGGCGGGCGGCCCACCCGCCAGTTCATCCGCGCGTTTGTCCAGACGTGCGGGGTGAAGGGAATGGCGCTGCGGGAGTGGGAGCAGGCATGGGACCGGGCCGAGGAACAGCGGCTGGGCCGTACCCGATCGGTTGCCGCACGGCCTGGCCTCGTGGCGATCTTCGGTCCGGACGGCCGCCCCATGTGGTTCCACTCCGATCCCCAGCGCACCCTCGACGGACAGGAGGTCCGGCGGCTCACCTACGCCATGAGGCAGACCGGTACCCTCCCCGCGATTTCCTTCCCTGCGACGTCCTGCTCCGCCGGCGTCGATGCCTCCGGCACCCTGTCATCCGGCTCCGCATTGCCTCCGGATGAGCTGGAAGCTGCCCGGAGCCTGCTCCGCATGCGGCCGCCGACACAGCACAAGCGGACCGCCGGGCGGGACACCAAGGAGGAGTTGACGGCCCATTCCTCTGGGGCTGAGGTCGCTCCAAGAGCCGGGAAGGCGCCGTTGCACCCGGCGTGGACTGGCGCAGGCATTGGTCGCCGCAGCCGCGGCAGAGCTCGGGCCGCCACACGGCGTTCCTGACGAAGCTCCCTTGTCCTGGGACCCGGCAGGGGTCCGGGACACGGTCCGTAGGAAGCCTTCCTCCACAGGACCGCGGCCGGGCAGACAGCTTCCCCTACTCGACCAAAGGGGCACCCCGGCCCTGGGCCTGCTCCCCTGGGCCGGTACCCCGGTCGTCCCGGGTCCCGTCAGGGCCCCGGCCCCAGCCGCGCACGGAGCCCCCGTCAGGGGGACTTCCCTGTGCCGGCCAACGGCCGGCCCCGCTGGAGCCCGTGCCGTACGGCGCCTGTTGGGCGTGGCGACCTCTGCGCTGTGGGGCCCTGCGGCGCCGCGGGTGCCCGGGGACCCCACCGCTCGGCCCACACCCGGCCGCTCCAGCCACCGTCCGCACCTGACGTCCCGGGTCCCGTCAGGGGCCCGGCCCCCGGCCGTCCGCTACTGTTCGGCGTTTTGGTTGATGCGTTCGCGGAGGAGGTCGGCGTGGCCGTTGTGCCGGGCGTATTCCTCGATCATGTGGGTGAGGATGTAGCGGAGAGAGAAGACGTCGTCTCCGTATCGCCCGGTGATGTCGGGGGAGTGGGCGGCATCCACGATGTCGCGGGATCGGGCGCATTCCTCGTGCCAGATCGCGAATGCCTCTAACGGGTCTGCGGTGTCGACGGCGAAAGCGCCGCCGTCGCTTCGGGGCCAGTGCACATCGCTGTGTTCGCCGTTCAACACGTTCCGGAACCAGGTCCGCTCGACGTCAGCCATGTGTCGGACGAGGCCGAGCAGCGACAGACCCGAGGGCCGCACGGCCTTTTTTCTGAGCTGCTCGGCTGTGAGTCCCGCACATGCCATGGCCAGCGTGTCACGCTGGCGCTGCAGGAAGCCGGTCAGCGTGGCGTGCTCATCGGCCACCCGCGGAGGTTCGGTCCTCTCCCGGTTGTCCATCGGGCCATCATGACAGCGAGGGGCGCACGGCAGTCGGATCTTGCGGCTGACCCGCGCCGCCGATGACCGGCTGCCGCTCGGCGGTTTGGCTCCTTCGGAGTGTGGGAGCCGGCCTGGCACGCGTCCGTTGGTGACTCCCCCCACCCCGCCGCCGGCCGACACCGTGGTGCACGCCCCCGGGGCGGCTCCCCCCTTTTGCGTCCGGCAGACGCGGCACGGGGCCGTGGCGCGCCGCATCCTCGCCCCACCCCTCCCCGGGCCGACAGGCCCCGGGCCCGCACCCGACGATCCCGGACCCCCGTCAGGGGCCCGGCCCCGACTTCGCACGAAGCCCCCGACAGGGGGCTTCCCCATGTCGGCCAACGGTCGGCCCCGGGCCTGTCCCCGGGGGTGCTGTCTGTTGTCCGTCCAGGGACCGGGGGCGTGGGTGGAGATGAGTGTGGCCACGTTGGCCGTGTTGCTGGCCCCTGTGGTGCTTGCCGGAGTGGTGGTCGTGGCGATCGTGGTGCAGGGCTGTATCGCGCGGCGGGGGGAGTGGTACCCCGCGCCGCCCGGTGGGTGTCGGTGCGGATCCGTTTTGCGGTTTTACCCCGCGAGTAGCGGTTCGCGTCCGTGATCGCGAGTACCGGTTTCATCGGGTCGTTCGGTGCCGCGTCCGGTTTGAAGTGGATCTGCTGTTGCCGGGCTGGAGAAGATGGAGCAGGGGATCGGGTCCGGGGCGAAGAGAACGCAGGCCTGGAGCAGGTGGAGAGCTGTGTGGTGGTTCTCGGGCAGCCGGTTCGGGGGAGACGTTCCTGGCGGCTGCGGCTGCGGCTGCGGCTGCGGCTGCGGCTGCGGCGGTGGTCCGGTGGCGGGGCCACCTTGAGTAGTTCTATGTACTTGTTCTCGGATCAGTTGCGGGTACTCGGGGGCGGCATCCCGGTCTCCGCCTGCCAGGCGGCCGGTTGTTCCGGGGCTGGGGGCAGGTCGCCGAGCGCCTCGGCCTGGTCGTCTCTCAGGGGCGGCCTGCAGCGGTGCAGTGGTTCCGTGCTCTGCTCGCGGGTGAACACGTCGACCTCGGGGAATCCGCCTGCATCTGGTCTCGGCGCCGGTTGCGGCGGACCTGTTCGGCCGGCGTTGTCGCAGATGAGCAGCCAGCGGGAGTGCGGCCGTCCCTCGGGCAGCGCCTGGCGGAGCGCGGGACCGGCGATGGTGGCCTGGGTCCTGGTCACCGGACCGAGCCGCTGGGCGGGTTCGACGAGGGTCGGGTCCGGCCGCTGGGTGGGGATCCACCACGCGGCTGATGGTGGTAGGCGTACTCGATGGCGAGCTGCGTCTTGCCGACGCCGCTCATGCCGTGGATGGCCTCCGGCAACAGGTGGTGGTGTCTTCCCGCGGTCGCTCGTCGAGAGCTCCAGCAGCGCGGTGCGCCCGGTGAAGTTCGGGTTTCGTGGTGGCACTTTCCCCTGAAGACCGCGAGCGACGGCGGCCGTGCGTGGTGCTGTGCACGGCCGCCGAGGGTCTCGTCAGGGGTCTTCGCCGGGTGCGGCGGTCCGGGTCAGGGGCGGTGGTGGTCGAGGGCGCGGCGGCCGAGGTCGTAAGCGGCGCCGAGTGCGGCGAGGGCGACGGAGGGCCATACGTAGCCGTGGGGGATGTCACCGCGGGCGATTTCGATGAGGACTGCGCTGCTGGAGAGGGCTGTGATTCCGCTGACGCGGGGGATGGGAATGGTGAAGTTGATGCGGCGCGGGGGTTCGTCGCTGCCGTTGCGCGTGTGGGTCGGGGGGGTTGTGGTCGGGCGGGCCGGTGCGACGCGGTGCCGTGCGGGGGCGCTGTCGGTGGGGGCGTGTAGCGTCGTTGGGGGTCACGGTGTCCTCTGCTGGTTGCTCGGTGGTGGCTCTGGTGGCTGCGTGAAGGGGCCTCTGGGCGCGTCCGGGCCGGCAAGCATGGAGCGTCCGGGGCCTCTTCGTTGCGTGAAGTGCGAAGCGGTCCGCTGTCCGACTCTATGGGCAGAGCCTGGCAACGGGACGTTCGTCACCGGCAGCTGACAGGGAGTCGGAGCATCGCGCGGGTGCGCACATGCATAGCGTGCATCCTGGGTCGGTGTGCTTTGTCTTGAGGGACCTGTAGTGCCGTTGAGCAGGCCTGATGGGGGCCTTGAGGCTTTGGTGGTGCTGGTCCGGGCGCGGACGGGCCCTGCCGTTCGCCGTTGCTGGTGATGACCACGAACGGGAAGGCCCGGCACCGGACCCGGCCGTCGAAACCGTGACCGTGGCGTTCGGGTCGTCGGTGAACACCCTGCGTGGCCCTCGAGATGGCGGGGGCGGACCAGTTCCGGGATGTCGTACGAGCCGTTCTCCAGGACATGGAGCAGGTCGTTGGGCAGGTCGATGTCGCTCTTGTCCAGCTCGTCGATGAGCAGGACGCGGGGCAGCTCGTAGGGCAGCAGGGAGGTGCCCAGCGGGTCGAACCGCACGAAGTCCCCGATGCGTGCCGCGGTACAGCCTTCCGGCGCCGCTGACGGGGTGTCCGCCTCCGGGGCGGCGTCGGCGGCCGGGGCGGCCCGGCCCCGTCCCAGGTGCACCTGGGCGCGGCCGACGGCGTCGTACTCGCACAGTCCGGAGCGCAGGGTGCTGTGCGAGGTGATCCTCCAGCGCAGGACGCGACCCACGCCCAGTTCGCGGGCGATGCGGTAGGCCAGCGTGGACTTCCCGATGCCGGGCCGGCCGGTCACCAGCAGCGGCCCGCGCAGCATCAGGCCGTCGTTGAAGGCCCGCCAGCCGGGCGGCGAGGGCGGGACGTCGGCGACGCGGATGTCGGGCAACGGCTGGCCGGTGCCCCGGTAGATCCACTAGCTGCGGCTGACGGGCCCGCCGTTGCGGCTGTTGTCCACCGGGTGCGGGACACGGTTCATGAGGTCCCCTCGTCCCGGGGCCCGTCAGGGGCCCGGCCCCGGCCCCGTACGAAGCCCCCGCCAGGGGGCTTCCCCCGTGCCGGCCACGGCCGGCCCCGGGCCGGGGCAGGTTGCTGTTCCTCATGAGCGATGCCGCTGACGTGGGCTGGTGATAGAGGGATGGTTAGAGCTTTCTCGTAGCGGGTTGTCGTGCGTGGGTAGGGGAGGGGCAGGGCGGTGATTCGGGCTGGGCGTGTGGGGTTGGTGTGGGGGGTGGCTGATCTGGCGGTGGCGTTGGAGGTGTCGGTGAAGACGTTGCGGAACACGAGGCCGTACGCCGCACCCGGCTTTCCCGCGCCCGTGAGCTCCCCGGAAGCGTAAGCTTGCCGGGATCATCCCCTGGTGGGCGGCCGGTTCCTGGCAGTGGTAGCCAGGAACCGACACACCGCATGACGCAAGGGGCCCTCACAGCTTGCCGGCAGGGGGCCCTTTCGCGTACGACGCCGCAGGTCGCCTGAAGGTGAGTCTCACTGGCGTGGTAGACCCCATCAGGCCAATACCCGCCCGTACCCCACCACGGGGCAGGGGCAGGAATCCGGGACGACCGGTCCGGCGGTGGGGTTGAACCGTGCCGGGACACGCGAAGATGATCGCCGCCCTTATGAGGGGCTGTCTTGAGCGAGAGGCGCTCAGGCGGGCGACTGAGCGGTGGGGGCACCGCCTGTTCACCGGACAGCTGGTGACCCGTGCAGCGCCTCCCAGATCGCGATGCGGGCGGGTGCGCCGGGGCGGGATGTTCCTGCTCAGGTCGTCGGCTACTCAGGGGTGAGCACGATCTTCTTACCGCTGGCCCGTCCGGTAACCACCCGGGCTGGCGCAGCCGATCCCTCGCTCAGCGGCAGGGGGTTCCGGTGCGAGTTTCAAGGTTTCCGCGGCGGGGGTTGCATGCGGAGGCCGGGAAGATCGCCCGACCCGTGGCGTAGATCACTTGTGCCACGGGATACTTCCGGTGCCCGCCGCACAACGTGTCCCACGGAGATGGAAGGACTCGAACCGCCTTGAAATGCATACGTGTTCGACTTGGCATCCTTGGGCTTGCCCTGGTCACCGGCCTGTCCGTGCCCACGGCGGCCACTGCCGTTCCGACGACATCTTCGCCCACCGTCGAGGAACTGCGGCTCGACGGGGCCGTACCGCAGGAGATCCTCCGGCGCTCCGGATTGGACGACGCGGCACCGGAGTTCGCAAGTGAGCTGGCCAGCACCCACTCTTTCACACAAGCCCGGCGGATCGTCGTACGAGACGGGTCCGCGCTGTGGCGGCGGGCCGTGACGCGGGCGCAGGGGCAGGGGCCGGCGGGCGGTGATCTCAGCCGGGACGACGACCGGCCCTTGTACTGGGCCCGGTTGGGGATGACACGGGAGTTGCGCACCTGGGAGCCGGAGTTTGCGATCACGGACGCCCAGCGGGACACCTTGCTGGATCAGTTGGAGCGGACCTCGCGCGGGCAGACCGACATCCGGTATCCCGGGCATGCGCACGTGAAGCGCATCCTGCTCACCGGGTTCGATCCCTTCACCCTCGACCGGGACATCCGTATCTCCAACCCGTCCGGGGCGACCGCGCTCGCGCTCGACGGTACGGTCGTCGAGACCGCGGCGGGGCCCGCGCGGATCGAGACGGTCGTGTTTCCTGTGCGCTGGCAGGACTTTGCCGATGGCAGGGTGGAGCGGACGCTGCGGCCGTACCTGCCGAAGGTGGACCTGTTCACGACCGTGAGCCAGGGCCGGGCCGGCCGGTTCGACATCGAGCGCACCAACGGGGCCTGGCGAGGCGGCTTCCCGGACAACGACAACGTCTCTCGGACGGAGGCTGTCCCGGTCACGGATCCGGCCAGCCAACCGCAGTGGACGACCACGACACTGCCCTACACCGCCATCGTGGCCGCACACACGGGCCGGTTCCCGGTGTACGACCACACGGAGGTGACCGAGATCCCGGCGGGCGGCACCGATCCCGTCGTACGACCGGACGGCCCAACCCCCGGCTCCACGGCCCGCGCCGGGGGCGGCGGCAACTACCTTTCCAACGAGATCGCCTACCGGGCCACGCTGCTCCGGGACCGGCTGGGCCTGCATGACACGCTTCCCGGCGGCCATGTGCACACCCCAATCCTGCAGTTCGGCGCCGGCAACACCGACCCCGCGACCGGAACGGTCACCGACCCGGAGTTCGTGCGCAACCGGCTGGACATCATCGACCAGGTGCGAGCCATCGTGATGGTGGCGGCGGACGCCACACTCGTCAGAAAGTGATCTCCTTTGCGAGAGCGGGCGATCGTTGTCCGGCTGTCCGTACGGTGATCGTCGTGACGACCCGCCGCACTCTTGGCGCCTGTCCTCAGGCCGCGATCCGCGCCGCCCAGGCCGACCTCCTCGACGCCCTCCCCGGGGTCCGCCTGGTCGGCTTCGGGCACCTGAACCTCGGCTACGCCCCGTGGGGGTAGGCATGAGCGGCTGCGAGATGTCCAGCGCAGACCTGGCCCGGGTCGCGCCGCGGGTTGCGATGGGGCAGGCCGGAGAACGGACGGTGGCGGCCGCACGGTGAAGTGCAGCGGCGCTCCGTTCACGGCGCTGCGGGTACGGCTGTTGTGGTCTGGAACGCTAATTGTGCTGGTGGCCGGAGGAGTTGGGGCGAAGGGCGGGGATTTCTCGCAGGGCGACAGGCGGCAGATTCAGACGGCGGTGCTGGGCAGTGCGGACTCGGAGGTGCCGCTGATGCTGCCGTTGGAGGCGATCGAGCTGGACGCTTTCCGTCGTCTTCATACGGACGACACCTTCTGGTGCGGTCTGCTGCTGGGCGGCTGCGGCGGCCAGTTGACCACGAAGCTCTCCACCGATCGGGCCTGCCACTCTGCCCACCACCCGGACCCGGACGGCCAGCCGCACATCTGCCGGCGCCGTGCCCGAGGTGTGGCCAGCGCCGACCATCTGTACATGAAGTCCGCAGCCGCCACTTGGATCCGTGAGCGGGGCGAGCAGGACCGCTTCGACTTCGCTCGACCCGGCGGTGCGCCAGTCGGCTCCGTCGTGGACATCCCAGTTCAAGGGCCGGGGCTTCGGGTGCACCTGGACCAGGCGGTGGCCCCCGAGTGGTACGGCGAGAGCAGCCGGTGCCGCAGGCGGGGGCCCACGAACGCCCTGTTCGCACAAGGACGACTCCCGCCCCGGGTAATTGAACCAACGTCGGGACCGACGGTTGCAGAACCGTGAAATTTCTCGGTTTATTGGATCTCTTCTTGCTGGAAAAATTCCATCGGTGCCTCATTCGGGGGTATCGGTGCGACGGAACACCAGGGGGAAGTGTGACAGGGGCGACCAATCGGAACGGATGGAAAGCCAAACAGGGTGGCGATTCATGGACCGTTCCCGGCTACATCGACCTGAAGAAACTCGGTAAAGGCGGCAGTGGCCGGGTGGTGATCGCCCGTCATACCGCGACCGGCCGGAATGTCGCGATCAAGTACCTGAATGAGGAACTGTGTTCGAGGGAGGAATTCCGCACCGCCTTGCGCAGGGAGGCCCGGCTCCTCAGTGACCTGACATCGCCCCATGTGACCCGCTTGTACGAGTACGTCGAAGCCGAGCACGGCGCGGCCATCGTCATGGAACTGGTCTACGGGGCCGCGCTCCGCGCGCTGCTGAAGAAGGAGGGGCACACACACCCGGAGGCCGCCCTCGTCGTGCTGAAAGGATCCCTTCTCGGGCTGGCCGCCGCGCACGGCGTCGGTGTGGTGCACCGCGACTACAAGCCCGAAAACGTGCTGGTGAACTGGGACGGCCGGACCAAGCTGGTGGACTTCGGAATTTCTACGCGCACCGGCCGCCACCGGAACCTGAGTGGCACGTGTGCGTACATGCCCCCGGAGCAGTGGAAATCGGAGGCTGCCACCCCGGCCGGTGACGTGTACGCGGCGACCGCCACCCTCTACGAGTGCCTGACCGGCGTGCCCCCGTTCCCTGGTCCGGAAGTGTGGGACTTCCAGCGCCAGCACGTCGGGGACCCCGTGCCGGTGGACCAGGTGCCGGAAGAGGTACGCGGGCTGGTCCTGCGCGGCATGGCCAAGGACCCGGCGCTGCGGCCCCCGAGCGCCCTCGACTTCCTGCGGGAACTGGAGTGGGTGGCCGAGAGCGCGTACGGAGCCGACTGGGAGGAACGCGGCCAGAACCGACTGGCCGCGGTGGCGGCGGCCCTGGTGCCGCTGGCCGTCTCACGCCTGGACGCTCGTCTGGTCGGCTCCTCGGCCGAACTGGCGCAGACCGTGCTGACCGCACGGCGCCGCAGTCGGCTACGCGGACGGGGCGATGTGCTCACCGGGGCGGCCGCCGTGGCGGTGGCGGGACTGCTGAGCCTGGTGCCCAGCGGCTGGGCGGGCGGGGCCGAAGCGCACGCCGGTGCCAACACCCAGGCCGTCACCAGGCTCGACGCGCCGAAGGACACAGGTTCGGCGAAGGGGACGCGGGGCACCGGGCGGAGCCACCCGGCCGCGTCGGCCTCGGACTCCGACAGGGCTGCTTCTTCCGGCGCCCAGGACGGCGACGGCCGCACAGACAGCGGCGCCGGCATCGCGCCCGCCGATGGCGACACCGGTTCCGGCGCGGGTTCCGGCGGTGCGGCCGGGGACGGCGGCACGGACTCCAGGACACACACGGGTGTTACCGGCTCCGGCACGGACAAGGACAAGGACAGCGGGCACGGCGACACCGGGACGAAGACCGACGGCGGCACCGGCCCACAGGACGGGACCCGCAGCGGCGACACCGACACTCAAGGCCACAAGGACACCGGCACCCGGACCGACACCGACCACACTCACGAGAACACCACCACGGAGAAGGGGACCGACCACAGCGACACGGACTCCCACGACGACGGGAACGGTGGCGACGGGAACACCGACGTGGGGAACACCGACGTGGGGAACACCGGTGACGGGCACACTGGCGAGGGGAACGGCGGGACGGACACCACGGGCACCGGCCACACCGGCGGTGGCGGGGGCGTGGACTCCCGCACAGGGACCACAGGCCACGCCGGATCCGAGGAGGGTGGCACCACCGAAGGAAACGCGGCCAGGGGCACAGGTCACGGCCACTCAGGCGTGGGGACCGGCGGCCATCCCGGGTCGGCGGGAGGCACCGGGTCCGGCAAGGACGGGGGCACCGGCAGTGGCACCAGCGCCGGTGCCGGTTCGCCCGGCGGCTCGGGCCTCGTCTCCGGAACGCTGTCGCTCAGCACCAGCACCCAGAACGGCACCACCACCCAGAGCGGCACCGGCTCCGGCGACTCCACCGGAGGCACCGGCACCGGTTCGACCTCGCCGTCGGCTGTGACCCCGCGGCAAGGGGTTCCGGTGGTCGTGAAGGGCGAGCCCCTGTGATGCCGGTCCACCGGGGTCTGTGAGAGCGAGCCGAACGGAGGGGCGAGGATGACGGACCGGGGCGAGCGCCCGGTGAGGCCATGGAAGTTACCGGATCCCGACGTGAAGCCGACCCTGCAGGACCCGGACGTGCAACAGACCATCAGGGACGTCGACGACGCCACCTACGTTCCGACCGTCCTCGACGCCCACTGGAGCAGCGCCGAGCCCGAGCCCGAGCCCGAGTTCGAGTCCGCTCCCGAGCCCAAGCCCAAGCCCGCGCCCGAGTCCGACGTCCTGCACTTCGGACCGGGCGTCCCGCCCCTGGGACTGACGGACACCGCCGTCGACGTCTGGCACCGCCCGGCGAAGCACAGGAGCCCGCAGGAGGCCCGCGGCCTCCTGCACAGGCTCCGCAGATACCGCCTGGCGGCGGCCGTCCTGGCCATCGTGCTGGCCTGGTTGTTCTGGCAACGGCACACGGCGGACCTGCGGATCACCCAGGTGACGGCGCGGACGGGCAGTGTTCTCGGATGCGGTGGAACAGCCGAGGTGGTGGCGGTGGTGAGAACCAACGGGGCGGCCGGCACGTTCACCTACGAGTGGAACCGCAGCGACGGCACCTCCTCGGGCCCACGCGAGGAACGGCTGGCCAGGGGGGAGGACGAGGCGAGCCTCCGCCTGCTGTGGACCTTCCACGGCAGGGGAACCGGCAAGGCGACCGCGCGGCTGGTCATCGAGTCCCCCGGCCGGCACACGGCGTCCGCGTCCTTCGCCTACACCTGCCGCTGATCCCACACGGCCGGCAGTCGCAGCGCCGGACGGCGCGGGCCGGCCCCGCCGGCCGCGCGGGTGGTACTCCCCGGAGCACGCGCTGGGGGCGCCCTTCGTAGGCGCCGATGTCACCCGCCCAGATGGGATCATCCCCGCAGGCGCGGGGACGACGTGGTGGTGATGGAGTCCCAGGCCCGAAGGTTCGAGCAACCCCCGCGGGCGCGGGGACGACAAATCAGCGGTGGCCGGGGCTGGCTGTGGTTCATGTGGGTATGTGGCATCCACGACTGCGGGAAGGCATGCCCGGCGTTCCAGGCCGCGGACGCTCTTGAGGCGGCGCCGGTTCTGGCGGCGGGGCTGGCGGCGGGGCGGCTACCGACGGGCCGGTACAAGCGGTGGCGTCATGACGTGGCCGGCGCCGTGCTGCTGTTGCCGCGGCTGGTTGCGGAGTGGGGTGGCCAGGAGGCCGCCGGGTGGGTGTGGCCGCTGGTCGCCGGACACCACGGCACATTCCCGTCGGCTGCTGCGCTCAGCCCGCCGCGAGGAGCCCAGGGGCGGGGCGCTGCATGGGAGGAGGCCCAGCGGGCGGTCGTGGATGTCTTCACACGTGCGGTCGGTTTTCAGGATCTGGCGGACGTGCGGCCGGTGGGCTCGCTGCGTAAGGGCGAGCAGCTGGCGCTGTCGGGCCTGATCGTGATGGCGGACTGGATCTCCAGCGACCACAGCCAGTTACAGTCCGCCGTGGTGGAGAACGCCATCGGCGACGACCTGCCCCTGCCGGTGAAAGCCCTGCTCGCTCAGGACGACTGGCTGCGTGAAGCCCTGCTGGAGTGCGTGGCACAGGCGGACCAGGTCGCCCGTGCCCTGGACGGTCTCAACAACGATCTGCGGATCGCTGCCGGCGGCGATCCGCTGCCCCGCGAAAAAGGCAGCCGGCCGTCCGCTCAGTTCGTGCACTGCCTTGATGCAACCATGCGCCGCCTGCTGGCCGGGCTGCGAACCGTCGACGAGGACGACGAGGAACTCCTGGAGCGCGCCCAGCTCGCGTGGGAGCAGTCCGTGCAGATCGCCGCCGACCGGGAGGCAGGCCTCCTGCTCGCGGCAGCCCCGCCGCGGGCCGTGGTGGGCCGCACGGTGAAGAACGGTGACAAGGAGTTCGTCTACGACCTCGGGACTGGTAAGGCCGCATGTTGAGGTGTCGCGTGTTCCTTCGTGCCGATGGGTGCCCTGTCACCGTGTGTGGTCTCCGGGGGAGTATCGGCTCCAGGTACCGTCGGCCTCGATGACCACCGAGTGGCGATGCAGTCGCTCTCCCCGTGGGGAAGGGCCAGTTTCTCCAGGCCGTCCTCGCGCATCGTCCACCGCCGATGCGGTGCCAGGCGGGAACCAGATGATGGTCGCCGAGCGCGTATCGGGCACAGATATGTGCGCGCTGGTGGGGCCCTACGATCTCAGACAGGCTGGCACGCACTGCACGACACCATGGGGGAACCGGATGTTGACCGAGGTGATGGAGGTACTGGCCGTGGCAGAAGGCAGCGCGGTGGTGCAAGCGGCGCACGGACGCGTGGCCGTGCGGTGAAGGGCTTCGACCTTCAGCTACCCACGGGTTCACCTATGCCGACTGAAAATCATCTCTAGCCTGCTGTCCATGGCTGAGGACCCACCGAACAGCAACCCACCGGACTCCGTCCCGACCACCGGTGACGGCAGCACTCCGTCGCCGACCACCGGTGACGGCAGCACCCCGTCCAGTGGGACACAGGCAATCCCCCCGCCCCTCCTCGCCGCCGGCCGGGCACTCGTAGCCCTTCTCACGCTGATCATTGCTGGCGCCACCCTGTACCTGACGTTCCGGAGTGATGACAGGGATACCGCAGAAGAGCAGGACCGGGTGCAGGACCGGGAGCGTCTTTACGCGAACGAAGTCGGCTTCTATCGGACAGGGGACCAGGCGGCGGTCGCGAACGGCAGCACGCACTTCATGCCCATGCGTCTTGTGCTCCCCTCGAAGCACGTGTGGTGGGATCTGCAAGGCCCGGAGCCTTGCAAGCAAGTCTGGATTCCCTTTCGTTTTCTGATTGACGGGATGCACGAGAAACTTCCCAACCTGTCCCTTTCCGGCGACGACCTAGCTGACCTCCAACTCAGGTTCCAAGACCCTGCAGGGCGTGCCTGGTCCATCGACCGTACAGGCGCCTTATCGGCTACCACGCGGACGGCATCCACGAGAGAGGAAGGTACGCAGCTTGATCGCTCCGACCTGCTTCTCTATCCGAACGAGCCCTGGATGACGAAAGCCCAGATCTCGGCCGGATGCGGTCCTTCGTGACACCCGGTCAAGAACGTCAGGAATCTCGGCGCAACGTCGAAGTCTCCAGGCGATCGAGTGAACCCCCGCTCACCAGTGCCGCAGGTCAGAAGATGGTGGGTCGAGCAGAAGGAACTCACGGGAGTCCCGACAGAGGGCCGGGGCACCATATTCACGCCCAGGACGCCAGCGCCCGGCGACCCTGCGTCCGAGCCGGCCGACGGGACAGCCTTGAGCGCCGTGCCAGCCCCGCTCTCCGGGGAGCCCGCGCCCGCGTAGGCCGATCCGGGCCGGCCGTTGCACCACCGGTCCCCGCCCCGGGAACGAGAACGGGCGCGAGGCGTGGTGCACCACCGGAGCTGAGGCAGGGGAGGGGAGGGGGGCCCACGGACCCGCCGTGTAACCCGCCTCCGGTGCTATCGAGCGGCTCGAATCCCCCGCAGGCGCCTCGGCGGTTATCTGGGGTTGCCGAAACTTTCGTGCAGGCCGGAGGTGAAATGAATGCTTCTGGCACGTGAGGCACGTTGACGGGGCGCTCTCACAGTCCCGCCGTCAGGATGCAGATGCCTGGACCGCCTACCAGGCCGGTCACCACCGCGGGGAAACCGACGAGAACCCCCTACACGGCGTGCAGCGTCTTCCGCTCGGGCAAGGGCTGACGCAGTCCCAGCTCGCAGTTCTCGCTCTGCCTCTGACCGCCCGCTGCCAGACACTCCCATGGAGCCGCCCCGTGAGCACATCCCCACCGCCGCACTGGCCGCACTGCGGGCATGGCGCAAATCCGGCCACCGATCCGGTCGGCTGCCGCGGCCTTCACGCCCCCGGCCATACCGTGTGCCTGGCCCACCTCAGCGACTCGGATCGCAACGCCTACCTGGCGAGCTTGACCCCTGGCGTCGACATCGACCACCGTGGCACCCCCTTCACCGAAGGACTACTCGCCGCCCTCCTCGCCGCCCTCAGCGATCCCGCCACCCACACCGCCCACTTTCGGGACGCCCGGTTCGACAAGGCGCGGTTCTCCGGCAACGCTGACTTCGCCGGGGCGCGGTTCTCCGGTGACGCCGAGTTCGACGAGGCGCGGTTCTCCGGTGACGCTGACTTCGTCGGGGCGCAGTTCTCCAACTACGCCGGGTTCGCCGAGGCGCAGTTCGCCAGCACCGCCCTGTTCAACGAGGCGCGGCTTGAGGGTGTGCCGGTGCTGGGGCCGCTAGTGTGCGCGGCGCGTGGAGGTGTCCGGGGCTGTGTTCGGGCTGCCGGTGACGGTAGAGATTGCGGCGCGGGAGGTGGTGTGTGAGCGGACGCGGTGGGAATCGACGGCAACCGTGCGACTTCGGTACGCGGCCGTGAACCTCAGCCACGCTCGACTACTGGGACGGGCGATGACCGACAACGTGCTCCCTGCACCCGCGGGGATGGTCCGTTCCCTTTTGTGTCTGCCGTCCGGCTGGCAGGCGCGCGAGGTCAGGCGGTTCGGCGTCCCAGGAGGGAGCAAGGCGCATATCCTCGGGGTGTCTATGGCGTCAGATAGCGGGCGCCGAATACTGGAGGTAATACCTCGTGCTGATTGCTCAGCGTCCTTCGTTGACCGAAGAGGTCGTCGACGAGTTCCGTTCCCGGTTCGTGATCGAGCCGCTGGAGCCGGGCTTCGGCTACACCCTCGGTAACTCCCTGCGCCGCACCCTCCTGTCGTCGATCCCCGGTGCCGCTGTCACCAGCATCCGCATCGACGGCGTCCTGCACGAGTTCACCACCGTGCCGGGCGTCAAGGAGGACGTCACCGACCTGATCCTCAACATCAAGCAGCTGGTCGTCTCCTCGGAGCACGACGAGCCGGTCGTGATGTACCTGCGCAAGCAGGGTCCGGGTCTGGTCACCGCCGCCGACATCGCGCCCCCGGCCGGTGTCGAGGTGCACAACCCCGACCTGGTCCTCGCCACGCTCAATGGCAAGGGCAAGCTGGAGATGGAGCTCACGGTCGAGCGCGGTCGCGGTTACGTCTCCGCCGTGCAGAACAAGCAGGTGGGCCAGGAGATCGGCCGTATCCCGGTCGACTCCATCTACTCGCCGGTGCTGAAGGTCACGTACAAGGTCGAGGCGACCCGTGTCGAGCAGCGCACCGACTTCGACAAGCTGATCGTCGACGTCGAGACCAAGCAGGCGATGCGTCCGCGTGACGCCATGGCGTCGGCCGGTAAGACCCTGGTCGAGCTGTTCGGTCTCGCCCGCGAGCTGAACATCGACGCCGAGGGCATCGACATGGGCCCGTCCCCCACGGACGCCGCCCTGGCCGCCGACCTCGCGCTGCCGATCGAGGAGCTGGAGCTCACGGTCCGCTCCTACAACTGCCTCAAGCGTGAGGGCATCCACTCCGTGGGTGAGCTCGTCGCCCGTTCCGAGGCCGACCTGCTGGACATCCGCAACTTCGGTGCGAAGTCCATCGACGAGGTAAAGGCGAAGCTGGCCGGCATGGGCCTGGCCTTCAAGGACAGCCCGCCCGGATTCGACCCGACCGCTGCGGCGGGTGCCTTCGGCGCCGACGACGACGCGGACGCGGGTTTTATCGAGACCGAGCAGTACTGAATGCTGCACGGGTCGCGGTCGATCCGGCACCGGCTCGACCGCGACACCCGTCCTGTATGAGGGTGCTGGGGTTCCGCGGAAAGCAAGGGTGTTCTTACGAAGCGATTTCGGTTGGCTCGTCCCAATGAGTAGCAGTGACCTCCCGGGGGCGTCGGACGGCCAACCAGTCAAGCCGCGACCGCTGCATGAGTGCTTTCAGCCATACCCGGGCCCCTGGTCTACCGAGGGCACGAAGGACCGGCAACGACCTGCCAACACGGTATGGAGTACTTCAACTGGCCGATGGGTGCCCGAGCTGGAGGGTCTGAGCGTCTCCTTTGGCGGGGTAGTTGGTGGCCGCACGCCGCTGGCCGGCGATGTGGATGACCGCGCCGACTGCGACGGCCGAGACCGAGAAGACCATCAGGGCAATCTCCGAGACGACGGTCAGCGCGACATCGGCCTGGGCGGCACGCACTCGACTGTCGAATTCCGGATCGACCAGCCCTCCGGGGTCCCGCACTACCTGTACGCGGTCGCCGACCCGGTCGTCCGCACCGCATGGGATGGCATCGGCGGTCGGCTTGGCAGAACCGTCGTAGCGGACCGTGCAGTCATACGTGGTCGACTTCCCGTGGTGGACCTCGATCCGTGTGATGACGGCCGGCCGCGATACCCCTCGTGTCTGCAGGACAAGGGCCTGGGACGCCTGCATGGCGAACAGCGGCGTGGCGATCATCGGCGCGAACATCAGCGCTAGGGCCACCCCCCGCAGAACGGCGGAAGGAGACAGGGACATCACTGCAACCAGCAGCCAGACGACGCCAACCAGACACAACACGATCGAGGGCACCAGCATCCAGCGCAACGGTCCCAAGACCCCGCCAACGGCGGGCAGTAGCGCGGCGGCCGGGACCGACAATGCGGTCAGCACTGGGCGGCGGGGATATTCCAAATCGGCCGCCCGCTTCCTCCCGGCCCGCTTCGTACCCGTCGCCAACGCATCCCCCGTCCGACCCTCTTGGCCGTGTCACGATCATTGTCGGACAGGGACGGAACGTTGTCGTGCGCCGGGGCGCTCACCAGTCGCCGACCGCCTCTCGGGGCTGCGTGCGTACCCGGACGCAGGCAGCCGCGGCCGCTAATCGATCTCCAGACTCTCCAGCCCTGGGTCGCCAACGAGAACGAGTTGGCTGACGGCGTGACCGTCTCGGGTATGGAAGGCGACACGGTAAAGGCCCGGTACCTCTGAGGTGATTGTTGCTGTCGGGTGTTTGCAGTAAGTCCGTGGAACGAGTCGACGTTTTCGGCAATGGCGTGCCAAGTTTGGCCGGCCTCTACGAGGTCGGGCGTTGAGATGCCGCATCCGGGCTCGCCGAGGGGTGAGCCTTGTGGTTCCTCTTCGAGGAGGATGTCGATCACTGCGTTGAGGCTGGCTTCGGCGCGGGCCAGGTCGCCGTGTTGGATCGGTACGGTGGACAGGTGTTTGCTGCGTGCTGCGGAGTCGCGGTAGACGGTGCCGTCGCCCTGGACGGGGAAGTAGGTGATCTTGCCGTCGTTGTCCCGGATGAGGGAGCTGTCGCTGTTGTGCCGGGGACCGTCGAAGTGGGCTTTCGCCTTGCCGTTGGTCAGGGTCAGGCTCTGCCAGGTTGCCTGGCGGGTGCCGACCAGGCTGCTGTGGTCGGGGAGTGCGACGTTGTGCTGGCTATTGTGGAAGTCGAAGGACGCGCGTGCCAGGTCGGGGTTGCCGCCGAGGTCCTTGATGAGACCGGCGTCGAGGCGGATCACGTCGTTGTCCTTGCGTAGGCATCGGTAGAGGGGCAGCAGGTCGTGCAGGCCGGGCATCGTGTGGCACAGGCGCTGGAGATTACGGTGGGGCATGCGTACGGGTGCGCCGCGGCCGGTGTTGAGGATGACGGCGGCTTTGACCGAGCTCGGGACCGGGGGCGGCCGCCACGGCCAAGTCACGAGGATTCACCCGGCGCGGGAGGAGCGATCAACGCCGACCCTCTCCGTTTTCCAGCCGATGCCGCTCCAGCCGGATCGCGCACAGATGGCGCGCCTCGTACACGAGCGAGCGCCAGGCGCCAGCCGAGGAAGCGTCACGCGGGCCCTAGGTGTCCCAGAAAGCGGTCCGCTCGTCCTGCTTGGCGCCGGCCATGCGAATGGTCCAGTCAGCGGCCGGGTCACCGAAGAGCGTGCGGTCCCGCGCACGCCGTGGACGGGTGTGGCACCGTGGACGCAGGCGGGTCCGCCACTCCCCCCGTGGTGGCGGACAACGCCTTTCTACGTGGCCGTCGACTCCGGCTCCGTCGGCGCGCCCTCCTTGATGACCTGCCGCAGATCGGTGTACATCCGCAGCCGAACACCGGGCTGGCCGACGTCCCGGGTGGTGTGCTCGGCGGTCGAGGTGCCCCACAGGCGGGCGATCGCGGTCTGGAAGGCAAAGACGGTGGCATCGTCACGGCCCGCCACGTCGATGACGAGCAGGCCGGGCTCGGACAGGTGCGCTTCTCGAATACCGGGCGGCAGCAGGCTGGTTAGGCTGATCAGGTCCTGCGCCGACGCCCCGTACGGGGCACCTCCCCACCCGCTGCGGTACGCCGCGCCTTCTCCCGGGAACCTCTCCTGCGCACCTGACCGACGGAGATAGGAGGTCCCATGTCGCAGGAGGCTGCCGAGGCGGTCGATCCGAAAACCGATGCGGACGAAGAGGCACTGGAGCGTGCCATCGCAGCGGGCCGGTCCGGCGCTCAGCCCGGCGGGACGGACAATTCGAGCCCGAAGAACGCTCTGACCCGGTCCGACGGAAGCCCGGCTGCCCGCAGGCAGCCGAGCGGGGAGTAGGAGGCGCGGCGTGGCGCTGAGGTTCAAGAACAACTACGAGCGCGAAATCTGGACGATGGTCGAGCGGTACCAGCCCAACTGTTCGGCCAGCAGCAACTGGCTGAAGGAGGGCTGGTGGAAGATCGGCCCCGGGGGGACCGCCGTCGTCTACGGCGGTGACGCAAAAGCCGTCAACCCGATCTGGTACTGCTACGCCTACGCGGGCGACGGCACCGAGTGGCGGGACAAATACCAGGAGACGGTCCCGAACACGGTCTTCGAGTGGTGTTCGAACGTCTCGGACTCGAACTCACGGACGATCCTCATGCTGGAGTTCACCGTGACCACCTCGGACTTCACGTTCAACTTCAACCCGTAGTCGGCAGACCCGGGCGACCGACCGACCCGGGCCACCCGCCCCGCCCCAGGCGGGGCGGACGGTCTGGCCGGGCTCGAGTGCGAAGGGGAAACGCCGTCGGGAACACGTAAGCCGATGACCGTCCGTGGTGGAAGGGTGTCCGTTTCGTAGCATGAGCAAATGATCAGGTCCGTTGAACAGTGCCCCCAGCAGCGGCGCGAGCGGCAGAAGCCCGTGCGCCGTCACCGCCTGTCCGCCCTCGGTCTGGTCGGGACCGGCGTGGCGGTTGTCGCGGTGTTCGCATTCCGCGCCGGCTCCGAGGACGCAGCCTCCAGCGGCTCCGCCCAAGCCCACGTGCGGAAGCCCGGGACCACGACGTCCGGTGCGCCGGCGCCGCCGCGCCCTGTCGGCAACGTGCGGATCGCCGCCGTGGGAGACATCGTGATGGGCTCGCTGCCGGACGACCTGCCGCCGGATGGCGGCGCCTCGTTCTTTGACCCCGTCGACGACCTGCTCGCCGGCGATGTGGTGCTGGGGAACCTGGAGGGCACACTCACCACCGGCGGGTCCAGCAAGTGCGACGACAACGACAGCCCGAACTGCTTCGCGTTCCACGCCCCGCCGTCCTACGCCCGCTGGTTCAAGAAGGCCGGGTTCACGGTCCTGAACACGGCGAACAATCACATCGACGACTTCGGGGCCGACGGGCGGCGCGAGACGTTCGCCGCCCTGCGCTCCGTGAACCTGCCGTTCACCGGCCGCCTGGGCCAGATCACCGTCCAGCGGCCACACGGCATCCGGGTCGCGGTGATCGGGTTCGCTCCCGACCAAGGGGCGAACGACCTCACGGACATCCCCGCCGCAAAGCGGCTCACCGCCCGCGCCGCAACGATGGCGGACATCGTGATCGTCATGATGCACGCCGGCGCGGAAGGCTCCGACCGCACCCACGTGGAACCCGGCACCGAGTACTTCCTTGGGGAGGACCGCGGCGACAGCTACCGCTTCAGCCGTGCGGTGATCGACGCCGGCGCCGACCTCGTCGTGGGCAGCGGCCCGCACGTGATGCGGGGAATGGAGTTCTACAAGGGCCGACTGATCGCCTACAGCCTGGGGAACTTCTCCGGCTACAAGGTGCTCGGCCTCGGCGGCACACTCTCCACCAGCGGCGTGCTGCAACTGACCCTCCGCTCCGACGGCACCTATGTGTCCGGGCGCCTGCGCCCGACCCGGATCGTGGAGCCCGGCACACCGGAGCCGGGCGGTGAGGCGATCGATCTCGTCTCCAGCGTGTCGGAGGAGGACTTCGGCTCCCAGGCCGCCCACATCTCGGCCGATGGGACGATCCAGCGCCCATAACCGGGCGCCGGCGCCGGCCCGGCCGTTCCCGGACCAGGGTATTGGCCGTGTGTTGTTGGCCGTACACCTCTGTGGGGTGCCGCCTATCCGGCGTTTCACCGGGCAGGCCGAGGGAGCGGGTTTCGGCCGGTGTCCGGTTGTGGATCACCTGGTGTGGTGGTGATGGGGAGGGCAGATCGTTTCTACGCTTTCATAGAGTTACATTCCGTGATCGTACGGTGGCTGCCGGAGCCGCCGGTGACGACGGAGGTACCGAGATGAAGAAGGCGTTGACGGGCTTGGCGGCGGCCGGTCTCATCCAAACGGCTGCTGCGGCTTGGGGCTCACCGATCCGGACGCTCAAGTTCTAGAGCGCACCCCGCGCGAGTGCGACGACGCCGGGGAGGCGGGCAGGGAACTGCGGCCGCTGCGCTGGGCCTGGTGCCGTCGTGGGCCAAGGACCTCAAGATCGGCGCTCGGATGATCAACGCCCGCGTGGAGACCGTGCACGAAAAACCCGCCTTCCGTCGCGCGTTCCTCAAGCGCCGCTGCCTGCTGCCGGCCGACGGCTTCTACGAGTGGCAGCAGGCCAAGGACCCCGCAACAGGCAAGACCCGCAAGCAGCCGTTCTTCATCCACCCCGAGGACGACCAGGTGATGGCGCTCGCCGGGCTGTACGAGTACTGGCGCAACCCAGAGGTCAAACAGGACGACGACCCCACAGCCTGGCTGATGACCTGCACCATCATCACCACCGAGGCCACCGACGCCGCCGGCCGCGTGCACCCCCGCATGCCGCTCGCACTCACCCCCGACCACTACGACACCTGGCTCGACCCCGGCCACCAGGTCCTGCCCCGCCGACCTGACGGCAGGTGCCGACGGCTCACGCCCAACGGCTTGTGGCCCGCCCGGGACGACGTGCGATGGGTCCCGGACAGGCTCCGCTCCTACTCTGCAGGGAAAAGCGTCTCGGGGCTCGGAGGTGCGTTCATGTGGCGTAGCGGAGAAGCTCAGCCGTCACTCGGCGTGGCCGCGTCACAGAAGTTTGAGCCAGAACCTGAGAAAGGCCAGCGGCCGTAGGGCGACCGGTCCTGTAGTCGCATCCACCAGTCGAGGACTGGGCTCGATCACAGCCGGGTGGTCAGCCAGATGGCCACGGCCGCAGTAACGGTGAGCCCGGCGCTGAGTGCGATCCGGCGGTCTTCGCCAGTCAGGTGGACGGCGATCGCGCCGGTCTGCAGGAGTACGAAGCCGATGGCCGCGGCCGTCGCCAGCGAGGGAGCGATACCGGTCAGCGGCGGCAGGATCAGGCCGGTCGCGCCAAGTATTTCGACCGCCCCCAGCGCCCTGAGGGCAGGCAGGGGTATGCGGTCGACCCAGGCCATCATCGGTCGGAGTTGATCGCGGCTGCGGATCACCTTCAGCGTGCCGGCGTAGACGTAGAAGACGGCGAGCAGTCCCGCGACGATCCAATAGGTGATGTCCATGATTCCCGTTCATGGGCCACCGGCTCACGGAGACCCGTTGATTGCGTCGCTTACCAGAAGAGCCACTGGTCATGGCCCGGGCCGTCATCCGAGGGACCGGATACCGAAAGGTGGCAACACCACTGTCCTGCCGGTCGTAAGGAAGGTGGCCGTGCCGTGCTGTGCCGTCGGCTTCAGGCGAGGTCTGTGGCGGGCTCGGTCGCGTAGCGGCTCATCGCGTCGATGTTGGCCTGTGGCGTCAGCGGCCGGCCGTCGGCGAGTGCTTCCTGGAGGTCCCGGAAATACTGCACGTACAGATCGGGGGTGAATGTGCTGAGCATGACGGCGGGTTGGTCGGTCAGGTTGGCGAAGGTGTGCGGGGTACCGGGCGGAACCATCACGAGCGTGCCCGTGGCGGCGTCGTGATCCTCGTCCCCCACGGTGAACCGCACGGTGCCGGACAGGACGTAGAAGCCCTCGTCGTGTCGGGCGTGGCGGTGCTGCGGCGGTCCCTGGGTGTGCGGGGCGAGGACGGACTCGGCGATCGCGAGGCGGTGCCCGGTGTGGCTGCCGTCCTCCAGAACCCGCATGCGCGTAGTACCCAGAACGATCAACTCGCCATCGCCGGGACCCATCACCGATACAGCGGGATGGGCCTGCGGCTCGCTGGTCTTCGCTTCTTCGGTCATGCTCACGAGTTCACCGCCGGGTCCCCAGGGCTGTCCAAGACCTGTCCCGCATCGCCGATACCTCGTGGGTATCGTTGCAGCGTGGAGCTACGTACCCTGCGCTACTTCGTAGCGGTCGCCGAGGAACTCCACTTCGGCCGGGCCGCCTCCCGGCTGCACATGAGTCAGCCGCCGCTGAGCCGGGCGATCAAGCAGTTGGAGGTCGATGTCGGAGCCTTGCTCTTCGCCCGCTCGCCTGCCGGCGTCACGCTCACTCCGGTGGGCACAGTGCTGCTCGACGAGGCGCGGGCCCTACTCGACCGTGCCGACCGCGTCCGGGTACGCGTGAGCGCGGCGGCTGGCGTCGCGACCATCACCATCGGCATCCTGGGCGACGGCACCGACCCGGGAGTGGCCAGGCTGGCCGCCGCCTACCGCCGACACCACCCCGGCATCGACATCCGCATCCGCGACACCGATTTGACCGACCCAACCTGCGGGCTGCGCGCCGGACTGGTTGACGTCGCGCTGACTCGGGCGCCGTTCGACGTGACTGCCCTGACGGTGCGTGCGCTGCGGACCGATCCGATCGGCGTGGTGCTGCGCGCCGACGATCCGCTGGCCCGACGCGACGAGCTGCGGCTGGCCGAACTGAGCGACCGCCGCTGGTTCCAGTTCCCGCAGGGCACCGACCCCATCTGGCAGTCGTACTGGAACGGTGGCAGACCGCGCCAGGGACCAGTGGTGCGCGCCGTCCAGGAATGCCTGCAGGCCGTGCTGTGGAACGGCACGGTCGGCCTGGCCCCGCTCGGACACGACCTGCCTGCGGAGCTGGCCGTGGTGCCGCTGATCGACATGCCGCCGAGCCGAGTGGTGGCGGTGTGGAACGAGGGTGACACCAACCCGTTGCTCCGATCCTTCATCGAGATCGCGACAACCGCGTACCGCCACTGAGCACCGGCAACCAGTGCTGCCGCAACTCGTGAACAATTCGAACGCCACAGCCCCAGGGACCACCTCCCCAAGTGGTGAACATCTGCTGTTCCTTCTCGCGTACGGAGCCAGTTCAGCAGAGACAGGCTTTCAAAACCCATCTCTGAACCTCAAACTGTTCACGTATTGCCGTCTGATCAGTCGTGCTCGGTCTCAGGCGGAGTGACCCACGTCGTAGCGTCCTGCTGTGTATCGAGGTCGATGAGCAACCCTTCTTCGGAGACGTTGCTGCCGAGGGCTTTGTTCATGAACATCGACCATTCACGGTCGTTCATCTGCATGCTCATGGCTCCATCCTTCTATGCTGCTCAGGTTCAGAGATGGGTTCTCGAGGTTCCTGGCCCTGGTGATCGTCGAAACCTGCGAGGACGACGTGACGGTCGATCACGCGGGCGGTGCCGTAGGCGGAGGCGTTGAGGTAGCTGCCGGCTCGTACGAGGTAGCGGATGTCATGGCCCCGGGCGGCCCACAGGAGTATCTGAGCTGCTTCGACAGCCCGGTACGCGGCGTCGACGAGCGCCCTGGAGGCGGGTCCGGCCTACGCATCAGGGGGAGGAAGCGGGGGTCGGCCGCGCCGTCGACGAGGAGGAAGCCGGTGCGCACGTGCTGAGAACAGCGGTTCCCCGAGACGGCGGCCAGCGCTGCGGCATGAGGCTTCTAGATCTGCATCGGCACCGTTCGGCGCGGGGCGGGGCATGCCGCAACTCGGGGGCGCACACCTCGTGGAAAGCGGCCATATCGCCGTCCGGGACGGCGGCGGGACTGCCGGTCAGGGTGTACCAGTACATTGGACGGTGACCTGCGGGCGCTGCGCCCGTCGTCACCGGAAGTGGTGCGGACAGTGAGGTCGCTGGCGATGACGCCGACGTCGTCGGTCATAACCCCGCCGGGCCCGGCCGTGAAGTTGTCCTGGTACCAGGCAGTCTCGGGGCACGTACTTCACGTGGGTCCACGTAGGTACACCAGTAGGGCACAAGGGTGGGGCCCACTGGTCGGGGGACTGGTCGCCCTTGGACTGGTTGGATGCCGCGGACACCACCAGCTGGGGGTCGGTGAGGTCGTTGGCGAACTTCCGGCGCAGAGCGGTATCTCACTCGCTTGCGCCAGAACGCCATGCGTTGGCCTATGGGACGACGTGGATGACGTCGAGCTGGCGGGCGGAGGTGAAGACCTTGCCGTCACAGGGGCGGATTCACGTGCCGGAGAGGGTGCGGCACTGCTGATCCTGGACGAGGTCCTTGCGGGTGCACCGGCGGATGTGTCGCGCAGCCGGGGCCGGCAGGGGCGGAAGGGGTCACGTGTTGTTGTAGCGGGCAGTGCCCCTGTGCCACTCGCGGTTGCCGCCGAGCCATGACCACACTCCCGTGAGGAAGCGGCGCAGCTGAGGGGAGCCGGCGAGGGCCAGGGCGGTGGCTTCCGCTTCGAAGGTGCGTACCAGCTCGTTGTGGATCTCCACGCTCCGTTTGACTGCTTCGGGTGGGGAACACTGCTCGTGCGCGGCGATCACGACGGGCAGGTTGAACTCCACGCCCTGGTCGTGGTCTTCCTTGCCCATCGAGTACAGGTCGTTGACGAGCGTGCTGGCGTTGGCCGCCATCGTCACGGCGCGTCGCACTCGCGGGTCGGCGTACTCGGCTTCAGTGAGCCGATATTCTCCCACGACGTCGATCAGCGCGAGGCAGGGCAGGAAGCTGTTGAACTGCCGGTGCGCCAGGTACTCCCAGACGGCTGGCATGCGTTCCTGGACGCGCCAGGTGCCCTCGTGGGTGTAGGCCACGAACAAGGCGGCGACCTCCTGGCGCAGCCTCGCCACCCGGGAATGGTCCGCGATCTCGGCCAGGTACTCGAAGGCGGAGCGGAGCGCGACCCGGACGGGGTCCTTGCGCAGGACCTTCTCCTGTTCGGGCAGGTAGCGGAGCGGGGGGTGAGCGGGGTCGACGGCTGTGTAAGCGATCCCGAGGTGTGCACCGAGGGGTTCCGGCGCGGCCCCGTCGTCGCAGTAGTAATCGTCCGTGGCCCACTCTGCCAAGGCGCACTTCGCGGCCACCAGTAGCCGGTCCGGGTCGTCGCTGTCGGGGTGGGCCAGCATCATCATGCGCCCGATGTTCACCGCGCGGATGCGGTCGGTCTGTCCCGCGTAGAGCCCGATTTCCTCGGCCCACTGGACGAGGCGGTTGTTGACGTGTTCGCCGAGTTCCGGGTCGTCGCGGACCGGTGGCGGACAGTACAGCTCCGGGACGTCGCTGTCGGGCGAGCCGGAGGGCTCCGTCGGGGAGGTGCCGTGGGCTGCTCGGGCGGGTGCGATGCGAGCGGCGGAGGTGCCCAGCCCGGTCGGTCCGCTCAGCGCTGGGTGGGCTGCGCAGAGTCTGCCGGTGCCGGGCAGCGCACCTGGGGCAACGGCGCGGACGCCATGGCGGTGGGAGAGTAGCGTGGCCACAAGCCTGGCCACATCCGGGTCGGCTGTACGCGCGGTCATCCGGGAAAGCAGTGACACCGGTTCTCGTCTCCGTTCTCTGGGGGATGCTGAGTGCTGCGACCAGCGCTGGATACCGCCGGTGTTAGGACGACCTGCGGTAGACCTCGACGTTCTCCAGCCCCAGGACTTCCGGCGCCTCGGGGACGAGAACGGCCGCTGAGCAGTAGGTGCTGACCAGGTAGGAGATTGACCGCCTGGTCATTGATGCCCATGAACCCGTACGTTCCGGCCGGGCTCGTGCTCGTCGGAGATGCCGGTCCGACGCAAACCCGACTGCTTCTGCCCACCCGTCTGCGCGGGCTGTTCAGGAAGCTGCGGGGCTGCTGTGGCCGTCATCGCTCATCCACTCCGCCAGTGCGCCACGGGGCGAAGGGGCCTCAGGAACGGCCAGGCCGCTTGGAACCCGCTACGCAAGGTGAAACAACACAATTGCTTTGTGCAGTGAAATTGCTGTGCTCCGTTTGTTGGTTAGGAGTGCGGCACACTTGAGAAAAGTAGCGCAGCCGTAACGATTCATTGATTTTCTGGTATCTACTTTCATGCGATCAGGGGACTCGTACCCTTTAAACCGCACAGCAGGAAAGTTCAGGGGCACAACGGTGCTACCGAGGAGCGGATGGCCTCGCTGCCCAGTCGGCCGACAGTGGTTGAAGCCCCCACACCCCCGATGTGGACAGCACCATCCAGATCCTGACCGGCGTCAACGGAACCGCCGCGGACGAGCCTTTCCACATCACCCCTGACTCGTTGCCCCGTGCACCGAGCCGTCGAACGTGAAAGGTAAAAGCGGCCGGCGCATTGGCGATGGTGAGGGCGGCGAGCCGACGGACGGTCGCCTTAGCCCGAATCCAGGGGCGGTTCTCCTTGACTTCCGTCGGGAGGAGCTGTGGTTCATGTGTCACACCAGGCCGCCAGCGTTGGTTGCCAGCTGGCCTCTGCTTTAACGCGCTCCCCGAGTGCTTCCCGAGCCTGGTGGTGGAGGGTACAGCGCTGTCGTTGACTTGGCGTGCGGCACCAACGGCGGCGCCGGAACCGCTGGAGGGCGGAGGGGTGATCTTCTCCACGGCCTGCTCGGCGCGGGCGAGGCCGGTGAGCACCGGCAACGGCGCTGCTCATGAGCGTGCCCGGGCAACGGGCTCGGCAACAGGAATGTCAGGGGGCTGGCGTGGGGCGCGGCAGACTGCGGGAGCGGTTTCGGTACTGGTTCGACGGCACGATGGACCGTGGAACGCCGGCACTGATCAGTTGGCTCGCGCTGGCCTCGGTCGTGCTCATCGCGATGGTCACCGCCCTGGTGGTGGCGCTCACCAACACCGAGGCCGAACACAACGGCGGCTGGCGTGGCGTGGCCTGGATGAGTCTGCTGCGCGCCCTGGACCCGGGAACCATGGGCGCAGACACCGGCGGGCCGGTGTTCCTGGCCCTGATGCTGACGGTGACCATCGGCGGGATCTTCATCGTCAGTGCGCTCATCGGTGTCCTGACCACAGGCCTGGATCACCGGATCCAGGAGCTGCGCAAAGGCCGGTCCCGGCTGATCGAGCGCGGGCACACGATCGTGCTGGGCTGGTCGGACCAGGTCTTCACGGTGATCGCGGAGCTGGTCGAGGCGAACCAGAGCGAACGCCGCTCATGCGTGGTCGTCCTCGCCGATGAGGACAAGGTCGACATGGACGACGCGATTCGCTCCCGGATCCCCGACACCGGCCACACCCGCGTCATCTGCCGCTCGGGCAACCCTCTCGTGCGGACGGACCTGGAGCTGGTCAGCCCAGACACCGCCAAGTCGATCATGGTGCTGCCGCCGGTCGGTGACGACAACGACACCAATGTCATCAAAATCCTGCTGCTGCTGAACAGCCGGACATGGAGCGGCCCGAGCCCCACCGTCGTGGCCGCGGTGCAGGATTCGGAGAACGTCGCCGCCGCCCGGCTGGCCGCGGGTGAAAACGCCCTGGTCATCGACGCCGACCGGCCGGCTGCGGCGTGCCCGCTCGCTGTGACGGCGGCGTGTACCGCACCGGCGTGTGCCGCACCGGCGTGGGTGACCAGCGTCCACAGCTTCGCCAGCGCGTCGGTTCGCTCAGCATGCGAATCCAGGGTTGTGTCATTGCAGGTCAGCGATCGACCCTGTGAATCTTGGTGGTTGCTTAAAGGTCGTTGAGCTTCCGCTGCACGATGTACGCCGCGATGCGGTCGGCCGGCGTGTTCTTGAAGTACAGCTTGACGCTCGCGTTCAGCGGGACGCCGGCGGTGATGAAGTCGGTGCCCGAGGGGACGTGGGCGAAGGACACCGGCTGGGCGAACGCGTCAGTGATGCCGCGGCGCAGCTGTTCGAGCAGTGTGCCGTGGCCTGGGCCCGAGGTGCGGATGTGCCAGTGGGACGCACCCTGACCCCAGCCTGCCAAGCCGCCACCGGCCGCACTGCCAAAGAACTCATCGACGCCCGCGCCGCTCTGGAGGCGCAGCGCCTGCTCGTGCACACCGACCTGCCAGTCGCCGCGATCGGCCGGATGCTCGGATTCTCCGAACCCGCCAACTTCGGGAAGTTCTTCACCCGCGAGACCGGCGACACCCCAGGCGGTTTTCGTACCCGATGGCGCTAGTGCTCTGACCGCTTAGGTTCGCCGGGTTGGCGGCGTCGGTGCTCGGACCGGCTGGACTCGGTGTGGGGAGAATTTGAGCGGTCGCGGAGCCGATCAAACTAGGCTCCCTGGCATGTCTGGCCCGACGTTGGTGATCGAGTTGGCGGAGCCGCTCTCCGCGGCTGCGCTGCGGGAGTTCCGCGCGTTGATGGTGGGGCTTTCCTCCCACTTCGCCGAGAAGCGGCCCGGGTTCTTCGACGTCAACGTGCCCGCAGAGCGACTGGGCGTCGAGGACAGGCGAGAGAAGGACTGGCGAAAGCCGTTCCCGCTTCCACTCCTCGGCAACACCATCGCGGACGAGGAGCTCACAGCCCTGGTGGGATTCAATCCGCAGCGCGAGGACTGGCGTCGGCCCTTCTTGGTCTACTTGATGGGGCCGGGTGTCGGCGACGAGAGCACCTTCGAGGCTGAGCACGCGGACGAGCCCGAGGTGGAGGCCATCCTCGGCTTCAGACCGACCCATGCCGTCAATGTCAGCGCCTGCTGCAATCGCGAGATCGACCACGTCACCACGGCTCTGCTGACCGCCGCTGTCATGGACGTCATCGGAGGCGTGGCCAAAGCCGAACTGCTGGACGGACAGGCGTCGGTCGTCGCTGGCCTTCCGGGGGTGTTGGGGATCGCGGACGACGACTGGATGGCGCTGGGAACGGCGGAGTTCCTGCGGGCCTGGGTTGGACACCCCGCTTTCCGGCTGGTCAAGTAGCCGAGACAGATGCGTGGGCGGAGGTCGTGCTGTGACCTGGAACGTTCGCCAGGTTGCCTGATCATGCGGCGAGAGCGGGTCGGCCGTCCCAGCGGATACCTTTCTCGCTGCGGATACGGGCGCGTTCCTTGCGTTCGGCGGCTAGTACTCCAGTGTGACTTCGTGATCTATCCAGTTGAGGAGGCGGCACGTCGTCGTCGGTAGTGGCTTCGGCGGGCAATGTCTTGATGGTGTCCGCGCCCTTTTGACCTGCGGGCGGGTCGGTTCGGCTGTGCAGTTCTCGTTGGCGGCGAGCGCGGCCAGTAAGGCCATCGGTTACCTCGGAACTTCCGGGATCGTCATCACCGATGACGGAGTTCGCGCGAGGAAGGTAACAACATGTCCGGATCAGGTTCGGAAACGGCCGTGGCAGAAGCCTTCGAGGAGCAGCGCGGGCGCCTTGTGGCGGTGGCCTACCGGATGCTCGGATCGCGGGCGGACGCCGAGGACGCGGTGCAGGAGGCATGGCTGCGGTTGGCGCGCCACGACGCGGGCACGATCGACAACCTCACGGGCTGGCTGACCACCGTCTTGGGCCGGGTCTGCATCGACGTGCTGCGCTCGCGCAAGACCCGGCCGACGACATCGTACGACGACCAGCTGCCCGAGCTGGTGGTCATCGAGGACGACGGCGCAGCGCCCGAGGATGACGCAATGGTCGCCGAATCGGTAGGGCTGGCACTGCTGGTGGTGCTCGACACCCTCCGTCCCGCCGAGCGGCTGGCGTTCGTGCTGCACGACATGTTCGCGGTGCCGTTCGATGAGATCGGACAGATGATCGGCAGGTCCGCGGACGCGACCAAGATGCTCGCGAGCCGGGCCCGTCGGAAGGTACAGGGCAGGGCTCATCCGACTCATCCGACCGGCGAACGGCGGCAGCAGCGCGCAGTGGTCGATGGGTTTCTCGCGGCAGCGCGGAGCGGAGACTTCGACGGGCTGCTGCGGATCCTTGACCCGGACGTGACGTGGCGCTCCTGTACAGCACGCGGCGTGGTCGTCAAGCAGGGGGCGGCCGAGGTGGCCGTCCGGGTCCAGCAGGGGGCCCGTGGCGTGGTGACTGCGCGTCCCGTCCTCGTCAATGGCGAGCCCGGGGTGGTGGTGTGGGGCGTGAACGGCAAGCTGATGGGCGTGATGGCGTGCACCGTGGTCGATGGTCGGATCGTCGAGATGCTGTCGATGAGCGACCCGCAACGCCTCGCCTCCATGGACCTGCCGGCACGACCCGTCTGAAGCTTGTTGCTTCGGCGGGGTTGTGCATGTGGGCGACGGCCTGCACCGCGTGGTGCAGTCCGTCGCCTTGCTGCTGGCAGGCTCGGGGGCTCTTCATGCGGGCGAAGGTGTGCTCGACGCGGGCGCGCTGTTACGTACAGGAGGGCCGTCTCGTCACGTAGGTGGAACCCCACCGACAATGACGGAGATCCTCATGCAGGCTCGGCACAACTTCTACGGCACCGACTTCGGGCCGAAGTTCGCGAAATACATCGTCTCGGCGGCCAAGGTCGTGGATGCCTCGACGCTGCCGTCGGCGACACAGGAGCTGGTGAAGATCCGCGCAAGCCAGATCAACGGCTGCGGGGGATGCCTCGACATGCACACCAAGGATGCCTTGCATGCGGGGGAGACGCAGGTACGGCTGAGCCTGGTCGCGGCGTGGCAGGAGACGACGGTCTTCACTGACGCGGAGCGGGCCGCGCTGGAACTCACCGAGCAGGGCACCCGCCTTGCCGACTCCAGTGGTGTCACCGACGAGGCGTGGTCGAACGCGGCCAAGCACTACGACGACGAGCAGCTCGCGGCCCTGGTGTCCCTGATCAGCGTCATTAACGCCTTCAACCGGATGAACGTCATCACCCGACAGCTGGGCGGCGAGTACCAGCCCGGGCAGTTCGGCTGACGGGCGATCTCGATGCAGGCGGGGTCGGGCGGCCTGGCAACGCCCAGGTTCGCCCGGCTCTGCCCTCGGCCGGACCGCCGGACCCCTGTGCTCGGTGTCTCGGCGAGAAGGATGCGTACATCGCATGTTCGACCGCGCGTTCCCGGCAGGAATAGCTACAACCCTCTGAGGAGAGATCTCGTGAACACCGCTCTGTGGACCGTTGCCGGAATCCTGACCGTCATCTACCTGCTCTCCGGCTTCGGCAAGTTGTTCACCCCGCAGGAGAAGATGGCCAAGATGATGCAAGCCTCGCGATGGGTCCTGGACTTCAGAGCCGGCACCCTCAAGGCCATCGGAGTAGCCGAGATCCTTGCGGCCATAGGCCTGATCCTGCCCGCTGTGCTCGACATCGCGCCGGTTCTGGTGCCACTGGCTGCCTTCGGTCTGGTGTTGGTCATGAGCGGCGCCGTGGTCATGCGCATCCGCCGTCACGAACCAAGATTCGCGCTGGTGGACCTGACCTATCTCGTCCTGGCCGCCTTCGTGGCGATCGGCCGCTTCGGACCCGAGTCCTTCACCAGCTGACCGCACCACGGCTCCGCGAGCATTATGCGCCGTGACTGGGCATCAATCCACGTTGGCGACCCGTCTCGCGCAGCACTCCGGCGCGACTTCGCGATCTCGTGTCGGACCCGCGGGGGAACGGGAACGGTCACCGCGTGATCATCGGGGGTTGTGTGGACTCCTGAAGATCGTGCGGTGGCTGCGGGGCCCAGCATAGACGCCCGGTGGCGGGCGATGTTCGACCAGGCCATGGCCCGGATCGCGGGCCGGTTCAGGCGGGTGGAACCGCGGGCGACCGCGCGCGCCTTCGTGCTCGCCCTGCTATCCGGCGTCGAGCGGAAGAACTGCTGGCGCTTGGCCGAGCAGGCCGGTCACTCCCGCCCCGGGCCGAGGCAGCGGCTACTGCGGAGCACCCGATGGGACGCCGAAGCGGTCCGCGACGATATCCGGGCCTACGTCCACGAACACCTCGGTGCCGAGGACGGTGTCCTGATCGTGGACGAGACAGGCTTCATGAAGAAGGGCGCCGCCTCGGTCGGCGTGCAGCGGCAGTACACCGGCACCGCAGGCCGGATCGAGAACACGCAAGTCGGTGTCTTCCTCGCCTACGCCTCCAGCAGAGGACGGGCGTTGATCGACCGTCGGCTCTACCTGCCCGACGCCTCGTGGTGCCAGGACACCGAGCGCCGAACCCGCGCCGGGATTCCCGGCCACCTGGCGTTCGCGACCAAGCCTGCACTGGCCGGGCAGATGATCGCCGCAGCGGTGGACGCCGGGATCGGCGCTTCCTGGGTGACCGGCGACGAGGCCTACGACCAAGGCCCCGGCTTACGTGCCCTGTTGGAGTCCCGTCGGATCGGCTACGTCCTGGCCGTAGCCTGCAGCACGCGGGTGCGGATCAACCAGGGGCGGACCGCCGCCCGCGCGGATGCCGTGGCCGACCGCCTGCCCGCCTCGGCCTGGCATCGGCAGAGCGCCGGAGCCGGGGCGAAAGGGCCGCGCTACTACGACTGGGTGTGGATCGAGAACGGTGCCGACGGCCATCGGCACCTGCTCCGCCGCAACCCAAGCAGCGGCGAGCTCGCCTTCTACCTGTGCTGGTCCCCGAGGCGGGTGCCGCTGTCTGAGCTGTTCCGGGTGGCCGGGACCAGGTGGTGCATAGAGGAATGCTTCCAGGCCGCCAAAGGCCAGGTCGGACTGGACCACTACCAGGTCCGCCACTGGACCGCCTGGCACCGGCACATCACCCTGGCCATGCTCGCGCTGGCCTTCCTGGCCGTCCTCGCCGCCGCCGACGCGCTGCCGGCAAGGACCCCGCAGCCGAACCGGCCACTCCGCAGATCCGACCCGATTGACCTGACGGTCCCGGAGATCCGTCACCTGTTCGGCGCCCTGCTGAACCCACCAGGCGCCTTCCCGAGCAGGCTGCTGGACTGGTCAAACTGGCACAGACACCATCAAGCCATCGCCCGCCGAAGCCACTACCGGCGACGACGTGCCACCTCCTCAACCGGATGAAGCACAACTCGGCCTTGTGTTTCTTCGCCCAGCGGCGGATGTCGGCGCCCTTGTGGGCGGACAGGTTGTCCAGGATCACGTAGATCGGTGCGCCGTCTGGGCGGGCGGCGCGGATCGATTTCAGCGCGGCCAGCGTGTTCACGGCTTCCTTCTTTCGCCGGTTCACGCCCCACAGGCGATCGTCGCCCACCGAGTAGCAGCCGTGGAAGTACCGGACCCCGTGGGTGCGGTGGTAGGTGGCCGGCACCCGGTCGGGGTGCTTCCGTTTCGCCCAGCCCGAGTGGGCCGGATCCCCAGCGGACCGAACTCGTCGAAGGCGAAGACCCGGTCCGGGAAGCGGTCCATAACGTGCTCGATCCGGTCCAGTTTCGCCTCACGGTCGGGGTCCGGGGACTCCTTCCAGACATCCGATGCGGAAGAACTGCCAAGCGGCCATAGGTAGTTGAGTGTCCGATGGGGCGGGGAAGGCGACTGCTTCGCTGTAGTGGACGCGGTGGGCCAGGCAGTGGTGGAGGCAGCCGATCATGCGATTGAAGAGATTGCGCTGGGCAGCGGTGTGGCGGTCGTCGGCCTCACGTCGTCGGTCGTAGTGGGCTCTGGCACCGTCTGAGTGGGCCATGGCCGAGAAGGCCCACACGTAGCCGACGGCGGCCAGTCGCTGGTTCTTGACCCGGCGGGTGAGGACGGCCACGCTCTTGCCGGAGGCCCTGGTGACCGGGGCCGAACCGGCGTATGCCTTCAGGCCTCTGGCGTCGGCGAAGCGGGATCGGTCGTCACCGATCTCGGCGAACACCCGGGCGCCGTTGAGCGCGCTGAGCCCTGGGAAGCCGGTGATGATCTCGGCGTCCGGGTATTTCTCAAAAGACTCTGCCGTGGCCTCGGCGAGGTCGTCGGCACTGCTGCAGGCGGTGTCGAGTTGTCGCAGGAGGGCAAGGGTCTGACGGCCCATGGCCTCTTCAACCAGCGGAAGTGGGCGCATCTGCGGGGCGCGGAGCGCGGTCTGGAGCCGTTCCGCCTCGGCGTCGATGGTGTTCCTGCGGTCGGCCGCGACGCCAACTCCAACCTGCGGCCGCCCGGCTTCGTCCGTGGCACCAAGCACAACCAGGCGCGCGGACACATGCTGGCGCAGGTACTCGGCGGCTCCGGAGACACCCTGGACAACCTCTTCACTATCACGCAGAACCCGACCAACTCGCCGCACATGAGGGATCTGGAATTGGAGATCCGCGACGCGGTTCTGGGCAAGGGCCTCCGCAAGGGAGAGGCCGTGCAGTACAGCGTTTATCTTGAGTACACGGACGACAAGAAGACCTCTGTGCCCAAGTGGATCACTATGGAAGCGGATGGCCACCGCGGCTTCCACCTCGCAGCGGACTTCGTGAACCCAGACCACGCAGCACAACAGATCCGACGCAGGAACGGAATCGAATGAGCCCCCTTGAGCGCCTCACTGGACTCTGCCCCCCACCCCCCACCGAACAGCCTCCAGTGGACTGGCCGAGCGTCGAATCCGCACTCGGCTTGCGCCTTCCCGAGGACTACAAGAGGCTGACCGCAACGTACGACCCCGGTTGCTTCGCAAACTACCTCTGGATCTACGACCCCCGACACACATCGGTGCACGTCAACCTCACCGGACCTGTATCCGAGCGTATTCGCGAACAAATGCGCTCAGATCACGCTCGGGGAATCTACCCGTCGCCTGTCGATCCAGATCTCCTCCTCCCGTGCGGCGCGACCGACAACGGCGAGTACCTGTTCTGGGTCACCGCCCCCCGCGAGGATCCGGATGCGTGGACGATCGCCGTCAACGAAGCACGCGGACCAGGCTGGTTCACCTTCGACGGGAACCTCACCCAGTTCCTCGTCGCCGTCCTGAGCGGCAGCACAGCCGTTCCCCAATTCCCGAACGGCCTTCCGCAAGCCGGCCTCGACTTCAAGCCCTCCCGCCTGGATGAATGGTCCCCACCGCTCCCACCGGCAGATGTTCCGACCTCCGACCCTGAGGCCATCCGAGAATGGGCGCGAGCAAACGGATACGACGTACCGATGCGTGGACGCATTCCCGCCGCTGTCCGACAGGCCTGGGAACAGGCACACGGCAGCAACTGATCACACCGACGCGCCCGGGGCACACGGTTGTGACGCGCGTGCATGGGCGGGACCTGCGGTCCACCCTGCTGTGTTAGGGCAAGGTTGCTGCAGGATGTGGAGTTGCTGGCCGTCGTATCGCGTGCCTCCACTTGCTGCGGTAGCGCCTGTTGCGGCGCGCAGCCGACGGTGGGCCGTACCCTGCGTCGTAGACGTGGAAATCCACGTCTACGATAAGGCGAACCGCGAGGTGGGGCTGTTCAACAGCCAGGGATGGTTCAATAAACATGGTCATCAAAGCCTCGGAAGTCCAGGTCCCGCCCAGTGTGGAGAACGCCATCAAGGGGCGGATGGTCTACGAGCTGCGGAAGATTGGCCGTATCGGCCCCAAGGGGACCGAAGGTATTTCGGGCGACAAGTGGAGGCGTCCGCCTCTCAATGCAGAAGGTTGCAAATGAAGTTCGTCACGGCTGTCTGGAAGCCTGAGCAGCATCGGGTTCTGGTTGGACCCCAGGCCCTATCTCACCGAACTTCCCAAGTTTCGCGAACATCTGCCGCCCGGCGCACAGGAATTTGCTTCCGATCCGGCGCATTACGATATGGGGCACGGCAACAGTCACTGCGTCAAGGACCTGGAATTTTCCGGTGCCCAGGTGGCTACTGACAAAAGCGGGGAGCTAACCCTGGAGTTTGCCCCCAATCAATGGAAGCACGGTGCCGGACTGCGTATCAGCTATTCGGGGGTGACGCACTTCTCCATCGACTACAGGCATTCCATCGACTGGATGCTGGTCGACACCGTGCTCCTCGACGAGATCCTTCCCGACGAGGACGGCGGGTGCCTGCACGAGATCGAGCTCACTGACGCGACGATCACCGTCCGCTGCGAGGACCTGCAAGCTGTCTGGGGAGACGCGTCCGAGGAGGCCGCGCGCTGAGGTATTGGTCATCACCGGGGTTTCGGGAGCGGCCGACTCGGCCAACCACGTCCCAGATCAGGGCATGATGACCCACCTCTCGGCCGCCGGCAAGGTCGGCGTCGTCGCCCCGGACGGCCGCGCCGGCCCGCCGCGACATCCTGGCCCAGGGCCTGACGGAGGCGGGCTTCGAGGTGTTCGTCCCGGCCGGGACCTACTTCAATCAAGTGGGCGCGGGGCCTGATGCAGGGTGAGGACGGCCTGGACAAGGCAGGTGATCCGGGTCGTCGAGCACCGGAGCTTGCGGAGGAGCCGCCAGGACTTGAGGGGGGCCATGGCCTGCTCGACGAGTGCGCGGACCTTCGCGTGGGACCAGTTCACCGCCTGCTGACCGGTGGAAAGGGTCTTCCACCGCCCCCAGCACGGAGTGCGGACCGTGCCGCCCGCACCCCTCTCTTGTGCTTGCCGGAATAGAAGGGCCGGTCTGCGGCGATGCGGTCGATCGGCAGAAGTGTGCCGTCCAGGAGCAGGTACGCCTTCACCGATGCGACGCGACGCGACGCGGACGGCGTCGGCCAGGGTGGGCGCGAGGGCGGCCAGGAGATCGACGGCCTCGGTGACGTAGCGGTAGGCGGTCGTGGTTCCGACGCCGAATCCGGCCGCGAGCTGGGCATGGGTGTGTCCCACCCGCAGGTGGGCGAGCGCGAGAAGGGCCTGACGGCCGACGCTCAACCGCCGCCAACGGGAGCCGACCACACGGCGGTGCCGCCGCAGCTCCTGGGCGAGGAAGCAATGAGCCGAGCTGGACACGTCCATGCCGGACGGGTAAAGAAGCACGTGAAGCCTCTGGCGGAGACGGTTCTCTCGGTGGCTTCACCACGTTGTCAGCTCAACTGCCGAGCTCTACCCTCAGCTTGGCAGAGGTTCACTGTTGGACGGGTGTGGCGCGGGACTTGTCAGTGCCTGCAGCTACGGTGAGCCTCCGACCCCCATCGAGGGAGTGCCGTGTCCGTCCAGAACTCCTTGCAGGCGCTGCTCAGTCTTGTCTCCCCGCAGCACGGGGCTGATGAGCAAGTGGACTGGCCAGCAGCGGAGCAGGTGCTGGGTACCCGTCTCCCGAGCGATTACCGAGCTTTCATGCCCGTCTATGGCGCGGGTGACATCGGGGAACTCGGGATCCTGGGACCTGTGCCCGTCGACTACCTGCAGTGGGATCCTGGGAGCATTCTGGACAGCAGGCCTACGTTTTTCAGGACCTGTGGGGCAGGGATGGCGGTGTCCCCGGCATCACGGCGGCCGGCAGTGCCGTTCTGCCCTGGGGCTCTGGCTGCAATGCCAACGAGCTGGGCCGGCTGATGCTTGACCCGGACCCCGACAAGTGGCCGGTGGTGGCCTGGCGTCGACAGATCCGTTACGGCGACTCCAGATGGGCACTCTTCGACTGCGGCGTGGTCGACTTCCTGGTCAAGATGATGCGAACCGAGTTCGACGCATGCCCTCTTGGTGACGCCTCCCTCTGGGGTGCGACTGCTCCTTTCGTGCACTGGCGTGAGCAGCAGCGCCGCTGGCTTGCGGGCCTTGATCCCGGGACGGGCGAGCCTGATCCGCTCGTGCAGGACTTTCTTCAGTGGCCCGCACCCTGACCAAGGAGCTCGCCAACCTGCTCATCAGCCAGGTTGGCAAAGGCTCACTGACCTGCATTTCCACCGCGTCGCCAATCCCTTTCTCGTGACTTTCACTGAATCTGGCATACCAGGCAAAGTGGCCTCCGTCCTATCCTCATTCGTCGGCACCGGACGGCCGGCCATTCCCGCACCCGCGGGGATGGTCCCTCCCGCTCCTCGCAGATCTTCATCGCCCCTCAGTGAGTCCCCGCACCCGCGGTGACGCTGCGCCGCCAGCTCACCCAATTCGTTGGTAGCAGCCCCAAGTACGGCAGGGTGCCGTTCCGGGAGTGTCTTCCGCGACGCGGCGTTCTCCGGCGGCACGGTGGACTTCGACGGTGTGACGGGTTCGGCTCCCGGGGGGCTTCTCGCCGCAGCTGGTACTCCGGCCTCTTCAGTAGTTCTCCTTCCCTCAGTCTGGCTGACCCCGGATCCATAACGCTTGGGGGCGAAAACGGACAGCTGCGTCGATGCGTCGTGCCTCAGCTGGCGCCGCGGTCCGTCAACTGTGAGCTCGCCGTCGGGTGCCAGGGTGAACCGGAGGCCTTCCATCACGGTCGTGGCGGTGGCCGAGGTGCCGTTGATGAGGCTTCGTGAATTTGGCTCTGTCCGCGGTTGCGTGATGGCTACGGCCAACTGCGGATCTGCCGCGCAGCTGGACTGGCAACACCTCTCTGTGGGGTCATGTCTGGGCTTCCCACACTGGAAGGCCAGCAGGGTTGGCTCAGACGGGCGTCGCCCTGCCCCGTGGGGGAGTTCATGAGATCCCCCACGGGGTCGTGGGCTGTGGCTGTCAGTAGCCGATGGTGAAGCGGCGCTGCACGAAGCGCGGCAGTTCCGCCTCATCGATCAAGGCGATAGCCGCGTCCTCCACCGAGATGCGGCTGCGGCCATCGGCGTCCAGGACCGGCTGGTCGCCGCCGACCCGAAAGCGGCCGGTGCGCTCGCCGGGGCCGATCTCCTCCGCGGGGCTGAAGTAGGTCCACAGCCGGTTCGATGTCCGCAGGACGGCCAGGGCGTCGCGGTGACCGCGTACCGCTGCGGCGTATTCGCGGGGCAGCCCAAGCTGGTCGAGGGCGGCGTGCAGCAGTTCGTCGGAGTCTGCTCGCACCACTCCTGGTTCGATTTCGAGGCTGCCGGCGCCACCGATCACGATGAGCCGGGTCCGTGGGCGGCTCTCCAGCGCCTTCAGCAGGGCCCGCGCCGCCGTCGCATAGACGGTCGGGTCGGCGATCGAGCGCCGGACGGTGTCCGCGAAGTCCTTGGCGGCATTGCCCGGCTGGAACCCGCTGATCAGGACGTCGAGGCCGGGCAGGATGCCAGCGATGCTCTTCGGGTCCAGGACGTCGACGCTCGTCCAGGTGATGTTGTCCCGACGCTCCTCGCGCTGCGCCTGAACGGCGTCCCGACTGAACGCCGCGACGCTGTGCCCGCGGTCGAGGGCCTCGGCGACGACCCGGCTGCCGATGGTGCCCGTGGCTCCGATGACTCCGATGTGCATGGTTCTCCCCTGTGCATGCAGAAGTGAGACGCCACTGAGAGTGACGCCGTGAAGAAACTATACGCCGTGAAGTTTTTATACGATGCTAAGTAAGTCGACACTGTAGAGTGGCTGTTGTGACAGTCAGGGGAACCGGGGGAAGGCGCGAGCGGCTACGGGCCGAGACCACAGCCGAAATCAAGAAGGTGGCACTGGCCTTGATGGCCGCGGGCGGGCCGGATGCCATCACCCTGCGGGCCATCGCCCGCGACATGGGCATGACCGCCAACGCCATCTACGGATACTTCTCGACCAGGGACGACCTGGTCACCACGCTGATTAACGACGTGTACACCGCCTTGGCCGACGCTGTGGACACGGCCTGGGAAGCCACGCCCTCCGCCGAGCCTGCCGTCCGGATCGAGGCATGGGCCAACGCCTTCCGGACCTGGGCCTTGGTCAACCCCCAGGGGTTCCGCCTCATCTACGGCGACCCCGTGCCCGGCTACCAGGCCCCCGAGGGAGGCCCCGCCCCGGATGCCGCACGCCGGGTCTGCACCGGGCTCACCGCCCTCGCGGCAGCCGCCTGGCCCCACGCCCGGCACCTCTACCAGGACAGTGCCTTCCATTGGTCCGACTTCGACCCTGGTCTCCTTGAGAAAGTGCGTCCCGCCTTCCCCGACCTGCCGCCCGCAGCCGTCGCCCTCGCCCTGCGCATCTGGGGGCACCTGCATGGACTGGTGTCACTGGAGGTCTACGGCCATATGGGCACCCAGACCACCAGCCCGGAGAAGCTCTTCCGGGAGGAACTCGCCCAGCTCATACAGACACTGGGAATCCCGCGTCGGCGCTGAGTGGCCCAAGCTCCGACGTGCTCTGTGTTCCGGATCCGCGTTCCAGGCTCGTTCATTATCCGAGGTCAGAGTCACCAGATCCGTTCCAGCGTTCCCCCTTCCCCGGCGGGGCCCCGGTGGGATGAAAACGGCTGCAGGGTTGCCTCATCGGCCGGCCAGCCGGGCTGGTCGGCTCGGCAGCCACCCTCGTCTGCTGATCGTGATCGCGTGGGCGAGTGGGTGCTGACTTTCCCAACGGCAAGAGAAGGAACGATGATTCACATTCCCCAAGGCAGCCCTGCGGGCCTGGCCCGCCGCGGTCTGTACGCGTGCGGTGCCCTCCTGCTGGCGCTGATCGCACTGATCACTTCGCCGGGCACCTCATCCGCCATCGGCTGGGAGTACCCGGTCCGAAACGGCGACATCTACGAAATCCGGCAGGATTGGCTGGTGATGGATGTGTACGGCAGCTCGCACGACGACGAGGCCTCGGTCATCGCCTTCGACTACTGGCCGAACCACGCCAACCAGCTGTGGCGGGCAGAGCGCGGAGGCCAGGACGCAGGCGGCACGTACTGGTACTTCCGCAATCTCAACAGCGGCAGGGTCTTGGACGTGCGGAGGGGCGAGCGGAACGCCGGCCTCGACCAGTTCCGCTTCCAGAGCAGCATGAACCAGCAGTGGTACGTGCGCCAACTGGGCACCACAGCCGTCCTCATCAACCGCCAGACCAATCAAATGATCACCCTCACCGGCAGGGAACAGGAACTGCGCATGGCCGACGTGCAGGTCTCTTCCTGGTCGCGAGGGAACTGGATTCTGACGGATAAGGGCCCTCTGCGGCCCCGCGAGCTATAGGGACGCAGGACGCTTCCTACCGTGGGCCCGCCGTTCAACGGCGGGCCCACGGGCTGGCGTGTCAGACCTCTGAGACCGCGGCGAGCGCGGCATGGTGGCCCCGGCCGCCGGCGGCTGCGTTCTCGCTGAGTTCGACGGCATCCTCGCCGCGGCCGCGCCGGAGCTCGCCGGTCACGGCCAGGCCGTGGCGTTCGACGCGGACACCGGCCGCGTGGACGTCGCCCCCGATGCCCCCGCGTACGGCACGAAGCTGCGCTGGAGCGCGCCGAAGCTGGTCGCGGCCGCCAACGAGAAGGTGCGCGGCGCGAACGTCCGCACGCTGCAGGTCCTGGCGCCCGCCCCCGTGGAAGACCGGCCCCGCCGCGGCGGCCGCCGACCCGACTCCGCCGACCGTGCCCGCCGCTCCGGTGCAGCGACGGACCACGCCAGACGGCTACCGCCATGCCATCGAGGCGCACCGCCAGGCCGTCCGGCCCTCCCGAGTTGACCCGGCCATCGCCGAAGCGGTGGAGCGGCAGACCGCCGCGATGCGGGAGCTGAGCCGCCGCGCGTTCGCCGAGCCGGACGTCGTCGCGGACGACGCGCCGGCCTCGAACGAGGCGACCCGGGCACAGCGCCGCCGCCAGGCCGCGGCCACCGAGGTTATCTCGGGTCGCAGCGAAGCGTGAGGCATGTAGGCCGTGTGCCGACTTGCCCTACTTGCCCCACACATATCCGAGGGTTCGTCAGGTACGTAAGGACAACCGCCTACATAGCTGTTGGGGGTGGTCAACGTTTGATGCGGCCGCGTACGGCGAGGGCGGCGAGCGCGAGGAGGGTGGGTTCGAGGAGGCGGGAGGTCATCTCGATGTAGGTGCCGGCGGTAGTGAGGTTCTGCCCGCTGGAGCGGAAGACGACGGAGTTGACGGCGACGCGGGTGGCCTTTTCCCCGCGGGCCCAAGTGATGCGCTTGGTCCATCCGCCGTGCAGGGCTGGGTCCGGGGTGTCGGTGGTGAGGCTGACCTTGCTGCCGTGGAGGGCTCCGCTGGTGGCGGGGTGGGGACAGTAGCCAGTACCCCCACAGCAGGCGCCGTTCGCCCTTGGGGGTGCCGGTTGAGTCGTGGCGGCGCATCTCGCACTCGCCGTAGTAGAAGTCGGCGGCGCCGGGTTCGTTCTTGCCGTCCTCGAAGGCTGTGCGTCACTGCCGGTAGAGAGCGGCGACGTCCACGGGATCGGGGGTGTGGCAGTGATCGGGGTGGTGCGGGCCGGCCGCCACCGGTGGGGCGAAAGCACTTGGTCTGGGGCTGGGGTGGACTGGCCTCGTGTGTTCGCGGGCCGCAGCCGTTTGCGTGCTGCTCAGGCCGTCACTGGATGCGGTTTGTGTGGTGGCGTCGATGCGTTGCCCGGGAACCAAGGCGACTGACCAGTTGCCTCGGCCTCATTGCTCCGGGGAAGTTGTCCTGAAACACCACAGCCGGTCTGTTGGCCAGTGAATCGGCCACTGCACCAGAATCGCTCTGTTTGAGTCACCCCCGCCTATTACGAGTCACTACACATATGACTGTGCGTTGCCGAACATGAGCGTTCCAAGAGTCTAAGCTGGGGGTTCCGTCAGGCATGCTTACGGCCTGTAGCAAGCGGAAGCAAAGTTACCGATTTGTGTCGCAGCCCGAGACAAATGAGTCACGGATTACATCTTGTCCTGGCAAGACAATGCGAAACTCGGTAAGGGGAATAGCCGTGGCATTTCCATGCTGTCAGCTTCCATTGCACTGACTGGCACAAACGTCGCTTCTGCTGCTCCTTCGGTGTCCAAAGGGCGCGAGGTGACTGTCGTGACGCCGATGAAGGTGGTCGGATTCGATGCGGCAGTAGCAGAAGAGCACAGCTACAAAATCGTCACGTTATCGAACGGGGAGCAGACCTCCGTGCCGAAGGACGGGCGCGTCGTCCCGAACACAACCGTGCACGGCGACTGTGGAGACTCGTACCTCCACTTCCATGCAACGGGTGGTAACTACGAGGGAGAGATCTCTACCGGCTACAAGGTCCACCACTCTGTCGTTCGCTACGGCTGGAGCGTAGATCCCAGGGTTTGTGCGGCGGCGTGTGCGGTGGGGAAGTCTCCGGCGAGCCGGGCGGCCTGGGCGAGGCCGCGCCGGGCGGCGGGGCCGGGCGGTCGTTGCCGTCGGCGACCTGCTGGTATCCGTGGCGTGGTTCCTGGCTGTGGCCGGTGTCGCGGTAGGCCTTGGCCCGGTAGTACAGGGCCATCTCGTCGAGTTCGGCGGGCAGGAGGCGGGTGTCGAGCACGGCGGTCAGCCGGTCCACGGTGCGGGCGCGGTGTTCGTGCTGGCGGCGGGTGAGGGCGCTGAGGAGTTCGACCAGGGCGTCGGCGGTCGTGTCCAGTCCGGTGTGGTCGCCGGTGTCGGGCGGGGCGAGGGGTTCCCAGACGGAGTCGCTGATGTAGGCCCAGGCCGCGTCGGTGGCTGTCGCGCTGCACCGCCAGGCGCCGGTCCTCACCCGCCACTTCGGTGTGTACACGCCGGTCGGTGCGGGCGAGGTCGCGGCGGAAGACGGCGGTCTCGGACGCGGTCCACGGCCGCGCCCGCTCCGCCCGCTCGGCAGCCGGACGGTGCCGCCAGCCCCCGCCGGGGGTGAGCTCGTTGGTGTAGAGGGCGGTGCCGTCGCGCCGTACGACGGTGACGCGGTCGGCGAGCTGCTCGGTCTCGATGACGGCCAGCGTGGCGAGCAGGCCCTTCGCGCAGGTGTCGTGGTTCTCCACGACACGTACCGACCCCCGCCGTCGGCGGCCTCGGTGAGGAAGCGGTCCACGATGCCGAGCTGGCTCAGGGCCTCCGAAATGGCCGGCACCACCACCTCGATCCGGTGGCCGGCCGCCCGGTAGGCGCGGGAGGAGGCGCGGAAGGCGTCCGGGTCGGCGAGTGCCGACTCCACCACGGCGTCGAAGCCCATCTCGCGGACGTGGTGCGCCTGCCGGATGACCACCCGGTCGTCAAGCAGGTAGCGAAGGCGAAGTGGCAGCTCACGCAGCGCGGACTCGGGTCGTGGGCGCGGATCTACCGCAAGGCGCAGGGGCGCGAGCGGCAGTGCGTGCAGCTGGCGATCCTGTCCTGGGACGCTCTCGATGAGCGGTCCTGGCCGGGCGTCGCCGACATGGAGCCGGCCGACATCGCCCGCGTTCTCGGCGTGTACGCGCAGCGGGTCATCACCCCGCGCGGCTCCACGGCCGTGTCCGGGCTGGAGCTGATGACGGCGCTGCGCCCGCCGACGAGGGCCGTGCAGGACCTGGCGACCGGGAACTGGGTCAGTGGCCACAACCCCGGCTCGCTGGGCACGGAGCCGATGGACCCGGCGCCGGCGGAGGCCACCCAGGAGCACCCCGTGGTCGTCAACTCCGGCTGGACGGGGGGCTTCCTCAATGAGGAGGCGTACCAGTGGGTGCGGTCGGTGGACCTGCTGACCGATGTGGAGTGCACGCTGCCCTTCGCGGTCGGCCTGGAACCTCAATACGGCGTTCCTTGCGGCCGCGGCCCGCCTGGTCGTCGGCCTGTCGGAGCCCGTGCACTTCGTGAATCCGCCGTTCAACCCGAAGATCCCCGGCTCCTGGCTGGTTGACCTGAGGCACATCGAGCTGGACCCGCGTCTGCCCAGCCCGTTCACGCCGACCGGGGAGCGCCCGACCGGCCCGGCCTGGTACCAGACGCACACCGTCGCCTACGCCCAGGAGCTCGGCTACAACGTCCAGCCGATCGAGGCGTACCTGCGCCGCGAGACCGGCGCCTACCTGGACCCGTGGCACGACCGGCTCAAGAACGCCTACGGCGACACCCTCGCAGACCTCGGCGTCACCAAGGACCTGGACGACCGGGCCTTCCTCACGGCGATGGAGCAGCACAAGCAGGTCGCCCCGGCCCTGGCCGCCGTCCTCTCCGCCATCAAGGCCACGGTCAAGGGCGGCGTCGGCAAGCTGCGCGAACGTCCGCAGGGCCGCCACTACAAGGACGGCGAGAGGTGGTCGGCCCTGGAGCGCCCGACCCGGCGCCCCGACATCCGCGCCGCTGTCATCTCCAAGGCACGGGTCAACATGCACCGCAAGCTCAACAACATGGCGAAGATGACGGGCCTGTACCCGCTGGCCGTACTGTCCGACTGCGTCGTCTACCCGAGCCCCGGCCCCTCCCCGCTGGACTTCCTGCCGCACGCAGCCTCCGGCAAGCCGTAGCCCGGCGGCTTCCGCCTCGGGCCCACCCCGGGCCTGGCGAAGCTGGAAGGCGTCCAGGAGATGCTCTGGGCGGTCGACCTGATGGAGCAGGGCTACAACCCCGCCCGGCACATCAAGGGCGGCGACGCCGTCCTGGACGAAGGCGAGTAGACGTGGCCACCCACACTGGCGGCACGACATCGCCGCTGGAGGCCGACGCGGAACTGGAGCGGACACTCGACCGGCTTGAGGCGCGCATGGAGGCCCTGCAGCACTCCATGCGCACCCGCCGCGTATCGCCGCGGGTGGAGCTGTGGCGGCATGACCTGCACGAGACGCGCGAGACCTGGTTCCGGCTCATCGACCCCGACGGCCAGGACCCCACCCGCGAACGGAGCTGAGCACCACCGTGGAGATCCATGACGCCCTGCAGCGCGCCGAACAAGAGGCCTTCACCCGGGAGCCGCCGAAGACGCTGAAGGGGCAGATCGGCTTCCTGCTCAAGCACTTGAAGTCCGCGAAGGCCGTCGCGGCAGAACTGGGCATCACGGCCGACTCCGTCAACCGCTACCGGCGCGGCGCGCGCAAGCACCTACCGAAGCACATCCAGCAGAAGATCGACGCCGCCGTCCGGTCCCGCTGGCAGCCCGGCGTACGCAAGCGCCGACAGCGCCAGGCCGCCGCCAACGGGTGGGATCACCGTCGAAATCAGGGCTCGGTTCGGTTACACCGCGCCCATCGGAACGACCGGCGACGGACGGTTCCGGCGATTCACCGTGCACCTCCCCCCCGACTACGCCCGCCGCCTGTTCGAAGCCCGCGAAGCGGGAGCCAGCGACCAGGAGATGCGCGAAATCATCGCCGAAGGATTTAAAGACGTGTACTTCCAGGATGGCGGTGCCCGCGCTATGGGCCTCTCGGACGTCACCTTTACCGACATCGACTATTTGGACCTGGAGACTGAGCGCCCCAGTTGGCCATTGATCACTTCAGTTGGCCGCTCTGCGCTCGGCCGCCGTCCTCGGAACGTGCCTGCCGGGCGGGCCGGGCGGTGCGGCATGATTGCGACCATGCGTAGAGGGGTGGGCGGGGGGCTCCGCCGATTGTGGCCATGGCGCGGACGTGACGAGTCGGCGCTTGCCGACATCGAGGCCGAGATCACCGCCTTCGGTGAGGCTTTGGATGTCCATTCCTTCAGTCCCGGCCAGCCCGGCGCCACCGATGAGATGCGGGCCGAGCTGACCCGTGCCCTCGACGCATACGACCAGGCAAAGCGGGACATTACCGACAATTGGATGCAGGCGGACACACTTGATGTCCTGCGCACGCTGGACGAGGGCAGGCACGCGCTGGCTTGTCTGGACGCCCTGATCGCCGGCCGACCGCTGCCGGAGCACATGCCGCTGTGTTTTTTCGACGCCCGGCACGGTCAGGCCGCCCAGCAGATCAGTTGGGCGCCTCCCGGGGGAGCCACCCGCAACATCGCCGTATGCGCGGCGGACGCGGTGCGCCTGAGGGAGGCCCCGAGCCCAAGCCCTCCGAGACAGCCGGGCAGCAGAGTCCGAACACAGCCCGGCGGGGCAAAGTCCCGTCCGCCGACGCCGACGCGTGTCCCCCAGCCGCAGGTCAGCGGGAAGGGAGACAGCGGCGAGTAGACTCATCAGCTGAAAATGCCGTCGTACCGCCCGGCCATGATGGTCTTCTCGACCAACGGGCAGACACGGGTCCACCTACGCTTCGAGGGCGGCAGGAAGGGGCGTTCCTCGCGCCTGTACCGGCTGTCCGGCGACGGCACCCCCATCACCGCCCGGATTCCGCTGCCGGAAGGGAACAAGGCAATCGCCTTCCGCGTGTTTGCCGCCGCCGAACAGGAGACGTGGACGGCGACTGCGGCCCCGCTGCGAGAAGTCCCGCGCTTCCACGACGAGACCAACGGGACCGGCTCGGATGTCGTGCATTACCGGGGCGAACCGGGACCGGGCGTCCTGCACTACGCGGGGCCGGGCCTGATCCAGTTGGAGGCGCTGGACGACCGCCTCGCCTACTGGGTGACGGTGGCCGAGGGGCGCGCGGGGGAGCATACATTCCAGTGGCCGGGCCGCGGCTACTACCAGGTGCGCTCGGCTGGAGCATGGAGCCTGTCTGCTACGTGACGAAGTGCGGACCGCTGGGGTTGAACCAGGCCGGTCCGGTGCCCGAGCCCTGCGGCAGACGCGAACCAACTGCCATCAGCTCCCTGCCAGACCTTCTCCCGGGCCACCATCCATACGGCCCACATCGCCCACGCCACCAGGCCCGTCCACAGCCAGAAACCATCCCGCCAGGTACCCGCCCTCCCACTGGCACCAACAGCACCAGGCTCGTCATCGTCACAGTGATCACGCCCGGAAGTCCGTCTGTCCCGCGTACCGCATCACGCGCCGGCCCCAGAAGTCGAAAACCGCCCCGGCCGCGGCCAACTCCACCACCGCACTCGCCAGGAACACCGCCCCCATGACGCGGCCGCCAAACGTCAGCGCCCGCAGCGCATCCGACAGCCCCAGCCGGAAGAGCACCACCGCCGACACCAGCAGCCCAAGCACCATACGGCAGCCCGTGGCACACCGCCGCCACCTGGGCTGCTCCCCACGGTCACGAACCTCAGCGTCGCCTTGCGGCCCACCAGTCCTCATCCCCCCAGCATTGACCGCCCACGACCGCCTTGCAGCCGCCGCACGCATGCGGGTGACACCCGCCCCACGGCGACCACGGCGAGATCATGGGCACCTTGCTGCATGTTGCCGAGGAGTGGGGGCCGGACGCGCTCTCCGTGCTCCCGGTCATCCTGCCGCTCCTGAAGGACACTCGGTACTCGTTGCGGGTGGTCGACGTGCTGCTGGCGACGGGGCCCGGTGCCGCTTCCACGGCGCCCGCCGTGCGTGACGCCGTCGTCCTCGACCATCCGGGCAATCACGACAGGATCGCCTGGGCCGCGTGGCGCATCGCGGGGGTGACGACGGTACCGCGCTGCGGCTCCTGGGCGAGGCGGTGCACGACGAGCAGGCGTCGCCGTACGGACCGGTCCTCCTCCTGTCCGACTTCGGTCCCGCCGCCGCGGCGCACGCCGGACGGGTGCGTGAGGTCATGGAGAACGCCGAGTACGGAAAGGCGTCGGCGGCGGTAGCGAAGCATGACGTTCTCCAGCGTGGATGCGGCCCGGCGTACGGCACTCGTCCTTCAAGGGCGCCGGGTGGACGATCCGGGGTGGGGCGTCTTCACCGTCACTGACGTCAAGGCCGACGCAACCTGCTGGCCGATCCAGGTCGCAGGCGATCCGAATGACTCGCATGCGGTGTTGAGAGCTCTCACGGCCACCGTCGTCTGGGACAACCGGCACACCACCTGCCCGAACGGTCGCACCAGCAAATCTGTAGTCGTGGTCCGCCCGCCGAAGCAGAAGGCCTGGCCCCTCGCGCAGCTGCGCGCGTGGTGGAAGGCGCGCGCGATCCTCACCTCCGGGGTGGCCCCCGACGTCATCAACTCTCTCCTCGAGTACGCCCGCGGCGCAGCGGCGGCGATCCGGGCCCGGGTCGCCGCCGTGGTCGATGTCGCCCTGGCGGCCGCCGACGTCGCCGCGACGGCGTTCGTGATGAACGACGGCGGCCGGTTCCACCGCCGGCACCTGCTCGCGAAGCGCGCGCCGGGTCCCAGCCGTCCGGCGCGTCGATCGTGAGCTGTGCGCGGATCCCGTGGGAGACGGCTCGAGCGGCTCCAGGAAGAGGGCGGCCGGCCTCGCCGAGTTGGCGAGGATCTTCCTCCGGTGGTTCCGGGCCGCCTTCATGGTCTTGCCGTGGACAGCCGCTGACCGATGCGGAACCGGGTGGCTCGGGCGGCATGCGCTCCGTGATCCAGTCCGGGACGTCGAACGCCGGTGCACCTTGGAGTCATCCGCACCGGCTCGAACCAGCGCTCGTCGCTGTTCGGGCGGTGAGAGTGACTGCTGAGGCTCATGAGGAGTCGTCCGGTTGCCAACTCGGCACTCGGTTGGAACGCTCGGCCGGACTTCGTGTCCGGGCTCTGGGCCGCAGCGCGGAGGGGAGGGCAGGCGGTGGTCTCTCCTCCTCCGAGGAACGACGCTTTCAATCCCTCCGGTGTCCTCGCCGGCGAGCAGGCCATGCCCCAGGGCAGCTTTCTCCACTACCTCTCGTGCGCGACGTGGTCGCGGCTGGTGAGGGCGTGGCGTCTGGACACCCGCACCTTTGCCCAGGGCGAGGAGGCTCCCCTCGACGGCAACGACGGCCTGGTCTACATACTCCTGGGCGGCTGCGTCGTACAGGAATGCTTTCCCTTCGGCACCGGCCGCAATGCGCCGGCCGTCGTCCGGTTCCGGGGCGTCGGCGAGTTCTTCGGCGAGGCCAAGCTCATAGAGGCGGCCGCCCAGGTACGCACCGTCTGCCTCAGCACCACGTGGGTCATGACGTGCCCCGTCCACCACATGAACGTGATCCTCAGGCGTCACCCGGATGTCCCGCTCGCGTTGCTGCACTGCCGAGGGCCGCTGACCGTTGCGACGCTCAGGTCACCCTGCCCCTCACCGATCAGCCGATCAGTCTGTCCCGCACCATCGCGCAGCCTCCGGCGGCGAAGACACCGGCGATGACGGCCTTGGGGCACGACCCGTCGGTGTAGAAGGTCAGGACACCGATGCTGTCATCCTGGCCGTCACCACCGCCCGCGATCTGAACTACTGACGCTGAAAGCCTGGTTCGCCGGGGCTGATGGTGGTGATCCTTGCGGTTCGCCGTGTGCATGAGGTACGCGCGGGGCGGGATCTCACGGCCGGACGGCGGGCCTTTGTGAGTGGTTGCGGATGGAGGCGGCCGAGCGGTTCGCGTACGAGGACGACAATCCCCATTGCCGGCCACGCCATAGGCGAGCAGGCTCTGCCGCCGATCAGCGGGGGCGTTGGCCCGCGATCACTCTTATGCCAGACGAGAGCTGCTTGGGCCCAGCAAGATCACCACATAGAGTCCGAATCGATGGAGCCGTCACAGCATTCGGCTGTACCCGGTCCGCTCATCGTCCCGGATGGGGCATTTAACAGCCGGAGGTTCGCGGTGGTCCTGTTTCGGATGGCGCACGCGCTGTTCATGGCACGACGGCCAGGAGGGCGCTACACCGCGGCAGGCTGTGCCGGCCTTCTTGCGGCAGGAACGCTCGTCTTCGGTGGCGCCGCAGAGGCCGCCGCACAGCCGACGTGCTTCGGTGTTCCGGCCACGATCCAGGCACAGCCGGGAGTGCCCACCACGGGCACCCCGGGCAATGACGTGATCGTCGGTACCTCGGGGCATGACAGCATCGACGGCCTGGGGGGAGACGACCTGATCTGCGGGCTCGACGGAAACGATCTTATCTTCGGTGGTCTCGGTGACGACCAGATCGATGGCGGCGCAGGGGGTGACGACATTACCGGCGACGTCGAGGCGCTGGCCGGCAACGCCATCGGAGGCGGCAACGACCACCTGTATGGCGGTGACGGCGGCGACTTTATGGTCGGCGACTCCTTTGCACACAGTGGAGACGCAGAGGGCGCCGGGGACGATGTGCTCATGGGAGGCCCTGGCCATGACGAACTGATTGGTGACTGCCTCAGCTCCCGCAACGCGCGAGGAAGTGACGGAGACGATTTCCTGGACGTGGGAACTGGTGGTGGGGAGGCCGCGACCGGGGATCACGTCGTCAACAGCCCCAGGGGCGGGACCGCGTTCGGATCCGGCAACGACCGGATCTTCGGCAGCGACGGCTTCTCAGGCGGACCCGGCTTCGACGATACTCTCGTCGGCGACTCCGTCGTACCCCACATCCCGCCCACGGCCGGTAATGATGTGATCTCAGGCCGTGGAGGAGACGACCTGGTGTTCGGCGACAACGCCAACCTTCCGCGCCCGACAGAGGTCTACCCCTCCAGAACCATCGGGACTGCGGGCGGCGACGACGACATGAGCGGCGCCGATGGCGTGGACACGCTTCGGGCGGGTCCGGGCAACGACTCCCTCAACGGCGGTCCCGACGCTCCTGACTACTGCAATGGCGAAGCAGGGACCGACCGCGCGACCGAGTGCGAAATCCTCAGAAGGATCCCGTAACCGCCGTGCGAAAACGGCCCACCGGCAAGGAGAAGCGGCTGAACGCCGCCTCCTGTGGCGACAAGAGCAGCCTCAAGGACGCCGAGTACGACCACCTCCTCAGCCCCCAGCTGGGTGGAGACCCGAACGACGCCCGCAACCTGTGGGTGGAGCCGGGTCACAAGCCGGGCTCGGGGGTGAACAACCTGAAGGACCCGGTGGAGACCAAGCTGCACACGGCCATCTGCTCCGGCAAGGACCACGTCATGACGGATCCCTTCCACACCAATCCCCGGCAGCGCAGCGAGCGGTGCTCAGTCATCCGGCAGCCGGTCGACGCGGCCCGGATCTAGTCGAGTGTGCCCAGGGCCGTGTCCGGCCGGCAGTGGACGCTGTTGGCGCTCTTTGAAAACGGCTCTGCCCGGAGTTCCGTGCAGCCTCGGCCCACCCATGCCCAGACACAGCAGATGCCCGGTTTGGACCACCGATGCGCCTATCCGAGTGCCTTGCGGACGTCCCGCGAGCGAGAGACGCGCGGTGGGGGGGTATGTCCTTTCGCGTGACGTGACCTTGGGATCCGTGAGGAGATCAGCTATGTACGCAGTGGTTCGGCGGTACGAAGGGGTGACCGATCCTGCCGAGGCAGGACGTCGAGTGGACGAGGGGTTCGTGCCTCTCCTGCGCCAGGTCCCCGGGTTTGTGGCCTACTACTGGGTGGACTCCGGGGAGGGAGTGATGGTCTCCACCAGTGTCTTTGAAGACCAAGCCGGGGCCGAAGAGTCGATCAAGAGGGCGGCCGACTTCGTACGGGACAACCTTGCGTCACTGCTCCCCAACCCTCCTCAGGTCATGGCCGGCCAGGTTGTGGCTGCTGGATAGCCACCTGGCGGTATGTCGCTGCTTCTCGTCTACCACCATTCGAGCGCGTGCCGGATAGCTACGAACCTCGCCTACAAGGCCGCAGTGCTGAAATCTTCGTTGCGGCGCTGAAATCTTCCGTGCGGTGGCACCGGGATAAGCTCCCCGCCTCAGGCCTTCGCGGGGTACCACTCGGGAGGCAGGAACAGCCTGTCGGGCAGGGGCTTGTCAGACGCCGGCACAAGACCCGATGGCGGTCGCCCCCTCGCCGTCGACAGGTCGACCGTGGCGCCGGAGAACGTCGCGCCGCGGAAGGAGACCGAGGCGTCGAAGAACTTTGCGCTGCTGAAGTCGACTGTGGCGCCCGAGGACTTCGCGCCCCTGAAGTCGCCGCCGTCGAAGGTGACACCAGTGAAGTCGAAGCGAAGGCCCGCCCAGGAGTGCGGGTGCCCGGGTTCAGGACGGAGACGGTCGCGGATGACGCGGATGACGAGGTGCCGCACTTCCCGCAAGGCCAGATGGGTGTTCCGGGCTTGCGCGTCGTCTGCTGCCAAATCGACCTCCGCTGTGTAGGGCAGGCGGAGGTAGGCACGCAGCACCTCGATGCAGGTCTGGCGCAGAGCGTGGGTGGGGGCGTCGTCGGCGAGGCCGGCCAGGGCGTGGACGGCTCCCGGACGTACGGCCTCGGACTTCTCGCCAAGCTGTGTGACTGCAGCGGTGAAGTGTTCGGTGTGTAGACGGGTGTCTTCGCGCAGGGTGCCGGCTTCGTCGACGCGATGGCGCGCCTCGTCGACACGCTGACGCCGGTAGACGTTGACCAGGGCGACCAGAGCGCCAGCACCAGCGACGCCCTTGAAGGACAGCTTCACGAGGTCGAACAACGTCTTGGAGCCGGTGTGCTGCTCATGCGCCAGGTCGTGTACATGGAGCAGTCCCCAGCCAGCGAAGAACGCCGCGGCGGACGCGGCGATCGCGGCGGTGAAGGCCGGGACAAGGATCCGGCGGACCGGCCGCAATCGCAGGCCGTTTTTACTGTTCCGGTCGGTGCCGGGGCAGTGGTGCGCTCACCTTCCACCACAACAGCACGGGCCGTGCACGGGGGCGTCAACGCGCCGCGTAACGCGACCTCTCCCCGGGATGCCGCATGGACTCCATATCGAGGTTCCATGGAAGCGCGTGAATCCAATGAATGGGGCTTTTTATGTCGGATGGTTAGAACGCGGTTGAACCGACCGTAGTACCGGCCGCGCCAGCCCGGCCGGAGGAGTACGACGCTGCGACCCGGGCCGCGCTCGACCACATCGACCTCCAGGCCGTGCGCACCGTCGCGGACGGCCGCCCGCCGAGCACCCGCAGGAGCTACGCCCAGGACTGGGCGAGCTGGACGAAGTTCTGCGCCGCCTCCGGGGTACCGGTGCTCGCCGTCACCCCGGGCTCGTCGAGTGGCTCCGGCTCAAGCAGCTGGTGAAGGAGATGGAGGAGCAGGGGGAGACCCGCGGCCGGGGTCAGGCCCTGCCGCTGCTTGTCGAGCACCTGGTGAAGATCAGCGCCGCCTGCCCGGACAACCTCACGGGCCTGCGCGACCGCGCCTTGGTGCTCATGCGCTGAGCCGTCGCCGGCCGCCGGCAAGAACTGGCCTTCAATCGGGTCCGGGACTATGCCGAGACCCCCGGCGGCATCCAGGCCGACCTGCGCGTGTCCAAGGTCCGCCCCCGCGTCCGCCCCCTACGGCTCCCGGCCCTCGGGTGAGGGCCTGGCAGGCTTTGGAAGGAGGCGGCTGGCCTCACCGACCCGGACGGATACGCCTGGCGCCGCCTGCACAACCGGTGGCACACCGTCCTGGCGGGTGGCCTGCAGCCCGCGGCGATCGGCGATGTCGTCACCCGCGCCGGTGAACCGGCCGGGACCGAGTTCCGCTTCACCGGCCGCAGCCTCACCACGTCCTCCCGGTCACCGAAGTGATGCGATCATTGCGAACCAGGGCCCATGCCCAGAGCACGGCACCCGCCTCGGCGCTTCGGGGCGCTGCGCGGGGTGCGAGCTGGACGACGCAATCCCCCGGCCTGCTCTCGTCCCGGTCCCGCGTGTACCGGAGAGCCCACCGCGCGGTTCCTGCGGAGACTGCAGCGCACGGATTCTGTTGGCTGGTCGCGCGCTCGAGGACGGACTGTGCAAGCTGTGTCGCGAGGAAGCCGCCGCTCTGGCCGCTGCAGACGCGCTCCCCGGAGTGACCTCAGGGACCATCCCCGCGGGCGCGCGGAGCACGCTTGCTGACCTGCATTCATACCGCGCCGTCAGCTCTCATTGGTTTCACCGAATTCGGCATCACGGACAAAGCACCCTTCCGTCTTGCTGAGGTGTAGCCCACGGCCTCTGCGCCAGCGACCGAATCATGGTGCTCGTCGGTCACTTCAGCTGAGATGTCAGCTTGAGGCGGTTTTGACGATCGCCAACACGCCAGCAGGATGAACGCCGGCATTGACACTTCCCGGGCGTCGTTCTGCGGAGGCCAATCCCGCACAGGCAAGCAGAGACGCTGCGCTCGCCGGTGTTGCGGGCGGGGAGAGGTCACCGTGGTCAGGCCACTGGTGTGGTGTAGCGGCGGGAAGCTGTTCTCTGCCCTGGTGGTCAGCAACCTGTTGCGGCGCCCGTCGCGTCAAGTGGTGATGGCATGGACCGTCGCGTGCGTCGGGTCAGGAAGCGGTTCGCGAAGAAGGTAATCCATGGGCTATTTGCGGTCCGAGCAAGAGTGGCCGCCGACGACTGAGACTTGAACGTGTTCAAAATCCGTGCCAGGGTACGGCATGAATTCTTGAGCCCATCGGTCGCGCACGTGGCCTGCGGAACCCATTAGGGGTGGAGTGTGTTGCGTTGCTGTCGTACTGCGCTGATCTTGCTCGCCTTGGCGCTTGCTCTTACGGCCTGCGGCAGGTTGACGGTCATGCCGCCGCCCGAGGGCGAACCGGTCGTGCTGAAACCAGCCGAGCTTGCGATCACGTGGACCGATGCCGAGGGCGGCACCCTCACGCTGAAGCAGGACGGGACGTTCATCGCCGACAAAGTCTGCGTCGCCGTCAGCTGGTACGACAGTTTGACCTGGTCCGGAACAGGCACCTGGGAACAAGTCTCCAACAAGAAGCAAAGCTTCGTCGGTGTGACCTTCGACGCCGCTCACCCCGTCGACACCTATCACCCCGAAATGGTTGAGCGGCGGCCCGACTCCTACGCCGCCTTGAGGCAAGGCAAGGTCCTGAAGCTCTGGGTCGCCGTCGGCGATCCCGACAACGATTATCCGAACTGCGTCCTGACCAGCCCGGCGATTTGACCCGGCTGCCGCGCGGCCGGGTGAGCTGCACAGGTCCGGCATCGCACATGAGCGGCTTTAGCCGATCGTGTCCCCCTGTGGCCGCAGCCGACCGCTCAGACCGCGGCCTCTTTTGCAATCCAGGCCGCAGCAGTTGCCGCTCCCGTGGCCGTCCGCCACGCGGCCCTGTCGTCACAAAGGCGGTCAATAAGGCGGCCCCTGTGGTCAGGGGCGCGGCCAGGGAACACCTCTCCGCCACGCTTCTGCGACTGTCCGCGATGCGTGCCCGGGAAATGATGAAGTACATAGTTCAGGTCAGGTGAGGCCTGTTCGGTCCAGGAGCTAACCACGGCGAGGCGTCGCACACGGAATCCTGTGCGGCGTCTTGTCGTGTTCGCCCGCGCACTATCAGTGGCCGCCGGTAGCGTGCTGCGCGTGACGGCGGTCCAGGACGGTGCGCGAGAGGCCCGGCGGTGACAATCGACTGGACCACCACCTCCTGGTCTACGTGGACCGGCAGCTTCGGGAGTACCGGGCCCAGCGGGCTTCTACCGCTCGCGCAGCTCGTACGGGCTGATCTCCTCGTACAGGCCGTCAGACTCCTCCAGGCCGAAGCTCGCTTCCCAGCGTTCCGGCCAGTTCGCCGGACCGCCGACGCGCAATCGGTCGTCCGCCCACCGCGGTTCTCCCACCCAGAAAGCATGAATCTGGGGCTGGTCGTCACCAGACCGGCGGATGAACTTCTCGTCATAGATACGGAACAACAGCCGACTGAGCCCGGCCCGGGTAGGGCGCGCCAGCGGCTGGGCACCGCGAGCGACAGACTCGTGCGCCTGGCGGTGAAGGCATCGGCGACCGGCTTGCTCGAGTGGACGGTCTCATCAGAGACAACCACGTCAGGACTTGCTTCAGCCTTCAGACGGCGGGTTGTCAGTGGTGCTGGATCCACCAGTTGAGGACCGCGAGGCCAGCAGCGCCAGCGGATCCGGCGAGACTGAGTACGGCGCGACGGCCGGCTTCCCGCCACAGCGGCAAGGTGCCGTTGGATCCGCAGCGGCAGGTTGCGGGACTGTGGTGGCGGGCGGGGTGGCGGGGGGCTTGCGGCGGCGAACAGCCGTGATCGTTCTTCCCCTCAGTTGCGAGACAGATACGGTTCGCCGGGCACCGGCGTTGGTCCGAGATTCGCTCGCGCAGGGGGGCAGTAGTCCTGATTGCGGGGTGAGTGAGGCAAGTTGGGCACTAACCTGCTGGTCCAGCCCGTTCCGTGCGGCTGCCCGATCCACCCGTGTCAGGCAGCTCGAGAAGATAGGCGGCTGATGCGGGCGTGTACAGGACGGGGAAGCAATGGGAGTGCACCGCCAGAGGTTGCACCTGCGGCTACGGCAGCTGCGCACCAAAGCCGAGGACGCGTATCGGGCCCGGGCGGGGTCGGGGGCCTGCAGAGGGCGCTGGAGAAACAGGTGCGACTCACCGGTCTGCCAGGGGCTTCCTCCTTCGAGGGCAAGGTGGCCAGCCGGTGGGCGCCGCAGCGTCCGGAGGACTTCAGTACCCCGCGCCCGGACAGCTTCGAGCAGGTGCTGTCTGTGGTCGCTGTCTGGGGGTCCTGGACGGGAACCCGCACTCTCGACTCCGACGGCCGGGTCAGACAGGCATGGATGTCGGGCGAGGCGTGCAAGGACTGGCAGCAGCTGCTGGAGAATGCGCACCAGGAGACCATGAGCGCCCGGCGCCGCAGCCCGGGGACTTCTGGGACCGAAGCCGAAGCGGATGCGGCCGTAGCCCGCTACCGCCGGCGGCTGGTGCAGGCCTACGGCCGGCTGAACCCGGATGTTCTCGGCCCGGACGAGCGAGCTGGTGAGCAGCCCGTGATCGGGTTACGCCAGGTTTTCGAGGCACCGCTGGTGGCGTGGGATCCGCCGCGGCCCGAGCTGCCGGCGCGGATGTGGCGGGAGCTGGTGGAACGCGGTGAGTTGACCGAGGAGGACCTGCCGCCGGGACTGCGCCCGGAACAGGTCGACACCTGGCGCAAAGCCCGTACCGAGCGGCCGCCGCAGCCGGTGCTGGAGGCCCTAGTCGCGGAGGCGGGCCAACGGCTGGTGTTGCTGGGAGATCCAGGGGCGGGCAAATCGACGCTCGCGAGATACCTGGCGCTGGCACTGGCCGGAGGCCTGGAGACGGTACCGGACGAGCTGGAGTACCTGGCAGACGCAGTGCCGGTAGTCGTGGAGCTGCGTCACCTGGCCGCCGAGCGCTGGCAGGGGCGGACCGTGGAGGACTTCTGGGAGGAGTTCAACACCACCGAACGGATGTTCCTGCCCCGCAACGTCCTGGAACACCTGCTCCACACCACGCAACGGCCGGTGATCACGATTTTCGACGGTCTGGACGAAATCTTCGACCCCGCCCGGCGCGCCGAGTTGCCCGGCAGATCGCGTCGTGGGCTTCGCCCCTGGTGTGTTCACAGCGGCCGGCTTCAGCCAGGCCAAGCTGGAGGACCTCACCCGCAGGCAGATCGAGTCGTTTATCCGCCGTTGGTACACCGCCGCCCATCCCACCGAGCCGGGCGAAGCCTCCCGCCTCGCCGACCGGCTGACCAGCGCAGTAAGGGGCTTTGCCTCGGTGGCCGAACTGGCCGGCAACTCGCTCCTGCTGACCATCCTGGCCTCCATCGGCCTGGGCACCACCATCCCCCGCGACCGCCGCGAGGTCTACCGGCACGCGGTCGACGTACTGACCGGGCGATGGGACCGCGACGCGAAAAACCTCCGTCTGCCACGCCAGAAACCCCCCGATGTCGCTGCCGCCATCGACGAACTCGACACTGGATCCCTGCAAGAACTTCCTCGAACGCCTCGCACGACAGCTTCAGGAAGGCGCCGTAGACACCCGCACCGGCACCCTGATCTCCAGCACCGACCTGACCGGGATGATCGCCCGCTTCGTGACCGAGGAGATGGGCTACGCCCAGCACGTCGCACGCATCGTCGCCCAAGCCATGGTCAAACGACTGCACGAGCGGGCATTCCTGCTCCACCCCTACGGCGCCGGCATGTACGGCTTCGTCCACCGCACCTTCCTCGAATACCTCGCCGCCCGCGACCTCAGCCAGCGCTACAGCGCACGTGAACGGACTCCCGACCAGCTGATCGACATGCTCGCCCAGCGGGCCATCGACCCCGCCTGGCACGAGGTCATCCTGCTTCTCCTCGGCCAGATCAGTCGTCAGGCAGAACCAGAACCCGCCGCCTTCATCGCACGGCTGCTGGACATGCACCGGCGACGCAGTTCCGCCGCCTACCGCCGGCCCTATCCCGATGCGGGATTTCTGAAGCTGGCCATCCGGGCGCTGGCCGAGGCCCACCGCATCGGCCGCACACCAGCTCATTCCCCCCAACACCCAGAGCGATCACTCGCTATCCAGAGCAACGCTGTTATCGACGCCCTCACCGCTCATCTGACCAACTACCCATGGCAGCACATGGACGATGCGCTGCCGGCTTTGGTCTCCTTCCCCTGGTCGTGGACCGGCCGTGAACGCTTCCAACGCTGGTACCAGGCACAGTTCACACAACCGCAAGTTTGGGCTGGGGGCGGAACTATCGCCGTATCAATGTGCCGCAACGCACGCGAGGCAGCCCGCTTGGCCCGTATCACCTGGGCATCAGAGACCGCCACCGTTCTTCGGGTGTTGGGGGAGTGGTTGCCGGATGCGGAGGACAGCCGCACCACCGTCACCGCCATCACTCGTGACACCACCGCCCACGAAGGCGTCCGCTCCACCGCCCTCCGTGTGTTGGGACAGCGGTTGCCGGACCCGAATGCTCGGGGTTACGTAGCAAGGTGTGTCAAGGAAGCCGAGTCGGAAAACGTGCGAGAGACAGCAGTCCGGCTATTGGCGCTGGTATGGCCTCAAGACTCGGAAACGGTAACGCTGCTACATAACGCAGCAGAACAGGACGCAAGTCAGCAAGTTCGTACCAGCGCGGCACAGGCCATGACCTTCGTTTACTCCACCGCTGGCTCCGGTCCTGCCTAACCGGATGGCTCTAGCACGGCTGATTGATTCGCTGTGACCGGCCGCGAACCGCAACACGGACCCGGACAGCGCCCACTGCGTACGGGTCCGGCTTGCTGTCGGCGGCCGTCACCGGCGTCATCGCGGCCGCCGCCTGTGCAGTCGGGGTGGCGGAGTACTTCCCGGCGCGCATCGCGGCGGTACGGGTGGACAGCAGATGCCGCACGGTGTGCTTACGGGCCTGCCGGGCGACTTCGGCTGCGGCCTCCTTGGTCGTGGCCTGGGTGGCGTAGCGGTGCGCCGACGAACGAATCTTCGTCTCGTACGCCAACCTCGCCTCGGTCTCGTCAGGCTCGCTGCGGGCCAGCACCGACAGAGTGGAACGCCGGTACTTCGAGGTCGCGTTCTCCACCGTCAGTATTGCCAGCAGCGTTGGCAAAGCAGACGTTGTCGCGGGCGGCGGCGAGTTTTTCGTTCAGGGACTTGCACTCCGAGGCTGGCTGGCGGGCTCGTTTCGTGAGATTGCTGTCCTCCGTGGTGAGCCGGACGATGTCCGTGCACAGAGTCTGTAGATCACGGAGTTGCCGGGAGATCGGCGATTGCCCGCACTGCTTCAGGAGCTCGCGGTGGTCGGCCTTGCACGCTGTGGACTGCGGCTTTCCCCGCACCAGGGCGTGATCGCAGAACAGTTCGACGGCGACGGGCTTGCCCACCGCTCCGACGGAACTGGCGCCCGCCGAGTGGACCGCCCCGGTCCTGACGCGGCCTGGGATAATGCGCCCATGGATCATGCGACCGCGCGGCAGTTCGTCGACTCCTGGGTAACGGCGTGGAACGCGCACGAACTGGAGGCTGTGCTGACGCACTATGCCGAGGACGTTTCGTTCCGGTCGCCAGTGGCCGCGCAACTGCTCGGTGGTGACGGGGTCGTCCGAGGCAAGGACGCACTGCGCGCCTACTGGGCAGAGGGCCTACGGCGTATCCCCGACCTGCGATTCGAGGTACTTGGCAGCTACGTCGGCGTGAACTGCCTGGTCATCAACTACCGCAACCAGAAGGGCGGCCTGGTCAACGAAGTACTCATCTTCGACGGCCCGCTGGTCATCGAGGGATACGGCGCCTACCTTGGCGAGGACACCAATCCGGCCGGAGCCCGGTGAACTTGCTCCAAGGTCATGAAATGGACAGCTGTCGGCTTTCCGGACGTGAGTATGGTTTCGTTCGTCGGGCACTTTGGCGGCGCGGCACCGGTCGCGGTCGTCGCTCCAGGACCTGGATAGGTACAGCTCGCGGCCGCCTGGGGCGCGGCCGATGGCTGTCGCACTCCGTCGGCATGACCATCACCGACGCCATCCACCGCGCCGCTCTACACGTTCCCGCGAGCCTGGACAGCGGCAGTCGAGCCGGGCGGGGAGATCCGCGAAGGCGTCTTCGGGGTCGATCTGGTCGGCGACGTCCTCAAGGAGTGGTCGAAGGGGATACCGACGCCAACAGCCTGCGGCTGACCTGCTTCGCGACCGACACCCCCGGCGTGCCCACCGCGCAGTTGGCGCTGCAGCACCGCCAGCGGGCGCGGGCCGAGAACCGCATCCGCGGCACCCGCGCCACCGGCCTGCGCAACCTGCCCCTGCACGCCACCACGCAGAACCAGATCTGACTGGAGATCGTCCAGATCGCCCTCGACCTGCCGGCCTGGATGCCGATGCTCGCCCCGACCGGCAAAACCCGCAGGCGGAAGCCTCCCGCCGACTGCGGCTCCGCCTGTTCTCCGCAACTCGAAGCCGACTCTCCCTGCCCCACCATGACGACATCACGCATCAACCTCAGCGGACAGCTGACGGAGAGCTCTTATGCTTCAGCGTGTTGGCACAGCCGGAGCTCCGTGGGGCGGCGCGGAACGCGGGCCCGTGGTGCCTGCTCATAGCGGAGATGCCCTAATCGCCACATCAGTCGACAACGAACAGACGGGCCCCTTCTTGCGTGCTTGAGCGGTGTGGCTGCGTGTCGTTTCCGACCTGATAGCTGGCGCCAGCCTTGATGGTGACGATTTCACCGTTTGCCAGTTCGGTGGTGAGTGTTCCTTCAAGGACGAGCAGGATGTGGCCCCGACTGCACCAGTGATCGGCCATGTAGCCGGGGCTGTACTCCACCATCCGAACGCGCACGGCACCGAATTGACGTGTGCGCCAGGTAGCGGTCCCGGAGTCGCCCGCATGCACTGAAGGGGTGACGTCCGACCAGTCGGTGATTCCGAAGGGTGTGTCGGCCAGATCCATTATTCCGCGCGCCTTTCTTCGGCACTCGCCTGCCATGTGCGTCCCATTGCTCGAAGCAGCGCCGGATACACCCACACGTACCGGAAGGGCTTGATAGCGGCCATGTATGTTCTGCCGAACAGCCCGTTCGGCTTCACCAGGATGGCCATCTGGCCGCGGTGGCCGCCGGCCTCGTCCGGGACCCAGCCGATGTGCATCACGGCGTGCACGGTCCGGTTCGCAGTCTCGGCCGCCCACTCGTCGTGCAGTTGGTAGAGGGAGGTGAACGGATCCGAACGGACATCGGGCCCCCGGGGACCCTCGCGGAGGTCCGTCGGCAACCGGTCGCGCAGCGTCGGCACCCGGGTGCCGATGCCGGAGTCGGCTTTGTCCCAGCCGAGCAGCCTCCCGAGCTTCCAGCGAACCGCGAAGAGCAGGCGGTACACGAGGGAGGGGGAGGATGTGGTGGCCCCGTCCCTCGGCCCGTTCGCGATCTGGCGGACCAGGTGCGGGAAGTCGTGGGGACCACCCGGTGTCGGCAGCACCCAGACATCCTCGACGCGAAAGTCACCGGCGATCTCGTGGATCCGCCAAGGGCGGGACGTGTGCGCCGTTGTGGGGAGCCTCATCAGTTGGCCTCTATCCATACGTTGCTGCATCGTGTGGCGAATTGTGATTGCGCATCAGAGCGCCAACTTCCTGTAGAAGCACACCCGGTCCTGCCCAGGACCGTCGTAGTCACTGTGTACGGGCAGACCATCGACCTCTCGGTCCCCGCTTTCCAGGGTGAATCCCATAGCGCGGTGAAAGGCGATGGATCCCTTGTTTCCCGGCGAGGTGATCGCACGCACCTCTGTGCGGCCGACGTCGGCGGCATGCTGGAAGAAGGTGGTGTACAGACGCCGGGCAACCCCCTGCCCACGAAGCTTGGGATCCACTCCCACGAAGTGGATGTACGCCTCTTCGTCGTTGTCGGCGGCGTGAAAACCAATGAGGATCGCCCTGACGCCGGCTTCGTTCTCCAGGACCAGGCTGGTGCCTGAGAAGAACTGCAAGAACAGCTTGGGCAGCAGCAGTGACAGCTCGCGGGCCTGCGCGGGGGCGCGCGAGTCCCCCCACCACTGCTGTACACATGCGACGATCGTGCCGTGGTCGGAGACGCGGGCCTGTCGCAACACTGGCATGTCGTTCCCTCTCGGAGTCATGGCGTTACTGAAGGAGCCGGTGGGGTGGGGCCGCGCGGCCGACTGAGACGAGCAACAAAGTCCCTGATGGCAACGCCGCGACGCGGGATGCCGGGCGCTCGAGCCGGGCACCCGGTTTGCGCCGGACTCCTGGTCAGACGCTGACGGCTATTTTCCCGCGCGCACGGCCACTCCTCAGGTAGCCGATGGCCTCGGGGACGTCGGCCAGCGGGTAGGCCCGGTCGATGACGGGGGTCATCGCGCCCGCCTCGATGAGCTCCGCGAGGAACCGCAGGTCGTCGTGGCTCTGCGTGGAGAAGAAGCCGCGAAGGCGCTGTGCGGTGAACGGAGACAGCAGCAGCGCTCGCAGGAGCCGGCCCATGCCGCCGAACCATTTCCCGCCGTCCTCACCGCCGACCATGACCAGCGTTCCGCCGGGGCTAAGGACGCGGCGGAGCCGGGCCAGGGGGCGGTTGCCGGCGATGTCGAGGACGAGATCGTAGCGGCGGGTGCCGTCGGTGGGGTCCTGATGCCTGTAGTCGATCACCTCGTCGGCGCCGAGGGAGCGGACCAGCTCCGCTGTGGCGTCGCTGCAGACACCGGTGACATGGCCGGCCCCGAGGGCCTTGGCCAGTTGCACCGCGAAGGTGCCCACGCCGCCCCCGGCGCCGATGACGAGGACACTCTGCCCGGACCGCAGCCGCCCGACATCGCGCAGCGCCTGAAGGGCTGTGCAGCCGGAAACCGGGACGACGGCCGCCTGCTCGAAGCCGGCGTTGCCGGGCTTGCGGGCGAGCCTGTCCTGCTTGGCGCAGGCGTACTCGGCGAACGACCCGTTGCAGGTGCCGTACACCTCGTCGCCCGGCTGGAAGCGGCTGACGTCCGGGCCGACGGCCTTGACCCGTCCGGCGACATCCATGCCCCGAACGCGTGCCTTGGGCGCCCGCAGCCCGAAACCGAGGGCGCGCAGCAGATACGGCTGGCCTGTGGTGAGGTGCCAGACGCCCGGGTCTACGGATGCCGCCCGGACCTGGATGAGCACCTCGCCGCTACCGGGCTCCGGCTGTGCGATCTCTTCGACACGCAGGTCCTCAGGCGGTCCGTAGGCGTCTTGGACGATGGCCTTCACTTGCTCTCTCCCTCGATTTCGCCGGTTTCATCGGTGCCGGGGTACTGGAAAGCCTCTTCGAGCGGGACGCCGAACACTCGGGCGATCTGGAAGGCCGTCTCCAGGGTGGGCGAGTAGCGGCCCTGTTCGATGGCGATGACGGTCTGGCGGGTCACGCCGATGCGGCGGGCGAGTTCGGCCTGGGTCATCTCGCCGTGGGCGAAGCGCAGCGCCCGGATCGTGTTGGTGACCCTGGTCGGCCTCACCACGGGTGGAAGCCCAGCCGGTAGGCGACGATCTTCGCCGTGGATGACAGGATCGCCGACAGGACGAACGCCAGGTAGATGGCGTTGGCGATCCAGAACTGATCGGCGCGGACCATCGCGAGGACGAGTCCGGCCACGCCGCCGATCACGATGAACGACTGCCCGATGTACATGCCGAAGCGGTGGATCTCCCGGTCGCGCTGGTCCTTGGTGTTCGCGCCCTCGGGAGACACGATCGCCACCGTGATGTTCAGCCCGATCTGCGTGACGATCGCCGCACCGACGGTCCACAGCAGCGGGGACGCATAGGACGTCTGCGCCAGCGGCGCCGTTCCTTCGTGCCGCCCGAGGACGACGCCCAGGTACGCCGCGTATGACGCGACCGTGACCAGGACCATGATCCAGGCACGTTTCTCTTCGAATGCCACTGCCGCCCCCCTGCGATGTAAAGAAAGCTTGACACGGGCAGTGTCAAACAGCAGCGACATGATGTCAAGTTTTCTGTACATCACAGGGAGGCGGCAGCGGTTGGGCCGACAAGCGCTGACCAACCCGGCCTCCCCCCATCGCCACTGAGGGTGCCTTCGAACCGGGCTGGAAGCCGGGATCGTCGGTGGCCGCTGCCGCACCGCCGACCCCGCGCAACGCCCGTCGCAGCCGGGCGGCGGGAGACCGGTCAGGCGGACGGACGCCGGGCCCTGCTGGTCCGCACGGAGGGGGACGCGCCCTGACCGACCAGGTGCAGCGCCGCCGCTCGGCGTTCACGGCGGCGTGGCCCGCGCCCGACCGGCCCCTGTTCGCCCGCCCTCTGACGTCCTTCGTCGAAGCCCTCGGCGGCCTGCCGAACCGAGAGAACTGGAACCCGCCCGCCGGCTCCGGCACACACCACCGGCCCAACCTGGGGGCTCAGCCGCGGGATCTGAGCCGCCGGAGCATTCGCGCGTCCTGGAAGCCGACCGAGCGGGCCGCCGATTCGACCGTCGCGCCCTGGCCGATGAGGTGTTCGGCCCGCTCGACGCGCAGGAGTTGCTGGTAGCGCAACGGGGTCAGGGCCGTCGACTCCGTGAAGCGGCGAGTCAGTGTGCGTTCGCTGACGCCGACGGCAGAGGCGAGATCGGCCAGGCCCAGGTGCTCGGTGAAGCGGGAGTAATGGCGATGGCCATCAACGTCGCCAAGTACCGGGCCGCCGAGGAATTCTGCCGGCCCAGGGGCTGGGGCCTCGTGGCCACGGACGGCAACCGCACCCGCCGACTGCTCGAACACCGCACGGGCGACCCACGTCTGGAGACGGCGCTGGCCGCCGCCCTCGATGCGCAGGGAGAACTCATCTGGCCGCAGGTCATAACCGCAGCTGATTCCCTGCCCCTGGACACGTTGGGCCTGTGTTCCTTGATCCTCAAGCGTGGCTGGACATGGCATAGCCGCCCCTACCGGCTCCGCCCGGCCCCACCATCAAACGGCCCCAGCACTCCATCGGACCCGGTGATGCCCGCACTCGACCGTCTCCCCGGGGAGACCGGTCCGGCGCCCTCCCCCACGCGCATCGCCCCTTCCCCGGAGGGGATCGAACTTGCCCGCACTCCCGCCGGCGGCTGGACCCGGGAGCAGCTCGCCGACTGGGGCGTCCCCTGGCCTCCGCCCAAAGGCTGGAAGGAGCACCTCATCACCGGGTGGCAAGCCGAGTAGCCCAGGAACTTCTCAGGAACCGGCCCGGCCGGGGGGCCCGCCCGTCACTCAGCGGATGACTCCGCCGCTGCCTCAGGAAGAGGTCCCGGGGTCGGGTGCCGGTAAGAACGCTGTCACCGATCCTGCTGGCTTAGAGGTCGTCTCGATTGGTGCGTATGACCTGGGGCGATGGCTCTGTGGCCCTTGTCTGCCGACCTGCCATGATCATCTCGACGTGTTCCATGGTGGGAGGCAAGAGATGGCGATACTGCTGCCCGATGGGCTGGCTACGCCGGCGCTCGTGGTCGATCCGGATGTGCTGGAAGGCAACATCTCGCGGATGGCCGAGGCTTCGCGGGCTCAAGGGTTTGCCCTGCGTCCGCATGCCAAGGCCCATAAGTGCGCGCAGATCGGGGACCTTCAGCTTCAGGCTGGTGCGCGCGGGCTGTCGGTGGCCACGATCGGGGAAGCCGAGGCATTTGCCCGGGTTGGTGTGGACGACCTGTTCATCGCGTACCCGGTGTGGCTCGATGCCGACAAGGCGCAGCGGCTGCGCCGACTGGCGGACCGCGTTGCTCTGAGAGTCGGCGTGGAGTCGGTCGAAGGCGCGCAGCGGCTGGGGGACGCCGTGCGTGGCAGCGACCGGCCGGTCGAGGTTCTTGTCGAGGTCGACAGCGGGAGCCGTCGCACGGGAGTGCAGCCTCACGTGGCTGGTGAGGTGGGGAAGGCGGCGGCCGATGCGGGACTCATTGTTGCGGGCGTGTTCACGTTCCCGGGACACGGCTATGGTCACGACGCACGGGCACGTGAGCGCGCCGCACGAGACGAGGAGCGCACGCTGGGCCAGGCTGCGCAGGTGCTGCGGGATCTCGGGCTCGGCGTCCGTGTGGTCAGCGGCGGGTCGACGCCGACGGCGGGGCAGTGGCAGCCGGGCGCAGTGAACGAGTTGCGGCCGGGTGTCTACGTCTTCAATGACGCCACCCAGCTGGCCATCGGCACCTGTGGGGTGGAGGACCTGGCGCTGGTCGCTGCGGCGACGGTAATCAGCGTTCCCGCCCCGGACCGCTTCGTGCTGGACGTCGGTAGCAAGGTCCTTGGCTCCGATCGGTCGCCTTGGGTGACGGGCCACGGCTACCTGCCTCAGTTCCCGCAGGGATCCATCACCGGGTTGTGGGAGCACCACGCCGTGGTCCGCCTTCCGGAAGGCGTGAGGGGACCGCGCCTTGGGTCGGTGGTCGCTGTCGTCCCCAACCACATCTGTACGCCGGTGAATCTCGCCGATGAGCTGCTGGTCGTCCGAGACCGCGAGGTGATCGACCGCTGGCAGGTCACGGCACGAGGGGCCAATAGCTGAGCTTCACTTCAGGGGAGAGACGGCGGTAGCAGATCAGAGTTGCGGCTGTCCCGGCGAAGGCTAGGAAGTGTTCGGCCTTGCGCTCGTAGCGGCGGTGCAGTCGGCGGCACCCGGCCAGCCAGGCCACCGTCCGCTCCACCGTCCAACGGTGGCGGCCCAGCCGCTGCGATGACTCAATCCCCTTGCGCGCGATGCGCGGGACGATGTTCCGGCCGCGGAGCCACCGTCGCAGGGAGTCGTAGTCGTACCCCTTGTCGGCGTGGAGCTTGGCAGGCCGCCGCCGGCGCGGTCCACGGCGAGAGCGGATCGGCGGGATACCCCTAACCCGAGCCCAGGGGGGAACAAAAGGTGTTCGTTTTGTTCTGGCTTATCGGTAGCTGCTTCCTTTTGCTCGGGGTTGTTCTGTCTCTGCCTTGCTTTCGTGATGTGGTTGGGCTGGCGAAAGGGCCTGGAGCGATACACGTTCGCGAAGTTACTGCTGTTCGCATGCGCGGGGATCGCCTCGGAGGGGCTCATGGTGGTCTTCTACAAGATCCACGCGTGATCGCTGGTGCTAGCGTGCCGTTCATGAGCCGCACGCTGCCTGGATCGATCGGATCCGGGGCCGTCGCTGGGCCGTCCGAGGACGCTCGACGGCAACCAACGCTGACAACCACCGACAGCCAAGTCGCAGGTCGCAGCGTTGGTCGATTGCACGGCCGCAGGTCAGAGACCCGGCCCTTCACTTCTTCGACTACTGGCGCCGTCGCGGTCCGCCGTCCGACGGGTCATACCCGAGCTGAGATTGGCAGCCCGTTCGAGCACAACCACATGACGTTCTTCATCGGCGGCGAGAATATCCATTGGTGGATCTACTACGTTGCCGGGAGGGCAGTGCGGTGGAACTGCGCCAGGACTGGGACGCGGTAGGCCCTCGCTGCCCCTGGTACCGAGAGCCGCGCACTGCACTGCCGTACGGGTGCTCGGGCGGCCCGGTCATCTGAAACACCGCTAGCTGGCCCACCTTCATGCGCGACCGCAAGATCGGCAACATGGCGATGTTGGACAGCTCAAGGGTGATGTGGCCCTCGAAGCCGGGGTCAATGAAGCCCGCGGTGGAGTGCGTGACCAGGCCCAGCCGGCCGAGCGAGGACTTGCCCTCCAACCGGGCGGCAAGGTCGTCGGGAAGGCTCACCTGCTCAAAGGTGGAGGCGAGGACGAACTCGCCCGGGTGCAACACGAACGGATCCCCGCCCTCGGCCCGCACGAGTCGCGTCAGGTCCTCCTGCGCCACCGCCGGGTCGATGCAGGTGTGCCGATGATTCTCGAACACCAGGAAGTCCCGGTCGAGGCGGACGTTGATGGACGCCGGTTGGAGCATCGCCTCGTCGTACGGCGTGATGCCGAGCCGTCGGGCGGATATCGCTTCGTGGAGGTCTCCGGCGGAGAGGAGCACCCGCAGAGCATAGGCACAGGTCAAGCCGGGGTTTCCCTCAGCCTGTCTAGGATGATCGAGCCTTGGTAGCCGACCGGGAGGACCCTCATGCCCGCTACGCCAGCACCACGTGGCACCTACCTGATCATCGCGAAGGAGATAGCCGAAGAGGTGCGAGCCAATCAGGACAGGGCGGAGTTGTCGTCGGTGCACGAGGTCATGGCCCGCTACGGGGTATCCCGTGGTGTGGCACTGCGCGCCTTCCACCACCTGGAGAAGGAAGGAGTTGCTGCACCGGTGCCCGGGGCGCGGTGGCGCGTGGCCTGGCGGGGCCCTCAGGTTCCGGATACTCCCCTTGCAGCTCGGATCGCCGGTCTCATCACCGAGGATCAGCTGCGGGTCGGTGACCCGTTCCTAAGTGAAATCAAGCTGGCGGATCGGCTGGGGGTGTCCAGGTCCACGGTGCGCAAGGCGTTGGCGGAGCTGGAGACCGCGGGGATCCTGTCGGCCGGTGGGCAGGGTAAGCAGCGCACGGTGAAGGCGCTGCCTGAGGACCCGGCTATTTCTTGAGGCTGGCCCGCCACGCCTCCAGTTCAGTCAGACAGACCACATACAGCCGGTTGCCACCGTGGCCCTAGTGGTGAGTGAGCTGCTGACACTTCACACACGGGCCAACCTGGGACGGCGCGCACGTCGGCGTGGGCGGCTTGGGTCTGGCGGAGGGGGCTGGGCTGCTCACGGCACCAGTCAAGGGAACGGCGCGGCCCTGGGCCGGAACCCTGGGCGGTCCCCTGCTCCCCCCGCCCGATCGGAGCCTTCCCCTGTCGACCCCTACTGTGCCCGTGTTCCGTGGCGACGTGACTGTCGAGCCGGTGAAGTCCAGTGCTTCGGACACCGACGTTCTCTTCGCCGCCCGGGTTTCGACCGCCGGCGAGCAGTCTCTGGACGAGCTGAAGAAGGACTGAGCGTTCCAAGGGCTTGATCAACTATCTGATGCGCTCGAGGCATGGCTCGCCCTGGGAACACACGTCGATGACGTTCCTGATCAATGCCCCGATCTTCGTTTTCCGGTAGTTTCACCGCCCCAGGGCCGGATGGAGCTACAACGAGGAGAGGGCGCAGAGCTCACCCGCGCCGCCCTGCTCCACGCCCGAATGGCCCCGCCCCGCACACGCTGGCCGCTCCGTTACGTGCTCAGTGAACCGATCGAACTTGGCTTGGTCATCGACAATGGCGATGACCGAGCGGGGCTTGGCCGCCCCGCCCGGCGGTGGCAGCGTCCTCGCCCAGTTCGACGACATCCTCGCCGTGGCCATACCCGAGCTCGCCGGGCACGTCCAGGCCGTGGCGTTCGACGCGGACAGCGGGCGCCTGGACGTCGCCCCCGACGCCCCGGCGTACGGCACGAAGCTGCGCTGGAGCGCGCCGAAGCTGGTCACGGCCGCCGATGAGAAGGTGCGCGGCGCGAACGTCCGCACGCTGCACGTCCTGGCGCCCGTGAAGGCCGGCCCCGACACGGCAGCCGCCGACCCGACCCCGCCGAGCGTGCCCGCCGCGCCGGTGCAGCGACGGACCCGCCGGACGGCTACCGGCGTGCCATCGAGGCGCACCGCCAGGCCGCCCGCTCGTCCCGGGTTGATCCGGCCACCGCGGAAGCGGCTTGGCCAAGGACCCCGCCCAGCGGCCGGACAGCGCCGATGAGGTCTATGACTTCATCGAAGAGATCAACGACCGCCACTTCGGTGACACCCCGGCGCCCAACCGCGGGGTCGACATCACTTCCGAAGTCTGGCTCTCCCCGAGCGAAGCCGCCGACGGTGCGGTCATCCCCATGCGCATGACCGCCCGCGTGACCTGCCCTCACTGCGCCACAACAGGAGACGAGACGAAGGTGTTGGTAGAACGGCGGAGCGCCCGGAGACCTGTACGTCACCGTGCACATCGTCGACTGGTAGCCCGGCCGCGCGGTATTCGGCCAGGTCCGATGGCTTTGTGCCATTCGTCGGCAACCCGCCTCCAACATCACTGAGGCCCGGCTACACAAGAAGGCTGGCGGCAGCATCTTGCCGTCCGCGGGGTGATGGCCGGTCGGTGGGGGAGGTTCGGGACGGTTGGTGACCATCAACGTGGCGGTGCTGCTCGCAGTCATCGTCGTCTGGCGGCTACGGCGGCCTACGCACTCCCGCAGCCGCTTCGACGAGAAGCTGACCGTCGTCATCGTCCTGGCGCTGGGAGTCCTGATCGCACCCACCCCGGCGGGCCAGGGGATCTTGAACATCCTGGGCCAGCTCGCGAGCGGCGTCACCCAGGCCGGCCGATGAGTCCCCGCACACGTACGGGCCGGACGGCTCCCGTCGGCACACCCTGCGGGGCACGGGTCTGGGGAGCGGGGGAGTGATGGCGTCACGTCGCCGGCGCTTGAAGACGAGCACGCGCAGGCAACTGCAGGTCTGGGGCGCGGGGGCGGCGCTGGTGGCCGTGGTGTGGGTGGCCGGGCACTGGTCGATGGTGTGGCCCGTCCTGGTGGCCGTGCTCGCCGCGGCCGTGGTGGGCGGGGCAGGGTGGACGCTGTGGCGGGCACACCGTCGCGCGGTTGGTCAGGACCGCGCGTGGCGGGCGCAGGAGAAGGCCAGGGCGCGGGAGTTGTCCATGACCGAGGTCGACGCGTTGTCGTGGCAGGAGTTCGAGAGGTACGTCGCCGAGCTGTGCCGGCGGGACGGTTGCAGAGAGGTCGTCGTCAGTGGCAAGAGCGGCGACCTGGGCGCGGATGTCGTCGGCTATCTGGCCGACGGCCGCAAGCTGGTGGTTCAGGTCAAGAAGTACGCGCCGCACCGGAGCGTGTCCTCTGCCGACATGCAGAAGTTCGTCGGCACCGCCCGCCTTGAACACGGTGCGGACGTCGCGCTGTTCGTCACCACCTGCCGCTCGTTCACGAGGGACGCGCTGGGCCTGGCGCTGCGCCAGGACATCGTGGCCATGCACCGCGACCTGCTGGGCTCGTGGGTCAAGGGCGCTCATCTGGAGACCCTGATCCCGCTGAACGGAAGCGGCGGCGGCACCAGGCGGCGCCCCTCTGCCTGACCGTGACAGCTGACACGCGCCGATGCAGCGCAGCGCTTGGGGCCAGGCAGAGAGCAGAAGCCATTGGCTGACACACCTCTGCTGTATCCCATGTTCCATATCTACGGTCTGGTGCCACACAAGACTGCCCGACTGGTCGCCAGTTGCGGTGTAGACGAAGGTGAGACTTCTTTATGCGATTAAGGGCCGTCACGAGTGGGTTCGCTGTGAGTGTGGCGTTGGCCGCTACAAGCGCCCCTACAGTTCTGGCGGGTTCCGCCGCCGAACCCCGGCTCCGCCTGAGGCCACGGTGACGACGCAGGACTCGGACTCTGCCCATGTCACGACGTGCGACTTCTACGCCTCCAAGCCTCTCCACAGCGGCTCTCGGATGACGGGCACCAAGGGCATCAAGACCTGCTCGGGCGGTCCTGTGGCCTGTACCAGCGAGGTGGACCTGGAGTTCTACAATGACTTCTCGAACTTGTGGATGACGGCTGGGACCGCGCGGCAGTCCAAGTGTGCGCCGCTGCTGCGGTCGTCGACCGCAGCAGCAACCTGTGTGAACCGCCCGGGTGACCCGAAGGTGGCCTGGCGCACCAGCACGGTGGGGACCCTGGTGAGTTCGGGCGGGTCCCATGGCTCGGGCACAGCGAACAGTCCCGTCTTGTACGTGCCCTGCGCGTAGGGGAGCCTTGGAAGGCTGTGTAGGTCAGTTGGCGCTCGGCTGCGGGTGTTCCACTCGCCGGAGAGAGGAACCACTGTGACCTCGGTTCCCGACACGCTATGGCGTCGCTGCGCTCACCTGGGTCGTGTCCTGCTGCCGCTGGTGGACCAGGAGCCAGGGCGGCAGGCTGACCGTCACGAGAACCTGCGGACCTGGGGCATCGACACTGCGGTGGGCGAGCGGCTGATAGAGATCTTCGCAGCCCTGGCCGCCCATGCCGGCGCCATCGACGCCTCGGTGCCAGCCGCACAGTTCGACGCTCTGCCTTTGAGGACGGTAGCTGACGCGGCGACCGGCAAGCGTGACTTCGAACTGCTTGCTGGGCTCCCGGACAGGTTCGCCGATGTCCGCGACGAACAGGCTGTCCAGCTCTTCCGGCTGTCCGCCTATGAAGGCGGACAGGCCAGCCGCCGGCTCTTCCAGCTGAGCAGAGAAGTACGTCACGCGCTGATCATTCTCGTCGAACGTCCGCTGTTCCCGGGTCCCACGTGTGGGGACGTCTTCCGCCGTGCAACCGAAGCCGATCTGCCTGAGTGATCAGCAGGCAGGCCCGGCGGGTGCAGGTACCAAGCTCCTCGCCTCATTGGTGGCCGTCGCCCCTCCCGTGGGGAGGCCAGGAGGGACGGCGCGGCCCGCGCCTCGATCAGGCGGGCCATACCGCTGACGCGGTCGAGAGCTTCTTCGAGAAGTTCGTCGGCACGACACCATCACTCAGCGAGGTGGGCGACCACGACACCCTCCTGGCGAACCTCCCCGCGGCCTGCACGACCTCATAGCCGGCGACACGCGCATCACCTCGCTCGGCAACATCCCTCACGCACTGGACAGCTCCCAGTCCCGAGTCAAATGCCGCAGCCGGACAACGGCGGACTCTTTCCCAACCTCCCGCCTTCCGCGGCCCCTGATCCGCGTCCCGACACCGGTCCCGGCCGCTTACCGTCCCCTGCCCTCCAACACTCCGCACATTCAGCCAATCCCCCCGGCGATGCCCCCCACCCGCTGTTCCCACCGCTCACGCCCAGCCAGGGGCAGAATTTCCAGACCTGGCTCGACTCACTGCGCAAGGGCGACATCTCCGGCGGTAAGCCGGCCGAGCAGGCCTACCAGAGGCGCGTGGCGGGCTTCCCCGAGTTCGAGGTGCCAATGCCAGCAGGGCAAAATACGTGAACAAGCCGAACCAACGCTGCTACCGCTCGTTGGAAGACCTCCGCAAGAATCACGCGACCGGCGACAGAGACTTCCTCTACAAGGATGACCGCCTGGAACTCCGCAAGTACGCCGCCGCGCTCGACGACCCACACAACAAGGAGATGCGCGGAGTCGAGACGGTCACCAACAACCAAGATGCCGTGCAGTACTGGCGCATCATGATGGCGGCCTACGGTGTCAAAGGCCACACCCGCTACGTTCCCTGACCACCCCAGCCCCAGGAAAGTACCGCTATGGAACCGGAAAAGATCGCGGAACTGCGCACCATGTACGTCTTCACCCCACCGCGCGGGCAGAGCTGGGGCCTGACCTTCGAAGGGTTCGAGGCACGGCTGCGTGAGCGGAATCCGAACACATTCATCCGTATCGATAACGAAGGAGACGGCCCGGTCCGCGGATCGTCGATGATCTTCGGGATAACTTTCGACGAAACCCTGGAAGGCTTTGCCAGCCTGGAACCCGAGGGCGTGTCCGTCCGGGAGTGCAACGCCCACATGGCAGCCCGGGTCGCCCTGTGGCTCCGGAACAACGTGGCACCGGCTGACGTTCCCGTCATGTTCAACACGGACTGGGGAATCGAGGAAGGCATGGAGCCCACCCTCGTCCCCGACGCCACCCGCCCACAGGTCGTGGCAGCACTCGTCCAGCACGTCGAAGAGACCGGCGGCCTCGACTGACAATGCCCCCAACCGGTGGTCGCAGAGGCGCACACCACTGCAAATCGCCGTCGGCACTTCGCCGTCGCCGCCCGCCGGCACGGTCTCTCCTTCACACGATCTCGCCTTCAACCGGGTCCGTGAGTACGCCGAGACTCCCGGCGGCTTCCAGGCCGACCTGCGTGTGTCCAAGGTCCGCCCCCGCGTCGTCCCGGTTCCCTACGGCTCCCGGCCCTCGATCTGCCCGGTCCGGGCCTGCAGGCCTGGAAGGAGGCGGCCGGCCTCACCGACCCGGTCGGCTACGCCTGGCGCCGCCTGCACAACCGGTGGCACACCGCCCTGGAGGGTGGCCTGCAGCCCGCGGCGATCGGCGACGTCGTCATCCCGCGCCCGCGAACGCGCCGTAAGCGAGAGCCGCTTCACCGGCCACAGCCCCCGCCGCGGCCACGTCCTCCCGCCTGAACGGCCACGACCAGATCGTCATCGCCAAGCAGGGCGGCTGAGCCCCCCACTCCAAGGTGCTCGCCGGCTACCTCGAAGTGGTCGACCAGTGGGAGGACAACGCCCTGCTCGGCGTGCTGCAGACGGGGCTGTCGCACCGAACGGGTCCTCCCAGGCGGCCGGATGCCCCGATTACGAGGCGCCGTCCTGACCGGTGGCCGCGTCCAGCGCGTACACCTTCTCAAGACCATGCACCTGCTCGCCCTGGTCGACCCGGTCGACGACACCTACCGGCGGCTGATGAACCGGCAGCTGGCAGTGCAGGAGTCCCGCCACCGCCTGGCCCGTGCGATCTGGCATGGCGGGCGCGGGCAGATCCGCCAGGCCTATCGCGAGGGGCAGGAAGACCAGCTCGCCGCCCTTGGCCTGGTCCTCAACGCCGTCGTCCTGTGGAACACGCGCTACCTCGACGCTGCCGTCGCCCGACTCCGCGCCGAGGGCCACGACATCAAGGACGAGGACATCGTCCGCCTCTCCCCGCTCAAAGGACCGATACATCAACTTTCTAGGCCGCTACCTGTTCAGCATCCGCGACGGCGGCCCCGGCCAGGGGGCCTGCGCCCGCTACGCGACTCCAATGCCCCCGGGGACGCCGAAGACTGACCGCTGGCACACCCGTCTGCAGCATATTTGTCGACCTCATATGGCGGGCGATCACCGAGTGTGGTGGCCTGTACCACACGTCGGAATACTGTCCTGCTGCGGATCCCGACTTCCTAGAGTCTTGCTGTGAGAGATCTTGCCCTATTGCCCAAGGCCCACCTGCACACCCACCTGGAAAGCACCATCCGTCGCGCTACGATCCGCGAGCTGGGAGGCGAGCCGCCCCACCAGAACCGGCCGTTCACCAGTTTCAGGGAGTTCGCCGACGAGCGGGCCACGGTGCGTGCGCTGCTCCGCGACTATGGGCACTTCCGTCGTATCGCCGAGGAGTTCTGCCAGGATGAGGCGGCGCAGGGTGTCCGCTATGCGGAGGTCACCTTCACGGCGGCGGCTCACGGTGAGCGCCTCGGCGATCCGGACATGCCGTTGGAAGCGGTGCTGGAGGGACTGGCTGTCGGCGGGGAGCGGTACGGCATTCGAACTCGGGTGATCCTGGACCACTCGCGCCGTCGCTCCGTCGACCGGCTGTGGCACAGCCTCGAGCTGGCCACCCGGCACCCGCAGGTGATCGCCATCGGGCTCGCGGGGGACGAGTCCTACCCGGCGGCGCCGTTCGCCGAGGTGCTGCAGGCCGCCCGCGAGGCAGGGCTGCACCTGGTGCACCACGCCGGAGAGACGGCCGGCCCGGCCAGCATCTGGGAAGCCCTGACGGTGGGGCACGCGGAGCGGGTAGGCCACGGCATCCGGGCGCTGGAGGACCCAGCCCTGATCGCCGAGCTGCGGACACGCCGTGTGCCGCTGGAGGTCTGCCCATCCTCCAATGTCCTGCTCGGACTGGTGCCGTCGCTGGCGGAGCACCCGCTGCCGCGCCTGGTCGAGGCCGGTCTGACGGTCACTGTGAACACTGACGGGGAGACGGCGTTGGCGGCGGAGTACCAGCGCGCCCGGGAGATTTTCGGGTACGGCGACGCCGAACTGGCGGACTTGGCCCGTGCCTCGGTCGAGGGCAGCTTCGCTCCATCAGAGCTGAAAGCGCAGCTCGGCGCCGAGATCGAGCAATGGCTGAGCAGCTGAGAACACTGGTTCACTGGTGGGCTCCTCTGATCAACTGTCGCGCATCGGTCTACCAGCGAGCTGAACAGTGACTTTCGGGTGACGAGGCCGGGGAGTGTTGAGTCCTGGCAGGCGGTGAAGTGCTGATGGGCGCGCGTCGCCGGCCTGGCCGGCCGTGAGATGGAACGCCAGTGGCCGGCACCGGCCGTCGGCCGCGAGGTGGATCTTCGGGGTCAGTCCGCCGCGGGACCGGCCGATGGCGTGATCGTCCGGCTCTCCGGCCGGGGCCCCTTTTTGCGGGCCCCGGCCGCGTGCTGGTGCGCCCGCACGATCGTGGAGTCGACCGAGACGGCCCAGTTGAGGTCCTCGTCTGCGTCGGCCTGGGCCATCAGCGCGGTGAACACCCGCTCCCAGGTGCCGTCGACCGCCAACATTCGCAGCCGGTTGTAGACACCTCGCCAGTTGCCACACGTCTCCGGCAGGTGGACCCACTGTGTGCCGGTCTGGAACTTGTGGGCGATCGCGTCGATCACCTCACGATGGTCGCGCCAGTGGCCACCCCGCTTCGGTGTCCGGTCCGGGAGTAACGGCTCGATCCGGGCCCACTGCGCATCAGTCAACGACACACCGGACCAACGATCCGATGATCTAAACGAAACGCCCGAGGGCCCTGCGCGCCCTGACCGCCGACGGGCAGGCGGCGCGGGCGGTCGGTCTGACCGAGGAGGCGATCTGGACGATCCGCGGTGTGGGGTGCCGCTGCACGCGCGGAAGAGCTCGGACCATCGGGCGGACGGCATGCCACCCTCGTCGGTCACCCAGGCGCTCTCCGAGTCTCCGGGCCTGCCGGGCTTTCCCAAAGCGGCGACGGTCCTGCCCGCCCTCGTCAGCGCCGAAGGGGGACTGCTGCGGAGGTGCTTCGCGTGCTCCATGGTCCAGGCGGTGAACTCGGTCATCGAGGCGGTGTCGAGCTCGGGGTCGGCCCTCGCCCCCGGCGCAGGACCTGCTGACCGGGTCCGACCGGTTGATTCTGGAGGAGAAGGCCGCACTCCTGGCGCAGCCCGTGGCGGACGCGCGCGAGGGCATCGAGGTCGAGGTCATGCTCCCCGAGAGCGGGGCGCTGTTCTCCATAGGCGGTACGCCTGCCCCGGGCCCGGTCGTACGGCCGAACGACACGGCGGAAGCTCGGGGAGGACCGGCACGGTCCTGCCTCCGCGCCTGCGGCTTCTCCCGCGGTTACGGCCGTGGGAGAGGGCGAGCGGCAGGACCACCGATGGCTGCTGGCCGTCGGGGAACCGGGGATCGGCAGGCTCGCCGTCACGGCACGGCGCCATCCAAGGCTCGTTGACGGCGCCGGGACATGTGAAGGAAGCTGCCCGGGCAAGTCCTGCCCGGGGCGGGCATCTGTTCCGTCACGCAAGCATGGTTGGCCGTGTGGGGGCACCGACCGGCCGGGGCGGGAGGGGAGTGCGTGGAGCAGGACGCCAGGGCTCTGTTGCTGTCGGAGCAGGAGGCGCGGCTGCCGGACCTGTGCGCGCCGTGGCGGTCCGTGGCGGCCATGGACACACCGGTGGACACGGCTCTCGCGAGGTGGCGCTCGCCGACATGTACGACCACGTCGGCCTGGCGAGGCCGCGCGTGGTGTGGGTGGACTCCCCGGGAGCGGCCGCTCGGGCGCTGCGTGAGGCGGGTGTGGAGGCCGAGGACCGGTGCAAGCCCCCCAACGGGTTACCGGGATCGCTTCGGCGGGCACTCGCACGTTCACACCGTGACGACGACCTTTCCACGTGCGTGCTGCACCTCGAGATACCGGATGGCCTCTGCCGCCTCGGCCAGCGCGTACGTCCGGTCGATCACCGGAGTCAGCTTCCCGGCATCGGCGAGTTCCCGCAGCGACACCAGGACCTCCTTGCTCGGTGCCGGGCCGACCAGCGGACGCAGCCGCTGGGGGACCAAGGGGGAGAGAGCGATGCCCTTCAGGATGAGGCCGATCGCGCCGAGGAATCCGCCCGGGCTGCCCCCTCCGGCGAGGACGAGTGTGCCTCCGGGCTTCAGGGCGCGCCTAAGACCTGAGACCGAGTGGTTGGCGACCAGGTCAAGGACGATGTCGTACCGTCGCCCGGAGCGTGTGAAGTCCTCCTTGGTGTAATCGACGACGTGAGACGCGCCGAGCGCGCGGACGGCGTCGGCGTTGCGCCGGCTGCACACGCCGGTCACCTCGGCGCCGAGCGCCTTGGCGATCTGCACGGCGAACGTCCCGACCCCGCCCGAGGCGCCGTTGACCAGTACGTGCTGTCCCTGCCGCAGCCGTCCCACATCACGCAGGGCACGCAGGGCGGTGTTCCCCGCCAGTGGCAGGGCCGCCGCCTGCTCGAAGGTCAGTTTGGCGGGCTTGAGCTCCACCGCGGTGTCCGGTACGCACACGTACTCCGCGAAGGTCCCGTCGACTTCACCGAACACCTCGTCGCCGGGGCGGATCTGCTGCACGTTCCGGCCGACGGCCTCCACTTCTCCCGCGAAGTCCCGGCCCCGGATCCTGGCGCGGGGCGCGCGAAGCCCCAGTGCCAGGCGGGCCAGGTACGGGTCGCCGCGCATTTGGTGCCAGTCGTAGGCGTTCACCGCGGCCGCCCGCACCCGCACCAGCACCTCTCCGTCGGAGGGCACCGGTTTGTCGACGTCCGCTACTTCCAGCACGTCCGGTGAGCCGTACCGGTACTGAACGACTGCCCTCATGAACCTCTCCCCCTCGTGGTGTACTGGGCAGGCTAGGGCGAGCCCGCCCGGCCGGACATCGGGGACATGCCGTAGTCCTGGGGGAGGAGAGCCGATGGCCGTCGATCGGTGGCGGCCTTTGCCGACTCTGGTACGCGGCGGCCGCTCATGGTGGAGCCGCGGCCAGGGGACGCGAGGTTCTGGGAACTGCAGTTCGGCTGTGCAGTCCACTCCACGTCGGAGGTCCTCTTCCCGTGGCCGGTCGGCCTCCACCGGGTCTGCATGGCTCGCCTCGTGGGCTGGACTCAGCCCGACGGTGCGCAGGTCGAACCGCACCTTGCGCTTTGGGCGCATCTCCAGACGAACACGCCTCATCGATGTCGTTCGGCCAGGCGGACCCCACGTCCACATGGCCGAGCTCCACGCGTATCCCGGGGAGCGCCCGCGGGGCCGGGCTCGGGGAGAGCAGGGCGGTGAGGGACCGGCAAAGGCCGTTCTCGTCGCCTTCAGGATGCTTCGCGTGCAGGCGGTGAGGCCGGGGGTCCTGGACGAGGACCCAGCTCAGGTCCCAGACGCCGGTGCGACGGCCCCGTACGACCGCGACGGGGTCCACGACCGTGCAGTGGTAGGTCACCCGGACGGGGAAACGCGCCGCGGAGTCGGATGTGCGCAGGTGCCATGTCGCGAACAGCCGCACGTCGGGGCGGACGTCGACCAGGGTCACAGCGGTGGCCCGCGCCGTGTCGACGGCCCCCGTCCGGTGTTCCCCGTCGATCTCGTGCACGAGGATCTCACCCGCCCCCGCGACCAGCGGAGCGCGCCGCTCGCGCCACGCGCTCCACCGCAGCCGGGGCCGCAGTTCGCGGTGGCAGAGGATCGGGTACCGGCTCGTCACGCCGCCGCCTCCTTCAGTACTGCAGGGCCGTGGCCACGTCCCCGCCGATGCGCTTGACCGCCGCGAGGTCGAGACCGTAGTGGACGTAGCGGCCGTTGCGTTCCACGCGCACGAGCCCCAGGTCGCGCAGGGTGCGAAGGTGACGGGAGACCTGGGGGCGAGTCATCGACAGCCGGTCCGCGAGGTCGGCCGTGGTCATCGCCTGGCGGGCGATGAGCCGGCACAGCCGGACCCGGCGAGGATCGGTGAGCGCCAGCATGCGGCTGCGGGCCAGGGTGACCCCGATCTCCGGGGCGTGGACCGGGAAGTGGACGACTGGTGGGAGCCCCGGTTCGTCCTTCACCAGCAGGTGCGGAGCTCCGTATTGGGTGGGGATGAGCAGGATCGGCGTACGGGCCGGGCTGATCACCGCGTGGTGCACCTTGTCGAAGACGACCCGCGACGGACCAGCCGGCCGCGCGCTGGACGGGCTGAGCGAGAGCAGGGCCGCCTCCGGTCCCTCGTCCGCGAGTCGCTGCCGCACGAGGTGCGCGGCACGGGCGAGCGCGGGCTCGGTCGTCGCCCACAGGTCGGCGAAGAAGACGCCGCGGCACAGGTCGAGGAAGGCGAGGATGTCGGTGCGCAGTTGCTCCGGGTCGCGCAGCAGGTCTTCGGCGAGGGTCGGGTGCGGTTCCGGCAGACCGGAGGCCGCCCGGCGCAGCGCGGCGGCCTGTGCCGGGTCGTGGAGCAGGCGGCTGAAGCCGAAGCCGCGGTAGCCGCTGGCACAGGTGTGGGCGGTGAGTTCGGCGAACCGGTCCGTCGTCAGTTCCGGCAGGGGCGCGTTCAGCCCCGGGTAGAAGCCACGCCAACGCAGCGCCGTCCACAGCGGGGAGAAGCGACGCAGGCCGGCTCGGAACGCGGGCGGGGCGTCGCGGGTGGTCTCCTCGGCCCAGGGCGCGTGTTCGGTGTGGTGGGCGTGTTCTGTCAGGACGTGCAGGCTCGCTGCCAGTTCCGCGAGCGGCGACACGGTGACGGTGAAGCGGTCGGGGGCGGCCCCTTCCAGGACGATCACGACCGGCATGACGAGAAGTGTAGGATCGCGGGCTGCTCACGTCAGCACCTCGGCTCCCGCAGCGATCTGTGCGAACTCCGCTCGCACGGCCGCCAACAGCTCCTCGTCCGTGAGCAGTTCGGCGACTACGCGAGCCAGACCGGTCGCCGCGATCTCGGTGCGGTCGTGGGCGAGCGAGGTCGCCGCCGCCTCGCGCATCGCCTCGGAGTGGGCGGGCGTACCCGGCTCGGCGATCTGGATGTACGGGTGGATCACCGGCAGAAGCTGCGAGAGGTTGCCGATGTCGGAGGAACCGGCGGGGCTGTCCGGACCGGCGGGCGCGATGTCCAGGCCCAGTGCGCGCACGGCTTGCCCGAACCGTTCGGCGAGCACGGTGCTGTCGCGGCGCTCCGCGTAGAGCGGTCCGGTCTCCGACACCTCGGCCGTGGTTCCGGTGGCCAGCGCCGCTCCCTCCGCGGCCGCGCGAACCCGCTCGACCAGGGCCCCGGCCGATACGGCCGTACGGTCCCGTACGTACAACTCCACGGCGGCGTGGGCGGGAACGACGTTCGGGGCTTGCCCGCCGTCCGTGACGACGCCGTGCAGGCGTGCTGTCGGCGGCACGAACTGCCGCAGCGCGTCGAGGGCGGTGAGGAACAACTGGGCGGCGGCCAGTGCGCTGCGGCCCTCCCACGGTGACTTCGCGGCGTGCGCACTCACGCCGGTGAAGGCGACGCGCAGGTGCGCCGCGGCCAGCGCGTGCTGGGTGGTGACGGAGCGGTCGGCCGGGTGGAACATCATCGCCGCGTCCACGCCCTCGAACACCCCGGCCTCGGCCAGCCGGACCTTGCCGGCGCCGCCCATCTCCTCGCCGGGCGTGCCGATGACGGCGACCGTTCCCGGGTGCGCCGGCAAGGCCCGTACGACGGCGATCGCGGCCGCGGCGCACCCGGCCGCGATGAGGTTGTGCCCACAGCCGTGCCCGACGCCGGGCAGCGCGTCGTACTCCGCCAGGACGGCGACGTACGGGCCGGGCCGGCTGCCCTCGTGCACGGCCACGAACGCGGTGTCCATCCCGCCCACCGCCTCCGTCACGGCGAAGCCGGCTTCCGTGAGCCAGCGGGTCAGCGTCTCCTGGGCGTGGAACTCGGAGAACTTCAGCTCCGGCCGCGCGTGGATCGCCAGGCTGACCGCCTCCATGCGGGGACGCAGCGCGGCGAGTTCAGCGGCCAGGGCCCCCAGCGGGGGCGGCGTGATGGTGGGCATGGGGGCCTCCGTCGTACGGGTCGGGCACCGTGACGTACGGAACGAGCTGTCACGGTGTGCGTCGAGACTGCGGCAGCCGTCGCGTCGTCGGCCCGCGATTACCGCGCCGGAGGTAACCCAGGCGGACCGCGCGCTCCGGACGGACAGGATGCCTCCGTGACGAAGTGATTTCAGGGGTGTCGGCCCGGGTCCTGCCGATTGACTCGGGACGCCGGATGTCGTGGAGGGGGAGCATGGGCTCGGAACAGAGACGACAGACCTCCGTGCGGGATCGCGCGGAGGCACTCGGTCTCGGCGAGGAGCGAGGAAGTTATGCCGTCGCAGGGCTGTGGGGTGCCCTCGCACAGCTCGCACGGCGGTTGCATGCAGGGGTGTTCGTCGTCTTGCTGGTCTGTCTGGTCGTCGTCTCGCCGGGATTCCAGAAGGGCGTCATTACGACGGGACCCGTGATGCTCTCACTGTTCGGTCTCACGCTGGCCTGGCGCGGTCTCAGCGCCAGGTTCGGGCTGCGCAGGTGCTACCTCTACACGCGCGGTCTGGTGGTCACCGGCACCTTCGGCCGAGTGCGCCATGCGGTGGCATGGAGCGAGGTGACCGAGCTGAAGTGGATGGCCAACCCGACGCTCTCGCTTTCGTCCTCACCGCCGGACAGGCAGGCGATGCACCGGTCTTCACCGATGTCATGGCCCGCCTGCGTGTTCCCCGCCGACGGGGCCGGCCGCGCACCAGGCCGGACGTGGTCCTGGCGGACAAGGCCTAGTCGTCCCGCGCGATCCGAGTACCTGCGCCGACGCGGCATCCGCGCCGTGATCCCGGTCCCGGCGGACCAACGCGGCCACCGACTGCGACGCGGCAGCCGAGGCGGCCGACCACCGGCCTTCGACCGCGAGACCTACAAGCAGCGCAACACCGTCGAGCGGTGCATCAACCACCTCAAGCAGTGGCCAGGCATCGCCACCCGCTACGAGAAGACAGCCGCCATCTACTTGGCCGGACTGCACATCACAGGCATCTTCCTCTGGTCCGCCCCATGATCCAAACGAAAGCGCCCAGCTGGAGGTGCAGCCCGTGACGATCACGGAAGGTGACTGTCACGCTGTCACGCCCAGGGGTGTCACGCACCCCGTCCGGCTGTCACGACCGGGTGTCACGCGGTCGATTTGGCCCGGAACCACGGGCCCGGACCCCCATCCCGGGCCTCCTGCGCCTGATCAGCGTGACACGGCTCGCGCCCGGTTACCGTCCGCTCCTGAACAATCCGGCCGGGCAGAGCCGACCTGTGTCATCAACCCCGGCTTCCCCCAGTGGACATGCCTATCTGTGTCACTGATCAGCTGATCAGTGTCATCGCCGACCGGGACCTGGGTGGCCCAGCAACCGCCCACAACCTGGGTCCCACCCGCCCGCCCAGGCCGGTTCGTCCGGAGTGGTCCCCAGCAGCGAGTGCGGCCGATACCGTTGGGGAGACGCCAGTTCCGCCCTTACGGAGCCCTCGATGAGCGAACAGCCGGCACCCGCCGACCACGCCCGGCAGCAGCTGGACCCCGCAGCCGCCGACGCGGTCCGCGCCTACGCGGCCAAGACCCGCGAGAACGCCGACCAGCTCGCCGCTGTCCTGGAGGACATCGCCACCAACGGCCTGCCGTCGGTGGAGGACTGCACGCCGTGGGAGGAGCTGCGCGAGGCCCACGTCGCCCGGCTCGCCTCGCAGCGCCCGGCCGTCGCCTGATGGCCCCGCAGCACGGCCCGCGCCGCGCCCGGATCGCCTTCTCCGGCTCCGCCGCCAAGCAGCTGGAGAACATCACCAGCGAGACGGAGATCCACGCCCTGGACCGCGCCCTGGTCGTCGTCTCCGTCGACCCCGACGTCGGCGAGCCGATCCCCGGCGACACCGCCGGCCCCCAGCTGCGCCAGTACACCGACGAGATCGAGTCCGTGCGCGTCCTGTACTTCGTCACCGCACTGCGCACCGTCGTGGTCGTCGCCTACATCGAGGTCTAGCCCGACCAGACCGGTGCGCCGCAGCGGCCTGGCACCCATCACCGCGAGTCGGCCGCCCCGGACCTCACTGTCCCGTGCCGCTGGATCCTGACCGTTTGCCATCGGACTTTGACGGACGCGAGTTTGGGTCATCGGAGTTTGATCACCGCAGGTCAGCGACTCAGCGCACCTTCGGTGCGCGCCGGGGGCGTGGTAAAACCCATGGCGCGCTGGAGGTGCTTCTGTCTGCCCTGACGGTCATCTGCACGGGTGCAGCCTGTTGTCACCGTTCCGTCACAAGAGTCGCCGCACGGAACCCTGCCGCTCTCCCGCCCTGTCTGCACTCACGTACCACGACCACGCGTACCGCGGGGCAACAACCGACGACCGAAACCCGCGGACGAGACGACTCAGGGGGACGACAGCATGCGTCACAGCAACGGCATTCGCAGGGCGGCTCTGGCGACGACGGCGGTCACGGCCGTCGCGGCGGCGGTGACCGGCATCCTGCCCGGCACCGCCATGGCGGCGAGCACCACCACTTCCACCCCGCCGCCCGCCTGCCCGGCCTCCGCCCTCCGGGTCAGCGCCTGGCAGGCCGTCCACCGGCCCGTCGGGACCGGGACCGGGGCGGCGGTCGTGCAGTTCACCAACGTCTCCCGGAAGACGTGCGTCCTGAAGGGCCATCCGACGGTCGCGGGCGCCGGTAACGGCTCCCCCGCCCACAACACCCCGCTCAAGGTCACCCCCACCGGCAGGGCGGCCACCGTGACGGTCCGGCCGCACGGCAAGGCGTGGGTGAAGCTGACCTTCGTCCAGGTCCAGGGGGAGGCCGACGGCTACTGCGTGTCGGGCAAGGACCCGGTGACGTATCCGACGATGGTCATCGGGCTGCCGCACTCCGGGAAGCACCAGGTCGCCCTGAACGACGGGGTGTGGGCCGAGTGCGACAACAAGGTGACCGTCACCCCGGTCTCGGCGGTCAAGCCTTCCTGACCCCACCGTCCCCACAAATCGAGCAGCCTGCATGACGATCGCAAGGTTCTGACCTGGATGTTTGCGAGGAACTGCACATGAGTGCAGGTCGGGGGGGGGGGGGGGGGGGGAGGGGAGGGGAGGGGGGGGGGGGGGGGGGGGAAAACCGAGAAAAGGCACAAA
>NZ_JBVIDS010000017.1:258-99395 GCF_055572255.1 Streptomyces sp. NPDC030799 | reverse complement strand
CCTTCCCAACAAGTAAAACCCCTGGCGGAAAAAAAGAAGGGGTCGAGCTGGGGGGTTGGAGAGGAATGGCAAGTGAGGGGAGGGGGGAAATCAAGCGCACCGAAGGTGCGCTGAGTCGCCGACCTGCGGTGATCAAACTCCGATGACGGCCCGCGGCGTGAGCCGGCCAGACGGCGGGTCATGAGCAGGACCATCGACCAGTGGACCATCTCGACGCGGTCGCCGTAGGTGCAGCCGTCCAGGGCCTGGCGCAGCCGGGCGATGTAGGCGGTGGAGACGGAGATCAGCGGCCCCCGCCGATGGAGTGGCAGAAGGTACGTCCTCCACGGCCACCGAACCTCGCCTGAGATCCATCTGCGGACGTGCCTGTCGCTGCAGTCGCCGGGCTTGCCGAAGATGGCTTCGGCCTCGCGGTTCACCTCCTCGGCGAGCGCCTGGTGGGTGTAGTCGTACTCGTCGAGCAGCGCTTCCAGGATGGTGTTGCGCTGTCTGTCCAGCGGGCCCCCACGGTGCTGTGCGTGCGCGAGACGGTAGTGCGACGGCACCCCGCGCGAGGCAAAACCGGCTTCGGAGACCGATCGAACAGTCATCAGCGGTAACGGCCATTCCGTTTACCGGGCAAGACGACCTGGCAGCCGCCCTGAGGTCGGCAAGGACAGCGGCAGGTGGTTATACGCCGGTTCCCGGATTACTACAGGTCGTCCCATGCCCATGGAGGGGCGGTACTCCCGTCGGGCTCACGCCCGCATCCGGGCTGCGGCCCGGTCCAGCAGGATGGCAGCCTGCTCGTCCGCTCCCGCCTCCCGCAGCCGGCCCAGCAGCCAGGCGACCGTGTGCGGGTCGTCGAGTGACATCCGGGCTGCGGCCCGGTCCAGCAGGGCGGCAGTCTGCCCGTCCGCTCCGTGAGAAATCCATGAGCGTTTCAGCAAGTAATAGACACGAAAAGCAGCGGGCGATTCGCTAGGGTAAGGGGCGGAGGTGAGCGCGTGCCAACTGAGAACGAGCTGTTCAGCGCTGTCGATGCGCTACTGGAACAGGTCTCCCACGATGACCTGCCGCCGCCTGCCGAGCGCAGGCGTCTGCGTGAGGCCGCCGGGCTGACCCAGGCCCAGATCGCGACTGCTTTGGAGACGCGCCGCGAGACCGTTGCCAACTGGGAGCTGGGCAAGACCGAACCGCGGCCGCCACAGCGCGCTGCCTACGCCCGGCTCCTGGAGAAGCTCGCCGAACGCTTCCCCAGCACCGCCCCAGAGCCGGATATGCCGCAGACGTTCGCCGGGCAGCCCACGGCGCCGGAAGCGCAGCCCTCGCCCACGGGGCAAATCCGTGAGCCTGCTGCGGCGCCAACCCCCCAAGAGCCGCCGTCCGGTTCCTCCGTCATTCCTGCCCCGGCCACCGTCCAGCGACCTCCAGCACCCGCCGCTAGGCCCTCGTCGACGTCGCGCCGCCCGGGCACGAAGAGGGCGGCTGCGGCCTCCAACCCGGCGCGCGGCACCGATCCGCGCTTTGAGAACGGACCCCTCGCGGTTGTCGACGTCGAAGACGGCCAGGTGCTGGCGTACTGCCCCGGCGGCCTGATCCTGGACGTGCCCGCCAAGTCCCTCCCGGCCCTGGTGGACTGGACGCTGCGCGAGGCGAAGCTTGGGCAGCCGAAGCTGTCCGGCCCGGGCAAGGACGCCGACCCGCTGCTGGTCCTCACCGAGGCCGCGCTGGAGCGCTACGGCCTGCCGGTCGCCCTCACGGATGAGGAGCGGCTCGCCGGACGGATCCCGGAGGGCCACAAGGTCATCAAACAGCTGACGCGCGCCGACTGGAAGCTGACGAAGCGCGGGTTCGGGCCGTGGGCGCGGATCTACCGCCCTGCCCAAGGCTCGGAGCGGGCCTGCGTCCAGCTCTGCATCCCGTCCTGGCACGCGCTCGACTCCCGCCATTGGGGCCATGCCGCTCAGCTTCCTCCGGCGGAGCTCGCCCGGCTCCTGGGCATGTACGCGTCCCGGGTGATGACACCGCGCGGCTCCACCGCCGTCACCGGCCTGGAGCTGATGACCGCGCTGCACCCGCCGACCCGCGCTTCCGAGCCCGACGCCGACGGCCGGCGGCACTCCGAGCACAACCCCGGCAGTCTGGGGAAGGACCCGGTGGACTGTGCGCCGTGCGAGGCCCCGGATGGGCACCCACTGCTGAAAGACCTGCCGCGTTTCCACGTCCGCGGCCCCGGCGAGAAGCTCTTCGAGGAGGCGTACGACTGGGCGCGCCCGCTCACCGACGCGGAATGCACCAAGCGTTTCCTGGTCGGCATCGACGTCAACATGGCCTTCGCCGCCGGCGCCAACGGGGCGGCCGTGGGCCTCGGAGCGCCCACGCACGTCACGGCGCCGGTGTTCGACCCGAAACTGCCCGGCTCATGGCTGGTCGACCTCTCCCACGTCGACCTGTCCCATGTGAAAGCCGGCAAGGAGTGGGTGGAGCTGGACGGTGAGCTGCTGCCCAGCCCGTTCACGCCGACAGGCGACCGTCCTGAGGGGCCGGCCTGGTACGCCACGCCGACGGTCGCCTACGCCGTCGAACTCGGCTACGAGGTGCGCCCAATCGAGGCGTATGTCCGCTACGACAACGGCCGCTACCTGGACTCCTGGTACAACCGGCTGCGCGACGCCTACGTCGCCACGATGGCCGACCTGGGCGTACCCGCCGACCTCTCGCCACAGGAGTTCCTTGAGGCGATGGACGGATACAAAGAGCGGGACCCGGAGCTCGCGATCGTGGTGGCCGCGGTCAAGGCGACCGTGAAGGGCGGCATCGGTAAGCTGCGTGAACGCCCACGCGGTGAGGGCTGGAAGCCGGGCGAGCCATGGCGTGCTCTGTCCCGGCCGACCTGGCGACCGGACATCCGCGCGGCCGTGATCTCCCGAACCCGGGTCAACATGCACCGCAAGATCGTCAAACACGCGGCGTTCACCGGCCAGTACCCGGTCGCGATCCTCTCCGACTGCGCCGTGTACGCAGCAGACGGCCCCTCGCCAATGGACTTCCTGCCCTACCGGGACGGCAAGCCACTCCCGGGCGGTTGGCGACTCGGCGTGAGCCCCGGCATGGTCAAGCACGAGGGCACCCAGACCGTGCTGTGGGGCGAAGGCGTCCGTGAGCAGTTCCAGGCGCCCCAGCTCAACCTCGCCCGGTACATCAAGACCGGCGAGGTCACCAACGAGGACGACGGGGAGTAGGTAGACCGCGATGAGCATGTTCGGGGACGGCCTGGACAAAGCGGTGCAGCGCGCGTTCACGCGTCCGATCCCCAAGTCGGCTGGCGCGCAGATGCGGTACCTGGTCAAGCAGCTCAAGGGCACCCGGCCCGTTGCCCAGATGCTGCGGATCTCCCAACGTACCGTCGAGCGGTACGTCAAACACCAGATCAAAAAGCCCCGCCCGGACCTCGCCGCCCGCCTGGAGGCCGAAGTCCGCAAGCGATGGCAGCCGCAGGTTCGCGCCCGGGCCAGGCAGCGGGCGGCGACCACCGCCGGCATCGTCATCGACACCCGCGCCCGCATCGGCTACACCGCGCCGATCGGCTCAACCGACGATGCCCGCCTCAGGCATCTGACGGTGGCGCTGCCGCCGCAGTACGCCGCCCGCCTCTTCGACGCCCAGGAGCAGGGGGCCACCGACCAGCAGCTGCGGGAGATCGCGGCCGAAGCGCTCAAGGAGGTGTACTTCCAGGACAGCGGCCTGCGCGCAGGCCAGCTGGAGGAGGTGCGCTTCACGGACGTCGAGCAGGTCGAGTTCGACCTGTAGCAGGCGCGCGCCCCGAACAGCCGCGAGCCCCTGGACTACCGGTCCGGGGGCTCGCCCACGTCTCCGCAGCGCCTTTCGAGGCAGGCCCTTTCTCGGTCGTCTCCAGGTGGATCTGAGCGATGTCGGCGAGGCACCCGTCAGGCTGGGTCCCCCAGTCCAGGCAGCCACGGCGCTCCAGCAGGTGCGGCGCAGCGCGGCACTCTCCTTGGCCTTGAGGAAGTAGCGCGGGTGGTGTCTTGCCCTTGACTCTTGCGCACATGGCCCGCTCTTCCGAGCTGATCACCGAGGGCAGCCTCCTCCCATGCGTTGATCACGCTGTGTGCCGGTGGTCAGATCGGCTGTCCTGTGACAGCGAACCTTGAGCGTGGCCATCGAAGTTTGAGTGATGCCGTTCCAGCCACCGCCCCATTGATGGGCTGCCTGCCAGTTGCCACCATGTTGAGATTGGCCAGCGAATCACGGTGGGGGAAACGTGCTCAGTCTCCGGGGAAGGCCGTCTCAGAAGAGCCGGACACTCGTTGCCGCCTCCTGCGTCCTGTCCACCTTTGGGCTCATCCTCGGGACCCCTTTCATTCTGAACGTACTTGCCCCAGATGATCTGAACTGGGGTCAGCTGAGCAACGTCAGTCAGACCTACGGTGCGCTGTCCGTGCTCTTCTCTGCAGCTGCACTGGCCGGAGTGGCTGCCTCGCTGTGGTACCAGGCCCGACAGACGCAGATAGCCCAGGAAGCCGCGCGACGCGATGCCCATCGAGAGCTGATCATCCTGGCGCTCGGCGATCCTTCGTTCCTTGCGTGCTGGGAGCCGCCGCAGATGCCGATGACAGCCACCCGAAGGAAGCAGATCCTGTTCACCAACCTCATCGTCACCAACTGGGAGTCCGACTTCAGGCTCGGGAACTTGGGCGAGGCCGCGCTCCGGGACATGTTCGACGGCCACTTCCAAGGTGAGATCGCACGCGCGCACTGGGTGACCGGCGGCCCTGGATGGCGCGTCTCGGCCGAGTCTTCCGCCGACCCTAAGCGACGCCAGTTTGTCGAGATTGCCGACGAACGGTACTCACGTGCCGTCGCCGACGGCTCTCCGGTGGCTGCTGCTGAGTACTTTGAGCCTGCTCCTTAGCAAGCCCGGGCTGCTGGCAAGTCGCTGCAGCTCGGGTCGGCCGATGGCGAGCCAATCGAGCTTCGGTTCGTGGTGGCTGGGGGAGACGGGCGTGTCCACCGGGTGCAGCCAGCGGACCGGCACGGTGAGCGTGTTGATCCGGGGGAGTTCGACGGGCTCGCCCTCGGCGTCCAGCAGTATCCCGGAGACCTGGTAGCCGTCTGCGGGTGGGAGGCCGGCCTCCTGCGCCTGGTCCTCGGTGAGCTCCACCGTGACCCGGGTGCTCACCTCAATCATCACCAGGCCCTGCGCGGTCCGGGCGGCGGTGTCCACGTCGACCACGGCCAGCGGGACGTACGTGCCGAGCAGCCGCGTCAGCAGCCACCAGGAGTCGCCCATCGTCTCCGGCCGGTACCTACGCCACGGAAGCGCGAGGGGCACGTCGCAGCGGTACGTCTCGCCCACCGGGACGTCCTTGGTGCGTATGTCTCCAGGGTGCTCCCCTCCAGGCATCGGCCCCCCCGGCGCGCGCCCCAGCTCCTGCTGGATCTACCTGGGTCTGCTGGGCCCTGGGTCCAGGTCGACGAGGCCGGGTTTCTGTCCGTACCGTCCCGGAACACCCGGCCCCGGCGCTACCGCAAGGACACACGCCAGCCACGCCCAGGAGCCTCCGATGAGTCAGCAGCCGGCCTCTGTGCCCGATCAGCACGCTGCGGGTGCCCGCACCACCGCGCCGCGTATCCCTGGACGACGCGGCCGGCCCGCTCAGCATCGGTCCGATGAGGCACTGGGCCACCCCGAGGCGGGTTGACCTGCAAGATCCATCTGGCTGGTTGGGGCGGCCGCCGTCCGCTCGCGTTCGTCTCACGCCGGGTCAGTGGGGGCGATGCCACAGAGCTGATCCCTGTCCTCGACCGAATACGTGTCCCGCGGCCGGGTGGTGGCCATCCGCGTAAGCTCTCTGACATCTCGTTAGCCCGAATGGCTAGTCGACAGAGGGACGGTCGTAGGTGCGTCGGGACTGGTCCCCGGAGGATGTGGTGGCGTGCTGGACGCCGGTGGGAAGCAACAGAAGCAGGCTGCAGATGTGGCAGGTTCCGGTGGAGTGGTGGACCGCCGGCGCTCTGGCGAGCGCCCGGCTCGGCGAGGGGTACGGCTTCCTGGCCACGGCGCTCGGCACACTCCGGCACCAGGGCGTGGACACGCCGCCGCCGGACACCGTCGAAGGGCTCCTGTACGCGCTCCCGGAGGGCCACTGCTTCCCGACACCACGCGGCTGACCACCGCCCTCGGCGACACTCGGCCCGCACCCCGGGTGTCCCCCTGGTTCGGCTACTCCCCGCTCGACCCGGCCCGGTTGACGGCCGGCGACGGCATCGTCTTCGTCAGGGACGTCCCACGGAGCTAGGCGGTTTCCTGCAGAGCAAGCCCGTTTGATGCCTCCGGTCGGTGGGCCAGGGCTCGGACCGGAACTGGGTGGTTATGGCTGACCCCGAGCTGCTCATAGGCGTCGCGGCCGAAGGCCGGCGGACGGCTGTCGCGCAGGCCGAGCGCGGGTCTCGTCGGCCGGTTGTGGGATCACCGATCGGATCCCGCGCCGTCGCAGGTGACAGCGGATCGCCCGAGGCGAATACGCATTGCCGATCGGGTTGATCAACCGCCGGTGCTCACGCCGCCGTCCTCTGTACTTCGGTGTCCGGTCCGGCAGCGGCGGCTCGATCCGCGCCCACTGGGTATCCGGCCGGCCCGGCCCCCCCGCAGACCGGAGGAGCGGTCCTGGGCCGGGGGCCGGCCCTCGCCCGTCGGCTACGGGGCGGGGTTCCCGTACCCGGCCGTGTACCGCCGCATCGCCCACCACCCGAGAGCGAACCACACCGCCGCCACCGGCAGGGTCACCACGACGGGCGCGGGGCGGCCCGTCGCGAGGACGCTGCCCACGGCCGTGGCCAGCCAAGCCAGTGACGCTGTGACGAATCCCGTACACGCTCCGCCGAAATGCCGTTGCCAGCCCGGGCTTCCGGGCGCCAGCAGAGCGAGGACCAGGGTGGAGAGCCACAGAGCGAGGGTACCCAGGAGGGCGATCAGGGCCGGGACGGCGGACTGCGGGAGGAACCGCAGCCGGTATCCGAATGCCTGGATCGCGGTGAGGACCATGAGGAACGCGCCGATCAACGCCGTCTGCAGCAGGTTGACCCGCTGTTGCCGCAGTTGCAGGTCCGCTTCCCGCCGCTGCAGCTCCTCCCTGCCCAGCTGGATCACTTCCTCGGCGCGGACGGTCAGGGCGGTCAGCAGGTCCCGGAGCCGCTCCCGGTCGAGTTCCAGGTAGGCGACGGCGTCCGCCAGCCGGTGCTGGAACCACTGGGTCACCGCGCGGTCGTCGGCGAGCGGACCGCCCGCGGGGGCGGAAGTCTCCATGTTCGACACCGCGATCTGCACCGTCTGCTGCATCTCGCGCAGGTCCATGAGCTGTTGGCTCAGCCCACCCGGGCCGGACAGGGCCGTGAGCAGGCGGTGCCGCATGGACGTCAGCTCTCGGGCCTCCTCGGACATCGTGCGGGACGGACTCCCTGGCGTGGAGCCGCTCCCTACACGGGCCAGCGCCTCCTCGGCGAGGTCCGCCGTCCGGGGCGCGGGCGTGGCCGTCAGTACGCGCATCTGCAGGCGTGCCTTGGCCGCGTGGCCGAGGTATCGGGCGAACGGGGGGACGGTGGCGGCGCGCTCGTACCACAGCCAGCGTTCCAGCCGCTCCGGCAGGTCGCCTGTGCGCGGTGCCACCGCCACCAGGCGCCGCAACCGGCGGTCGTCGGCGCCGTCGGTCTCCCACAGCGTGGCCCGGGGGCCGTGCAGCCGGACGGCCGCGGACAGCACCGCCGTTCCCCCTGCGACGGACGGCAGTGCGGCCGCCAGCTCTCGAGGGGAGACCCGGCCGCCGTCGGCGTACGCGACAAAGAGGCGGGCCTCCCCCCAGGCCCATTCCTCGATGCCCTGAGCCGCCGCCTCCCAGCGCCTTTCCATCTCCTGCCAGTCCGCGCCGGACAGGGCCACCGATACCACGAGGAGGTCGCCGCTGCGGCGCAGGACGGCCTGCGCATGGTCCCGGGGATCGCGGCGCGCAGCCACAGCTCCGTCGTCGGGCAGGCTCTCCGGCGAGGTGGGTATCCGCTCGGGCAGACAGGTCGCAAGCGCTGGTTCCGCCATGCCCAGGGTGTCGGCGAACCGGTCCCACAGGGCGCGCAGACCGGGCGGGACCATGCCGTCGCGTTCCGGTGTCACCGAGGTGTGGAGATGGACGACGAGCGACTGCTCATTCAGTGACATTCGGCGGAGTCCTTCCACGCGGCGCAACCGCCTCGGCTTCTTCGGACACGGCGTGCCGGATGCGGTCGAGGCGTTCGCGGATCCGCTCGGGCGGCTCGTCCGCGTCGTCACCGAGCCGGGTCCGGATGCGCAGGGTGTCCGCCAGCGCCAGTTCGGTCAGGGCGCTGTCGAGGTCCGCCGGGTCGTCGGCGGCCAGGGCCTGCGCCACCGCATGCAGGGCCGCTTCCAGCCGGTCCCAGCGGGACGGTGACACGCGCGCACCCGAGATGCCGCGGACGGCTTCGAGGACGTCCCGCCGCTGTTCCGGCGTGATACCGGTGGGGCCGTGAGAGCCGGGCATGTCCGTCGCTCCGTTCGTCGGGAGAGTGCGTGCCCCGGTAGGGCCACGGGAGGAAGTCGGGGTCACATCGACCGGTTCTGTCGGCCGGTGGTCGTCTGCCGCCCCCAACCGGGTGGCAGCCCGAAGTAGGTGAACGGCGCCCAGAAGGCAGGGTGCCGGAAGGAACGGTGCTCGCGCAGGCGGGCGCGCGCCCGGGCGAGCGCTTCCAGCGGATGAAGGCCGCCGTCGATGAGGCTTTCGTAGAAGGCCTGCATGAACAGGCTCGTCGGACGGTCACGCACCGGCCACCGGGTGGCCAGCACCGCGCAGGAGCCGCTCGCGAGGAACGCCCGTACGAATCCGATCATCTCGTCCGCGCCCTTGACCGAGCCCCACCCCGTCTCGCAGCCGCTCAGCACGGTGAGGCAGGAGTCGAGCCGGACCGGAAGCAGGTCCCGGACCTCCAGGTTTCCCGAGCCGTCCGGGCTTCCACCGGCCAGAACGATGCCGGAGAACGCCGGGGCGTCCTGCTGGAGGTCGGTGTGCGCGGCCAGGTGCAGCAGCCGTGCCGTGGGCGCCCACTGCGTGAACGCCGCCTTCGTCGCCGCTTCACCGATGAAGGCGGTGCCTCCGGCGAGGTGACGCACGTACCGGCGGAGCGCCGCCACGTCGTCCTCCGCGCCCGGCAGGGTCCCATCCGGGTTGGCCATGATCAGGGCGGGTTCGAAAGTGTCCGGCAGCCCGCGCAGGAACCGGGAGACAGACAGGGAGGGCAGGTACGACACCGCGTACCTCTCGAACACGTAGCCGTCCGCGCCCGCCAGTGCTTCCACGGGGAACTCGAACACCTCGGGAGTGGGTACGACGATCAGCTCGGTCGCTGCGGACAGCACTCCGGCGCGCTCGACGGGTTCCAGCAGGCGGGTGTGCAGGAGCCGGGAGAGCGAGGTGATCCGGTTCGTGTCCGGGCTGTCCCAGCACACGTCGGCCAGTTCGTGGTCGAGGGATGCGATGTCGGCGGCGTCACCGTGCCGGTGGACCGACAGTTCCCCGTGATGCCGGACCAGGCTGATCAGCTCCCCCCCGACGACCGCGTACTCGACGACGGCGACCCGCTCTCCCGCACGGGTGTCGAGGTCGGACTCGTCACCCGACTCGACCGAGGTGAAGGACCGGTAGGTCGGGAAGGACTGGGAGGCGAACGCCTCGTACTCATCGAACTCCTCCTTCGCCCGCTGCAGTTCCTGCCTCAGTAGCCGCAGCCGCTCGGGCTCGGTGTCCCCGGCGGAGCGATCGCTCTGCAGCAGCCGTTGCCGCATGCGGACCTGTCCGGCCAGGTCGGCGAGTCGGTCGCCGACCTCGGCGGGCAGGGCCGCGGCAGCCGTGGGCGTGGACCCCAGCCGGTCCACGAGGACCCGCACCCGGCTCCGTTCCAGTGCGGCGAACAGGCGTGACCGCCACAGGCGGGCGTCGGCCGTGCGCCGGCTGTTCTCCGCCATGGCAAGGGCCAGTGACATCGCACCGGCGACACAGTCGCGGGTGGCTTCGCTCAGACCCAGCTGCACGGACTCGGCGAAGGTCAGCCGACGGACGGCCTCGTGCGCTGCCCACGACCGCTCGTAGTGCTCCCAGGCGGCGTCCGGTAGCCCGAGGCGGGCAGTAAGGTCCCCCATCTCCTCGTGGATGGTGGCGAGGATACTTGAATCGCCCATGGCGGAGCAGATGTCCGAGGCCATGCCCAGGAAGTGCAGCGCGTCCGACTGCTCCCCCTGCCTGTCCAGCACCTGCGCCAGGTACCGGAGGGCGACAGCCTGCCCCTGCCGGTCGCCCAGTTGGGCGTAGATGCCCCAGGCTTGTGTGATCAGTCCCCGTGCCTCCCGGGGCTCGGACGCGTAAGACAGGTTCAGCAAGGCCAGAGCCTTGTTCTCGCGGTCGTCGAGCTCCGTGGCGGAATCCAGCGCCCAGCCTAGATAGGTTACGGAGAGGGCCACCTGGCGGAGCTCCAAGTAACAGGTGGCGATGTTGTTGAGCAGCGTCACCTCCTGGTCGCGTCTGCCGACCTTCGCATGTTCCAAGAGCGCCTGGTGGTAGTGACGCAGGGCCAGTCGCGTCTGCCCGCTGCCGTTGCACACGTTGGCCCGGGCCAGCAGTGCGGCGGCCAGCACGTCCGGTGCCCCTCCCGCCCTCGCGAGCTCGATCGCGCGATCGGCGACCTGGGCCGCCTCGTCCCATCGACCGATGTTGTGCAACGCCGCGCTGAGACTCGCAGCGGTCAACGCCCGTGGCTCGGGCGGCACATCGTCGGACATCATCGCGTCGGCGGTCCGGAAGTCCGCGACCGCCGCATCGCTCCGACCGCTCCTTTCGCGCAGTATGCCGCACCAGCGGAACAACTCCGCGGTCTCCGGGCGGGTGGACCGGCCGGCTTGGGCGGTCTCGGTCAGCACCGCGATCGCTTCGTCGATCCGTCCCGACGACGCCAGGAGCCGCGCCATGCCGAGCGCCATCTGTGCCGTCGGTCCCTCGTCCGGGACGACTTCCCGCAGTCGGCGCAGGGCCTCCTCGCTCCTGCCCAGTGCCAGCGCGCAGGCGGTATAGCTGCTGACGATGTAATCGGCCATGGCGACCTCGGGGGCGTCGCGCATCAGGCCCAGGGCGTCGGCGAGCCGGTCGTAGGCCGGCTGCTCCTCCGCGAGCGTGCGTAAGGCCGCTCCCAGCAGGAAGGAGACGGTCGCGGCGTCGGCGACCTCCAGCGCCGTGCCCGACAGGGTGGACAGGGCGGCGACGACACGGTTCATCGCGGCCGGTTCGAGTCTGGCGTCTATCGCCTTCGCCGCGGCGCTCAACTTCACCGGCAGCGGAGTGTCGGCGGATTCCAGTACCGAGAGCAGAGTGGCGGTGTTCACGGCGGTCATCCCCCGCCTTCCGGGAAGTCGCCGCTGTGCGGCTGCGAGGCCCGCAGGTCACGACAGGCAGCCATGATGGCCTGTGCCTGTGCGTGGTCCGGGGATCGAGACAGGAGTTGGGCCGCGGTCCGTTCCGCCTCGCCCACGTCGCCCGTCGCCAGGTGAAAGGCGGCAACGGCCAGCAGGGTCGTCGGAGCCGTCGGCGCCAACTGCCGGGCACGCAGGAGGCAGTCCCGGATGAGCGATCCGTCCGCGCCGTCTTCCGCGGCGTTGAGGGCGGCCAGGGCCAGATTGGCCCAGTGCAGTCCTTCGTCGGGGCTCAGTTCGACGGCCCTTCGGAGGCAGGCGAGGGCGTCGTCCCGGTCCCCGGTCTGCTGGAGAGTGATTCCCAGGTCGTTCCAGGTTCTGCCGTCGTGGGGACGCAATGCCAGATAGCGCCGGTAGAGGCCCACCGCCGTGTCCAGTTCTCCCGCACCGCAGGCCGCATGGGCTCTGATCCACAGTGCGGCTGCGGAGGCCGGCTCCCTTGCCAGCACGAGGTCGGCGCAGGCGGCGGCGGTCGCCAGGTCACCGGCCCGCAACGCCAGATCGGCCCGCATGAGCGCGGTCTCGACGTCCGGTCGGCCCTGCCCCGCCCGGGCGAGGTACTCCTCCGCCTCCGCCGGGCGCCCCAGCTCACTTGCGGCGAGCGCACGCATCAGCCACCACTCGGTGACCTGGGGCTGCACCTCGCACCCGGCCGCGGCCACGTGGGCCAGCGAGCCGAAGCGCCGGCCCGCGAGCGCCTCCGCCGCATGGCCGGCCAACGCGCGGGCGGCGTCGTCCACCTGCTCCGGCGGGAGCTTCCAGGTGCCGGCGCGCGCCCCCGTGCGCAGGAGCTCCTCCGCCTCCAGGTGCCGTCCCCGTCCGGCCAGCACTCGGGCCTTGTTCAGAAGCGCGGACGCACGCCCGGGGTCGAGTTCCAGGGCCCGGTCCATGGCCACCAGTGCCTCGTCGTCCCGGTCGGTCACGAGGAGGGCTGTGCCGCGTGCGGCATGGTACGCGGGGTTGTCCGGCTCCTCATGGCACAGCACGTCGAGCAACCCGATCGCCTCGTCGCCGTCGCCGGCGTGGATCAGGCACAGTGCACGGCTCAAACGGGCATTGCGGTTGTCCGGCAGGAGCCGTGCGACCTCCGCCCAGCACGTGGCTGCCTCGCGGTGGGCACCGCGGCCTCCGGCCGCAAGTGCCTTGCGCGTGAAGTCGTCGGCGCGTTCCCGCCGCCTGGACTCGTCCGGGCCGACGAGCGTGAAGATCGGCTCGCCCGACATGCGAGGGGGCAGGTAGAGGCTCGCCGTCTTCCTGGCGAACGTCCACGCCATGCGTTCGAGGGCGTCTTCCGGAGGGGCGGGCAGAGACGCGACATGCTGGGCGAACTCCGTCCGGCAAACCTCCCACGTGCCGTCCGCCTGGAGTTCGGCGAGCGTCTCGCGTACGAGTCCGCAGGAGTCCGCGATGCTGGTGAGCAGGCCGATGGCGTTGATCCGTGGCCGGCCGGAGCCGGTACGGCAGGCGTCGGCCAGGGTCTGCACGAACGTGCGCCGCCATGCCTCGGGAAGCGCCTCGTCCGCGAGGAAACCGGACGCCTTCATGGCCAGGGTCGCCACCTCGTTCGTGACGTGGGGCGGCGTCGCGGCGAAGACGCGTGCGGCGATGTATTCGAGCGGGTCGACCTCGTACAGCTTCGGATCGTCCGTGCTCATCCCGGCCGGTTTCAACCGGCGACCTCCCAAAGGCACTACGAGCCCCCCGTCGGCTCCTGCCGGTCGGTCTCGTCGCGGCCGCGACCACGGACCTCCTGGCAGCACTCCCGAACACCCCTCAGGAACTCGACGCTACCCGGAGCGATTTCCGTACAAACAATGATCTCAGGGACGGTCGGACAATCCTGGTGACGTGTCCGAGGCGGTCCCGGCGCCGTGGCTGAGGTCGTCCGGGTGGGTGGCGTTCTTGCTGATGTTGCGGGAGATCCGAGAGCAGAGCCGGTCCACCGGTACGCCGTACACGGAGGCGATACGGGCGAACGGTCGCACCCGGGCTAACGGCCGGCAGTCGCCGCCGCAGGGCCGGCCCGAGCCTCTTGTGGAACTGCGCTTGGCCACCGTGCGAGCGGTCGCCACTTTTCGCCGCTTCCACGGGCAGCAGGACTACCTCCTGTACGCCCAGGCCTTCATCCCCGACGACCTCCAGTGTGAGGCCGCCGTCCCCGACACCTTCGACATCCTCTGGCTGTCCTGGAACGACGCTCTGGCCGGCCCCGACACCCGCCGCTACGCCTGGACGGTACTGCGACGCACCGTCATGTCCAGCACCCCCCATATCGACGGCCGCCCCTGCTTCAGCCAGGCGGCCTTCGACACCGTCGTGCTCACCTACCTCACCGACGAGGAAGCACGCATCCGCCAACTGAGCGAGACCGTCGCACTGTTCCAGGTGATGAGCCGGCTGCCCGCCAACCAGTTCGACGTGATCGCCCTGCGCATCCTGTGGCGCATGCCCACCGAACGGGCCTTCGAAGTCCTGGGCCTCACGCCGGCCATGGTGCACTCCAGCCAGCGCCATGCCGAGCCCTACCTGAAGAGCCCCTCTACCCGCCCGAGACCGACGAAGGGACAACTCCATGGCCCGCTTCGACGACCTGCTGTCCAGGGCCTGTCTCGTCAAGGAACGCAACGTTCCCCGCGACACCGTTCCTCCCTACGCTCCAGACGCTTCCACTGCCTCCACCTTCACCACCTCGCCCAGGGCGAGCAGGGCACCGCCCGGTGGTGGCATCAGGAGACCCCAACCAAGAACTGCCTCCCGACCCAAGCCTGCCGTACGCCAGCACATCCAGGAGTACGCCCCGCGGTGAGCACGTAAGCCAACAGCCTGCACCGACGGGCAACAGCACCGCTTCCCGTGCCAACAGCGCTGGGGAGCGGAGCTGTCGCTGACCGCATGACCTCAGTTCAGGCCGGGCTGGCTGCAGCAAAGCGATCGAAGACACTGCGCTTCCTCCTCGCGTTCGGCGTCGTACTGCTTCACGGAGTTCGGCACCAGCCGCACGCAGGTGCACCCGCTGATGGACGTCGCCGGGACTGTCTCTGCCGTGCCAGCGCCGGTCCGGCTCGCCCTGTCCCAGATGCGTGAGGATTTTCGGCCGGCTGCCCCTGCTGCACCTGCCTGACCCTGGTGAGGGCCGGCTTCAGACCGGGCCATGCTTCGCCTGGTCCGGCCGCCCCGTCACGCGTCGCGGCCGATCGGGAAGTTCGTCTGATGGCGTCCCGTCCCGGCCCGGCTCCCGGCCGGGTGGTCTTGCGCCCTTCCGGCCGGGTGGCTGGCTTCGTGCCGTCCGGGCCCGGGTGCTGTCCGTGCCTACCTGGCGCCGCGATGTTCTGCCAGTCCGGGCCCCGCCCGGTCCGGTCCCTTGTCTTGCCCGCGGGCCCTGGCCGCCTGCTGAGTTTCCGCCGGCGGTCCTGGGTCGGGCTCCCGGCCGCTTTCGCCGGGCCGTCCAAGCGCGTCGTTCGGGCTCCCGAGTGGATGGGTTTGCCCGGTGGGCAGGGCTGGTGTTGCTGCTCGGGTTGTCTGCGAGGTGCAGGTGGCCTCGATGACATGGTCCACGACGTCGTGGAGGCTGGAGTGGTGGCGGTAGGCGGCGCGCTGCCGGTCGGCTCCGCTTCCTTGAGTGCGCAGGCGATCCCAGTGGGTGCGTACGAGGTCGAGATCACCGTTGTGACGCAGGGCGGGGGCAAGGGCCCGCAGCATGCTTTCGACCTGCGTGGTCTGAGGGACCAGTTGGCGGCTGATGGGGTCGAGGGCGTGTCCGGTCAGACCGTCGCGTGCCGCTCGCCAGCAGGCCGCGCGCAGTATCTCGGGGGCGGGGCGGGGGGCCGGTTCGCCGGTGCGGATGGCCTCGAGGGCGGTGGCGACGAGGGCGCGGATGACGGCGGCGAGCAGGATGGTGTCCTCGGGGGTGAGTCCTGCATCGGCGACACGTACCTCGACCGTGGGCTGGTGGTGGGAGGGGCGGATGTCCCAGTAAAGGCCGCCGCGGTCCATGACCGCTCCCGTGCGGATGAGTTCTTCGACCAGGTCCTGGAAATGGGCGGGGGAGTCGAAGTAGGGCGGCGGGCCGGCCACCGGCCACCGCCCCCAGGTGGTGGTGCGCCAGCTGGCGTAGCCGGTGTCGCGGCCGTCCCAGTACGGTGAGTTCGCCGCCAGCGCGGTCAGCGTCGGCAGCCAGGGTCTCAGGTGGTTGCTCACTTCGATCGCTTCATGCGGATCGGCCACGCCGACGTGCACGTGACACGCACACGCACTCTGCTCGTCGTCCAGCGCGCGGAAGAGGGACAGGCTCTCTGCGTAACGCGTGCCTGGCGTGATGGGCACGGGGGTGACCAGTCCGATGATCGGGGATCCGCTGGAGGCGATGCGCAGGCCGCGGCCTGCGGCCGCACGTGCCAGAGCCGTTCGGGTGGCGCGGAGTTCTTCGGCTGCCTTGCTCAAGCAGGTGTGCGGGTCGGTACGGCCTTCGACCTGGTAGCGGGTCAATTCGGTGCCGACGCGGTGGCCGAGCTCACTGGCTGCCGCGGCGGCCACTTGCGGGCCCTGAGGGCTGACGGCCCTGCTGACGGGATCGATGAGGAGGAACTCCTCCTCCACTCCCACCGTCAGCAGAGCGGACATCCCCTCGAGGGCGTCGGGGCGAGCGGCAGGGACGTCGTCCGGCGGTGATTGCTGCTGCGACTGACTGGTCATGGTGTGTGCACTGTGGCAGAGGACCCTGCCATACAGGCGGTGAAACGGCATGCTCGTCCGGTTTTCGACCGGCTCCCCCGGCGGTGGGCGCGCCGGTGCCGGCGCCGGTGATCGGACTTACCCCTCGATCGGGTAGAGCCGTTCGAGGTTTCCGGGCAGGTTCAGGTCGAGTCGGTGGCCGATGCCTTCTACCTGCGGGCGATGGCCGGTTCGGTCGTCGAGGCCAACCGGTTCGCTCCTGCTGAGGTCAGTTTTCTGTCTCTCCGGTTCTGCGCCGGGATGCCCGCTGTCCGGGGTGGTTTGTGTCGCGCCACGTGATCTAACGCCGACCGGAGATGATCGCTCGCGTGACGGCGTGTGCGGCGTGGTGATTCAGGCAATCCGCAGGTGTGGTCGCTTGTTTGTTCCTGGGCGGTGGCTGGGTCGAGGCGGTGCTGTGGACGGGTCCGGCAGCATGGGCTGCCTTGCCCCCTGCCTGCGACAAACCTTTGTTCTTAACCCTGAGTGGTCGGCGGCAGGGGACTGGTGGTGCGTGAGATGGGCGCGTGGGGGAAGCGGTGACGGCGTGCACATGCCCTTAGCCCGATGGAAATAATTCATATTTTGCGTGCTTGTAGGGCTGAAGTAAGGGCATCCGGTGGCCAGGAGGTTGATAACGATGGTTCCCCTGCTTCTGGTTCTCCTGCTGGCCCTGATCCTCTTCGGCGCCGGTTTCGCACTGAAGGCGCTGTGGTGGATCGCGGTGATCGTGCTGATCGTGTGGTTGCTCGGCTTCGTCGTCCGAACCGCAGACGGCGCAGGCCGCAAGGGCCGCTGGTACCGCTGGTAGCAACAAGCCCTCCGCGCGCAGCGTGAAAGGGCCGCGCGGGCAACACATGGCGAAGTGGGTCCGGCCGCAGACGGCCGGGCCCACTTCATGCGTTACGGGTACATCCCTGCTGGGACGGATCGGGCGTATCGGGTGGATCAGAGGGTACGTGGGTGATGCACCGGCCTCGCAGAAGCAGCAGTGGAACCCTGCGCCTCCTAAAGCTGCGGGGCCGATGCTCACATCCGGCGCCTTCACCGCCCCACTCACGCTCGACGGCAGCCGCATGCCTTGACCCCCACCACGCTGGCTCGTGTGATCACACTCGAACCACCTTGGGAGCGGGGCGTCCTCCCATAGCGTCAGAGTCGGCCGACAGCTCGAAATCCGACAGCGGGCCGGCCGACTGGAAGCCCACCAACCATGCCTTCTGGTGCACGTACGCCAAGGACTACACCCACATCAAGTCGGTCTGGAAGCTGACTACCACCGACGAGGAGAAGACGGCGCTGTCGTCCATGCTCGCGGTAGGGTCGACGCGGCCAGGAGGCGCCAGGGCACGGGCCGTGCCTCGGGGCGTCGGAGCCGTCGCCCGCCGACGATCAGCGCGAGCACGGCGACGACGAGGAGCAGAGTCCCCAGGACACTCAACAGCACAGGCAGCACGGTCGGCCTTCCTCTGAGCGTGCGTCGAACCGGAGGACCAGCGGAGCCCTCGGGCACGCCGTCCCGATGAGCCCGCCCGGCGATCAGAGCAGGGCGTGCGTGAGACACCCCGCGTGCGGGAACGGCTTGCGGTTGCCGGTCATCGGGAGGATCTCGGCTCGCCGGCGGCGGGCACCCGTGGCGGCACGGGTCAGTACGGCCATGGCGTTGACGCCGCGGGAGCGCTCGCCGCGGTACCGCTCGACAGCGCGCTCCGCGTCCTCACCGACGGCGGTGAGGATCTCCTCGACGAAACAGAAGGGGCAACCGCGCTCCAGCCGCGCGGCCATGACGGGAAGGCGTTCCCCTCGCGTCCGGACAGCGACGAATCCGGTGCTCGAGACCCCCACCGTGGTCGACTCGGGGCCGTCCGGTCCGCACACCGCGAGCACGCGCTGCCGCAGCTGTTGCTCCTCGACCACCGGGATGGAGGGGACCACGGTCTGCAGGACGGTGGCCACGACCGCACCCAGCACGCAGAACCCGGCAATCACCCAGGCGACGACCGCCATCCAGCCCGGGGTCCAGCGCTCGGCGGCGAACGTGCCGACCCCGGCCCACACCCCCAGGCTCAGCCGGTCCCGCCAGCGGGGCGGGTCGTGTCGCAAGATGCGCAGCAGGTCCCACAGTGCCAACGCCAGGGACACCAGCACGGCGCCGTAAGCGGCGTTCACCGCCACCTCACCCGGCTCTGCCCGAGGGGCCCCGGTGCCGTCATGAGTGCTCCTTCGCCACGTCCCACACCCGCGGGTCGTCGTCGTAGCCCGCGGTGACGACCAGGTGCGGCCCGTCAAAGGGCCGCACCTGGCAGGCCGCCCGGGCCCAGCCGCGTCCGCTGAGCAGACCGGCGAGGTCCGTGCCCAGGGCGCCGAGGTGCTCGCCCGTGGAGGGGTCCCGCACGGCGGTCCCGGGGCCGTCGCCGCCGACCACGAGCAGCCGGCGCTCACCGACGTCCGCCTGGCAGAGGGCGTACACCGGTCCGCTGCCTTCCGTCAGCGCCCGCGATTCCTGGTGTTCCTCCAGGTCCCACAGCCGCACGATCCCGTCCCGGCTGCCCGAGGCCAGCAGGGTGCGGTCGCCGTCGGAGACCTCGCAGAGCGTCCACACGAATCCGCGGTGCCCGGTCAGTTCCGCATGGCGCGGCCCCGACTCGGGGTGCCAGACGGTCACGGAGCCGAGGCCGTGCCCGGCCGCGATCAGCGTCCGGCCGCCCGTCCGTACCGTGGACAGGGCGAAGATCCACCCTTTTCCGGAGCCGGTGTCGATCGCGCGCACCAGGCTGCCGTCACTGGGATCCCACAGGCGTACGACGCGGTCGGCGCCCGTCGACGCCAGCAGCTCCTGCCCGGAAAGGCACACGGTGCACACGGCGTTCACCCAGCCGCGATGACCCTTCAGCCGGACCGGGGGTTCGCTCGGCGCGCCGGGGTTCCACAGGCAGAGGACGCCGCGCCGGCCGCCGGACGCCGGCCGCGTCCCGCCGTCCACGGGGACCTCGCACAGTGCACGGATCCATGCGCGCGAGCCGGTGATCACCGCGATGTCCTCGCGGGCGGACGGGTCGGCGAGCCGGATCACCTTGCGGTGCCCGGAGTAGGCCACCAGGCGGCGGTCGGCGACCGTCACCTCGCACACCGCCTGGTAACTGGGCCGGAACCGGAATCTGCCCAACCTGCCCTCCCACGCACCGACGCCCTGCGTTGTTGTGCTGCCCTGATCCTTCGGGGCGTGCGCAGTCATGACAACCGCCTTGCTGCGTAGATCGGTTACGCATTTTGCGGACCGCATGTGCGTGCCGGACCGCTACCGGTTCGGCCGTCGCGCTGATGTACCGGTGGCCGGGCTGTCGAGGTGGGCGGCCGACCGCAGCCGGCTGGGCGGGAATAGTGCGGCCCTGCCGCCGCCATGTCCCTCTGCGTCCCGTCCGTTGACATGGCATGCCCCTCCCGTCAGGGGAGCGCTCCTTCCCCCACCGACCTAGGCATTTTTCGGATCATCTCGCCGACCAGATGAAGATGGCGGCGATGTGGAGTCCGGCGAGGTAGATGGTGGCGGTCTTGTCGTAACAAGTGGCCAGGCCACGCCATTGCTTGAGCTTGTTGATGCAACGTTCGACGGTGTTGCGCTGCTTGTATGCCTCGCGGTCGAAGGCCGGCGGACGGCCACCGAGCCGACCGCGCCGTTTGCGGTTCGCGGTTTGGTCGGCGGGCTGCGGGATGACCGCCCGGATCCCGCGCTGCCGAAGACGGGTTCGGATCGCGCGCGACGAGTAGGCCTTGTCGACCAGGATCATTTCCGGTGTGATCCTGGGCCGGCCGATCGGCCGCGGTACCCGCAGGCGGGCCATGACCTCGGGAAACGCGGGCGTGTCACCGGCCTGACCCGGCGTGAGGACGAAGGCGAGCGGTCTGCAGCGGCGGTCGGCGGCGAGGTGGATCTTGGTGGTCAGTCCGCCGCGGGACCGTCCGAGGGCATGGCCGTCCGGCTCGCCGACCGGGGCCCTTTTGACGGGCCTCGGCAGCGTGCTGATGAGCCCGCATGATCGTGGAGTCGACCGCGACGATCCAGTCGAGGTCGCCTTCGGCGTCGGCCTGGGCCAGCAGAGCGGTGAAGACCTTCTCCCACGTGCCGTCGGCAGCCCACTTCCGCAGCCGGTTGTGAGCGCCCTTCCATGAGCCGAAGTGCTCGGGCAGGTCCATCCACGCAGTGCCGGTGCGGTACTTGAACGCGATCGCGTCGATCACCTGCCGGTGATCACGCCACCGCCCGCCCCGCTTCGGCGTCCGGTCCGGCAGCAACGGCTCGATCCTCGCCCACTGGGCGTCGGTCAACGACACGCATTGACCAACGATCAGATGATCCGAAGGAAAACGGCCTAGGCGTGCCAGTGCGCGAGCTTGTGCAGCGCTGCCGCGGCATGGGTGAAGTCGTCGTCGCCGAGGAGATCGCGCATTTCCGCGTTGAACCGGTCGATCTCTGGACCGGCGTTGCGCAGTGCCGCCGCGCCCGCGTGCGTCAGCTGCAGTACGACTGCACGGTGTTCCTGGGGGTGGGCACTCTTGGTCAAGAGCCCGGCAGCGGTGAGCCGGCCGACCAGCGGCGTCACCGCAGACTGACGCAGGCCGAGGGCGCGGGCGAGTCCCTGCTGTGTCAGGCCCGGCTGGTCTCGCACGGCGAACAGGGCACCGAGTTGGGCGGTGGTGACCCCAGCAGCGGCCAGGCAGCGGCGGTCCGCGGCCAAACGCAGGGTATGTGCGGCTCGCTGCAGGAGGAAGAACAGGCGTTGGTCAGTATCAGGCGGCATGGTCCGATCTTGACAGGACGAGCCGTGCGACGCGATGCTCAGTCCACTAGTGAAGTGAGGTTGCGGTGAACGCATACACCCCGAATCTGGCACTCGCCCGGAAGGTGCTGGCCTCACAGCCCTTCAGCATCTACCTCGGCGCCCGGCTGACGGCTTTCGGAGACGGCGCCGCCGTCCTGGAGTTGGACGTCCGCGACGAATTGCGCCAGCAGAACGGCTTCGTTCACGGCGGTGTCCTCAGCTATGCCGCCGACAATGCGCTCACTTTCGCTGCCGGTACGGTCGCCGGCCCTGGGCTGCTCACCGCCGGCTACACCATCGACTACCTACGTCCTGCCCGGGGCGAAGTACTCCGGGCCCATGCCCGGGTCGTGCGCCCCGGCCGCACTCGGGTTGTCTGCCGTTGCGACCTTTTCATGATGAACTCCGATGGGGCTCAGACGCTCTGCGCGATCGCTCAGGGCACTATCGCCGTCGCTGAAACCGTCCTGCCGGATTCCGCCGACCAGGCAGCAAGCTGATCAAAATCCATCCTCGCGTCCCCGCCGGCCGAGCCACTGTTCGGACCGCTGCAGATCCTGCTCGCGGAGGACGAGACGGTGATCGGCGGCATCGGGTTCTTCGGCCCCCGGACGAGACGGGCACCGTCGGCCTCGGCTACGGCGTCGCCCCCGAGACCGAGGGGGCCCCATGCACGAGGCCGTCACCGGGTGGCATCTTTTCCCGGATGCGTCCACAGTTGAAACGCCCACCATGGGCAGGTCCGCTCGGTGTTCAGCTCTGGTCACCGAGCCGGACGCCCTGCTCGGGCCCCGTTCCGGCGATGGCCGACTTCACCCGTCGGTGGCCGGGGCGGGGCCCGTGCGACGTGGTGCATCCCGGGCCGTAACTCGGGCGCGATGGCGTCGCCACGAGGTAACGGGCCTGGGGGAAATTGAGCTTCGGGCGTGCTGGGCTGGTGGGTGATCAGCAGGTGGTGACGCGGACGAGGACGAGTTCGGTGCTCGTCCGTCGGTGGGTGGCCCGCTGCGCGGATCGGTCGGATACGAGCGAGACGATCGCGACATGGGTCTCGGTGTAGGTGTCGCGGCGTCCGTGTGGCCGTCTCCATGTCCGCCAAGGCCGTAAACCGGTGGACAGCTCTCCGGCTCTGGGTGAGCATCACCGCGATGAACAACGAACCTCTCTCCGCCCCCAAACGCGTCCGTTTCGTCGAGCTCAGTGCAAAGGCACTGCGGGCGCTTGCCGACGGTGACCTCGCTGGCGGCAGCGCCGAGGCCGGGGTCGTCCTTGACGAACACTTCGTCGGTGAGCGAGCCCGCTGGATCTTCGGCTACCGCGCCGACCAGCTCGCCAAGGACCCCTCTGCCGCGCCCTGGATCACGCGTGCCGCGGTGTCCGAGCCGGACGGGGTCGTCATTGGCGACGCCGGGTTCCACGGGCCGCCGGATGAGGCCGGCATGGTCGAGGTTGGCTATACCGTCGTGCCCGGGTACCGCCGCCAGGGCTATGCCCGCGCCATGCTGAGGGCGTTGCTCGTCAGGGCCGCGGCCGACCCCGACGTCAGGACCGTGCGCGCCAGGATCGGATCCGACAATACCGCCTCCCTGGCGTGCATCGAGGGCTTCGGCTTCACGCGCATCGGCGAGCAGGGGGACGAGCGCGACGGACTCACGATCATCTTCGAGGTTTCGGCAGACGCCATTCAGGCCGGGTAGCTTTACGGTCTCGGCGGACATGGCGATCGTCCCGGTTGGGCCGTGACACGAGAAGGGCCGCACGGGTTGGGTGAGTTGTGAAGCTGACCTGGGCCCGTACGGCCTGTTCCCAGCCTGCCCTGTCCGGCGTCTCACGCGCACATTCCGCCGAGTTGTTCGCCGAACTCGCCACGGCATGGGAGGCTGCGCGGCAGTCCGCGCTCCGCGAGGCCCGGGGCGGGGAGCGTCGGAGGGCGGAGGGTGCCGGCAGAAAGCCCAAGCTGGTCTTCCTCGATCGGCTGCTGGTCACCCTGGTCCATCTACGCCACCAGTTGCCGCATGTGGTGCTCGCCGAGCTCTTCGAGGTGGATCGCTCCACCGTCTCCGCGGCCATCCGCCAGGTCCGCCCGCTGCTGGCAGCCCGTGGTTTCGCTGTGCCCAACCGGCCCGGCCTGCGGCTGAAGACGCTGGAGGACGTCTTCGCCTACGCCGAGGCGGAGGGCGTTGAGCTGCGGCTCGACGGGGCCGAGACCCAGGTCCGCCGCCTGCAGGCCGACCGTCCTGGGCGCCAGGCGTTCGTCTCCGGCAAACGCAAGCAGAACACCATCAAGACCACCACATTCAGCGACGGCCAAGGCCGCCTGCTGCTGTCCGGCTTGGTCCGCCCGGGCCGGATGCACGACCAGACCGCCGTGCGGACCGAGGGCATTGCCGAGCAGTTCCGCACCCGTCCCGGCGTGAAGGCGAAGGTCGATTCCGGCTACCTCGGGCTGGCCAAAGAGTTCCCCGGCCAGGTCAGCGCCCCACCGAAGAAGCCCAAGGACGAGGCGTGCGACGGTGACAAGCATGCCTGGCGCGAGACACGGCGACGGCAGTCCTCGGCGAGGATCTGTGTGGCGCACACCAACGCCGAACTCCGCCAATGGGCACCCCTGCGCCGTTTCACCGGACGCCGCGATACCTACGCCGAGACCCATCTCGCGATCGCCTCACTCGTCTCCGACCGATCCGCGCAGCGGGCCACCCGCCGCCGGACGAGCACCGAAATCGTCCTCATCCGCGACACCGTCCGCTGATCACCCACCAGCCGAACCCAGGCCAGCACGCCCGGAGCTCAATTTCTCCCCAGACCGTAAGTCATGGCCCCGGGGTGCCCGTCACGGCGAAGGGCCGTTCCTCCGCGAGGTGGCTGCGCAGGAACGATCCTTCGGCGCATCGGTGCCCGGCCTGCGACACGCGCGAGTGGGAGGGCCGGGCTGAGGCGCCGCTCGGCGCGAACGCCGGGAGCCGAGGGGGCTTCACCGGGTGAAAGAGCCGTTGGGCGGGACATTATGACGGGGTGTCGGCGGACACATGAGGCGGTCGACTTGCGTGCAGATGAATGCGGTCAGTTTCTGGTGCACTGGGGGTGTCGATCAGCATCGGCAATGATGGCACTTCGAAGAAGGCGCGCTGATGATCGTGTTACGAGCTGGACCGGGAAATGCCGCCGGTACGTTGTCCGTTGCAGTCGGTTGGACGAGTCGAGCGTGTACGCGGGAAGCTTGGGGCCGCGCCGGACAGGAAGCCCGGTCCGCCGTTGTTGAGGATCGTCTTGCCGGATGTGCCCGCGGCGGCCCAGTCGATCTCGACGGCGAAGGCACAAAAGCAGGAGGCATTCTGCAGGGTGCGCTCGAACACTTCGGGATCGTTCAGCGAGATCTTGTAGGGCATCGTGGAGAAGTCGACAGCCCCGATGATCGGCCACTGCTCGGCCATGGGCCCGTTGAGGACTTCGCCGCCCCTGCCGGGCGCGGCGAGCAGTACGCCCGCCTTGATCCGTGGCTCGACCAGGTGGACCACGTTCCCGGTGTCGGGGTCGTTGAGCCCGGCGCCCAGTAGGAGGGCAGCACTGAAGCCACCGAGCGAGTGCCGAACCCGGTGAGTTCCTGGACGACGACGTGCCCATCACCTGCCCGCATGCCGGCGGGTCTGTGAGAAGTGACGGCACAGCGAAGCCCCGCCTGAGGTAAGGAGGAAGTAGGCAGGCGGGGTCTCGTCATGCACGGTACCGGCCGATGGCGGGAATCGGCCGCCCTGAAGCTTGCCCGAGATGCAGGCTACTGAGCGTTCAGTGCATGTGGAACCACCACGCCGACGCGAGGTGAAGAACACCGAGGAAGCCGGCGCAGATGGCCATGCCTTTGTTCCTTTGCTGCACGCCGATCGCGCTGTCGCCGATCTGGGCCAGGCCGGCGACAGCGAGAACGGGGGCGATGGTAGACCGGTCGCCCAGGGCGAACAGGGCGAGGGTGACGGCGGCGAGGGGGATCGCCCGGGCTCCGTAGGCGTTCGCGTAAAGGTGTGTGCCCCTGTTGACGACCATGCCGTTGGGCAGGGCCAGGCCGGGTCTGATCATTCCGGCGATGCAGAAGCCAGCCGAGGTGAGGGAGGCGAGGCTGTTGGCGCCAATGAGGATGGCCTGGACGGTGGACGAGTTCACAGTTACGTCTCCCCGTGAATCATTCTTACCCTGAATGGTTTTTTGAGGCTATCATTTTAGTCATGAGCGATGTCAATGGGACGACGACTGGCGATACCTCGGGCCTCACGTCGACGGTGGTTTTCAGGCTCGGCACTCTCGGTACGGTGGTCACCGACCGGTTCACACGGGAGATCGAGGGGCTGGGCCTCAAACCCAAGCATGTCGGCCTGATGGCCGCGCTCAGCCTTGCCGCCGTGGCGTCCCAGCAGGAGCTGGCCGCGCGGATGGGTGTCGCGCCCAGCTTGATGGTGTCGCTGGCCGACCACCTGGAGGGCCTCGGCGCGGTTCGGCGGGTCCGGGATCCGCGGGACCGCCGACGGCAGGTACTGACACTCACCGAGGAGGGGCAAGGCCTGCTGGAACGGTGCACGTCCGTGGCGCGAACCCTGGACGAGGAGTTCGTGGCCGGGCTGACGGAGAAGCAACGGAAGGCGCTCGACGAGGCGCTGCGCGTGATGGCGGACCGCGCCGGCCTGCCGTAGAGGGCGAGGGAAGCGGGACGGTCCCTCGCTCATCTGTCGTGAGCGAGGGGCCGTTCCTGACGTTGGCGCTTCGAGGTGGTGGATTGCATCGGGCTCTCGCCCGGCCTCCCACCGCCATAGCCCTGAAACGCCGAAGTCAGTAACGCGTGCTGCTGGGGTTCCCGCCCCAGTTGGACGTGTTCATGGTCGGCGGTTAGCTGCGGACGTGGAGCCCGAAGCCCCTGCGGCCGGCGGTCTCCAGTCCGTCCTTCAGGTGCAGCGAGGGGATCTCGTAGTCGCCGAAGTTCGCCGCCGGAACGCGATCGGCTCGGTCGACTCCAGGGCGAGCAGGCACTGTTTCCATGCCTTGGCGACGTCCGGGTAGTCCTCGGCAGTCATCCGGTCAGCGCCGTACAGCACGAACGGTGGCAGCACCTCGATACCCGGGTAGTAGAGGATGCCGTGCTGGATCGGGAACAGCAGATCGAAGTTGATATGACGCAGGGCACTGGCGTCTGCCCCGAGAAGCGGCCGCAGTGCCCGAGGGGCCCGGGATCTGAGTGAGATCCCGGGCTCCCGCAGACGGGGAAACGGTGTGGGCGGCGACTTGGGTAGAGGCGCCGTCACTGCATCTCGATACGTCTGTCGGTTGCGGCTGCCTGCTCATCACCCCTGCGGTGAACGTCGTCCTGGTGCGGATCGAACTCGGTGACGCGGGCATCCCCTCCGGCGTGCTGTCGACGGCCCCGCAGATCGCCGCCGCGCTCGGCGTCGCGGTGATCGGCGCGGTGTTCTACGCCGCTTTCGGCCACCCGGCCGTTGACCGGGCCCATGCAGCCGGCCACACCCTCGCCACGGCGTCTGTCGGGACCATGGCTGTTCGGCGATCGTCGCGACCATGCTGGTGTGTCTGCTCCCCGGTGGCCGAGGTGACTGACGGTGGCTAACACCAATCACCGAGCTCTGCACCTGCGCCCGAAGCCGCGACTGTTGTCTGCGCCGACGAGCTCGGACCGGTGATCCCCCACACGTTGAGCCTGGGGGTCTGACGCGCTGGCCGGTCCCCTGCACCGGCCAGTTCGCCAGGCCAAGAGAGCGCCAGTCAGCGGAAGGTGAACCTCTGATCCCGGGCCCCGTTGCACCGCCACAGGATCAGAGGGGTGTTGTTGGCCGTCCCTCCACCCTTCACGGTCAAGCACTTGCCGTACATGAGAAGGAAGTCCTGGTTCCTCTCGACGCCCAGCAGGCCGGCGCCACGGAGGACCAGCTCCGCGCCATCACCGCCGAAGGCCTCGGCCAGATGTACTCTGATCATCACCACTCGGCCGTGGCCGAAGCGAGACAGGCCAGGCACCGATCGCGGAACGTTACCGACTCTTACGTGAGTACCAGATCTGCGTGCTCCCGGGGCCCTTGTAACAGTTTCCTTGAATGACCTGCACACCGATGTAGGTTTGGCTTCCCTTCGTGCCGGCGCACTTACCCGAGTGAGCATTCACCAGGAGGTACCTGGTTCCGCCTACTGAGCTTGCTCGCCACAGCTGTGAGTGGTCCTTCGTCGACGTGCAGTTTCCTACTGCCAGCGCAGCGCCGCTCTTGGTGCTCGCTCCGGCAACACCAAGGCACCTTCCGTCTTGGCTCCGAAGTTTCCAGTAGGTGTAGCCACCCACGACCGTGGCGTTGGTCGAGCGCCACCCATCGTGGCGGAAGTAGTTACAGTCGGCGGTCCAGACACGGCTTGCCCCAAGTGCATCGTCCAGGCACGAACCCGCCTCACCGGCAGCAAGCATGATCTGGTACTTCGGGGCAGCAGCCGCCTTGGCGTTGAAGTCCTGCACACTGAATTCGGCGGCGGACCGCGAGGCGGCCGGCTGGTCCGCTTGAGCGGGGACAGCCGCAGCCAGGCCGGCAGTCATGGTGATTGCCGTCGCGGCGAGCGTGAGCCGCTTGTGTACCTGCATGATCCGGTTCCCTCCTCTTCTGATCTTGATTGACTGGCGGGACGCGTCGGGGCGGGGCAGTCCCACGGGGGTGGCCCGCCCTGCAGCTGTGGGCTCATCGCTTGCAGAGAGCCCAGATCCGTCATGGGCCACGACCGGTTGTCTGCCCGGGGGCGCTGGCGAGCGAGTTGTGGCGGCGGTCGGTTCCGCGCCACCTGTCCAGCCCCGTTGACGATGTGTCGCAGGGTGTACAACGGTACGAAGGCAGACCCGCGATGACGTTGGTGCACCTGGCGTCCCTGGATGTGGCGCGGAAGGCAAAACGGCGCGAGGCCGACAAATGCCTGCACACAAGAATCGGGCTCGCCCACCAAGCCTCTACCCGGCCGCGTCGGTGGTTGTCGACCTGAGTACGCGCATCTCGTCTCCTTTCACGATGTAGTGCGAGAGTCACCGGACGAGGCTCGGAATGAGGGCCTCTGCCGGTGCTCCTTGCGTCACGTCATCGAGTTCAACAGGCTGGGGATTGAATGGGCAGCCGGTCTTGCCACTCTGATCAATGGCTGCATTGCAGGTCACGGGCACGGCGCACGACACTGACCAAAGAAGGCACCTGTCGTTTGCTCTTCTCCCCGGGCGTGCGTAGCGTCCGGATGATCGCGTCGCATCCACGGGGGAGGCGGCGGGTAGAGGGGTGAGCCGTCGATGGCAGGACGTCCTGAGAGCCCACTCGATCCGAGTGCGGGGCCGGTTGCGCGGTTCGCTGCCGAGTTACGCAGGCTGCGGGCCCAGGCGGGCAGTCCGACGTACCGGTCGATGGCGCAGCGAGCCGGTCAGGGGGCGAGCACCCTGTCGCAGGCGGCCGGCGGTGAGCGACTCCCTACGCTGCCGGTGGTCCTCGCCTACGTCCGTGCTTGCGGGGGCGATCCGCAAGAGTGGCAGGAACGCTGGCGCCGAGCGGCCGCCGAAACAGCGGCTGCACCCCGGGCCGAGGACGAGGACGTGGAGCCGCCCTACCGCGGCCTGGCCCGCTTCGAACCGGACGACGCTCACCTGTTCTTCGGCCGTGACGAACTCACCGAGCGCCTTCACCTGCAGACCCGCTCCCGCCGCTTCACCGCGGTCTTCGGCCCCTCGGGCAGTGGCAAGTCCTCCCTGCTGCGGGCCGGTCTCATCCCCCGCCTGCGCACCCCCGGTTCCTCCGGACCCCGGCCTGCTGCCGTACGGGTGCTCACGCCCGGCGCGCATCCGTTGCGTACTCACGCCTCGCGCTTGCTGCCGGCCGACGACGAGGCAGACACGTGGCTGATCGTGGACCAGTTCGAAGAGCTGTATACCCTGTGCACCGAAGCCGGTGAACGCGACCAGTTCATCAACCACCTGCTGTCCGCCACCGACCCGGCGAGCCGGCTGCGGATTGTGATCTCGGTGCGCGCCGACTTTCTCGGCCGCTGCGCCGCACATCCTCGGCTGACTGCCGCGCTGCAGGACGCGACCGTGCTGGCCGGCCCGATGAGCCGGGAAGAACTGCGCGAGGCCATCGTCAAACCCGCGCAGGCCGCTGGGCTGAACGTCGAGCGCGCCCTGACGGCCCGCATCCTGGACGAGGTCGAGGACGAGCCCGGCGCGCTGCCGCTGATGTCACATGCGCTGTTGGAGACCTGGCGCCGGCGCGCGGGCCGTTCCCTCACGATGGAGGCGTATGTGGCGGCGGGCGGTCTGCAGGGGGCCATCGCCCGCACCGCTGAGGCCGCCTACAGCCGCCTGACGGCTGATCAGGCAGAAGCGGGTAAACGCTCCTCTTGCGGCTGATCGCCCCGGGAGACGGCGCGCAGGACACACGCCGCCCCGTCCGTCGTGATGAGCTGAGTTTCGGCAGCGCTGCCGATGCCGACGCCGCACTGGAACTGCTGACCCGTGCTCGGCTGCTGACCGTCGACGACGGCACGGTGGCTCTCGCCCACGAGACCCTCATCAGTGCGTGGCCGCGACTGCACAACTGGATTGAGGAGAGCCGTGACCTGCTACGTCTGCATCGCCGCTTGACCGAGGACGCAAATGTCTGGCATCAGCTGGGCCGTGACCCGGGAGCGCTGTACCGGGGCACCCGACTGGCCGCAGCGGAGGAAGCATTTCCCGCGTGTCGGCAGGCAGCGGCCCTGACAGCTCTCGAGCGCACCTTCCTGGCCGCGAGTACGGCCTTGCGTGACCGGGAGCGGCGCGGGGCCACACGCACCGCGCGGCGCCAGCGGGCCTTCGCCGTGTCGCTGTCCGTGCTGGCGGTCCTCCTCCTGCTGGCCGGCGTCATCGCCTGGCAGCAGAACGCGGCCAGCGATCATCAGCGTGTCGACGCGGCGGCTCGCCGGGCCGCCACGGTGGCCGAAGGCCTGCGGGCCGCCAACACGTTGGTGGCCCTGCGGCTGAGCGAGGTCGCCTGGCGTCTGAGGCACACGCCGGAGACGCGGGCGGCTCTGCTGGGCGCCATGGTGCAACGGGAACAGGAGCCGTTCGAGGCGCCGGATCAGACCAGCGCCGACGCCTACCTGGACACGGACGGGCGCATGCTGACCAGCGTCGGTGATGCAGAGATCGTTCAGTGGAATGTGGTCACCCGTCGCAGGATGCACACGTATCGGCTCCCCCCTGGCCCCCAGGAGAGGGTCACGGAGGTCACTTCCGACGGCCGGGCTGTGATCGTGGCCGGCTCGGGGTTCAACATGACGGTCCGCCTGTGGGACATCCGGGCCGAGCGTTTTCGTGGCCCCGCCTTCGGACCGGGCGGGGGTCTGCCGACGGGCGCCCAGTACAACTTCCATCTGAGCACCCGTGGTGACTGGATCGTTTTCACGGTGCGAAACCGGCTGGAAGTGTGGAGCGCGCATACCCGGCGCCGTCTCTTCACCGCGTCACTACGCGAAAAGGAGGCCCTGGGGAACGGTGATGTCAGCGCGGACGGCCGCCGTGTGGCGTTGTGCACGGGCCACGGCCTCACCGTATGGGATACGCGGACCAAGCGGCGTGCAGACAGTAGCTGGCAGGCGAGCCCGCGCTGCCAGCTGGAGAGTGGCCTGCTCTTCACGCCCGACGGCCGGACACTGGGCCTGCAGGACGAGCACGGACTCCGGCGCGTACGGCTGTCCGACGGCAAGGAACTGCCCCGAATCGATCAGGTGTCTCCCGCCCAGTTCGACTTCACGCCCGACGGAAAATTCGTGGCCGGCATGGGCAATGGAGACATCTCGGTTTGGCGCCTCGATCGACCGGAGGCGCCGGTATTCCGCTACCCGTTGACCATGGGCAGCGCCGATGACCTGCGCATTGATGTGAAGGCCAACGTGATTCGCTACACGGCGGCCGGTGCCACAGGCGGAGAGGTCGTGCGCACCCTGGATCTCGGCCGGTCCCTCGACGCTGCCTGGCGGTCACAGCCGATCATGGAGGCGGCTTTCAGCGCGGACAGCAGCGTGCTGGTGGACCTCCGCAGCACCCACCACCAGGGCACACTCTCAGTGCTCGACGGACACGATGGCACAGCCGAGCACGCCATAGCTCTGCCGCGGCCGCCGGCACGGCTGTCATTCGACAGCGACAAGCGCCTTTCACTCAGTGCTGATGGGCAGCGCTTGGCCTACGACCCGAGCCAGAACGAAAGTGAGGGCCATCCGACGGGAGTACCGGTATGGGATACACGCAGCGGTCGACTGCTCACACGCGTGATTCCGGCGGGCGGCACCTCCGGTTTCGCGGCGACGCTGCTGACCGCCGACGGCCGTACGCTGATCACCCAGGATGACGCGCGCAACCTCATCACCCTGTGGGACACCCGGTCCGGCAGGAAGCTGCGCACTGTCGACTACAGCGCCCAGGCTCCGAAGGGGAGCGTGGGCGTCTCCCTTTATCCCGTCACGGGCGACGGCCATAGCGTCGTCACGAACACGGGAGTCCTGATCCCCTTGTCCGGCCGAAGTCCACATCCGACCGGATTGACGCAATGCACGTCGTGCGTCATCGCATCCACCCAGGACGGCAGCCGCGTCGCCATCGTGGACACCTACGCGGCAACACTCTGGGACAAAAAACTGAGGGCGCCCCTGGGTGTCCTGTTGAACGGGTTCTCGAAAGAGGTGCCGGGCGACGCGGAAGAGATGACATCCGCCGCCTTCTCCCCGGACGGATCCACCATCGCCGTCGGCGGATCCCACGGCACCCTGGCCCTGTGGGACGTCACTTCGCAGCGGGAACTCGGCACACTGCCCACTCCCGGTGACGCGATACTCTCACTCGCCTTCAGCCAAGACGGCGGCACGCTGTACGCCGCCGGTCGGCACGTGGCCTGGCAGAAGTACGACATAGACCCTGACCATGCGGCCCGTGCGGTGTGCCGACGTGCCGGGGGACCGCTGTCTCCGGCCGACTGGCACACCTACCTGCCTGACGTGCCCTATCGCAAGACATGCTGAACCCGTGCCGAGCGCGTGCTGCTCGCAGGGGGCCGGATCGCGTTCCAGGGCCGCCGCTGCGGTCTCCCGTACGGCCTGCTCGATCAGCGTGGCGGCATGGCCGAGGTTACCCAGCAACTGCTGGGCGGCGTCGGCGGTCTTGCCGTACTGGGCACCGCGCAACTGGGTCAGCTGCTCTTCGGCATCGTTGACCAGGCTGGTGATCAGCGCCCGCTGCTCGGCGGCACCGCAGAGCGCCACGTAGTGCCCGAGCCGGGCGCGCTGCGTTCCTTGGACAGGACACGCAGCTGGGCGGCCATGGACGCGGTCTGGTGCTCCTGCCCCGGCCACCACGGATCGTTGCCGTAACCAGCAGGCCCGCCGGCGCCGCGGCGAATGCGGATGACCGCGCCTCTCCACGAGGTCAGCGGGCCGCCGTAGTCGGTGGCAGCCAGCGGCCCCAGCTACCCCCGCCCCGCCCGCTCGCCCAGCCGGCGGCAGAACGACCCGTCGGCGGGCAGCCGCCGTGGCTGCCCGGCCCCGCTGTCCCGCCACACCAGCTCGGCCATGGCCGGGTCCAGCAGTGCGTCGCCTCGGTTACCACCTCGGGGAAGACGACCGCGTCCCGGCCCACGATCCGCCACCGCTCCCGCTCCGTCCCGGCGTTGCCGCCCGCGACCTGGTGCAGCCGCCGCGGCCAGACCGCCTCGCGTTCCCAGTGCAGGGCCGGCTCCCACCACCGGGCCACCACCGCATAAGCCAGAGCGAACACCCTCTCCGGCTCCACTCCGGTCCGTACTGCCCGCCGCGCCACTTTCGCCCACCGCCGCTGCGCCGCGACCACCTCCGGCAACGCCGCGCAGATCGAGGTGCTCGAGAGGCTGGTCGGCGTCCGCGTCCAGCGGCCACCCGGTCACGCATACGCGATCCCCGCAGCCCCGCCCTCCCAGGCGGAACCCGCGGACAAAGAAGGCCGGCGCAGTCGGCCAGTAGATGGTGTGGAAAGCTCGGGGCCCCGGGTGCCAGTACGGCATCCGGGCCCCCGACACATCCTGCGAAAGAAGAGGTTTATGCCCCCTCGCAGTACCCGGCCCGCCGACATCCTCGACGACGACGACTACCCCGCCTACACCATGGGCCGGGCCGCCGAGATGCTCGGCACCACCCCCGCCTTCCTCCGCGCCCTCGGCGAACACCGCCTGATCACTCCCTTGCGCTCCGAAGGCGGCCACCGCCGCTACTCCCGCTACCAGCTGCGCATCGCCGCCCGTGCACGCGAACTCGTCGACCAGGGCACCGCCATAGAGGCCGCCTGCCGCATCGTCATCCTCGAAGACCAGCTCGAAGAAGCTCAGCGCATCAACGAGCAACTGCGCGCCCAAGGCGGCCAGCCGCAGTCGAAGCCCTCAGCCTGACAAGGACGCCGGGTGCGGCCCCAACGCCGACCGACCAGCGGACCAGGCACCCCCCACAGTTCCGCGCCGCCGCCTCGCGCTGGGCCGCAACCAGTACGCGCACAGCACTACACAAGGATCCCGACACACCTGCCGGGGTCCTTGGCCGTTCAAGTGCAGCTGCCTGATTGCATCCCCCTCGGCAGCGCCGACGCCGAGGTGACCGACGCGGTCTCTGAACAGACCGGCGCAGGCCTGGACCGCGGGGGGTCGGTAAACACGCTGTGGCCCCCGGTGGAACCGAAGACCAGAGGACGGACCTTCCTTGTCCGTGGCTCGGCGGACTGCCCGCGCCGGACGTTCGCCGAGCCGTTCACGCAGTTCACCACCCGTACGCACGTGAGGTCTGACCGCCACCTGACGATCTTGGACAATAGGCCGATGACCTGCGGGATATCTGCTCTTCATCAGGCTTCTGGCAGGCGAAGCTGTGGTACGGCGCAGTGGCCGCGATGGCGTGGATGGGCGGGTGGTGCGGCCGCAAAGCAGCGGCCACTGGCCTGGCCGCCCTGGTCATCGCCCAGCTGATCTCGAACGGCGTGTGCAAGTAGGTGGCCGACCGGCCCCGGCCGCCGAAGGAGTGGTTTCCCCACGAGGAGGTCGACGACCGCCCCGACTCCTCCTCCTTCCGCTCCGGGCCCACCGCCGCCGCGATGGCCTTCACCGCCGCTGTGGTAACCGCCTGGCCGACCGCCGGCGCACTCCGCGCCTGATCCTGCGCCACTGGCCTTAGCAGGTTGGGGGAGAGCTGGGCGGACTGGCGAGAGCAGGCAGACACGTCGGTCATGAGTCCGTCCTGAACTCGCTTGCTCGGGGTACTCGCGCCCTCATCGGATGGTCGGGCGCATGACGCAGCGCGGCCTGCAGGAACTTGAGAGGGACAGGAGGTGGCCGTGGTGTCGAGCACGCAGCCGCACCATGCCGGGTCCGCCCCCAGCGCGGATCGCTTGGGCCAGGAGCCGGTGGGCGAGCTGGTGCAGCGGGCCTCGCAGCAGCTGACCGAGCTGGTGCGCGGCGAACTGCGCTTGGCGCAGGCGGAGATGAAGGAGAAGGGCAAGCGCTACGGCAAGGGCGGCGGCCTGTTTGGCGGCGCCGGCGTTGTCGGCTTCCTGATGGCGCAGGCGCTGGTCGCCACGGTGATCGCAGCACTGGCGGTGGCGCTTCCGGTGTGGGCGGCCGGGCTGATCGTCACAGCGGTGCTGGGTGTGATCGCCGCGGTGATGGCCCTGAGCGGAAAGAAGCAGGTCGACCAGGCCGCGCCGCCCACGCCCGTGCAGACGGTCGAGAACGTGAAGGCCGACGTGGCCGAGATCAAGGAGAGCGCACACCGATGACCCACCTGCCTCACGACGAACCCACCGCCTCCAGCCCCGAGGAACTGCGCGAGCAGGTCGAGCAGACCCGTACCGAGCTCGGGGAGACGGTCGAGGCGCTCGCAGCGAAGACCGACGTCAAGGCGCGCGCCCAGGAGAAGGCCGGCGAGCTGAAGGAACAAGCCGCCCTGAAGGCCGGGGAACTGAAGGCGAAGGCCGCCGACCTGGCCCACCAGGCGCAGGACCGGCTGCCCGATCCGGTCAAGGACAAGGCCGCCCAGGCTGCCGGGCAGGCCCGGGCCACGGCCGCTCAGGCCGGTCAGCTGTGGCAGGAGAAGGCGCCCGAGCCGGTAAGGGAGAAGACCGCACAGGGAGCGCAGCTGGCGCGTGACAACCGCAAGGTGCTGCTGGCGGCAGCGGGTGTGGCCGTCGTGGTGTGGCTGGCCTGCCGCCGGAAGGGGTGAACCGGGTGAAGGCTTCGAAGATCGCCTACAAGCCGGTCGGTCTCGCGCTCGGCGCCGTCAGCGGCATGGCCGCGGGAGCGCTGTTCAAACAGACATGGAAGATGCTCGGCCACGACGAGGACGCCCCGGACGCCACCGACGAAGAGCGCTCCTGGCGCGAGGTGCTGCTCGCCGCCACGCTGCAAGGTGCGATCTTCGCCGGAGTCAAAGCGGCCGTCGACCGCGCCGGCGCCACCGTCGTCCGCCGCCTGACCGGAACCTGGCCCGGCTGACGCGCATGAGGAGGCGGGAGGGCCGGTAGGACACGAATACCAGCCCTCCCATCGCCCTGGCCAGTACCCCTACGAAGGACCCTTCACAGCCATGTCCGATCAGCACGCAGCTGTCGCGATGACCGCTGCAGCAGTCATCGCCACGATCCTGGTCGCCCGGGCAGCCGTCCTCCACCAGGGCGGCCGAGGACGCGTCGCCCGCCTGGCCCACCCGGTGCGCGGTCACACCGCACCCCGCGCCGACAAGACCGCGGCCACGCTCTCGGATGCCGCCTCCTGCGCCGTGCGAGAGGCTGAACAGCACGTCCACCACTGCTGGCAGCAGCTCCAAACACGCGCCGACCCACCCGAGTGACCCGCCCGTGGATGGACGCAGTCGGCGATGCCCCGGCGCAAGTATGCGGATCCAGCAGGCGGCCAGGTGTATTGATCACGAGCGTTGTTGACAGCCGGGGGGCTTGATCATGGCGAAGACCTCCGGGGTGGTGGAGCTGTCTCAAGGGTGTTGCACAAGGCCTGGTGGCGGCGTGTCTGGGTGATGGCTGACCCTGCTGTTTCACCCTGCCATGGCGAGGTTGTGCATGGTGGCGACGGCCTGGACGGCGTGGTGGAGGCCGTCGCCCCTTTGGCGGCAGTCGCGGAGGATCTTCCAGTTCTTCATCCGGGCGCTGGTGCGCTCGACGCGGGCCCGCACGCGACGGTGTTCGGCGTTGTCTTCCTCCTGGCCGCGCAGGAGGGGGCGCCCGGCTCGTCTGCGGTGCGGCACGATCAGGCCGGGGCCCAGGTGGGCGCCGTCCGCGATCACCGTCGTGCCTGCCGCCACCGCAGGCAGGTCCGACTCGCGCCAGACGTGTGCGTCTGCCTTGTTCCCGGGTGCCGGCCGGGCCGAGGCCACCACCAGGCGGTGTCGGCATCGACGATAACCTGCGCATTCGCCGAAACCGGTAGTTACGCGAGGAGGCTGCGACCTGCCGGTCACGGACCGGGATCAAAGTGCCGTCCACGAGCCATAACCGGTCGGCGCCCGGCACGGGGCTGGGCGCCGGCTCCAGCGCAAGCAGCGGTCGCAGGCGCTGGATGACCCGGCAGACGGTGGTGGGTGAGCAGCCAAAGAGCGGCGCGAGCTGCCGCATGGTGAGGTTCGTGCGGTAGTACACGGCCACCAGCAGCACCTGCTCGGCCAGCGGAAGGCACCACGGCCGACCCTCACCGGGGCCATTTCCAACCCCGCTCCCGCACCACTCTCAGCAGCTTCTCGAACCGCACCATCCGCAACCCGGTGAACGTCTCCATCCACACCGGATCAGCCCTCAACGCCCCACCCATACAGGCAAAATGCCCACCACCAGGCCTTGTGCAACACCCTTTAGGTCTCCCGCCAGGAAGCGGATAAATGCTGGAAGAGCTGTGTGTCCTGCCATACCGAGCCGGTGTCATCGACCTGGCAGCCAGCCTGCTTGAGCCGCTTGATGATCTTCGCGACCGAGGCTGACGTACCGTCGAACCTGACGACGTTGAGGCCGACCGTATCGGCACCCTGGCGAAGACGGCCGACCTCGACGACCAGGGTTCGCTGCGGGTAGGCCATCAGCACCATGCCCAGCTCGATCAGCACGTTCTGCCGCGGCTGACCGGTCGGCTGTGTCTCGTAGTCCGGTTCGTTCTCGCCGTGCAGCTGGGGGTGCGGTGTGGCCGTGTCGTCCGGGGTGAGCAGGACCAGGGCCGCCTGTGCCCGGGAGGGGGCGTTGGCCACCACCTCGCCCAGGAAGGGGGACGCCTTGCCGCTCGCCCTGACCAGGTCCTCCCACTCCAGTGGGCTCAGACCGAGGCTGCGCAGCAACGAGAACATCGCGTGTCGGACCTCCTCGTCCCGGCCGTGCACGACCAAGACATTGCGGGTCCGGTCAGTGCTCGCTGCCTGCGGGTTGCGCTCCGCTTCGCCGAGGCCCTGGGCACCGACGGTGCTGCGCGCGGCCACAGCCTGGCGGTCGTCCGGTACGACTGCAACTGCACGGTTGGTCGTCTGTTGCCCAGGCATCTGGGCACTGCCGGACCGGTCGGCGGTGGGTGCCTGCCCAGCCTGGCCGTGCCAGGGCACCGCTTGGAGGCTGTCCGGCCCTCCGGCGACTACGGCCGTGTCGCTGGCCGTCGACTGGTCAGGTAGCTGACGGATCTGTGGTGATGCACCGTCGGCTACAGCAGCGGACTTCTCGCCGACTGCCGGATCGGGCTGATCGGTGAAGGCGGGGGTGCGCCGGGAAACCACAGCCACGAACCGGCCCAGCACGCTGTCCGCACGCAGGCCGCCGTTGCCGGGGCAGGGCGGAGTGGGTGCCGTGAAGGCGCGGGAGCGCCGAGAGAGCACTGCGACGAACTGCCCAAGGACGCTATCCGCGCGCATCGACGTCACCTTCGATCTCTCGGGACAGAGCGGCCTGCTGCGGCAACCGAACGGGCTCGTGTGGTCGGACCGAAGGGTGCTGGGCAGTCACAGGCACCCTCGGTACGCCGACGTCCGGCCCGTCCTCGTGCGGCGTCGTGGGTGCTGCGGCTGCGGCCAGCGTCGCGAGAAGGGGGCCACTGACGAGTTTGACCAGGGCTGTGGCGCGCTGCAGAGCCAGTACACCGCCGGCTCCGATCACCAGGAAGACCACGGCGGCCCATTGATAGCGCGCCTCCAGACCCAGGCCGACCGCCGCGTCGACCAGGAAGCCGACGCCGACCTGAAAGAGTACGTCGGCCACGTAATAGCCCGCCTTCGGCTGCGAAGCCGCACGCTGCCCAGCGGGTCGGCCTGCCGGGCCAGGCAGCGGGTGGGGAGGCGGAACCTTCCAAGGCGGCACGCCGTGACGACGCAGGGCACGGCTGTAGTCCGCCGCCTCCTTGATCCCCGCACCACCGGCCCCCCACAGACCGGCCACCCACCACATCATTCCGGCCTCCAGGATCTTCCCGGCCCGGGTCTACAGTTCCAGCGGGGCTCACCTCAACTGACGAACGCGTCGCTGGAGCCTCCCCGGCTGTCCCACCGTCCTCCGACACTGTGTCAGAAGGCAGTGGACGCCGAGGCAAAACATCCAGACCGGCGGGTCAGGGATGGCAGTGCCTCCGTGGTGCCCGAGGAAGAGGCAGTGAGGGACCTCGCGGGCCAGACGTTGGAGCGGGTCCGCCAGACCTGGCCCAACGATGTCGTGGAGACGGTTTCTCGTGATCTACCAATGATGCCCAGCCCAATAGAGCCGAGCAGCGCAACTGGACCCCACCAGGCCCACATCACGAGTTCAACCTCAGTTGCCGCGTGGCAGCCGGCAAGCGGGCCCGCCGCACCGGCCGTGCGGTCCTGGCACGAGTCTGCGCCATTCGGAACCGCGCACTTTAACACCAGGCAAGCGGGCCGTAATTCACAGACCCAGTGGCAAGTCCCGCTGAGCAGCGGGTTCCTGGCAAAGAGTCAATCAGAGTCAACAAAAGTAAACAGGCTCACGAGTCAGACGACTTCGGTAGCCGTCTGTCCGATTGCCTACCCCTAGGGCCTGTTTGATGGGTCAGTGACGAGCCGGACTGCGGATCGTTCACGGCAGTGTGGGGCGGGGGAATCTCACCGATTGTGAATGGGCTCGGCTGGAGCCGCACTTGCCGAAGAACGTCGGTCGGGGCGGGCGGTGGAAGGATCACCGGCAAGTTATTGATGGGATCCTGTTCCGCATACGGACCGGCATCCCGTGGCGTGACCTTCCAAGAAGGTTCGGGAGTTGGCAGACCTGCTATGACCGGCACCGGCGCTGGTCCGCGGACGGCACATGGGAAAGGATCTTCCGGGCAGTCCAGGCCGATGCCGACGCGGAAGGCCGCATCGACTGGTCCATGGTGGGCGTGGACTCGACCGTGTGTCGTGCGCACCAGCACGCCGCCGGCGCACGCAAGCAGGCGCCTCGAAGGGTCGGCAAGCCTGGCCGGTCCGTTCAGCAAGGTCCGGATGAGGCTCTCGGCCGTTCACGCGGCGGGCTTACGACGAAGATCCACTTGGCCGGTGAGGGCGGACTGCGGCCCCTGGCCGTGCTGATCACGCCCGGACAATGGGGCGACGCCCCGCAGATGATCGCGGTCCTGGAACGCATTCGCGTGCCCCGTCCTGCCGGCGGTCACCCCCGCACGCGGCCGGATCACGTGAGCGGCGACAAGGCGTACTCATCTCGCCAAAATCGCCGTTACCTGCGGCGTCGCCAGATCAAGCACACCATCCCGGAACGCCGTGACCAGCAGACCCATCGCCGACGCCGTGGCAGCTACGGCGGCAGGCCCATCAGCTTTGACCCGGCGCGCTATGCCTGCAGGAACGAAGTCGAGCGGCTGATCAACCGGTTGAAGATCAATCGCGCGGTGTCCACGCGCTTCGACAAGAGGGCGTACGTCTTTCACGGCACCGTGACTGTCGCATCCCTTCGTCTCTGGCTGCGCGCATGAGATGGCGGAACTTAGCCCTTCTTCTGTTTGTACAGTTCGATGTCCCTGTTCACGAACAGGTGCACATAGCCGCAGTTCCAGCAGATCAGGCCGGTTGCCGACTCGTTCGCCCAGCCCAAGCTCATGAACTCCATTCCGGAGCTGTTGAGCTTCACCTCACGGTCCCTGAACAGGTCACCCTGACAGAAATTGCACTTGATCCACACGCCCCCGAGAGCCGCGCGAACAGGTTTGGCCATGCCTCCGCCCTTTCTGTGAACTGTTGGAGTGGTGCACCCGTCTCGCACACGAACTGCAGGCGGGCACACGTAATCACGCTTCCGAGCCGGGCCACGCCACCGCATCAGCCCTGTGACTATCCGATCATGAAGATGGCGATGGCGTTCTTGGGATCAGGCAATGCCAGGCCGGTGGCGGGCATCGCGGTGACCGACGAGGAACCAGAGCAGACACCCGGGGAAGGGGGCCATCAAGGCGAAGACGAACCAGACCAGCTTCATCCCACCGGTGAGGTCGGACCTGACGATGCCGAGCAGAGCGCCGAAGTACAACGCGAGAACGCCGGCGACCGCGGCAGCTCCTGCGCAGCCGATCACGATGGTGCCCGTGGGGGCAAGGGCCATCTGGTGTGCGAGCTGTGCATGCATCGTTCGTTCCTCTTGCTGATGGGGGCCTTTCCGAGCGCCCGGTCGGGCGGCCTCGGTTGACGGCAGTCCGGCTGTTTCAGGATCTCGACTGCGTCATGGGTGGGCGCCTGTCATGACGGGCGCTGCGCGGACCGCAGCAGGTAGACGCCAGCGGCAACCGGGAATGCCAGGACAGCCAGAGTCAACGGAAGGAACAACCCTCCGAGGCCGAGACCCAGCGCGCCCGCGGGAATCACCCACTGCGCCACCAGGAACAGCAGCGGCACGAGGGCGGCCGCCGTCCCGATCGCCTTGTCGCGGTTACGCCACTGGGGCGCGGTCCACAGCCACCAGATCGCACCGATCAAGGCGATGCCCAGCGGGGGCGCGAAGGCTGTCAGAAGGCCGGTTGCCGCCAGAAGTCCAACGATGGCGAAGGTACGGCTCTGGCTCGTCTGCGGAGCGGGGAGCTCCTCGCCGAGTGCGGTCGCCGCGATCGTGCGTGGGTCGCCGAGGCGCGCGAGGACGGTGCGGACCTGGTCATCGCCGGTGACGGGCTCTTCCGCTAGCACCACGGCGATGTGCTCCTCCAGGTCGGCCAGCAACTCGTTTCGGCGCTCCGAGCTGAGCCCGGCCGTCTCCCGCGCCAGGGCGGACAGATAGCTGCGCACCAGCGGGTGCTCAGTGATCGTCACGGTGATCTCCAGTCAGTCGGTGATGAAGTGGTCGACCGCGTCACGGAAGTGCGGCCAGATGGCGGTGAACTCCTTCAGCGCCGCATGCCCCGATGCCGTCAGCTCGTAGTAGCGCCGGGGCGGCCCACTGGGGGACTCCTGCCAGCGGGTCTCCACCACTCCCTCCCGGCGCAGCCGCGACAGCAAGGGGTAGATCGTTCCCTGGCTGGTGACCATGACGCTCACCGCACCGAGAGCTTCGAGCAGCTCCACGCCGTAGCGCGGGCCGTCCCGCAGGAGAGCCAGCACGCAGTACTCCAGCACCCCCTTGCGGAGCTGGCTCTCCGCCTTGCCTGCGGCGGGCTTACCTGCGATGTCAGGTTCCATGCATTGCACAGTACCTGGTTATCTCTACAAGTCCAAAGATGATGTCGATGCACCGGGGATGCGGCCCCGCACTCAAGTCCCGCCGCCTGCGACACCCCGGGGACGACACCGGGCCTCCTCGGTGACCACCTGTCTGCAGCTGGCCGAACCTGCGGGAGACCGAGCGACTCGGGCTGTACAGCATCGCGCTGGCGCGCACCACCTCGCCGCGCATGCCTCGCGGATTTTGGTTCACCTATGCGGACAACTTGCGGGACATGAATCTGGCAGCACAGTGACCCGTCGGACAGTCCCTAGACCGCTGCTCCACGCAAAAGGAGCCCTGCATCCCCAACGGAAGTTTCTCAAGCCTCTGAGTTGCGAGGTCTCCTTGCGCGGTGTTCCAGCACGCCTACCGAAGGAACGATCATGGTGGGCATCGGTTCGATTGAGGCGGCCCGGACGGGTGATCTGCGGCTGTGGCGCGCATGCGTTCCTGTCAGCTCGGCGCTTTCGAAGCTCGAACACCGCAGGCCTGGGGCAGAAGACTACTCCCCGCCTCAATCTTCGGGAGTTGGGACGGGTGATGTGCCCACGAGCTTGCGAAGGAAGCGATCGACCTGGTCCTCCAGCGGGGGCCAGTGCTGGTCGGACTGGTTGACCCGCATGGAGACCGCGCCGTGTACGGCGGCGCGCAGGTCGAGGGCCACGGTGGATGCGTCGTCCGCGGGAGCCAGGCCGGCGTCCATGCATCTCTGGACCGCGGCCGTGGTCGTGCGCCCGAGCTCTTCCTTAAAGCGCATGTCCGCGCGCTGGTTGAGGGTGCTCTCGTGCAGCACCTTGTAGAGCCCAGGGTGGTCATGTGCCCAGGCTCCGAGTACGAGGGTTCTGGCGCGCAGTTGGGCGACCGGGTGGCTCTCGGCGAGCTCAGCCTGTTGCACGGCGATCATCAGGTCCTGGTGGCACCGCTCCAGCGCGGCCAGGACGAGCGCGTCGCGGTCGGGGAAGTGGAGGTATACCGACGTTGCGGCGACGTTGACCTCCCGGGCGACGGCTCGCAGGGACAGAGCCTGGTCGTCGCCGAGCTCGTCGAGCATGCGGAGAGCAGCGGCGACGACCTCCTCACGGAGACGTTCGCCCTGGCCCCGGGGATTGCGCCCGCGCCGTTGTCGCTCACTCGGTGACTTCTCATCCACGGTGATTGATTGTATCTGCACGACCGTTGCCCTACAGTCGTAGCGCTACAGCTGTTCACTTATAGGGGAGAGACATGCCGAGCGCACGACTCGAAGAGAACAAGCAGACGGTCCTGGCCTTCTACCAGGCCGCGATCAACAACAAGGACTACGACGCTGCCTCGAAGCTGCTCAGCCACAGCTACATACAGCACAATCCCCGAATCGCCGACGGCCTGGAGGGCTTCCGGGAGTTCGTCGAGACCCTCAAGGCGGACTTCCCCCACCTCCGCGCCGAGGTGAGGCGAATCTTCGCCGAGGGCGACCACGTGATCGCCCACGTCCACGGCGTCCGGGTGCCGGGCGGCCCCGAAACGGCGATCGTCGACATCTTCCGCCTGGAGGACGGGCAGATCGCCGAACACTGGGACGTCATGCAGCAGATCCCCGACGAGGCGCGGAACCAGAACGGCATGTTCTGACGAAGACGCCGGCCTCGGTCGGGTGATCTCCGGCTGGTGCGCGCATGAAAGCAGGGCTTCCTGTTCAGCTCGGGGTTGCCGAAGCCCGAAGCCCGAAGCCCGAAGCCCGAAGCCCGAAGCCCGAAGCCCGAAGCCCGAAGCCCGGGAGGCCCTTGTGTTGCAGTGTTCCGCTGTCATGCCGGTGGAGTCCAACTCGGCTGCCCGGTCGTGTGATTGTCTCGCTCATCGGTTCGGAAATGCGGGCGACCGCCCGGACCGCGTGCGCCGCTACGACTCGGACATGATGGACAGGGAGCGTGATCCGACCCCAAAGCGGTCCCGGCCAACCAGCCCGCGGGGCCCGCTTCAGGGTCCGAACGCCCTCACCGCCGCTGCCCAGGCGGACGGCGTGCGCCGGAGCGAGGAGGATGACACCAACACGACCGATGATTGATCGCCTGCACCACGTCAAGGGACACACCCCCGAGGTGCCCGGCCCGCGGTTGCGTTCGCTCCCTCCTTCCACCAGTCCCATGGGGCAAGGGCAGGGCACATAGGGGAGTCAGCGTGCCGCAGCCGGCCGGCAGGCATCACTGCCGCATGGCGCCGCAGCTGACGGAGCGTTCTGGACCTGACGGACCGTGGTGGGGGTGATTTCGCGTCCCCCATCACGGCGACGAGCCGTTCCATGGCGACGAGGCTGTTGGCGTCGGCCGCAAGCGCAGCCAGGATCCTGGCCTGCCGCGGTCGGCCGAGCCGGACCTCGCGCCCAGTGATCGGGGCGTGCAACGGCCTCAGTACGCCGAATCTTATGTTTCCCGGCACTCCACGACCAGCGCCGCCTTGCTGACCTGCCACTAGGACGAATCTAGGACGGCCGACGGGCCGATGTCCGTAACGTCGCCGTTGAGCGCTCAGCCGTTCCCGCGCAGCGAAAGGAACACCGATGAAACGTTTGGTCAAGGCAGTAGTGATGGCCGCGACGATGGCCGTCACCGTGACCGGAGTGGCCGAGGCCCATGGCTGACCGATCGGTTGGCAGGACCGCAGTTTCTCACCAGCCCGAGCGGCCACGTCCAGCCGAAGCAGCACGCCTGTACCAAGGGGAAAGGTCAGCATGAAGATCCTCGCTGCCCGGAGCGGTGCTCACAGGCGGCGGACCGGGTCGGTACTCAAGGCCACGAGAGGGGGCGGATCAGTGGGAAGCATGGGCCAGTCGGGCACCGGACCCGGGCCGATCGCTCCGGACGGAAGCCCCGTGGAGTTCTTCGCGCTTTTCGGGGCCAGAGAGGAACCGGCGATCGTGCATCGGGCCGTCCCCGAGGGGGCGACGATCCTCGACTTGGGCTCCGGGGCCGGACGGATCGCTCATGCACTCGTCTCGCTCGGGCATTCCGTGGTGGCAGTGGACGAGTCCCCGGAGATGCTCGAACACGTCCGTACCGAGGCGGTCTGCGCCCGCATCGAGGATCTGCGGCTCGACCGGCGGTTCGACGCGGTACTGCTCGGCTCCTTCCTGCTCAACTCGGCCGACGAGAGGCTGCGCCGCCGGTTCCTGGACACCTGCCGGGCCCATCTGCGGCCGGATGGTGCCGTACTGATCTGCCGCGCTGTACCGCGTCCGCTGTCCGCCGTCGGGTTCAGCGAAAGCGGCGGAGCGGTCATCACGGTCACCGACGTCCGCCGCCTGCGCGACAATCTGGTCGTTGCCACGATCGAGTACCGGATGGACGGCCGGGTCTGGCAGCAGGAGATCACCAACCATGAGCTCGACGACGCGCAGCTCGTCAGCTGCCTGCACAAGGCCGGCTTGGAGTTCGACGCCTTTCTCACCGAGGACCGGAGCTGGGTCCGGGCGACCCTCTGTCGGACGGGTGGCTGAGGATGGGTTACCGGCACCAGTACCGCAACGATGCATACGAGTACCTCAAGGGACTTCGTCGCCGCAGTCCGACCGGCGTCCTCCGGCTGCCCTGGGGCGGCTGGTGCGTGAGTGATGCCGAACTGGCTCAGGGCTTGCTACGGGGGCCGGAGTTCAACTCCGGCAGATCGGGCTTCTTCGGGGATCTGCTGCCGACCCGTTCGGCGCAGGTCGAGGTCGGCCACGCGGTACGGAACCTTCTGCGGGAGCACGTGCCGCAGTACCGCGAGACACTCGCCGTCGAGGTGGCTCATCTGCCGCCGACCACGCAGTGGCCGGCCACCGCGACTGACCTGGTGTACCGCTGTCTGGCCGATCTGCTCCTGCATCCGGAGACCTCGCCCCGGGACCGGCGCTTGATGGACAGGGCCGTGCACGGTGGAATCGTGTTCCAGGCGCCACGCGTGTGGCAACGGGCACGTGCGGAACTACTGCGCGCCAAGTTCATCGCCGCGGTCACCGAGCAGGTGGGACATCGCCGGAAGAACGGTGCCGCGGGCGAGCCCCGCGATGTGCTGGGCGCCGTGCTCGGGGCATGTCCGGACGAGTTGGCGGACCGGACTGTGGCCGAAGTCTTCCTGGTGATGTACCGGTCGATCGTGGCACCCGTCAGCGCCTCACTGGCGTGGGCCGTCCTGCTGGCCTGTTCGCACCATATATCGGATTCCCCACTTCCGTGGCAAGCGGACTGGATCGTACGGGAAGCACTTCGGCACCGTCCGATGGTGTGGATGGTCGGCCGTACCGTCCCCCGTCCCGCTGAACTCGGTGGGGTCCCGTTCCAGGCGGGCGACACCATCTCGGTCAGCCCCTACCTGCTGCACCACGACGAACAAAGCTGGACCGACAGCGAGGTGTTCCGCCCTGAACGGTGGGCGGAATCGACCCCGCACGGCCCCTACATACCGTTCGGCGCAGGTCCTTTCACCTGTGCCGGCGCAGCGGTGGCGCACGTGTTGATGGCCGAATCGCTGATCGCCCTCACCAGCGGCTCCCGTCTGAGCATCACCGGCGGGGACATGCGCCCGGCCATGATCGAGGGCGCCGTCCCACGGCCCTTCACGGTCCACCGCACCGTGAGGCAGATCCACGAGATCGGAAGGAGGTGAGTGAACATGGCTGCACTGCACCGAATCCTCAACCGCAAGCCGGCCCTGAGGTGGGAATGGCCGTAAACACCGGTCGGTGAACCGACTCGGAGGGCTCACACGGCTGACTTTCGGACGTGTGAGCCCGTCGAGCCGAGTGGGTGAGCCCTCCACCGCGCAGGCCCCGCACTCACCGCTGGTTCAGCTCTCGTTTCCTGGAACGTAGACGACAGCACGCTGCCCATCTTGCTTGGTCTCCACCGCCCGTCGACCGTCACCGCCAGGAAGCGGCAGGTGGCGCGGGAGGCGAGCATGGGAGCAATAAGCGGGATGGTTCGCTGGGCAGTCCGGCACCGGGATACGCCTTTCACTGTGCAACGAGGTCCTTGGCGCCGCCGGCTGCCGCTGGAGGTTCCTCTCACTGGGTGGTTGTCCGACTGAGGAGTAAGAGACGATACTCAAACTGGGCCGCCGAGCCGCATCACTCGCGGCGGTGGCGGCGATGACCGTCGCCGGAGTGGGGACGGCGACGTGAAGCGCGTACCGGCTTGGCCCGGTCCACGGGGCTCGGACCTGTGTGTTCGCCCCGTTTTCAGCCCTGACGTGGGCGGAGTCGAGGACGACGCGGGTGACATCGATCAGGCCGGCATCGTCGAGTCGGTGCAGCACCGCCTCGTGGAGACGACCCCAGACACCAGCCCTCGACCAGATTAGGAACCGTCGATGAGCGGTCGACTTCGATATGCCGAAGCACGGCGGCAAGGCCCGCCAGGCGCAACCGCTGACCAGGACGTAGATGATGGCCGCGAACAGCGTCTCATCAGGCGTGTCTTGAGTCCCGCCGCCCTGTGGTCGAACCTTCGACAGCGGGATCAGCGGCTTCGCGATCTCCCACAGTCCGTCCGGGACAAACCAACTCCACGTACCCGGCCCCGTGGACAGACCAACGACCGCCTCACCACACAGGACACGGTCTTAGCCAGCCGGCAGGATGCGGCGGCGGTAGCGGAGCTTGGTGATCGGCACCCCGTCGCTGAAGTCCCGCAGCACGAGGCCGTCGTGCGTCCAGCCCTGGCCCTGGTAGAAGGTCCGGGCGCGCAGGTTGCCCTCGAGGACCCACAGCGACGCCGACCTGGACCCTGCTCCGGCCATGGTCGCCAGTGTCCGCGCCATCAAGGTCTTGCCAATGCCGGTTCCCCATACCTCGGGCAGTGTGTAGAGGGCGCCGATCGTCGACACGGTCGCAGGGTCGTCGTCCAGGTCCTCGGTCGGATAGAACCGCGAGTACCCGACCGTCCGGACCTCACCGCCGACCGCTGCCTCGGCCACCAGCGTTCCAGAGGAAGGCCAGTTCACCTCGGCCAGCTTCTCCTTCCAGGAGGCGCGCAGCCGCTCGATGTCCAGCCCGGCCAGGTGGTCGGCGGGCAGCAACCCGGCGAACGCCGCCCGCCAGGAGGCGGCCTCGACCACTGCCAGACCCGCCACGTCTTCCGACACAGCCGGCCGCACATGCGCGGTCAAAACAGTCCAACCCCCATCAAGCTTTTCACGGCCGCCGTCAGGCGATGAAGACCCGGCGGGAGACATTCACCCTTTGGCGACAGCCGGGCCAGTGGGTCGGACCTGCGGCGGGAGCCGACACCTTGCAAAGACTAGCTGATCATCAGAAGAGTTGAGCCGTGGGTCTCGTGCTTGGCGATCCCTGGCCGGCAGGGGGTCCGTGCCTGGAAGACCGTGCGGCGGGAGGGGTCGAAGTGCGCGACCGTCCGGCCGACATCGCCCCGAACTCCTGGGAGATGAAGCCGACGCCCGCCTGCTTGTCACTGCCGGTGGAGCTCGTCCAGTAGATCTCGTCCCTGCCGCCCCCTGGTCGCCCACCGCCCGGATACAGCGGAAACTCCAGCTTCATGCGAAACGGCGCCGCCGCTGGCTCAGCGGCCCTGGCCGGCTGCTGCTCGGCTGGGACGCCCGCGACGGCGGGGGCCACCGGCCGGGGCCGCTGGAAGACGGTGGCGCCGAAGCCGTACTCGGACAGGCCGCCCACGAAGGAGCTGTGTCGACGGCCCCTTCTTTCGCCACCGTCTCACGGCTGACCACCGAGGTATTCGGCCGCGCAGCGTGCTCTTGCCCCAGCGCTGGCAGGAGCGCCTCCAGATCAGCCAGCTGGAAGGCGGTGGTCACCGGCAGCCGGGAGATGACCGGGGGAACAACAGCCACCCGCTCGCCGAGCGCCTGCACCTCCTGGCGGTACACCCCGTCCCAGTCCTTCATCTCCTGCTCGGACAGCACCGCTCCCGGCGCATTCAGCAGACGCCGCGCCAGACCCGTGACCGCCTGGCACCTGACGCAGCCGGTCGGCCGCATGCAGCGCCGCTCCGATCAGCACATTCGCATGCCCCTGCGAGACCCACCGCGCCGCCCGTGGATCCTTCGACGTCCCCCTCAACGAGGCACGCAAACGCTCCAGCCGCTCCTCCGGCGTCGCATCTCCAGCAGCCACGAGCTTCCCACCCCTTCTTCCTCCCCATCAGGCCCGAGCAACAGATCATGAGCGATTAACGAGCGCAGGCGGTAGGCGTCACCTCTCCCTCTCACTGCCTTGCGGTGCCCACAGGCCCTGCGGCCTGGAGCCGAGGGTCCGACTTGTCGGGCCCAGCGGCCTCCGGGTAACGGGTTGACCCGCGATTGATTTTTGTACGCAGGTCGCGACAGCTGTTGGCATCTCGTCGAGCAGCACCTGGTCGGCGCAGAGTCGATGTACACGAGCAGGACAGCACCCAAGGCAGTCCGGACGATGCGATGGTGTGATGATGTCGGTCATGGCTATCGAATCAGTGGTCGTGCGGCAGCGCGTCGAGAACCTGGACGCGGCTGTGCCCTTCTACGAGAAACTGACCGGAAGCACCGCATCCCGTTTCGCCTTCGCCGGGGTCACTCTGGCAAGCGTCGGCCCCTTCCTGCTGTTCAGCGGTCCGGACGAGGCCGCGCAGCGAGTTGCCGGCGTGGCGGCCACCCTGGCGGTCGCAGACCTGGATGCAGCGGTGAAGGAAGCGGTGGCGGCAGGCGCCGAGGTTGTGGCTGCTACGTCCCCGACACCGAATGGCCACCGCGCCGTGCTGCGGCACCCCTACGGCGGGGTCTTCGAGTACGTCGGTCCCTGAACCTGCGGCCACCGCGATTGATCGCCAGGCCGTGACATGACGATGGCCGCGCGGGTTCTTGAGATGTGAACATCAAGCAAGACCGCACGGCCATGTCGCATCCTGTCTTTTGCGGCGTCACACGCCCACATCTCGGAGAGTTGATCGAAGAACTCGCGCCCCGCTGGGAGGCGCACTGTGAGTCCGGACGGCACAAGCGGCGGCAGAGCGCTCGCCGACGGCAGGCCGGGGCCGGGCCGAAGTACGAACAGGTCGTCACCGATCGGGCATTGGCAACCCTGGTCCATCTGCGTACCGGGCTGACCCACGAGGCACTGGCAGTGATCCACGAGGTGGGGTCCTCCACCATCGGCCGTGCAATCACGGAGATCCGCCCGCTGCTTGCCGAGCGCGGGTTCGCGGTACCCGACCGGCCCGGCCTGCGGCTGCGAACCCTGGGGGACGTGTTCGCCTACGCCGCAGCCGAGAACATCACGCGGATCGACGGCACCGAGACCCAGGTCCGCCGGCCCAAGGCGCACTGCCCCGCCCGACGGGCTTCAGCAGTCGGGTGAGGGTGGGCAGGTAGAGGTCGTTCGTGCCGAAGTACTGGTAGGCGTCGATGCTCACGATCGCGTTGAAGTGGCCCTGTGCGAAGGGCAGGTCGTGGGCTTCGGCGAACACGGGCAGGACGCGGTCGGCGACGCCTGCCTCGGCGATGCGCGCCGCGTTCTCGTCGGGCTTGACCCACAGGTCGGCGGCGACGACCTGGAAGCCGTACTCCCTGGCGAGGAAGACGGACGTCATGGCGCGGCCGCAGCCAAGGTCGAGGGCGCCGGGGCGCAGTTCCTCGAGGCCGAGCGCGGGGGACAGCCATTCCAGCAGCCACAGGGCGTGCGGGCCCGTCTGGTTCTCGATGGTCCAGCGGACGTCGTAGCGGTTGCTGCGCGGGTGGCGAGGGTGGTTCAGCAAGCGGTGGCGGAACGGAGCGTGGCCCGGCGGAGAACCGTCTTCGATTCCGACAGAGCTCGACCCGAACGGAAGGAACCCTCGTGCCCCTCATCCGCGTTCTTCGGCAGCCGACCGCGCCGCGGCTCATGGCCGTGACCGTCGTGGTCCTGCTCGGACTTGTCGGCTGGTACCTGTTCTCGGGCCGAGGCGCAGGGCTGCTGCCGCGGGACAGCTGGGGGCCGTGGCGAGAGAAGCGGGTGCACGGCTGGTCGGTGTCGGTGCGCGTCAACTCCTGGAGCGACGCCGCCGAAGCGGATGGGCACTACGGCAAGGCGGAGGATTTCACACTGAAGGCCTACGGGACCTCGGCCACCGCCACGACCGTGATGGAAGGCCTCCGGTTCGCTCTAGCACCCGACGGCGAGCTCTCTGTTGACGGGCAGCGCGCGAGCTGAGGCACGACGCGTCGACGCAGTTCTCGGCAGTGGACGCAGGTTGGCACCTGCTGGCGCAGGATGTTGAGAGGTCTCTGCGTGCGTCACCGTTTGAGTTTGCGGTGGATGACGACCTGGACGGTGTCGATGGCGGCGCGGATGTCGGCGATGCGGGCTCCTTGCTCGTGGGAGAGTTTCAGGGCTTCGTCGACGTACTTCTTGTTGGTGAGCACCTTGGTGAGTTTCTTGGCGCACTCCTGGGTGATCGCGGTCTTCTCGTACGCCTCGACAGTCGCGACGACCGTGCCGAAAGGGATGTCGGTGAAGCGGCGTTCGGCCTGTTTGACGAGGCTGAGCAGTTCCTTCAGCTCCTTCATGTCGTCCCTGGTCGCGGTCTTTCCGGTCAGCTTGTCGAGCTCGACGGCCACCTTGTCGAGGACCGCTGACTCCCTCTGAAGGGGCTTGGCCGTGTTGTCGAGCCGACGGTAGACGAAGGTGGCGACGGCGGTGAGGAGGATGCCGGCGAGCGTGATGAGCGCGGCCCAGGTGAAGGTGCTGTTGAAGCCTTCGCTGGCCGTGCGGCTGGCCTGAATCAGGAGGGTGGGGAAGGCATAACCGGCGTTTTGCTGCGGAATGGGAGAAGGAGAGGGCATGATTAGGGTGTCCTAACTGAGAACTAGGGAGGATGCCGTCGGGCCGGTCCTGGCAGATCACCCGGCGAGCGTCGGAAGGTTCTCCGTGTACCGCTTGGGCGGTGCATGTAGTGGCTGCGGTCTCAGGCTCTGCAAAGCCTGGGGCCGCAGTCCGCGTTCAGGGCCTTTCAGCCCGGTGGATGCGGGGTGTCGAAAGCAGCCGTCGGGGAGCGCACGCGTGTGCGGGAGGATCGGTCATCCTCCGCCTGCTGGGCGGGCAGGATCGGACGCAAGGCATAGACGATTGATCAGTCGCCCCGCACAGCAGGCCGTGGATGGAAAATGACGACATGAGCTCTTCCTCCGTCTTTGTTCTGATCAGCAGGCAGGGGGTGGGCTGCGGCCGCTCAGCGTGTTCCATGGGCTCGCGATCCTGGAGGCGCTGGGCGGTTTTGCTTAGTCGAGCGGGTGGCGGGGGATCAGCCGGTTGAGGAAGCGGTGCCTCTGCCGCCAGCCGGGGTTGTCGTAGGCCACCGAGAGGCGCACGTCGTTGAGGGCGAGGTAGCCGACCCATGTGGCGGTGATCGGCAGTCCGGCCACCGTCCGCACCCCCCCGATGGTCATCGTCACGATCGCCATCGTCACGAGCAGCACCGCGACACCGATCGACAGAGGGCGCTGGGGGATACGCAGCTTCCGGTTCCTCTGCTGGATCACGGTCTTTCGGCTCTCACGGCGGGCCTTCGCGAAAGAGGCGGTGTAGGCGCGGGTGTACGTCTCCGGGTCCGGGAGCGTAGGGCGCTCGGCCACAGTTTCCTCCTGGGCATCGTCGGTGTTGCAGGTACTGGTCATGGCTTCCTTCGGTTTCTCTGAACTCACTTACGTACGTGCCTGCGGAGGATGGGACTTGGGCAGCTTCCCGGTCAGGAACCACTTCATCGGCACATCGTCGATGCCGTCCTCACGCATCTTCTTGTAGGCGTTGCTGATGTGGGCTTTCAGCCCGTCGGTGGTGATCCCCATGACCTCGGCCGCGGCAGCACGGCCCATGGGAATCACGCAGCCCAGATGGACGGACTCCTGCTCACGGAGCGTCAGCCGCCCGGTGGAGACGTAGTTCAGAGCGCGAAGGATCTCCAGCTCCTTCTCGGCCGGGTCCCAGCCGTCCGGCGCGTCGATCGTGAGCTGTGCGCGGATCCCGTGGGAGAGGAACGGCTCGAGCGGCTCCAGGAAGAGGGCGGCCGGCCTCGCCGAGTTGGCGAGGATCTTCCTCCGGTGGTTCCGGGCCGCCTTCATGGTCTTGCCGTAGAACAGCCGCCACCTGATGCCGAAGCGCGTGGCATCGGGCGACATGCGCTCCGTGACCCAGTCCGGGACGTCGAACACCGGTGCACCCTGGAGGTACACCTCCCGCACCAGCTCGAACCAGCGCTCATCGCCGTTCGGGTGGTGAGAGTGACTGCTGGAGCTCACCGGAGCCTCCTGTGACATCCCGGACGAGGTGAACCATGTCTGGGAGGCAAGCTAGTCAGTAGGTGAACTTTGGAGGTTTAGATGGGGAGTTCGACGCTCTGACCTGCGTTTGGGCAGTGCTGGGCAGCAGCCTGGGTACAGCCCGCTGCAGCACGGTTTAGATCCAGGGGCCGCGCCGCGCCTGGTCGGTCTCCCAGTCCGCCCGTCAGCCGGCCGACGCCGAGGCTGAGCGGATCGCGGTCGAGCTCGCTGACAATCCGGAGTTCCGGGCGGCAACGAAGCGAACCCACCACCACGGCATCGCCAGCTCCGCCTACCCGCCGCCGGTCGGTGCCGACGACGAGGAAGTTCAGGAACACCAGCGCGTCGTCCGCTGGGCCACGAGCCGGGCCATCGAGCTTGTCGAGGAAGCGTCCCGCCATATCTACGCGGGCTACGAGCGGGAGCTTGAGGCCCTGGCCGACAAGATAGCCAAGGGCCGGAGCTCGCGACGCTGGCTGAAGTCATCGCCGGTGCCCTCGTCGTCCTCGTCGAGGTGGAAGGTCGACGGGTTCGCGGTCGCTGCTTGCGAGTCGGTGACGACCCAGGGCAGGGTCGGTCGTATCTCTGTGAGGCCGAACTCGTTGAACCGCGTCTACGGAGCGGCGTGCGGATCCGGTCATCTTGTCGCACCTGGGACCACATAGGTTGTGCGTGACGGTAGGTTTCCCTCTTGATCATTCTTGATCGCGACCGTTTGAAGGGGGAACCTTTGTTGCGTTTACGCGCCAAATTTCTGGCCCTGGCGTGCGCTGGGGGCGCGGCGCTCTCCGTTCTGGGGACGGCACCGGCCAGTGCGTAAGCCGCCCACGAGGGCGTGCGGCACTCTCTACAGCGCGCAGATCACCTTCTGGTCGACGACGTGCAGCCAGCCCGGTCAGCCGATGCTATCCGAACACGTCCAGCGACCCGTTCTTTCCTCCTGGTATCGAGATCGGTCTGTACGCGGACAAGACGAAGCGAGCCACCCCGACGTACGAGCCTCGCTGGATGGAGACGGGCCCTACGGGCGGCCGCATGAAGACGATCAAGGCTGGGGTCAACCCGAACAAGCCGGACAACCGCAACCACACCTACATGACCGTGCAGCAGGCCCGCGGCAACCAGCGGGACGTCCTGTACGACTTCAACCAGGTCGGCTCCACCAGCAAGCAACTCAAGGTGATCGGCGGCGACACCAACCGGGTCGACGTGGGCCTGGAGGTGACCGGACCGCAGTACGTCAACGTTCCTCCGATCGCGAACCGCATGCAGTTCATGACGGGGAACCAAACATGGCAGCAGGTGGCCACGTCCAACGTGGCTAAGGTCTTCTCGCTCAACACGTGCAGCGCCAGCCACAAGCCGCCGTACTGCTTCAATGCCAAGCTGACCGACAGCAGCAAGTTCACGCAGTGGACGGTCAGCAAGCCGCGACGGCAACCCGCCGGGTCGGCACACAGGGCGTCGGGCCTGCAGTACCCGCTCCCGGCCCCCAGGCCACGCCCGCCACCTTCCACGGTGTCGACCAAGAAGCCCTGCAGAACTGCATGGCGAACGACCCCGACAGCTGCTTGGCCACCGTGCCCGGGCTCTCGCAGTGCGTCCTCACTGTGCGGATCTGCAACGCCGCGGCCCTGCCCGCGGACAACGCCTCAAACCTCACCGCAGTAAGTGAGGAAGCAGCTCCGGGCGACATCCGGGACCGGGCGGCAGCCGCCTTCGACGTCCCCGCCAAGGCCATCACCGTCACACCGCCCTCGTCACTCACCGGGCCCGCAGCCGTGCGCCCTGCTGAAGACCCCGCCTACACGGCGACCTCCACCCGACCAACGCCCGGCCTGCAGCACACCGGGCGGCGCTTCGACGGCTTCACCGCCCGCTACTCCGCACGCACCGGCGATCTGCTGCAGGCCTGCTGGGGCGATCTCTGCGATGCCACGTGACCACCACTACGGCCGGCCACAGACACATTCACCGCCCCTCACGCCTGAAAGGAGACCACCGGTGAACCTTCGCACCACACTCTCTCGCCTCGGCCGCGGCATCACCGCCGCTGCGGCAATGACACTGCTGACTTCCGTGACCGCAAGCAGCGTCCACGCCACATCGCTGCCCGCTGACCAACTGCCAGGCCTCAACCACCCGGTTCCCTACGCCGAATACGCAGGGACCCATGGAGCGTCCGCAACGTCTTCGAACGCGGTCGGCCGGCAGCCCGACACCGGGGACAGAGACCTGCGCCAGCAGTGCGCCAGACCCCGCCTGCCCGAGGACGGACAACTCCAACTGGCCGCCCGCTACGCACCCGCTGCCACCACCGCCGAAGTCGGCAGCGACTGGTACGACAGCTTCACCTTGCCCACAGGCCACACCACACTGATCATCGGCGACGTCACCGGCCATGACCTTCGCGCCGCGATCATCATGAGCCAGTTGCGCAACATGCTGCGCGGCATCCCCTGCGACCGCCAAGAACCCACCGGACTCATCCTGCGCCGCCTCGACTTGGCCCACCACGTTCTCTACCCGAGCGCGACCGCCACCTGCGTCTACGCTCTGGTCACCGAGAGCGCAGACGGCACGTGGACGCTGGAGATCTCCAGCGCTGGACATCCCCCGCCGCTGCTGATCACCCGCGAGGGGGGCACCCGCTGCCTCACCGGTGGCCGCGGCCTCCTCCTCGGCGTCGACGCCCACCAGCCGCGTCCGCAGACCACCGAGACGCTGCCCGCCCGCTCCACTGCGCTGCTGTACACCGATGGGCTGATCGAACGCCGCGGCGAGGGTCTGGAGGCGGGCATGACCCGGCTACGCCAGCACGCCGCGGACCTCGCGCGCGAGCCGCTGGACACCTTCTGCGACGAGCTCCTCACCGGACTCGCCGCCGACCACGCCGACGATGTCGCTCTCCTCGCCGCACGCCTGCCCCCGCCCCTTGATCAGGCCGCGTCCAGGCGCCGCGGGCGGCCGGCCTCACGATGGCCGGCCGAGGACCGGCTCGTACTGTGCACCAGACGCAGGTGGCGCCTGCGGGCATGGCGCGCCGCCCGCGGCCTGCCGAGCCAGTCCTCACAGCGGTCCATCCCGTACAGCAGCAGGCCCAGCATGGGCAGCAGCAACACAGCGACGGCGATCACAGCGCAGATTCCTTCCGGCCGGTAACACCGGTCCGGGTGCCCGCCCTGCGGTGGCAGGCAGCCCTCTGGTGTGAAGGTCTGGTGACAACCGTGCGGGGTGCGGATCGCGGCGGGGCCGCTGCGGGCTCGCGAGCATGGAATACGGCGGCGGAAGCATCCGGGAAGGCATGGAGTGTGTGATCTACCGGGAACGGACGGGTGCGAGCGAGGAGATCGACTGCCGGCAGGCGGACGGAGGATGCCAGGCCACTCTGGACCGTCTGGCTGTGCTGGCGCCGGATGAGTTCGCCTGGATCCGCATGGACGAACCCCGCGCGCAGGAGCTGCAGCGCCTCGGCGAGCACCTGAAGCTGCATCCTCTGGCCATTGAAGACGCTATCCGGGCCCACCAGCGGCCCAAGCAGGAGCACTACGGCGACGTGCTGGCCGTCGCGCTGAAGACGCTGTGGTTCGTCGAGCAGAGCGCCGATGTGGAAACCGGCGAAGTGATGATCTTCCTTGGCCCGTCCTTCGCGCTGACAGTACGCCACGGCGCCAACGACCCCACCCGGGAGGCGGCCCGCCGGCTCACCGAGCAACCGGACATGGCCCGGCTCGGACCGGTCAGCATCCTGCACGCGGTGACCGATGTGATCGTCGACGCCTACACCGAAGCCGCTGCCCAGGTACGCACCGATCTGACGGAGCTGGAGAGGTGCGTGTTCTCGCCCGACCGCGCGGACCTGACCGAGAAGATCTACTCGCTCAAACGTGAGGTGGTGGAGTTCCGCGACGCCATCGGCCCCCTGGTCCCGGTCATGCAGCCCCTCACCACGGCTCGCGAGGACTGGCCGCGGCAGGTCGTGCCGTACTTCCGCGACGTCGCCGACCACCTCACCCGCACCGACACCGAAGTCCGCGCCCTGGACGACCTGCTCACCTCCGTCCTTGACGCCCACCTCGCCAAGGTCGGCACATGGCAGAACGACGACATGCGCCGCATCAGCGCCTGGGCGGCGATCCTCGCCATCCCCACCATGGTCGCCGGGATCTACGGCATGAACTTCGCCCACATGTCCGAGCTGGACTGGCGCTACGGCTACCCCTGCGCGCTCGCCGTGATGGCGCTGGGAGCAGGACTGCTGTACCGGGCCTTCCGCCGCAATGGCTGGCTGTGACAGCTGACGGCACCCAGGACCCGCTGGCTTGCCGCAGCCGCGACTCGTGCAGTGCCCTACTGACCGCTGCCGACGGCTCGACGGAAACTGAGCCACGGTTGACAGCGTCCCGCCCGCTACCAGGCCCCGGGCACGCCTGTTGAGCTGTGCGGCACCTGCCTGAATGCCAGTGTCCCCGGTCCTGAACCCCGCCTTGTTCCGGGCCCTCAGACGTCCGGTCACCCGCTGGCTGGACGGTCATGGCAGACGGCCCCTGGCGTCCTCCCTCGAACCGGCGACCAGGGGGACCGTCGTCCCCGCGGCCCACCGGGCTCACCGCCTGCGGGAAGCCGTGCCGCGGCCCTGCGCGCTCGTTCATGCAACAACGCAGGCCGGGCATACGGGTAGGCATCCGTCCAGTCAGCCGTCAGGCCCTGGCAGCACTCGGACACGCCCATGGTCACTACGGCTCAAGGAGGTTGACCATGCACCTGGCCGATCTGCTCGCGGCTGCGATGCACCGGGAACACCTGAGTGCCGAGGCGCTCGCCTACGCCACCGGGATCCGCACCCCGCGCATCAAAGCGTTCGTCGAAGATGGAATCGCCGGACCTATTCGCCCCACGCCCGAAGAGCTCACAGAACTGGCAACCACACTGTCTGTGCCGCTGCACGAGCTGCTGCAGGCGAGCCACGGGGGTCGCCCTGGGCTAATGGCGGGCCACCGAGCGTGAACCAGATGCCAGGCATCACCGGCCCCGTTGCCTGCGGGGCCGTCTGCCTTCGTCACCTCTGCCCCACGCTTGCAATCCCGGGGCGTCGCGCCCCGGGCGGGTGAGTGCCGTACGCCGCGCTCCCGTCCCGGTGTACTCCTTGCGGGCGGTGTGGCCCCGGTGACCTCCACGGTGGCCGGACGCAGCAGGTGATCGCCAAGACGGTAGCCGCACACGCACGCCTGGGCGCCGGAGCACGCTTTAGGGGAGGTGTCCGAGGTACTCCGGGAGTGCGGAATGCGGGCAGCAGGAGTTCGCGCTCATCGAGGGACGCGATCCCGGCCCCGAAGGGTCGTCCGAGCACTAGCTCGCGTAGATACTGGCTCGCATGACAGAGGGCCCCGATCCCCAGCAGGACGCTACCCACCGAGCGCCGGTCGGTTCCATCGATCTCAGGGCGTTCGACCGATCTCAGGGCGTTCGACGCCGACGGCAACTCGTACGAGATCCATGCGTGACACGACTGCCTGCCGTGGCACGCCGAGGCCGTTGTCGTTGACGGGGAGATCCTCGTCAGGGAATGGCATGCCGTCGCATGCCCGCAGTTCCAGCAGCTCATCCAGGACTGAGACGGGAACCCATCGCTCGGGGCCGGGACTCATCCCGATAGGTGATGATGTTGTGGTGAGTCTGGACCTGAGTGACTACGAACTCTTCTGGCCCACATCGCCGTTCGTGTCCGAGGGCGAGCGCATCCCTCGGTCCTCGAACACCTCCTGGGAGGACGGCTGGGGCAGACGAGCTGGGACGACCTCGGCTCCTCGGCGGCCACGACGGATGCCTGCTCCAGCAGCGGGCGCGCGGCGAGGACCACCGGCGCGTGACCCCCACCGTGCTGCCCCGCTCCACCAGCGAGAGCCGGACCTTCGAACTGGACATGCTCCACGGCATCGCCGTCCGCGCCGCGATCCTCGACGCGGTGGTCACCATCGGCGCCCGGCTGCGCGAGCGCGACCAGGCCGCGAGCGGCGTGCAGCTCCAGCTGCGCTTCGCCGACAGGTCCCTGCTCAGCCGCTCCCGCAAGCTGCCGGCCGCCAGCGCACACGACGCGGACCTGCGCGAGTGCGCCTACCGCATCTTCAACGGGCTGCACCTCGAGCGGGCCCGCGTACGCGCCGTGACCGTACGAGCCGAGCAGCTCCTCGACGCCGACCAGGTTGCCGAGCAGATCTCCCTGGACCGCACCGAGGAGAACATCCGCCGTATCGAGACGGCCGTCGACCGGGCCAACCGGCGCTTCGGCTCGGGCACCGTACGCCCGGCCACGCTCGCCGGGCCGCGGATCGCGTAGCCGAGCGGGGGAGTAGGGCTACCAGGTCTCGCAGCCGTCGGACCAGCCGCATGCCTTGCAGGTGACGATCATGTACAGGTCGTCCCGCTCGTGATCGATCTCCAGACGACCGTCCAAGTCACCCGCCGGGGCACCGCACTTGGGGCAGGCGACCATGACCCCCATGCCGCGGAAGTCCCGGGACTGGATACCGGCGTCCCAGTGCGTCTGCTGCATGGCCTTGAGCAGTTCCGCCTGGGAGTCGATGCCGAGGATCCGGCGCACCGCGGCGTCCACGTCGGCGCCGTCCTCGAGGGAGACGTACTTCAGCGGGCGCAGCAGCGGAGGGAGCGGGGCGTCATCGAGCCGCATCGGGACGATGCGCACGGAGCCGTCGCTGAGCTTGCGGGTGAGGGCGGTCTCCATCTCGGTGTTCACCCAGGCGGATGCCGCCGCATTGCGGGACCAGAACAGGAGCACGGTGTCGACGAGGTCCAGCGCCTGGTTGACCTTGCCGACGATGGAGTCTCCGGGGTGGATTTCCCATTCGTCGAGCCAGACGCCGGCGCCGGCCAGCTTCATCCGGGCGGCGAAGGGAGTCACGTGCGGCTTGTCCCGGTGGTTGTGGGACATGAAGGCGTGCATGTCCCGATGCTTTCACCGCGGCGCCGTCACACGCAGGCGTTTGCGTCTGGTCGGCCGGAGTTGAAGGAGGCTGGTGCCTGGCCGGCATCGGCATCGCAGTAGGGCCCGGCCGGGCTTCGCGAGTCTCGCACGCCTCAGGGCCAGTACCGGCCGGCGGAGGCCGGCACGACGTCGGCCGGGCGCTGGGGGGCAGTCGGTTGGTTGATGAGACGTGTGGACCAGCGCCTTGAACAGCACCGGCTTCACCGTCACCCGCCACTGACCGACCTCGTCGGCGTCCCTCGCGGCAGCTGCCGGGACAGGCTTGCCCATCCCCGAGCGGCAGAGCTTGCCCGGCTCAGGGGGCGGCTTGCCCACCGAGTGATCCGCCCTCAGCCGACGGCCGGTGGCGGCGGCATCTCAAATGTCGCTGGCGTGACGACGCTGCCGACACGGACCCGCCGTCCTCGGCCAGCGGGTACACGACGACAGTCGGCGTACCGACCATGTACTCAGGTGCGGCGTGGACCTCGAGAGCACATGCGGGACGGAAGAGGCATTCGTACGCTGGTGTACGGTCTCGCCGCCGATGACATGTCGATCTTCTGTGACCTGCTGGTTCTCCATTGTCTCACCGCGATGTCTCCCAAGATCAGTCCAGGATGGTGCCATTTCCTCGGCGGAACGATGAATCAGACTGGACCGTCACCGAGGCGTGCATGGAGATCGGCTGCACCTCGCTCGGCTCGTTCAGCTCACCGGGCGTGCCGATAGGCGACCACCTTGGAGTTCTCCAGGTCCTTGTCCGCGTCGTCGGTGTTGTAGAGGAAGAAGCCGTAGCCAGCGAAGTCACCGAACGGCGTCACCTCGTACCGGTCGGCCCTGACCGTTCCGGTGGCGATGTCCACGACCACCGGGGATCGTTCCTTCGAGTCGTCCACCGGGAGGGTGCTGCCGAAGGCGGTGCCGTCGTCGGTCACGCCGTCGAAATTGACGGCCTTGGTCTGCGCTGTGTCCCCGAAGCAGCGGCCGGTGCCTTTCTCCAGGTCGAAGGCGGCGTCGTCCTGGACGAGGTAGCGCCCGTTCGCGGACAGCGACGCGCTCTTGGCGGCGTCCTCGTTCCGGTGGAACGCGTCCGCCGTGCAGTTCACCTTCGCCCGCACCTTGCCGGTCGCGGGGTCCAGGACAGCGAGGGTGTCCTGCGGGGCCCCGTCGTCGTGCCATAGGGCGAACAGGGCGGTGCGGACCGGGGTCATGAAGAGCTTGTTCTCGGAATCGGTGGTCAGGGCGCCGCCCGACCAGGCGCCGGGGACCCAGTAGTGGGCCTTGGGCTGCTCGTCCGTGGCGAGCAGCGGTCCACGCGAGGTCACTGCGACGGCCTTGGTCGACGCGAAGCACAGATGGCACTCGCCGGCCGGGGGCTTCATCTTCGCCAGGTCGAAGGACTTCGTCGCTCCGGTGGCCGGATCCACCGTCGCGATGGTCTCGTCGTCGAACCGCACCAGCAGGCCGCCGCCCCCGTCGGTGACGGTGCCCTCGCCAGGCAGTTCGAGATGGTGCGCCAGCGTGACAGCTCCGGAGTCCGCGTCCTTGGCGCTAAAGATGTCGAGGGTTGTGACGTCCCGGCCTTTTCTGACCGCGTTCTCGCCCGTCGTACCGGAGGACGTGGCCACGAGATAGTCCTGGCCCTGCTCGGTCGTCACGAGGGCCGACATCATGCCGACGCCTTCGACCTTCCTCGTCCACCTTGTTGCGCCGGTGGCCGCGTCCATGACGGTGAAATCGCCGTTGTTCGCGACTGGCTGGAAGACGGCGACGGCTGCGGAGTGCGGGAGGAAAAGGTGGGTTCCCATCATGTCCGATTCCCAGCCATGGGAGGTGTCGTACACGCTGGGCACGGACAGGCGATCATGGGGCGCGGACTGACCATGGGGCACGGATCCGGTCTTCCCTGCGCCGACCGGGGGCTTGTGTGTCTCTCCCGCACCGTGCCCCGAGCCGCCGACGCAAGAGCTGAGCAGACCCGCTGTGACGACGACTCCCGCGAGGACGTACCTGAGCCGTTGCATAGAGCTTCCCCGTTCGACACACGTCGTGACATGTTCTACGGGAGCAGGAGTATCCCCGACGTTCCCGCGACCGACACGGCGCCGGATCATAATCCCGCGATTTCCAGCCATTCCACGCCGATCAGGAAAGTGCGCCCCTGCTCCCGACTCCGTGCGGAGCAACGGAGCTCATAGAACAAAGGGAGCAGCGTCACGGCGCTCATGCGCGGAGCCGTAGCCTTCCCTGGCTGCGCCTCTCCAAAGTGGGCTGGCGATCTGCCACGTTTACGTCGATGGCGTACCGCAACGTTCACCGGATCCGGTGGATCCGCGGTGAACCGAGCGCGCGGCCCGCCGGTGGCGCGCCGTTAGTTTCAGCGCCTGCTCCACAACCGAATAGCCGCCAGCAACGAGGACGAGTACCGCAGTTCCGGAAAGCTCCGACCAGGAAGTCTCACAACGTCGGCATACGTGTCACCGTTGTGCCATCACGGCTGAGACTGTTCGTCGCGTCCGACATGTCGATCTTTTGCGACCTGGGCTTTCTTGGTTGTCTCACGGCCGTGTCACCATGATCAGTCTCAAGTCCGTGGCATTCCTCGTCCGACACCGGGCAGGTCAGCGGTCGTCCAGCCCACCACCGCTGTTGGCTCATCCCAGGGCGCTCAGGGGCGCACGCGAATGACGGTCTTGCCCTTGCGCCGCTCGGTCGGGTTGAGCGCAGGGACGGCGTCGTCGAGGGCCGCGACGGCTCCGAGGTGCGTGCGAAGGCGTCCGTCCCGCACCCGGTCGACGATCTCCACCAGCTGACTCGGAACGGACTCGACGACGAAGTCGACCGCCAAGCCGTCGACAGGGCGAGCCTCAACAGGCCCCACCACCGACACCAGCGTCCCGCCAGGCCGGATGATTCTCGCCGAGCGCCTTTGGATGTCAGCGCCGATGACATCGAAGACCACGTCGACCCCGCCGATGTCGTCGAGATCCTCGGTGGCGAGGTCGAGGAACTCGTTCGCGCCGAATCGAGCGCCGCCTGGCGGTCCGCTGCCCGCCCGGTACCGATGACGTAGGCGCCGAACTCCCGGGCGAGCTGCGTAACCACAGACCCGACTGCGCCGGCGGCGCCGTGTGCGAGGACGCTCTGCCCCGCCTGAAGACGACCGTGCTGGAACAGACCTTGCCACGCGGTCAGGCCGGAGATCGGCAGGCTCGCACCCACCGTGAAGTCGACGTTCCCCGGCAGCGGCGACAGGTTGCGTGCCTCCACGGCCGCGTACTCGGCCAGGGTTCCATCGCGGTGCCAGTCCGTGATCCCGAACGCCCGCTGTCCCAGCGAGAGCCCCGTCCTGCCGTAGCCGAGGGTGGTGACCACTCCGGCGAACTCGTGGCCGATGATCGCCTGGGCTCGATCGCGACCGGCGCGATCGACCCACGTCGAGGGCCACTCCCACTCCGCGGGGACGAAGCCCGACGCATGGACTTCAACGACGACGTCGTTGATCGACGGCGTCGGCTCAGGCCGCTCCGCGAGTGTGATCCCGGCTGCTTCCGCGCCCGGATCCGTCGCGACGATTGCCTTCACCAGTAGAGGAACGACAACGTCCGGCTCCCGCAATGTGCCCTCGATGCGCTGACCGCGGTCATGGCCAGACACGGCGCCTCGCGGGATGCGGCCATGCGCTGACTGCTGGCCGAGCATGTCGAGCGGCAGGAGCAGACGGATCCCGACGAGAGGCTGACGCACATCTCCACCGTTCTGCGCTATCCGCCGCCGCGCCGGCGAAAGGATCCCCGCCAGGACCGCCCCTTGCGGTTTCGGGCTGTCTCGCTGGTACTGCCAGGGCAGTACCAGCGCGCATTCCGTGACTACCAGAGCCGGGCACTGACCGACGCCGTGGTGACGGCCATCGCGGTGGCCGAACCGTTGACGGACGACTTCCTGGACGGACTGCTTCTCCACCTGCACCACCGCGCTGCCCGCAACCTGTGGAGGCTGGCGACCGCCGGGCTCTGCACCGGTCCGGAGCGCGCACTCCTGGAGGCCGCTGTGGCGGTGCGCGAAACGACAGCCGGGACACCCGAAACCGTGCTGAACACAGAAGCGCAGCACCTGCTGGCGGTTGTGAAGGCCCTCGAGAAGAACGTGGCCTGGCACTCCCCGGCCCGCTTTCAGGTCGCAGCCAATATCGCCCGTGAACTGCTCACCGGTCCGCAGGCCAAGGCCAACGAGCGGCTGCTACAGCAGGAGGGCGAGGACTGGAACGATCTCTACCTGGACACCCTCTACGCCGACGGGAACCGTCGGGCCCACCTGCAGCGCGGACTGACGAGCTACGACTGAAGGGGGCGCGGTGGGGGAGCAGTATGGCGGGCCGAGCGCCAGGTCAGCCTGGACAACCTCGGGAACTGGCTCACCGGCCCCATCCAGACGGACACGGACCAGTACGTGGTCCGTCCGCCAGGCTGGGTACTGTCCCGCCCGCCCGGCTGGCACGCGCTCGTCCCCGAGCCCACACACGCTGGCCGGCTGCCGCAGCCGTACGCGACATGGACGGACCAGGGCCGCGCCCTGGTCTTCCCCTACCGAGACAAACAGGCCGTCTGGCCACTGCAGCGCCAGCCCAACCGGCCGGGCTTCCAACCGGGCCCGGCCCCGAAGCACTCCTCGCCCCCGCGACCGGCCTCAAGCTACATCGAGGTCGTACTCGTCGACTCGAACCACCAGTTCGACACCGAAGACGACCCCGACCTCCGCCTTGCCCTGGACATCCCCGTAGGCCCGGCGTACGACTTCGGCCTCATCAGCGCCGAGGAACGCCAGCGCGCCATGGCCGACGCACGTACGGCGACCCTGAACAGCATGGACGAGGTCATCGACCTCCTCACCGATGGCGATTGCGACGCGGAGGATCTGCAGTACCTACGACAAGTGCGTGGGAACTTCCGTCAGTTAACGCACGTGGCCACCCGCCTCGACCCGTCGATCGGTGCACGAGTCCGGGTACACAAGGCGACCTGGCGATGGCCCGGACTGTCGGTGGCCGGCGAGTTCCTCGCCGGAACCTCCACCGACCTGGTGCAGTGGCTGGCCACCGTCGCGCACGCACGCTCCGGGGCTCAGAACATGTCCAGCAGCCAACCGCACAGGCCGAAGAAGAAGGCGACACAGATCAGCCGGAGAGCAATGACCTGCAGGCGCTCCACCGTGCGTTTGTCGGCCTCTCGCTGAGCCACTCCCACCTCGGCCGCGCGCTTCAGCTCGTGTTCGTCCATGACTTCCCCCTGATCAATGAGCCCCTGCAGAATGCCAGAACGACGGTTGGCTCGGCGCGTATGGCTGCGCGCCAGTGGGTAACAGGACAAAGCCCTTGGTTTTGGGCCGGTCGACGGTCTTGATGGTGAGGCGGAGACGGTCCTTTGCCCAGCTGACGAGCTCCCCGCCGTACGCGGAGTCGGCCCACACGAGGGAGACCTCCGGATGGATCAGGCGGAGCCGGAAGAGGAAGTCACGGGCGGCGTACGCGTCGTGGATGTTGGCGGGGGTGACCATCACCATCACAGGTAGGCCCCGCGTGTCCACGGCGAGATGACGCTTACGCCCGGTCGTCTTCTTCCCCGTGTCATAGCCCGATGTCGTCCTAGGAACGGTGGCGTCGGCCTTGGCGGTCTGGGAGTCGACGACCACGGTTACCGGCCGTGGGTTCTTGTCCTCCCGCAACCGCACCTGCTCGTACACCTCGGCGCAGATCCGGGCCGTGACCCCGGCGGCGTGCCACTCGCGGAACCACCGGTACACCGTGCTCCAGGGCGGGAAGTCGCCGGGTATCGCCCGCCATTGGCAGCCCGTGCGGTTGACATGCCGTACGGCGTCGACGACGTCACACCGGGCGTAGACCTCCGGGTGCCCGCCGGTCGGCAGGGTGGCGGCCGGCGGCTCCTCCTGCTCACCCGGGCCTGAACCATCAGGCGGCCGGGCCCCCGGGCCCGGCCGCACCCGCAGGAGCCGCCCCTTTTTTGGCCCACCCCGGGTCCCGTCAGGGGCCCGGTCCTCGCATTGGCTTTGTTCACGATTTGCGGTTCTGGCACAGCTTCCGTGCTCGATGACGCTACGTGGCCGGTATTCGTCGGCGGGAAAGACCACCCTGCTGTAGGCGCGGCATGATGCGATCATGCGGAATCAGCCCGTACTCGTTTTTGATGGAGATTGCGGCTTTTGCTCTACGTCGGTGAGGTTCGCTGAGCGGCGCCTACAGCCTCGTTGCGAGACCGTTCCTTGGCAGTTCGCGGACTTGGAAGCTCTTGGTGTCACCTCAACACGAGCCGAGCATGAAGTGCTGTGGGTGACTCCCAGTGGCGTTGTGTATGGAGGCGCCCAGGCTGTGGCGAAGGCACTGTTGAGCGCAGGCGGAGGGTGGGCGCTGGCGGGTGCGTTGCTCATGCTGCCTCCTATGCGGTGGGCTGCCCACGGTGTGTACCGACTCGTCGCGAACAATCGTCACCGCATGCCAGGAGGCACTGCGGCATGCGCTTTGCCCAACCGTCGAGCGGTCGGCCTGTAGCCGAACCTCCCAGCACCGTCAGGACAGCAAGACGCGTTTGCGGAGCAGGGCGAAACCTGCCGGGCATGGTCGACCAGGAGCTCGCCGACCTCATCCGGCCGGGCCTGACCCCCGCACAGGCGTGCGTTCTGGCGGTCGCGTCATGCCCAGGAGTGACGGATGTCCTCATCGCCGCCTCTAGTGCGCCGCACTGGAGCGAGGCGGCCGACGCCGTCGCTCAACCCTCCCTGGCCGCCGTCCAGTGTTGCGGGAGATCACGGGTGTACTCGCCTCCCCCTGACCCGGACACCGAGCGCCGCATGCGCGTCCACCACGCCCGCGCCGCGAAGGCCCTGGACGTACGGGTTGAGCCGGGTAAGGAGTTGTGGGGGTGGGCGGGGCGGGGCGCACTCTGGGCCCCGGCCCGCACTGCCGACGGGCAACCGGCGTGGCTGCGGCTGGTGTCCGCGCCAGCGGATAAGGCGTTGGGGAAGCTGTGGGACGGCGCCCTTGACGCCCAGCACGCCTTCGGTGATCTCGACGGGCACCGGCCCGCGCTTCTGGCTGTCCACGACACTGTCGAGGACGGCACCGGCTACAGGGCGGAGCTGTCGGTGCGCGTCGACCAGCCCGTCCTGTCCGACGACCCGATCCCCCAGCACCCCCTCCAGCTGCCCCTTCGCGACTCTCAGTCACTCGCCCGGAGTCAACGCGCACTACCGGCGGCGGCGCGAGGCTGGAGACTGGCATGCCCAAGCCCTGCGGCATCTGTTCAACCGCATGCTCGGACAACTCCATCACTTTCTCCAGAACCGTGTGCTCTTCGACGCATCCATCGCCTTTCCGTCTCCTGCCGCAGCTGGCTGATCACTGAGGACTCGGCTTTGACAGGCTGTCCTCCTGAGCGCGGAAGGGGAGTCATGGCAGAAGTCGGTGGATGGATCTGGGAGCGCAACCTACGGTCCTTCCTGGAGTTGCTGTCGCGCTACGTGGGTTACGGCTTCGATGCCACCGACTGGGAGTGGCACTGGCGGTTGAGGCGACCGACGACGATCAGGCCGACGGCTGGTACTCGTACCCCTTGGTCGGCAAGAAGCAAGAGGTCGAGGTTCGGCTTGCCCGCTCGGTCGGTGCCGATGAGGTCTCTGTGATCGTTGACGGGCCTCTGACGCCCCAACTGGAGGTCCGGGCAGACACGCTGCTGTCCGCATTCGCGACTGGCTGACCCCACGCAGGACAAGGTCAACGTGACCCGGTAGCCGCATGAGGTGTCTTCCCACGTGACAGCCGCGGGAAGGAGCTCTATCCGCGCACACCCCGCGGCCTCGAGCACGGCGGGGGGCTGGCCGACCCAGGACTCCAACCACGACAGGTCAGCGTGCTGGCGCACCTCCCCGATTGTCGGGAGGCACGAGAAACGCTGGCATCCGCCGCAGCCCTACGCGTCGGCCTCCTGGCGCAGGTCCAGGAAAAACCGCAGCCGCACGCCGGGCTCGTCACGGGCCGTTGTCGAAGCACTCGCCTACGCCCAGTCGCTGCTTGAGCGCGGCGTCGACACCCGGGTCGGCACAAGGCGAACGCACTGCCCACCTGGATACCGGCAGCCCCCAAGGCGCGCGCGGCGGACAGCCCTTCCGGCGTGGCGAATCCGCCGACCAGCGTAGGAGGCCATGCGGTGACCCTCAAGGCGAGCGCCGCCGCAGTCAGGCCCCTGCATGGATGTAGGGCGCCCACAGCCACGGTGTCGCGTGAATCTCCTGCTCCTCGATAAGTGTTCTGAGAGTCTGGTGCAGGGCGATCGCGGCGTCGTCGACGTTCAGGTCGCCGGCCGCGTCCCGCAGCGCGGTGTAGAACCCGGTGGCGACGTCGACGGCGGTTTCGTCGTCGATGGGCCACAAGGTGCCGATCACGTGCGGGTAGCCGGCCAGCTGCATGGCCCCGGCCAGGTGGATCGACTCGTCCAGCAGATCGACGGCGTGGTTGGCCGAGGTGTTGCACGCCGACAGATAAGCCAGGCGTGCCGTGCGGAAGTCGACCGGAGCCAGGGCGGCGACGGTGAGCGGATGCTCCCGGTGGTCGTGCAGCAGGAGACGGCTGTTCGAGGGGTTGTCGGCGTCGCTGACGCCGTGGCAGGCGAAGTGGGCGATCGTGCATGCCGACATCTCCGCGAGGACGCGTTCCCGCGTCGGCGGGTTCTGCGCCGGCGCGCCCTGCTGCGGGCCGCTGAGCGTCACAGGGCTGGGCAGCAGCTCGGCCAGGCGCGCGGCCTCCATGGGGATGTGCCACAATTCCGCGCCGCGCAGCTCCTCCGGCAGGTCCGGGGTGGTGGGCATGGCGACGATCAGCGAGGACGCCGCCGTGACGTTGGGGCGGGGCCGACGGGCGTGGCCCAGAGCCCGAACGGTGGGAGTGTGGGAGGACACGACACGATCGGCCACCCTCCGCCGGCCCGGGTCGGAAACGTCTTCATAGTGTCCGGCGGCGTGCAGCGGCAGGAGTCCCAGCAGGCCGCCGGTGGCCCACCACACCCGCGGCCAGGCCGCACCGTCGAGCGGTGGGTGGCGGTGCCCCAAGTGGTCCAGCACCGGTTCGGTGACCTCGTCCCACAACCAGGCCAGCGTGTTCCGCAAGGCCTGACCCGCTTTGAGGCGTACGTCTTCCGAGCCGTGGACGTCGTCCAGCCCCTGGTGGAAGGCGTCGATGTGCTCGACCAGGGCCTCCGGTGTCAGGCCGGGCAGTGGCACCGCGGTGATGCCGTCGGTGGTGAGGATCAGGGCCGCGCTGTGGTGGACGCTGACGGTGAGGCTGACGACCGGTCCGGCCGCTGCCTGGGCTCGCAGCTGTTCCATCGACGGCGGCAGGCCGAAGGACTCGAAGCCCGGCAGCGCACGGATCCGCTCCAGGACCGCCGCCAGCTCAACCGCCCACTTGGCGCGGGTGCTGCCGGCCACCGCGCCGTCGGCCGGGTCGGCGGTGACGTGACGACCGCCGGACTCGGCGTCCAGCAAGGTGCGCAGCTCGGTGAGCCTGCGGGCCAGTTCGGGGTGTTCGGCTTGAAGGTCGGTGACGTCGCTGCGCAAGCCCATGGCCCGGCTGAGCAGCACTCCACGCCCGGCCTCCAACAGCGCCAGAGCCCGCTCGGCCCGCTGGCCTGCGGGTTTGGAGGTGTCGAGCAACGCCAATGCTGCCGCGTCGGAGGACAGGCCGCTGAAACGCCTGAGCGCGAACTGGCGGTCGTCACGTCGCAGTCGGTCCGAAGCGATCTCGGGCAGCAGGCGTACGGCCTGTTCGAAGAGATCGGCGGCCCGGCCGGGGTCGGTGACCCCGATCAGCGTCCCCGCCTGAAGCGCGGCGTCGATCCGGTCGGTCGGAGGCGCTGAGGGCAACGAGGCCGCCTGCTCGAGGAAGTCAGCGGCCCGCTCCGCGGCCGCGGGGTCGGCGCCACGCTCGGCCTGGATCCGCAGCCCGTTGCCAAGCAAGGTGAGCATGAGGGCACGGCTGGCGTGGTCGTCCGCGGTGGTCTCCACGGCCAGCGCCGCCACACGGATGGCCTCGTCCAGGTCGGCCGGCTCACCGGTTCGCTCGAAACGGGCCTGCAACGCAGTGCTGAGGTTGGTCAGCATGAGGGCACGATCGGCGTGGTCCTCGGCGGTGGCCGCCACGCCGAGGGCGGCCACCCGCACGGATTCGTCCAGGTCGGCCGACGCGCCGGTGTGTCCGAACCGGGTCCGCAGGGTGACGCCGAGGTTGGACAGGAACCTGGTGCGTTCCGGACGGTCGTCGGGGCAGCTATCCACGGCCAGGGCACCCAGGCGCACGGCTTCGTCGAGGTCTGCCGGATCGCCGGTGCGCTGGAACCGGGACGTCAACGCGACGCTGAGGTTGGACATCCAGGTGCCGCGGTCGGGGTGGTCCTCGGCGAGGGTCCCCAGGACGAGTGTGCCCACGCGTACGGCTGCGTCGAGGTCCGTCAGGCTACCGGTGAGCTCGAACCGGGTGAACAGGGCCGCGCCGAGATTGGTCAGTCGCTTGATGCGGTCCGGATCGCCGTCAGGGGTGGCCGCCACGGCCAGGCCGCCCATCTCCACGGCCCTGTCCAGGTCGGCCAGTGCGCCGGTGCGCATGGCCCGCGCCCGAAGTGCGTTGCCCAGGTTGGCCATGGTGAGGGCCCGCCCGGGGTAGTCCTCGGGAAGGCTCGCCAGGACCAGGGTGCCCATGCGTACGGCTTCGTCGAGGTCCGCGAGCGCCCCGGTGCGCTCGAACCGGGCGTGCAGCGCGGCGCAGAGGTTGGACAGCCATTTGGCGCGGTCGGGATGGTCGTCGGCGGTGGTTTCCACGGCCTGGGTCATCATGCGCACGGCCTCGTTCAAGTCCGTCAGCGCGCCGATACGCATGAACCTGGCGAGCAGTGCGGCACCGAGGTCGTTCAGGATGCTGGCCCGGTGGGGATGGCCGTCGGCAGCGGACTCCAAGGCCAGGGTCGCCGCCTCCACGGCTCGGTAGAGGTCCGGCAGTGTGTCGGTGCGCAGGAACCGCGTCCGAAGCGCGCCGCTGAGATTGGTCAGGATGAAGGCCCGGTTGGGATGGTCCGGGGGCGTGGCCTCGACTGCCTGGGCCGCCACCTCCACGGCTTGGTCCAGATCGGCCAGGACGTCTGTCCGGTCGAAACGGGCTCGCAGCGCTTCCGCGAGGTTGGACAGCATGGTGACGCGGTCGGGGCTGTCGTCGCCGGCGGCCTCGGCGGCCAGGGTCTGCAGGCGTACGGACTCTGCCAGGTCGGCCTGTGAGCCGATGCGTTCGGCTCGGGCCTTCAAAGCGCCCGCGAGACTGACCAGCCTGCCGGGGCGGCCTGGATGGCCTACGGGGGTGCGTTCCACAGCCAGGGTCGCCAAGTCCACGGCCCGGTCGAGGTCGTCCAGCGCACCGGTGCGGGCGTACCGTGTCCGTAGCGCGTTACCCAGGCTGGACAGCCACGTGGCGCGGTCGGGGTCGCTCTCCGAAGTGGTCTCCACAGCCAGGGTGCCCACGCGGACGGCCTCGTGCAGATCGCTGAGCGCGTCGGTGCGTTCGAATCGGGCCAGCAGCGAATTCGAGAGATTCGACAGCATCGCGCCGCGGCCGGGGTGGTGACCGGGGCTGTTTTCGACGGCCAGGGTACCTACGCGGATGGCTTCGTTCAGATCTGTCAGCGCACCGGTGCGCTCGAACTGCCGGTACAGCGCACCACCGAGGTTGGTCAGCATGATGGTGCGGCCAGGGTGGCTCTCGGGGGCGGTGTTCACAGCCAGAGTGCCCAGACCTACGGCCTCGTTCAAGTCGGCCGGGTCGCCGGTCTGCCCGAACCGGGCCAGCACCGCGATGCTGTGGTTCGCCAGCATGGTCGGGCGATCGGGATAGTTGTCCGGCGCTGTTTTCACGGCCAAAGCCCCCAGGCGCACGGCCTCGTTCAGATCGGTCGGCACGCCTGTGTGCTCGAACCGGGTCCGCAACGCCTCGGCGAGGATGGAAAACAGCGCGGCGGCCCCGAAGTAGTTCTCGGGGACGATGTCCAGCGCCAGGGTGTCCATGCGGATGGCCTCATTGAGGTCTTCGAGCACACCTGTGCGCTGGAAGCGCATCAGCAAGGTCGTACCGAAGGCGGAGAGCAGAGCCGGACGGTTTGGGTGATCCTGGGCTGTGGCGTCGATGATGCGCCGCCACCGTTGGACGGCCTGTGTCACCAGCTCTGGATCCGGCGAGAACTGCGCCCGTTGGCTGAGCTCCATCGTGCTTGCCGCGGCACGCTGCACCAGGTCGGGGATCACTTCCTCCGGCAAGTCCTGGTTCCCGGCCAGAAAGCATGGATCGAACGAGGAAAGGGCCTGTTCCAGCGCATGCTGGTCCGCACCGTGGGGCAGCGCGCCATACCGGTACCAGTGCAGCCAGCCGAGCGTATGGCAGCACTCGATGTCGCCCGGTCCACCTCCGGCCTGTCGCAACTGTTCGGCAAGAGCGCCGACACCGGGATCCAGCGCCAGTGCGTAGTCGCGTGTTTGCCGGATCTTGGCCAGAAGCTCCCTGACCTGCGTCAACGCCTCAGTCCTGCGATCCATGCGTTCCCCCACTCCGGTCCCTGTGGTGTGTCGGACGCCACCGTATCGGCACAGATCGTGATCATCTGAGTACTTAGTGAAATCATGGAATCGTCTCAGAAGCCACACGGCTCTGGCCTATGCTGGCCCGGGACCGGCCGCGCTCGACGGCCGACGCTGGGGGAATCGCCGTGAACCAGGCCACAGGTCGGTCCGCCGACCAGGTCGCCCGAGGACTCGCCTATGTCTGCGAACATCGCTCGTATATCGAACGGACCATCGCCGAGAGCTCGGACGACCAACGCGCGGCGCTGATCAGGCTGACCGATCCCGCCGGCACCACGGATGTCGCCGCCGACCTGGAGAAGATCCATCGCGCTCTGCGTACCGCTCGCGACTCCCTGGGTATCTACGGCCAGGCTGGCGCTCGTGGCCTGGTTCACCCCGTCGGGATCGAGCAGGAGCCCTTCGAGCCCGTGCTGCGCTGCCCCCGGCGCGAGTACCCCTGCACGCGGTTCGCCCAGCCCGGTCCGGGAGCCGTTTCCAGGTGTGAACTGACCGGTATGGAGCTGGCCCGGGGCGAGTTGCAGTGACCGGTTTTCTGGGCCAGCTGGGCCAGAAACTGGCGGAGCGCTGGCTGACCCTGTTGGTCCTGCCCGGTGCGCTGTATCTGGCCGCGGCCGCTTGCGCCCGCGCCCTGGGCCAGACCCATGCGGTCGCCGTCAGCCGCATCAGCGGCCGGATTACCACCTGGTCCCATTCGCGGACGGCGGCGACCACCGCGGGTCAAGTGCTGGTGTTGGCCGGGATCTTGGCCGGCGCGGCGGCCGCCGGGCTGGCCGCCCAAGCTCTCGGCTCCGCCATCGAGCGCGGGGTACTGGCCACGGACTGGGGCCAGTGGCTCTTCCCGGCACGCAATCTCGCCGCCCGGCGCACCGCCTCGCGCCGGGCGCGATGGGACGCCGAGCACGAGGAATACAGCAACCTGTACCGGGCTGCCGCGCAGGCCGGCGCCACGGTCACCGACGAGACCCGAGACCGCCGGCTGGCCACCTGGCATAGGAGAACCCGTATCGCCGCCGAGCGCCCGGAACGGCCGACCTGGAGCGGCGACCGCATCAACGCCGCTGCCGTACGCCTGAAACGGGACCGCCACCTGGACATGGGTACGCTGTGGCCACACCTGTGGCTCACCATGCCGGAGACGACCCGCACCGAAATCACAGACGCCCGGCAGGACCTGACCCGGGCCACTGCGCTCGGCGGCTGGGCCGTCCTGTACGCCGCGCTGACCTGGTGGTGGTGGCCAGCAGCGGTCCTGGCCGCGGTACTCGCCACCGTCGCACGGCACAGAATCCGCGCCGCAACCGACACCTACGCCACCTTGTTGGAGGCCGCAGCCAGACTCCACACGGGCGAGCTCGCGGCCGCCCTCGGTGTCAGCGACGCCGGTAGCACGGGCGCCGAGAGCGGCGACGTGGTCATGAGCCTGCTGAGACCCCTGCCGCCACCCCTGGCCGGGGACTGACGGAGACGGGGTCTTCTACACGGGTCGGCCTGGCCTGGCCTGGCTGGCAAGGCCGACCCGCGGGCAACCACTCGCTTGCGTACTCGCCGACACGTCGGAGTACCTCGCGTAGCGGGCGGAGAACTCGGCGGCCGCGGCGCGGTAGCGGTCGGCGGCCGGGCGGCACTTCGCGGCGAGACGACGCCCGGGCCACGGCGCAGGCCTCCAGGCCGGGGCCCGGGGGCCCTCCGCATTCTGAGCTGGCGTCCCGGTCGGACCGGGCACCCATGCGTCGGTGCCTGCCCGGCCCTGCTGCTGGGCTAACTCACCTGCTGGCAACAGTGCGGGCCGCGACGCCGTGATCGCTGGCCTCACCCTGCCCTGGAGTTCTAGCGTCGTCGAAGGACACGTCAACCGGATCAAGATGCTCAAGCGCCAGATGTCCCGCCAGCCCCGGCTTCGCTCCCCTGCGGAAGAGGGTTCTTCTGGCCAGCTGACCACAGCCACCCACAGGGTGACCCAGACGAGAGAAGATGCACCATGGATCCCCGCATCCCCCGCCTGCGCCGCAAGCTGGCCGCGATCCCGCTCCAACCGCTGCGCAGCCACTCCTTCGGAGAAGAGCACCACAAGTTCTGCCTCGGTCCCATGCTGGCCGAAGCACGCGTCGCTGCCTTTGAGGCCGAGCACGACATCGTCCTGCCCGACGCCTATCGGCAGTTCCTCACACACATCGGTGGCTCAGGCGCGGCACCGTTCTACGGCCTCATGCCGCTGGAGCGGTGCTCCCTGCTGGTCATGAACCCGCATGGGGAACCAGGGGCACCCCGCGGCTTCGACGACGCAGGTCCGGGGGCACACGAACGTGACCTCTTCCTCCACGTCATCGAAATGGGCTGCACCGACGTCTGCGTCATCGCGGTGACCGGTCCTCTCACCGGCCGTGTCCTCACCGGGAACAGTGACGGATTCTGGGGCCCCGACGTCTCCTCCGCCACCGACTTCCTCGACTGGTACGAACGCTGGCTCGACCACATGAGCGCCGGACGCGACAACCGGGCCCTGGAACTGACCTCACCTGGGCGTCGGGCCCATCCAGATCGTCATCGCACGGCTCCGAAGACCTGACTTTCCGTGAGCACTTCACGGAACGTGCGCCAGAACCTCGTGAACAAAGCCAACCCCGGGTACCGGCGGTTCCCCGCCCGTGCCGGTCCCGGCCGAACATGAAGGGGCGCCGAGCAGCGCGCCTCCCGGTGGACCGCCGACAAAAATGCCGTGGCGCCGGCCCGTCGGTGAGGCCGGTCTGGCGCGCGTGCCCGTTTTTGTCCCTGGCGGTCCTGGGCCGCTGCTGCTGAGATCACTGCTGTCCGACCGATGCTTCCCCTTCTCGAGGAGCCTTCGGTGAACCAGCGCCCGTCCACCTCCCGCCCGCTCTCCGGCATCCGCCCGGACGAGTCCGACCGGCCGTGTGCCCGCCCCGGGGAGGACCTCGCCGCGCGCCCGTTCGCCTCGTCCGCGGCGCGCCCGTAAGAACGACGCCCTCCCAGTCCATGCGCCCGCCCAGGCCCTCATCCAGCCCGGGCGGGCGCCGCCGTTTCAGCCCTCCAGGCCGATGGCTTTCAGCTTCTTGTCGAGCGCCTGAGCCTTCGTGTACACGTCCTGGCGCCGCTCGGCCGCCGTCCCCTGCTTGGCGTCAGCCTCCTCCATGATGGCGCCGGCCTCGTCCACGAGAGGTTGGTAATACGGATCGCTGCCGACCTCGGTCACGATCGCGACCTGCACGTCGCGCACGAAGTCCCTGATCCTCACGGCAGCCGCATCGCACTGCACCTCGCTGTAGCACGCGTTCACGTCGTCACCTGGAAGGAGCTGGTTGAGCGCCAAAGCCGCCTCGGTCGACTTCACCATGTCCGACGACTGAACCGACGGCCGCAGGCTCGTTGTCGGCTTCGCATCCGCCTTCGTACTCACCGGCTTGTCGCTGCCCCCGCAGCCCGCCAGCACGCTCAGTGCCCCACCCACGGCCACCGCGGTCACACCCCGGCCGGCCCATCTTCCGATCTCCATGCGCGGAACCGTACCTGGACCGTCGCCTCCGTCTGACGGTCGTCTTGCGGGCCGCTTAGGAATGCCGAAGATCAGTTGCGCAGTCAGCGCCCGTGTTCCAACAGGAGACGGGCTGCCGGGCGGCATGGCCGTCCGAGCTGGGCGCATCGGCTTTCGAAGTCCGTCGGAAGCCAGCCTCGTCCCAGCAGCCGCGGGTGGGCAGGGAATGCCGTGATCGCGGCCAGGACGAACAGCAGCGATGCCCAGGGGGTGCGGAGCTGCACCGTGGTGTACCGGTGGTTGTTGATGTCCCGGAAACTGGTTTGGAAGACGTCCGGTGCAACGAGGTCGATGGTGTCGAGGCCGACCCAGAAGAGGTCGAGTGGACACTGAGGATGGCCGAAGTAGACGCTGCGCGTGGTGACGGTGATTTCGCCGGCCCCGTCGAGTACCCAGCGAGGTTGGGCGTCGTTGGCGGCGGCACGGCGCCGGGCGGAGTTACCGACAGCCGAGCCGACCATGCTGCCGATCACGAAGGCGGGGCTGCCGAAGGCGAACATGTTCTGGTGCCTGTAGCTGCCATCCCCGATGGCCCTCCAGGTCAGACGCTGAGCAGGCCCGACGGCCAGTGCGCGGTCACCGGGTTCGAGCCGGGCCATGGTGGCGACCAGCGGTCGCTGATCGATCCGCTTCTCGACCAGGTCGGCGATGATGTCGCACGAGTGCCACAGGTACTCGTCGAGCGCGGACCACGCAGGTCGGTGACCGTTGTCGGAACGAGGTGGGGCGAAAGGGTTGTCCACTGTCTCTCCGATATCCCCGTCTGCACGCGCTGTTGGCGGCGGCCTTCGTCTGGCAGCCACTTTAGTGACGGATCGCCAGGCTCACGAAGGAGTTGACCTGATGCCCGGGTCTGCCGCCGTTGCACTGTCCGGACGGCCGGGCTGACGGTCTCGGTGCGCGCCAGGCGGTAGCCGCTGCCGGTGGAGCCCTTGTGGGGGCACACCGCGCGATGCGCCCCCACAGGGCGCGGTTATCTGCGGCGTACGGGCAGCGTCTGCGCGAAGGCGCGTAGGACTGCCGCGCGTTCCTCGGGTGGCGTTCCGCGTACGGCTATGGCGAGAGCGACCAGGAACGTCGCCGCAAGCACCACGACCACCGCGAGCAGGAGGCCGGGCGTTCCAGTGGCGAGTTGCGCGAGGAGAGCAGGAACCGTCGTCATGGGAGTCCTCCGATGGCAGGCCAGAGCTGTCGGGACAACTTCCGGAGAGCCAGGTACCAACGGTGGAGTGCGTCCGGTCGGAGAGGGGATCGGACAGGCGCGGCAGGGTCCGTACTGCCGACTCCGCGCAGAAATGCCCCTGCGATTGGCCCCGGCTAAATTCCGGAGTCGTAGCAGTTGATCCACAGGTGGGACATAGCGGTCATGTCCATCACCTCCTGCGGGCGCATCCCCCTGACGGGTTCGTACGGCGCAGAATCGCGCCGCTCGCTCCCACCATGCCCTAGCAGGCACCAGCTGCGCCATCACTAACTGGCCGTTATCGCATGCCTGTTACCAGCGCGAGTTGAGCGCCGGTGCCGGACCTGCGGCGCAAGGCATGTGTGCGGCCCCACTCCGGCCACGCCCGTCCATCGATGAACCTTGGCGCCTTCCACGCCTCACACCCCTGGTTGCGGCCCCCGTCACGCTCGCTTTTCAACAGCTGAGGGGAGAGCCGACGGCCGAGCCGGTATCCTGCCCGCAGGGCTGACGCCCTGGGCTTTGCCGACGCCCACACCGCATCCGGACAGCCACACTGGCCGGAACACTGGTGGAAGGTCTTCCGGGATCAACGGACCGCTTGACGAGCACCTTGAGGATCCGTCGAGCCGGGGTTGCCGTGTGGGGGCGAGGACCCGGTGCCGAGAGGACTCGTCCATGACCAAACGCACTACCGAGCAGCAGCGCGCCCGCGGACTCCAGCGCACCGCACTAGCAGGGCACACACTTCAGCTACCACGAAGCCCTCAACTGGGTACGCGCCACCGCCGAGGCGCAGGCGGAGAATCCAGAGAAGATCGTCGTCTTCGCACCGCACGCGGCCTGCATCATGATCTTCGACGCGGACGAGGACCCCAAGTACATCCGTGACTCAATCACGCCGATCCTCCGACGAGGCGCCGCTTAGCACTCAGTGTTCGGTAGCAGTGCCGCAGGATCAGAGCGTGAGCACAGGCCGTGTGGAGAAGTCCTCGCAAAGGTCTTCACCATCCGGTCCGTAGACGAACTCGGCCATAGCAGGGTTGCGGTTGGCGGTGGCCAGGGGAAGCCACGCCAGCATGCGGCCGTAACCCCCGCACACCGACTCGCCGCCGTCTCCGCCGTGGACCGCGGTGACGTCGCTGGTGAGCTCCGCGCGGTAGGTGTCGTAGGCGATGCGCAGGCCAAAGGCGCTCAGCTGCTGCTGAGGGCCGGTGTGGTCCCCGTACGGGATGCGGTCGAGTGGGCAGTCGTTGCCCCACCGGAACAGTGTGTCCGCGCCTGCTCCACAGGCGTGCTCCCATTCGTCGGAACTCGGCATCCGCAGGCCACGAGCCGCGAGGGCAGCTGGCACGTCGGTAGGCGGCTCGGTCAGGTTCTCGTCCTCCACGGCCATGAGCACCGTCGCCAGGATGACGCTCCGGCGTGGGCTGAGCACCTGCGCGAGGTGGGCCCGAAGATCGGGTCCATGGCCGAAGCTCTGAGCCAGACTCTCCGCGTAGTCGGTAACCTGCTCGGGCGTCGGCTGCCAGGCTTCCAGGTCGAATCCGAGTGTCAGTGCACCACCGGGGATCAGTGCGAATTCCTGTGAATTCCGCTCGATCCGAACGCGGTGCAGCGGGGCACCGAGGTGCTCAATGGTCTCGACGACGGTCACACGGCCATCTACCAGGTCCGCCGCCTCCTGAGCGACACGACGTGGCTACACCAGCCCCAGTTCTCCAGGCTTCGATGTTTCAGATTCGGGGACCCGGCCGACCTGACCAAACCGCCTACCCCGGCATCGCCTGGTGGGGCCAAGTCGCAACTCGCTGCCTCCGAGCCCTGGCTCAGCTCAAACAGCCGTGCTGAAAGCCGTGGGATGCGAGCGCGCGCTGGAGCGGTTCAGCGGGACCGGGACGGCGTGGATGGCCCTCCATGCTCGGAAGCATCGATCCCGTCCTGGGCACAGTGCGCAGAATCGTCTCTCCGCGGGGTGTGTTGTGCATATGGCAGCGCGTGGGTGGAGGGCATGGCTGTGGGGTGCGCTCTGTGCCTCCGTCACGCCCCTGGCCTGGGTTTGCTGCGGATGGTTGGGACGGCGTCAAGTGGAAGGTGAGCGCCGCGGGCACGGCCGATCGCGGGATGCCGATGGAGGTGTGAGGATGTGGCCCACTCTTTGGGGAGGCGATCGGGATGACAGTGGTCTCCCCGGCACGGCCGGTGCGTGATGCACGGCAGATACTGCGGGATGCGGGCACGGAGACGTATCCGGTGCTGCGGGCGGCGGTCGAGCGGCTGCCGGCGGGTATCCGGCATCCGGTGGGGGCGCATTTCGGCTGGTGGGACCAGGCGGGCCAGGCACTGGAGGGCGGGTCGGGTAAGGCGGGGCGGTACGGGCAGTACTGCCTTCTTTCGCCGCCCCGCGGGGAACAGCTTCTGGGTCCGTCGCGTCTCTTCCTCGTATCCCGTGCGCGCCATGAGGTCGGCGTGGAAGTTGCGGGAGGCGTGGCCCGTCCCGCCGATGTAGAACCCGTGCATGGCCCTTCACGGGCAGCAGCCCCTCGGCCACGTCGTCGTACACCTTCACCTGGGCCAGCGGAGCCTCCATGAACCCTTCCGGCACCTTGCGCACGATGTCCCCGTACGCCTCGGGCCGGCTCGGCGGCCAGTGCAGCGGCAGCCAGCCGTCGGCGATCCGGAGTGTCTGCGCCACGTTCTTCGGTCCTTCGGCGCCGAGCAGGACGGGGAGGCCGGGCCGTAGCGGATGGGTGATCGGCTTCAGCGGCTTGCCGAGCCCTGTGCCGTCCGGGCCCCGGTAGGGCAGCGGGTGGAAGTGCCCCTGGGCCTGCGCCGGCGCCTCGCGCCGCAGCACCTGCCGTTCGACGTCCACGTATTCCCGGGTCGCGGTCAGCGGCGACTTGGGGAACGGGCGGCCGTACCACCCTTCCACGACCTTTGGTCCGGACAGGCCCAGCCCGAGCATCATCCGTCCGCCGGAGAGGTGGTCCAGGGTGAGCGCGTGCATCGTGGCCAGCGAGAAGAGGCCGTCAGGGGTCGGGGTGAACGGTCGGCCACCGGTTCGACGGTGGTACCAAAACTCGTCCGTAGCGTGGGGCCCCTTCACGTGCTTACAGACAGCACGTGGTCGGGGAGCATGCGACTACCGCATCACAGCCGCCGGAGGGGGATTGAGGCTCATACGCACCGTCGCACGCGCACGTACTCAGGTTGCCCCCACATCCTCGTCACTGCGTCCCATGGAGGACTGGTGCTGACGCCGGTCGGCGTAGCGGGTGGCAGTGTTCCGGCCGCCACACGGCGTTGCTGACGGAGCTCGTGGGGTGTCGGGCCGGTGGCGACCGTTCTGGACTGGCCGTCCACCGAGATTACGGTGACTTCAGCGTCCGCCGGCCACCGTCCCGGACACCGACCGGCAGCTCCCGGCCGACCCGGGCACACCGGCCGCGCCCCGGGTCCTGGATCCGGGGGAGTGGGCGATACCTCGCGTGCCGTTGCAGTACGAGCGGGCCGTCCTCGCCGGCGCGGTGGTCCGCGAGAGGCTGCGCACCGCCGTCACCGCCGCAAGGGGCGGGGTGTACGGGGTTGTCGCGCACCAGCAGGCGGCGATGCCCGAGCAGTTGCTCGCGTCCCCGGCCGCCGACCGCGAGCACGGCGACCAGGTCCGGAGGCCGGCTGATAGGAGGCGATCGACCTGATGGCGCTGCGGGTGTTGGGGGAGTCCCGCGCGGATGTCGATGCCCTTGATCTGACGGCCGGGTGGCTGGGCCATCTCCAGGGCGCGTTCACCAAGGTGGCCGCCAACTCCCGCGCCCGTGCGGACCGCTACGCCGAACAGGTCGATGCCGACCCAGTGCACCCGGTGCGCGAGGACGACCAGCGGGCGCACCGCCTGCAGGAGCTCGGCTCGCATCGCGGCCGGGCGGCCGGCCACGAGTGCACCTGGCCGGGAGTGGACGACATTGTGCGGGAGCGCGCGACATCGGGTCTGACGTGTTCGATGGCCTCCGCGCCAGTTTGAGCGCATGACGTGCGGCTCTGGCCCGGTGTGGCGCGTAGTTGACGCCGTGGTCTGGGACCGAGGCATCCGGAAACGGTCCCCTCCCGACCTTCCACCTGCTCCCCGTCCGCCCTGGTGTCAGCATGCAGGTAAGTAAGAGCCGCCACCCCCGTTTCTCGGGGGAACGAGCCGGTCATGTCCGTTCCAGGCCCGGCATGTCTCGAAGGTGGTGGTGGGTGCCGCGGCCGGACTCGGGGATCGGCTGCGGCACCCAGCCCGGCGGGTGCCCGTCGACGGCATGCGCATACGGAGCTGAACGGGTGATGTGATCACGGCGTCCGGGCAGTGGTCGGGACCGGTTCGCCCATTCTTGCCCCATGGACACCATGACCGTCGAGGATTAGGTCCTCGCCACCGTGCACCCTGGTCAGCATGCCGCCCGGCCACAGCGAGCAGGAACCGGCGAGCCGACCTGCCTGCGCGGCGGGCAGCGTGCTACGCCCAATGAGTGAGGTCGTAGACGGCGTCACAGTTCGGATCCTGTGCGTCCGGCACCAGGTGTCCAGCGAGAGTGGTCGGCCCGTCAGGGGTGAGGATGGCGTTGAGCTTGGTCGAGGCCCACCAGCCCGTCGAACGAGGCCTGCCCGTTTCCTCATCGACAACAGCCAAATCAACACCGATCGTACGCGGAGAGTACGCAATTTCCAGGTACACGCGGACGCGGTCTTCCGTCATCAGGTCGAACCCGATGAGCTGGTACAGCTCGGGAGCGGGACTGCGCTGGCTGTGCCAGGCAGGGTCAGCGAGAAGATCACCGATCACGTAGTCAAGACTGTCGTCAGCGGTCGTTTCGGTTACAGCAGGAATCACCCCGTCGGCGATCAGATTTTCCCCGTCGAGGTCGCGCCATTGCTTGCCGACCTTCACTTGGGAGGGATCGATGTGGGAGAGGTCGACCAGCCAGGAGCCGGGCAGCGCCGCATCGAAGACCGGGTTGGTGACGTGGGCCGTCGGCGACGCGAGGCCGGCGACGGCGCCGTTGGCGCCTGCGGCGAACGACAGGTTCACATCCAGGCCGACCAGGTGGCGCTTCATGCACTCGGCGTCGGTGAGGTCGCGTGCCCGGTCGTAGGCCTCTTCGAACAGCTTCTCGTCGGGGCCGCGTACGTGGAAGCGGGGCAGGTGCGCGAGGACGGGGTGTCCGTCGGTCGCCTTGCACGGGGCCGGGTCCATTGGTTCGGTGCCCAGCGAGCGGGGGCGGTGCTCGCAGTGGCGCCGGCCGTCGGCGTCCGGCTGGCTGGCGCGGGTCGGCGGGTTGAGTGCGGTCATCAGCTGCAGCCCGGTGACGGCCGCAGAGCCGACCGGGGTCATCACCCGCGTCGCGTAGACGCCCAGCACCCGGGCCAGCTCCGCCGGCTCCAGCTGCGCGGCATGACCCCACGCGCGACCGTCCAGGGCGTGCCAGGACGGGATGCATAGCTGCACGCACTGCCGGCGGCCCCCTGGGTGGGACGGTAGATCCGCGCCCACGGCCCCAGCCCCCGCTTGGTGAGCTGCCAGTCGGCACGCTGAAGCTGCTTGATGACCTTGTGCCCCTCCGCCAGCCGCCCGACGAGCGCTCCTCGTGCGTCAGCGCGGCGGGCAGACCGTAGCGCTCGCACGCGGCCTCGGTGAGCACCAGCAGCGCTTCGGCGTCCTTGCCCGAACCGTGCAGCTTCTCCGCCCCGGGCTGTGCCTCGGTAAGCGTCCATTCGATCAGGGCGGGCAGGGACTTGGCGGGTACGTCCAGGACGAGACCGCCGACGCCGTAGCCGGTCACATTCCGGTCGGCGTCGGCGTCGAGGACGAGCAGCGGGCCGTGCGCGTACACACCGCCGGGACCGGGAAGACGCTGGTGTCCATCCGCGTCGCGGACGGACTCGGGCGCGGCTGGTGCTGTTCGTGGTGCCCACCCTTGACCTGGCAGCGCAGACCGCGCTGGCCTGGCGCGGGGACGGCCACGGCGAGCACATGGTGATCGTGTCCTCGATGGGCGTGGCCGGCCGCGACGATCTGGTGGCCGCCCGCGTCATGTCGACCACCGACGCGCATGCGCTGGGCGGGCTGATGTCGGTGGTGGGGGAGGCAGAGGATCAGGTCCCGGCTTTGACGGTGATCTGCACCTACGACTCCCTGAACAAGATCGAGGAAACCCAGAAGACGGGGTGCGCGGTCCTGCCGTTCGACCTGGCTGTCATGGACGAAGCGCACCGGATCGCCGGCCGGGCCGACAAGAAGTGGGCGATCGTCAACGACGCCCAGCGCATCTACGCGGACCGCCGCCTCTACATGACCGCCACGCCCCGGATCTTCGCCGCGCCCGAGCTGGCGGAGTCCGCCGGCCTGACCCGCCCGCACCGAAGGCGCCCGCAGGGCGAGGAGGTGGACGCGTTCGCCCACTCCATGGACAACGAGGCCGTGTACGGGAAGAAGGTCGTCGAATACCCCCTCGCGAGGGCCGTGGCGGACGGACGGGCGGCGGACTACCGGATCGTGGTGCCCACGCTCACCGACACCGACCTGCGCCGCCGCCTGAACCTGCCCGCCCCCGGCGCCACGCCCACGGGCACCGCCGCGCAGGAGGCGACAGACGACGGTGCGCTGCGCACCACCGCCCTGCACCTGGCCGTCCTGCGCGCCATGACCGAACACGGCCTGAAGAAGGTCCTGGTCTACTTCAACCTCGTCTCCGACGCCCGCCGCTTCGCCCGCGAACTCCCGCATACCCTGCGCCTGCTGGCCCGGACCGACCCCGGCCTCGTCCCCGGCATCGACCCGGAGCTGTTCTTCGCCCACGGTGAGCACACCCCCGCCCAGCGCGCCGACATCTTCGCCGCCTTTGCCGCCGCCGACTTCGCGATCCTCGCCAACTCCCGCCTGATCGCCGAAGGCGTCGACATCCCCAGCGTCGACGCCGTCGTCTTCGCCGACCCCACCCGCAGCGTCATCCGCTGCGTCCAGGCCCTAGGCCGCGCCCTGCGCCTGGACGTCTCCGGCAAGACCGCCTCCCTGGTCGTTCCCGTGTACATCCCGCCCGGCACGGACGGCGAGAACATCCTCGGCACCGCGTATGAGCCGGTGTGGGCGATCGCCTGCGCGCCGGCCAGCCACACCACCGCATCCTCGAACGCCTCCCCGACAAGGCCAACCGCCTGCCCAAGGAGACGAGCGACGTCATCGCGCGGCGCTGGCACTTCGACTTCACCGTCCACCCCGAACGCATCGCCCAGGCGATGGACCTGATCTCCTTCGGCCCCCGCGACCCGGCCGTCTCCCGCTCCCGCCGCCTCGGCCTGGCCGCCCTGCAGGGCTGAAAACCCCGCGCCCGCCTGGATGCGATGTGCCGGTTTGGTGTCGGTGGGTGGGTGTCAGTGACGGCACATCAGAGCTGCTGCACTCGCACGGAGCGCCCGTTGGGTGATCCAGGCCGCCCAGATCCGTCAACAGAGTGTGGCTGTGTCCCAAGGGCCACTGCTGTGGAGGGCGTCGAGCCTGCACCTGTCTCCTCGGTTCGTGGTCCCGGCCGGTCCGACCATTCCCCTTGTGGGCCAACAAGGTACGGACCGCACCTCGCGCGTGTTCCGCATGCCGACACAATGCAAGTGCATGATCGCGCGTGGGGCTTCACAAGACCTCTGGATCCGACGGGACTCACCCGAACTGAGTACGTATCCGGTGTGCTGCCAGCTGAGGGCTTCTGGTCGGGAAGCGTTGCTGGCACTCGGGCCCGGCCGGGCTGGGCGCACGCCGTCCCCGACGGGACAACCACATGTCCGGTCGGCACTGCCCCCGTGGTGACCCGTAGCAGGCCGCCGCAGGGCACCGCCCACCCAGCAAGAGCTCGACTCATCCACGAGATCGCCAACGCCTGGCCCAGGGCGCGTAAGCCGGTGCGTGAGCCGGCCCGTGACGAGGTTTCACGTGTGACGTACTCGGGTGTGGGCGCCGCCGTGCGATCCTTCGCAGGATCACGGACGCCCGAGGCGTGGCCCCGGACGATGTCCCGCCCAGAGTCAGGGCTGTCGGCGGTGGGACCTGTGTTACCTCGACCCGACAGGCGCTCCACCCAGTAGAGCTGCCGATGGCCGTGGGTGTCGAGGCTGTCGCTGACCTTCTGGGCTTCGTCCCGGGTGGCGTACCTGCCGACCCAGTAGCGGTTTCCGTTATCGTCCTGGCGGATCACTAACCAGGGGACGACTGCTTCGCTGCCCTCGTTGCCGGTGCCGTGCATCTCAGCCTCAACTCCCCAGGCCATCGGCAGGGCGGAGGCGTGCAGAGGTAGCGCCCCCCTTGTCGGCGGCAGCGAGAGCGACGCGGGCGGACTCGGCACCACTTGAGGTGAAGCGGTAGTAGTACGGGAGATCGGGCGGGGGTTGGGCAAGCCGGTGCTGATGCATCCGGAGGGTGCCCATGGTCATCCAGTGCTCGGATTCGTTGTCGAAGCCGATCGAGTCGTCCTCCTTGCGGAGCCACTGGTCAGGTGACTGCTGCTGAGGGCTGGAGTTCGTGGAGAGTGCCGTCGCGGAGCAGCGCCCGGTTCAGCCTCCGAGGCGGTGTGCAAGGTGGAGCAGGTCTGTCAGGTTCAGCACTCGTCCGTCGAAGCCTGGGAGGGGGACATGGAGCGGCTGGGTCCAGCGGGCGGGGATTGCATCCAGCCCGTAATACGCCCCCGCGAGGCCGCCGGTCACTGCGGCGACGGTGTCCGTGTCACCGCCCAGGTCGATTGCCGCGCGAATCGCGTCTTCGAAGCTGGTGGTAGTGCGTACGGCCCAGACGGCGGAGCCCAGGCAGGGCCAGACCGCACCGTTGAACTCGGTTGCCTGATCAGGGTGCCAGTCGGGCGCGAGGACGGTGGCGTAGCGGCCGCGGTGGTCGGGGTGGACAAGAGCCAGGGTGTCCGGGATCGCGGTGAGGGGGTCGGTGTCCTCGAACGTGACGCGGATGAGTTCGTGGAAGATCGCGGTGCCTTCCCAGGCCGCGCGGTCCCCGTGAGTGAGGGCAGCGATGCGGCGGGCCGCGTCCATGGTGGCTTCTTGGCCGGCGGCCGCGAAGTACACCGCGGAGGTCGATGCCCGCATCAACGAGCCGTTTCCCGCTGCTCGCTGGTTGACCTGGAAATGGATCGCGGCGGCGAGGTCCCAGGGCATGCCGTTGGTCAGGACGTCTTCGGTTTGCAAGCCGATGTCCTTCGGGTCTGATGCTGCCCACCGCTGGAAGCGGGCGAAAATGTCCGGCAGATCCAGTCCACCCCGCTCCAGCAGCGACTCCGCGACCAGGACGGCCATCTGCGTGTCGTCAGTGGCCTCGCCGGGGTCCCAGCCGCCGCCTCCGCACATCTCGCCACCAGCACCAGGCGCGGGAAACCGCGCGGAGAACGCTCCTTGGAGACCGAACTCGAAGGGGCCACCCAGAGCGTCCCCCACCGCCGAGCCGACGACCGCGCCAGCAGCCCGCTGAATCCGCTTCATTCGCGCAGGTTATCTGGGTTGCGCCGACGGCCGGACGGCCCTATTTCCTTCTTCGGCTCGCCGAACCAGATCGCCGCCCGCACAAGCGACGTGTCGGAACCCAGAGCTCTGAAGGGGCCGACGACCGATCCTCGGTTGTCGGCCTCATCTCGTAGTTCAGAGAAGGCGCCGACTACGACCACCCGGGCCCGCGGCCAGACCGGCACTACGCCGAGCTGGTCGGCGGGCCACTGGACGGCCTGCTGCTCGACATCACCGGCTGGACGCAGACGGAAGTCGACACCGGCGTCTCCCTCCAGACCGAGCTGGGACAGTTCGGCCCCGACGGGCGGGCGCTGTACGACCCGCGCCCCGGCGACCCGACCCGCTGGGACTGGGGCGGTGACACTCCCTGACCGCCCCTGCCGACTCGCCCCGCCATTCCGTAAAGGACACGCTGGGAGGGTGACCAGCGCACCGATCATCGTGCACTGGCTCTGTTCACGAGAATTCTCGTAAACAAGGCGAGGACGTCGTCTCCGGCTTCGGCGTCAGACGGGGATGGCTTTCGCGCCCGCCGCGCGGTTGGAAGGTCAGAGCCGGGCTCCGGCTTTGATCCACAGGCCGCAGCCTGCGTTGTGCAGGATTTTGGGGATGCGGCGCGTCGGCTGGGCGGTGGCTGTGAGAGTCAAGCGGTACAGGCGGACGTATTCGTTTTCGAAGCCCCAGGCGGATGCGTCCAGGAAGCGGTCGTAGGCCTTGACCGTTTTCTCGCCGACCAGCGCGACCGCCGCTGAGCGCTGACGTTGCAGACGCGTGTGCCATTCCGTGCACGTGCGCTGATAGTGGTGCCCATCAGAGCGCAGTGCTTCCACGTTGAACAAGCGTTCCGCGGCTTCCGTGATCTCCGACAGGAACGGCATGTTCGACTGCGGGAACAGGTGAGCGATATGACTCCCGTCGCTCAATAGCCTTCTGTCCATCGGGAGACTGGGGCCCCAAGCCATGAACTGCAGGGCCAGACGGCCGCCTGGGGTCAGCCAGGTGTGGCACTGGCGCAGGAAGTGGCGGTATGCGCGTACCTTTGCCCAACGCGGCAGTCCTGGTCTGACGAAGTGTTCGATGGCTCCTGCGCTGATGATCGCGTCGTAGGACTGGGCAGGTGCGTGGGTCTGCCAGCTCTCCTGGCGGACCTCGATCTGCGGGTGGTGGGGCGATCGTGCCCTGGCGACTTGTGCGGGGCTGGGCGTGAGGCCGACGGCATGTTGAACTCCGTGATGCTCGACGAGACGGCGTAGGACGCTTCCCCAACCGCAACCGACGTCCAGCACCCGGGTACGTCCGGCGGCCCGGGATTGCGCGATGAGATAGTCGATCTTCCGTTGCTGAGCGGTTTCCAATGAGTCGCCGTCTTCCCACAGAGCGCAGCTGTAGGTGAGTGTCGGGCCGAGCCAAAGCTCGAAGAACCGGTCGGGCAGGTCGTAGTGGTGCCGCAGTGCCGCTGCGGTAGCTCCTGCGTTCCTGATGGGCATGTGCGCCTTCCTTGGTGTGCCGAGGGTTGTCACGGAGCGGAGGAGTCTCAGGAGGGGGGCTGGGGCTGGCGCTGTGCTGTGGAGCCCCGGACGACCTTGTGGCCAGTGAGGCCGAAGGAGTGGAAGCAGTTGTCGCGGCGGATGGGGCTGTGGGTGCGAGAGTGGAAGGAGAGGAGACCCACGGCCGCGCTGCTGGCGAACCATCCGCCCTGAACAAGGAGGTAGGCGGGCAGTGGGGTCGTGGAAAAGCTGGCGCCCGTGGCGGCCTGCATCGCGCCGTAGGACGGCAGATAGCGCACGATGCTGCCGTCGGGATTGACGCTCCAGAGCGGATTTTGCAGGGCGAGGTCGATGATGCTGGTCATCACGATGGCGAACATCCCCTCGACCTCTCGCCGCAGGAGCGAGCCGAAGGCGACGCCCAGGGCGCCGTAGGTGATGCCGGCCCCGAAGAGAGCAGCGGCGAGCAGGGCGGGTTGCTCGGGGGTCCAAAAGGCGCAGGTGGCAACGGTCGCATAGGCGGCCACCACAGCAGAGGCCAGCACCAGGGAGGTCAGTTTGGCAAGGACGAGGTGGGTTCGGGGATAGCCGGCCAGGGCCAGGCGGCGGTCGAAGGGACCGCCGTTGAAGGAGACCGCGAACATCATGAAGCCGATGATCAAGGTCACGGCGTTGAGAGCCCCCGTGATGCCGCTCAGCTGATTGCCGTGCGGAGTGAGCAGCTGCCCGGTTGCATGAAGCCGGAACCGCGTCAGGGTCTCGGGGATGCACCAGAACGCCAGCGTGGCCCAGAGGGGGATGAATACGGCGATGAGGACCATGGCCAAGCGGTTGCGCAGGTGCTCGATCAGGGCGTAGTGGGCTGCGGTGAGAAAGAGGGTGCGGTGGCGGCGCAGGCTCAGGGGAGTGCTCATGCGGTGTTCTCCCTGGCCCGGTCGGCCAAAAGCCCGTCCTCCAGGCGCCAGAGCACGTCGAGACGTTCGGCGTCGTAGGCGAGGTGGGAGACGACCAGGATCCCGCGGCCGGCTTCGCGTAGCCGGGCGGTCAGATCCCAGAACCGCTGGTAGGTATCCCAGTCGAAACCCTGGTAGGGCTCGTCGAGAAGGAGAGTCTGTGGGTCGTGCATCAGCGCCAGGGTGAGGTTCACCTTCTGCCGGGTTCCGCCGCTGAGGACACCGGCCCGTTCGTCGGAGTACTCGCTGAACTGGAGGGCCTCCATGAGTTCTTCGGCTCGTCGCAGGTCGCTGAGGCCGTAGGCGACTTTGAAGTAGTTCAGATGCTGACGGACCGTGAGTGCGTCATTGAGGACAGCGGCCTGCGGGCAGTATCCGAACCCTCCGTCGTGGTGGACCGTGCCGCGACCTGGAGACAGTTCACCCGCGAGAATCCTCAGCAGGGTCGACTTGCCCGCTCCGTTCTCCCCGACGATCCCGGCTACGGTTCCCGGGGGCAGCTCGAAGTTGATGCCGCGCAGGACGGTACGGCGGCCGTAGGCGTGGTACACGTTTCTCACTTCCAAGGCGCCCTCCCGTGCCGAAGCGATGCCAAAGCCACAACTGCTTCGGATAGCTGCAGGTCACTGCCCGTCAGTGAGGGGTTCGCGCCTGTCATTCATTGGGTGGGTTTACGCACGACGCCGCGACAGTGCCGGGCCCGGGGCTCATAGGTTGGCCGCGTGATCGACTTCCCCGCGGCCGTGCCCATCAACAGCCGGTATCCAGACGCGGACTTCTCGACCCGTTGACCCTGCTGGCGCTCCACGACCGGAGCTGTCTTCCCGAGCGCAGCGTCGCAGCCATCGGGCAGCAGCCCACCCCTGTGTGCGGACAAAGACGAGTGGCTGGGAGGAACCTGTGATGCTGGTACGGCGGTGGCTGGACGCGGCAGGTATCCACGATCCGGTCCTGCGGCAGTGCTACACGGTGTGCGTCCGGCAGCTCCACACCTGCGATGACGGGCGTGCCGGCTGGTGGGCGCTGCGGCCGGCTCCTGCGGCGCTGCGGCCGTATGCCGCGGCGCTGTTCGCTCACGGGTGTACGGTCGATGCGCACTGCGATACCGGGCCTGTCGAGGAGCGGCTGCGTCGCCTGGATGAGTACTGCCAGGCCAGTTTCGCGGCGCTCGAGTCAGGCAGTACAGACCCGGTCCTGCACGCGACGGCACACACCTACCGCACCTTCGGCCTGCCCAGGTCCCTGCTGGAACACGGTTTCGCCGTCATGCGCAGCGAGATCGGTATGGCCCAGCACGCCACCTATGAGGACTGGCAGCGATGGGCCACAGGCATCTCCGGTACTCCGGCCGTCGTGCTGATGTTGGTCTTGCATTCCGGCACTCTCGGTCCATGGGAGCCCTTGGTGCGTGAGCTCGGCGAGTTGTACCAGCTGACCGACGTGCTGTGCGATCTGGCCGATGACCTGGCGGAGGGGCGGCTGTGGCTGCCGGCGGAAGATTTCGATCGGTTCGGCGTACGTGTTCCGGACTTCCTGGCCAGACGCTGGACGCCTGCCACAGCCGCGCTCATCGCGTTCGAGGCCGATCGCGTCCAGCGCCGGCTCCCTGAGCTGGTCGCTGCCTTGGAGGACAGTCCGGCCGGTTCCTGGGCCCGCGCCATGAGCCGCCATTGCACGCTCCTCGTCGACCTCGTGCGCGCTGCGGGCGCCGAACTGCTGCACCATCCCGTGCGCCCGCCCATCTCTGCGCTGGTCGAGGTGTGGCAGAACCAGTGGCGTGCTGCCATCCCCTGCTAGACCCGAAAGGCCCTGCATGGCTGCCACCGCCTCCCCGTCGCCCCTCACGCTGATCCCGCTCATCGAAGCCGAACTCGCCCGTCTCGTGGGCAGTGGTGAAGATCTGCTGGAGCTGGCATGTCTGGATGCCCTGTTCCCCACCGGCAAGCTCCTGCGGCCCACGTTGTGCATCGAATCGGCACGGGCGGTCGGCGGCCGTACCGAGTCGGTGCTCTCCTTCGCAGCCGGAATCGAATGCCTGCACGTGGCCAGCCTCGTCCACGACGACATCGTCGACCAGGACCCGATGCGCCGCGGACGGGCCTCCACCGCTGAGCGCTTCGGCATCGCCGAGGCACTGCTGGCCGGAGACGGCCTGTACACAGCCGGATGGGTCGCCATGCTCCATGGCAGCCCCGCCGACCGCGTCCTTCAAGCGTCCCAGGCAGTCGCCGAAGCGATGCACGCCATGTGCCGCGCCAGTATGCACGAGACCACGATCCGTGAGGACCTCTCCTGCGGCCGATCAGCCGTGCTGAAGGTGATCCGCGGCAAGACCGCCGCCCTCACCGGCGCCGCCTGCCAGGCCGGCGCGATCCTGGCTGCGGCGACACCCGGACAAGCCGAAGCCTTGCGCCAGTACGGCGAACTCCTCGGCACGGCCTTCCAGATCCGAGACGACCTGCTGCCCTACACCGCCCACGAACGGATCACCGGCAAGCACGCCATCAGCGACGTCGCGAACCGGCAGCCGACCCTGCCCGTCCTGCTCGCCTACGAGTCCGCAGACGACCACGACCGCCGCCTGCTCACCCGGGTCTTTCACGGCGACACCGACCCCGCCAGAGCCCACCGCGACCTGCTCGACGTGCTCACGCGGACCGGCGCCATCGCCGAGGCAACACGGCAGGCACAAGACTGCGTCACCCAGGCACGCGCGGCCCTTGACGGCCTGCCGTCCACCGAGCGACTCGGCCAGCTCGCCGACTCCATCGTCGACCGCCACCAATAGCCTCCCTCATAGCCCGAGCGGTCTGCGGATCGAGGCCTGCGCTGCCGCGACAACGACCACCTCGTCCCGCCGGCCGAAGCGCAGATCGACTTCGCAGCCTCCACCTGGACGAACAGCGCGCGCTGATCGTTGCGCACTCCCCACACGCTCCCCGCCTCAGCCATCACAGACCAGCACGCCGCCCGTCTCAAGGGCCCCTTGAGAACAGGAAATGACGATGAGTTCCATCCGCACCGAGGAGACCGCTGACGTCATCGTGGTGGGAGCAGGCCCAGCCGGCTCCACCACGGCCTACTACCTGGCCCGAGCAGGCCTGGACGTGTTACTGCTGGAGAAGGCGCACTTCCCGCGGGACAAGGTCTGCGGTGACGCACTCACCCCGCGAGCCGTCAAAGAGCTCCTCGCCATGGGCGTCGACCTGCACGGACCCGGTTGGGTACGCAGCCGCGGGGTACGCGCCTGCGGCGCAGGTCTGCGGATCGAAATGGACTGGCCCGACACCATCGGGTACCCCAGCTTCGGGCTGGTGCGCACCCGGAAGGATTTCGACCCCCTCGTAGCCGAACGGGCGCAGGCGGCCGGCGCCCGCCTGCAGCAGGGCACCAAGGTCACCGACGTCCTGCTGGATGAGCGCACCGGCCACGCCCGGGGCGTCGTCGCCCGGCGCAACGGCGTGGAACACAGGTACGGGGCGCAACTGGTGGTTGCAGCAGATGGCGCCTCCAGCAGGGTGGCCGTGCGGATGGGACTACAGCAGCGAAAAGACCGCACCATGGGCGTCGCGGTGCGCCGCTACTACACCACCGACCGCACGAGCGACGACTACATCGAATGCTGGCTTGACCTGCGGGATCCCGCCTCGTCCGGTCGCCGTTCCATGCTGTACGGGTATGGATGGCTCTTCCCAGTGGGCAACAGCATGTGGAACGTCGGGATCGGCACGGTCTGCGTCAACCGGCGCCTCGACATCGACCACCGCGCACTGCTCCAGGACTGGACCAGCCGGCTGCCGAAAGAGCTGCAGATCGACGCAGATCACGCCACCACCGCCATCCGCGGCCACGCCCTGCCCGGCGGCATGAGCCGCACGCCGCAGTACACCCGCGGCGTACTCCTGGCCGGTGATGCCGCAGGCCTGATCAACCCGCTCAGCGGCGAAGGCATCGACTACGCCATGGAATCCGGCCGCTTCAGCGCCGAAGTCATCATCCAAGCTCTCGCCCGACCCACAGCCAGCCAGCGCGAACGCGCCCTGCACGCCTACCCGCACCTTCTCAAAGACGCCTTCGGCGGCTACTTCACCCTGGGCCGCCTGGTCGTCCAGGCCCTCGGCAGCCCCCACCTCATGAAGTTCACCACCACCCACAGCCTGCGCCACCCAGCGCTTGCCCACCTGATGTTCAAACTGTGGGGCAACCTCATCGACCCGCACAGCAAAGACGCCAGCGACCGCATCATCAGCGCCGTACTCAAAGCCACCCCGGCCCCGTGAACGCCTTCCGGGCCCTGCCTGGGGCAGTGCCCGTGCAGCGTGCCGGAGGCCCGTACGACCCAGCGAACATGCCGGCGCACAACTGCGCGGCCTCCTTACCCTGCACCAGCAGCCTGTTGCCGTGTGGGGACGGCGATCCGGGTCAGCTCAGTGCACGCTCGTGGAGACACGCTGGAATGCGAGTCTGGCTGCCCCAAAATCATCCTCGATGTCACGAAAGCGGTTCCGGAAAGGACGCGAGGCGCGTCCCTGTCCCTGAGACGCTTGCCACTGCACCGGTGCGCCCCTTTGGCACTCGTGTAGGTGATGGTCAGGGGCAAGGCCGCCAGGCCAAGTTGGATCTATGCCTCATGCCGCTGTTGTGGACGAGCATGTCACCCGCATTGGGCTGCGGCTCCACCGCCCCGAAGCTAAGACGTACGGGCAGCCGTCGCCCACTCTGCTTCGTCTCAGCGGCCCCAACCACCCAGCGTCGTCTCAGTAGCGTGCCCCCGACCAACGCTCCTTCGTGGGGAGATGCCTCCCTACTAAGGGCCCGCGATATTTCAAGGAAGACGCACATGTTTACCGGGTACAAAGGCGCCACCCCAGCAGCACTACAGCATCACTACGACCAATCCAACGAGTTCTTTGGACTCTGGCTTGACTCGGCGCTCACCTACAGCTGCGCCCTATGGGAAGACGGCGACTCACTGGAGACCGCCCAGCAACGGAAGATCGACTACCACGTTGCACAAGCCCAGGCTGCTGGAAGTACCCGAGTGCTGGACATCGGTTGCGGCTGGGGAAGCGCCCTGCGCCGCCTTGTCGAGCACCACGGCGTGCAGCATGCCGTCGGCCTCAACGTGTGCCCTGCACAGATCGCCTGGGCACGATCGCCTCACCACCCGCAGATCGAAGTCCGCCAGGAGAGCTGGCAGAAACACAGCCCTGACCACACCTACGACGCAATCATCTGCTTCGGAGTCCTCGAACACTTCGCCAGACCAAGCCGGCCCCGGACAGCGAAGGTGCGCGCCTACCGCCAATTCCTGCGCCGCTGCCACTCCTGGCTGAACCCCGGCGGCCGCCTGTCCCTACAGTTCGCCGCTTGGGGCCCCAGCGTGCCGATGGACAGAAGATTCTTCAGCGACGGCGGCTTCATTGCTCGGATGTTTCCCCAGACGAACCTCCCGTTCCTTTCGGAGGTCATGCACGCTTCGGAAGGCTTGTTCAATGTGGCGGCACTGCGTTCCGACGGGAGCCACTTCCAGCGCACATGCGAGGAATGGCACGCGCGCCTGCTCCGTCAACGGTCTGCGGCGGTCGCTCTGGTCGGCGAAGAAACGGTCCAGAACCACGAGCGCTACCTGGATATGGGCGTCCGCTTCTTCCAAGGCGAATACCTGCACCTGTACCGGCTCACCCTCACAGCCGCCAAACTACCGACGCGCCGCATGCCCACTGTCCTCATCAACGCAGGCTCGGGCCTTTCGGCCAAGGTCGGAGCCTGGCTCTGACTCGCGTCAAGCGAACGTACCGCCGAAGAGGCAGCGCGGCGGTGATCCAGCCCCCTGCACCGATTACCTCACGGTGATCCCGCCGCTGGCCGAGGCAGCTCGTAGTCGGAACACTACGGTCGTGCACCACACGGAGCCGGACACGAGGGCGGGCTGCACCGAAGACCGATGCGTCCCCCCGACGCCGTTAGGTCCAGCGCATGCCGATGGCGGAGAGCTGTTCTACTCGCTCTGGCGACAGCGTGGCGGCTCTGCTGCGTTGGTTGCCGATAAATGCACCAAGCCGGATCTGCCATTCCTCCTGGTCCTGGCCGCTACAGTCCTTTCCGTCGCCGACGACGATCGTCTCGACGTGCTTGCGCGGTACGCGTAGGTGTCCTTCGCGTTGGTAGTACTGCCGGGCGGCCGTGTAGTTGAGGGCCCATTTGTCGGCCTGGCTGCGTCGTGGCTTCGGTTTCTCGTCCTCGGTGGCGGGCTTGATCCCGAGGATGTGCTCCAGCATCCACTGCTGCACGGTGGTGAGCTTGTCCCAGCCGAGCCGCTGTGCCCCTACCCACCGTCCGAGGTCTTCGCCTTGGTGCACGACCATGCCCGGCGACGTGGGCAGCTGGCCGCCGGCCTGGAGATGCTGCCGGACGAGGTGGAAGCAGCGTTGCCATTCCACGGGCCAGGTGGGGCACCAGGCGGGGTCGATGTCCTCGAGCTGCTCGCGCCGCTCCTGTGACAGCGCGCCGGCCGCCGAGCCGACCGGCACACCTTGGGCACGCCGCTGCTCGATCTCCTGCGCCTTGCGGGCGGCGACCCTGGTGTTCTTCAGCCAGATGCCCACCTTGAAGCCCTGGTGGGTGGCGTCCAGCGGGGCGAGCAGGTGCCCGTTCGCCTCGGCCCAGCCTCGGGCGGCGGCGAGTCCTTCTTCCCATGCGACGTCGTAGTGTGACCACACCATGCCAAGCTTCTCCAGCTGCGCGATGCGGTCGGCGTCCATGTCGCCACGGGCGTAGAACCTCCTGGCGTCGGCGATCCACTGCCCAAGCGGGAAACCGGCGAGCGTGGCCGGCCACCCCTCGCCGTTCTTCGCCTCTTGCTCCTGGTTGTCGCTGCCCGCGGTGGGAACGCGGTAGGTGAAGGGCACGCGCAGGACGCCGTGGAGCCGGTTGTAGATGACTGCGGCTTCGATGCCGCGTCGCCAGTGGGCGTGTTCGGGGTTGAGCACGCGGAGGTTGATGAAGGCGGCCAGCTGCGTGGGGTCGCGGGGGATGGAGAACTTCAGTAGTTCCCGGGCGGGCACCGAGAGTCGGTCGCTTCGGTCGCTTCCTGCTCCCTCCTCTTCCGCCCTGCTGCGGCTCTGTACGCCTCTGGCACGGCTTGGCGCCTGGGGCTGCGCCAGAGCTTCCACGCCCCGGGTGTCGTGTGCCCTGAGCGCTTCCAGCAGCTTGGCCAGGCCGCCGAAGGCCCGCGAGGTCAGCATGCTGTCGACCGTCTCCCCGGGCCCGAGCAGGACCGGCACCACGAGGGAGGCGACCTTTCCCTCACCGGGCTGCATCCGCAGCGCCCGGCCCACCGCCTGGACCAGATCCGGCATGGAACCGCGCACGTCCGCCCAGTAGACGCTGTCACAGTTGCGGATGTCGACGCCCTCGCCGAGCACCCGCACCGATCCCAGGAAGCCCTTCTCCACGACCGTGCCGTCCGTGGCGATCCCGGCCGCGAACTCCCCGAGGACCCGCCGCCGATGGCCCGGCTTGTGCTCGCCGCACAGCCAGTTGGCCCAGATCGTCTTCGGGTACAGCTCGGGGTCGGCGGCGTGCAGCCGGCCGGCGACGTGGGGGAGGCCGGCCGCGAACGCCTCGGCTTCCTTGACGACGTGGTGGAAGACCAGCGTGCGCCGGAAGTTCTCCTCCGCCGACGCCTTGAGCAGCGCCGTCTGGAGCGGGGCGAGCCGGGCCCCGCGGACCTCGTCCGAGCGCGCTTCAGCGCCCAGGAGCTGGGCGGCCTGGAGGTGGGTGTCGGTGATGTCCAGGCACACGACCTGGTACGGCGCGCAGATCCCCCGGTCGATCGCCTCCGACAGCGTCAGCGTGTAGCAGCGGGCCCCGAACGGCCCCTGTGGGTCGTCTTCCATGCTCGCCACCAGCTCGCCCGGCACGCCCTGGTCGGCGTCGTCGTCCAACTGCCACAACCTCGGGGTGGCGGTCATGTACAGGCGGCGGAGGGCGGGGATGCGGGTGTTGTCGTGGACGACCGCCCACGGTTTCCCGATCCGCCCGGAAGTCCGGTGGGCTTCGTCCACGACGATCAGGTCCCATCCCGGCAGTCCCGCGGTATGGGCTCGCTCGAGTGTGCCGAGCCCGAGGGAGGCGTAGGTGGCGAACACGGTGACCTTGTCGAGCGGGCGGACCCAGGCGACCAGCTCGTCCACGTCCGTGGTGTTCGGGAAGGACGCCTCAGGCCCCCGGAGGGACGAGACTCCGATCATGGGCCCCGTACGCCCGCCCTCGCGCCAGGCGGCCTCGGTCTGCGCGAGCAGGTCCAGCGACGGCACGAGCACCAGCACTCGACCCGCCTGCAGCTCCCCCGCGCTGCGCACGGCGACGAGGGTCTTGCCCGAGCCGGTCGCCATGACCACCTGAGTCCGCAGCCCCCGCTCAGGCACAGTAGATCTTGCAGGCAATTCGAGTGCTCGGAGAACCGCGTCTACGGCTTCACGCTGATGAGGACGAAGTTCTTTCACAGTCATCCGATCCACTCTCCCCGGCGAGCTGGACAACAGCCCTCACGCACCTACACGCGCCCAACAGCCATGCGTGCCAGGGGCATTGATCCTCAGGCCCCCACCGCGACACCGGACTGCACACCTCCGATGCGGGACACAGACAGCTGTCTCCAGCGGATGACCCGCCCCCATAACGCTGCAGCCATCTCAGTCCAGAGTCTATCGCAGACAAAAAATGAAGCAGCTGCATCAGAGAATCGACTCGGAAGCCACGGGTACTCCGCAGTCATCGCTGCCCACCATCCGGAAGAGATCATGGAACAGAAGACCGAGAACCATCAAGGCAACCGGTTCTGCAAGGCCTGCGGCACGCCCGCCGAAGACGGGAAACTATGCAGCCGCTGCGGCGCCGTCCTGGACTTCCCAGACGGTGACGGGCTGATCGAAGACCAAGGAGCTGCAGTGCGACACGACTTCGAAGGACGAACCCAGCAGCACGAGCAGAGGTGACCGAAACAGCAGAAAAAGCCAGTCTGCTGAACAACGTGCACGGGGGTACACGGGCCGGCATGGCATCCACGACTGATCGCATCATGTCCCTGCGGGCCGTGCGGCAGCTACGCCGGGTCCGCACCTTCTACGCGGTGGGCGTCCTGGTGTGGACGGCATCGACCGCCTGGGCCGGCTGGCAGACCCCCGGAAGCCGGCAGATGTGGGTATCCGCCCTCCTCCTGGCCATCTTCACTGGCCTGCTGCTCACATCCTCCATATGGCTCCAGCGTCTCCAGCCCGCGGACTCGGCTGAACCCGCCCACCATGCCGCACCACGGCGGGCGCCCCGGGCACGCCATGCGCATGCCTGACGTACCGCTGGGAACGGCCCGAACCTCCCGGTGTCTGCGGGAGTGATAGCCGGGCATACGGGCTTCACCCCCCTTGTGGAAGGAGCTCGTCATGCTTGGCATAGTCGCGGCAGTGCTGTTCTTCTTTGCGTTTTTGATCAACGCGGCTGATATCAGTACCAACGATGCGTTCACTTCAACGAACGTCATGCTTCTGGGGCTGACGGCTCTGGCTTTGCATGTGGCCGGAGTCGGTGCCGGTTGGGCCCGCAGACGCTGACTCCTTGCCGGCGGCCTGCGGTGACAGCCCGTCACCGCCGGCCGCCGAACCACAAGGCCCACCAACCCCCTTTTTTCGCCCACCTGGCCCGCGTCAGCGGGCCCCACAGTCCCCGGGGTGCAGCCCGAAGGAA
>NZ_JBVIDS010000017.1:0-248 GCF_055572255.1 Streptomyces sp. NPDC030799 | reverse complement strand
GGGGGGGGTGTGGGGGACACCAGAAGCGTGTCCTCCTTTTCGGCCTCTTGGTGAACCCCCCCCCCCCCCCCCCCCCCCCGAGCCACGGGGCCCGCCACACCCTTTTCGTAGCCAGCCGGGCCCGCGTCAGCGGGCCCAACGGTCCTGGAGGCGCAGCCGGAAGGACCGTTGGGCGGGGGAGCGCAGCGGACCCGCCGGCCAGGCTGGAGCGAAGCGGAAGCCTGGTAGCGGGACGGAGTCCCGCAGGG
>NZ_JBVIDS010000016.1:30577-276080 GCF_055572255.1 Streptomyces sp. NPDC030799 | reverse complement strand
GGGTCGGCGTAGACGGCCACGCTCGCGATCCCGGCGTCCCGGCAGGCCCGGGCCACGCGGACAGCGATTTCGCCACGGTTGGCGATGAGCACCTTATGCACGATGATTCCTCGCTGTACCCGAACTCCATACCGACTCCACCGCCGGCTCACCGGGGCACCGGCCCTCGCCGGGCTCTGTGCGGTCGGACTGGGTAGTCATCTCGTCCTCTCTCCTTTACGAGGCGATCTGCCAGCTGTGCGGGGGGCAGAAGGCTGCGCTGCGCTCCAGCCGCAGCCAGCGGGGCGCCTGCACGGTGGGTGTCTGTTCCGCCGGGTCGGCGACGACGCCGCTGCGGGCGAGCAGGACGACCATGACGGCGGCGAGTTCCTCGTCCGTGGCCTGTCCGCGCTCCACGCGCAGGAAGGGGTGGTCGGTCATGGTCAACCTCCTGGTCACTGGGGCGGGTTGCCGTGTTTGCGCATCGGCAGATCGGCGTGTTTCGTGCGCAGCATGTGCAGGGAGCGGATGAGCACCTTGCGGGTATCGGCGGGTTCGATCACGTCGTCGACGAGGCCGCGCTCGGCCGCGTAATAGGGGTGCATGAGCTCGGCCTTGTACTCCTTGACCATGCGCTGGCGCATCGCCTCGGGGTCGTCGGCCGCCTGGATCTGGCGGCGGAAGATGACGTTGGCCGCGCCCTCGGCCCCCATCACCGCGATCTCGTTGGTCGGCCACGCGTACGACAGGTCGGCCCCCACGGAGCGGGAGTCCATGACGATGTACGCGCCACCGTAGGCCTTGCGCAGGATCACCTGGATCCGCGGGACGGTCGCGTTGCAGTAGGCGTAGAGCAGTTTGGCGCCGTGCCGGATGATCCCGCCGTGCTCCTGGTCCACCCCGGGCAGGAAGCCGGGGACGTCCAGCAGCGTGACGATCGGGATGTTGAAGGAGTCGCACATCTGCACAAAGCCGGCTGCCTTCTCCGAGGAGGCGATGTCCAGCACCCCGGCCATCGACTGCGGCTGGTTGGCGACGATGCCCACCGTGTGGCCGTCCAGGCGGGCGAGCGTGCAGATGACGTTGGTGGCCCAGCGCTCGTGCACCTCCAGGTGAGTACCGTCGTCGACGATCTCCTCGATGACCGTGCGCATGTCGTAGGGGCGGTTGCCGTCCGCCGGGACCAGCGTGTGCAGGGACTCGCCGCGCCGGTCGACGGGGTCCTCGGTCACCTGGGGCGGGGGCGTCTCCCGGTTGTTCTGCGGGAGGAGGGAGAGCAGGTAGCGGACCTCCTCCAGGCAGGTCTGCTCGTCGTCGTAGGCGAAGTGGGCCACCCCCGAGACCTCGGCGTGCACATCGGCCCCGCCCAGTCCGTCCTGGCTGACCTGCTCGCCGGTGACCGCCCGGACCACGTCCGGGCCGGTGATGAACATCTGCGAGGTGCCGCGGACCATGAAGACGAAGTCGGTCAGTGCGGGCGAGTACGCGGCCCCGCCCGCGCACGGGCCGAGCATCACCGAGATCTGCGGGATGACACCCGAGGCCCGGGTGTTGCGCTGGAAGATCCCGCCGTACCCCGCCAGAGCGGTCACGCCCTCCTGGATCCGGGCTCCCGCGCCGTCGTTGAGCGACACCAGGGGAGCCCCGGCGGCGATCGCCATGTCCATGATCTTGTGGATCTTCTGGGCATGCGCCTCACCCAGCGCGCCGCCGAAGATCCTGAAGTCGTGGGCGTAGACGAACACGGTCCGCCCGTGCACGCTCCCCCAGCCGGTGATCACACCGTCCGAGTACGGCTTCTTGTCCTCCAGTCCGAAACCGGTGGCCCGGTGCCGCCGCAGCGGCTCCACCTCGTGGAAGGAGCCCTCGTCCAGCAGCAGCGCGATCCGCTCATGCGCCGTCAGCTTGCCCTTGGCGTGCTGGCGTTCGGTGGCCTGCGGGCTCGGTCCGAGCCGGGCGGCCCGCTTGACCTCGGTCAGTTCGTCCAGACGTTCCTTCATGCGTCCCCCTCGTCCCCCTTGAATTCCTGGATGACCGCCGCGAGCCGGTCGGCCTCGTCGGTGCGGTGGGTCCCGACACCGGGCGCAATCCGGCGGCACAGGCCGCCGAGCGCCTTTCCCGGCCCCACCTCCACGAACTGGTCGGTGCCGTCGGCGGTGATCCGGGTGACGGTGTCCGTCCACCGCACCCGGGCGGTGAGTTGCCGGCGCAGCAGGCCGATGGCCTGTTCGGCGGAGGTGACGTACTCGGCGGTGACGCTGGAGACGACGGGTACGACCGGGTCGTGGAACTCGGTGCCGGCCAGCGCCTCGGCGAACTCCGCCTCGATCTCCCGCATCAGGCTGCTGTGGAACGGCGCACCGACGTCCAGCGCCACCACCCGCAGCGCACCGGCCTCCCGGGCCTCGCGGACCACCCGGTCGACCGCCTCGGTCTGGCCGGAGACCACTATCTGGCCGGGCTCGTTGTCATTGGCCACCTCGACGACCTGGCCGGTCTGCTCGGCGACCGCGGCGCAGAGCGGTTCCACGGCGGCGAGCGGGAGGCCCATGACCGCGGCCATGCTCCCGGGGACCCGGTCGTTGACCCCGGCCATCAGCTCGCCGCGCAGACGGACCAGCCGCAGGGCGTCGGTCCAGTCCAGGACGCCCGCGCTCACGAGTGCGGCGTACTCGCCCAGGCTGTGGCCGGACACCACCGCGGGGGTGACACCGTGCCGGCGCAGCACCTCCAGGGTGGCCACGCTGCTGACGAAGACCGCGGGCTGGGTGACCGAGGTGTCGCGCAGTGCCTCGGCCGGGCCCTCCCAGCACAGCCGGGACAGGGGCATGCCCAGGATGTCGTCGGCGGTCCGGTAGTAGTCACGGGTCGCTTCGGGCCATCGTGCGACCAGGGCGAGGCCCATCCCCACGCGCTGCGCTCCCTGGCCCGGGAACACAAAGGCGGTGTTGGCCATGGCAGTTGAGTCCTTACTCCTGAGTGCGGTTGCGGTTGTGGGTGTGGGTGCGGGCTCCGTTGCGGGGGTGCGGTCCGCGCAGGGCGACCGCGGCCGCGTGGCCCGGGCCGCAGGGGACGTTGCCCACCGTCCAGCCGCGCGGCCGGTCGGCGACCGTGTCGCCGAGGTAGTCGGCGTGGGCCGGCCGGGCCAGGCCGATGCCCAGGCCCTTGAGGTAGGCCTCCTTGCGGGACCAGAGCCGGGCGAAGGCGGCCGGCCGCTCGGGCTCCGGGACGGCGGCCAGTTCGGCGCGCTCGGCCGGGTGCAGGGCCGCACTGCACACCTCCACCGTGTCCGGCCCCGGCAGCCGCTGGATGTCCGCCCCGACCGGGACGGCGGCGAGCGCGATGAGGGCGAGTCCGTGGCTGTGCGAGAGGGAGAAGTGCAGCGCGCCGGCCGCCCCCGCCACGGCCGGACGGCCGTGCGGACCACCGCAGCCGGGGCACGGTTCGCGTACGAGGACGACGTCCTGGGGCGGGAGGCCCAGGTAGCCGGCGAGGGCCCGCCGCAGGGCGAGGTGCACGGCCACATAGAGGTCCCGGTCGGCGACCCGGCGGAAGCGGGCCGCCCGGCGGCGTTCGGACTCGTCCAGCAGGGCCAGATCCGCCGCGACCGCACCGGCACCCGGCCGCGGCTGACCGACCAGCCTCAGATCGACACCATCAAGGGCCCCCGGGACATCTTCCAGCACCGGCCCCCGCACCCGGCGGCGCTCGGACTCCTCCAACAAAGCCAGATCCGGCCCGGCCGCACCGGCACCCGGCCGCGGCCGGCCCACCAGCCTCGGATCGACACCCTCGGGCGCCCCCGCGACGTCCTCAAGCACCGGCCCCCGCACCCGGCGGCGCTCGGACTCCTCCAACAAAGCCAGATCCGCCCCGGCCGCACCGGCACCCGGCCGCGACCGGCCCACCAGCCTCGGGTCGACACCCTCGGGGGCCCCGGGGCCGACCTCAGGCACCGGTCGCCGCTCCCAGCGGCGTGCGTAGTGGCCCCGCCGGACCGGCCCAGCGCTGCAGCGCGGCGCGGACCTCGGACGGTTCGGGGCGCTCGGCGGCCCAGGCGATGTATCCGTCCGGGCGGACGAGGATCGTGGTGCCCGGGTGCTCCGCGGCGGCGGAGGGACGTGCGGGGATCACGCGGTCGGCCCAGTCCGCGAGCTCGCCCCCGGTGACCCTGTCGTCCCCGGTGAGGAGGACGAACCGGCCGCTGCCCAGCGCCTGGTGCACCGAGGGGTCCGCCGGCAGGTTGCGGCAGAACTGCCCGACCAGCCGGTGGCTGCCGCGCGGCCGGGAGTAGCTGATGCCCGTCCCGGAGATGGCCCTGCCCTCCCGCCGGCCGAGACTGCGGCCGAGGAAGCCCAGGTGACCGGTCAGCCAGAGCATGAACTGCTGGGCCGCCCGGGTGCGTCCGCTCTGCGCGATGGCGGCCCGGACCAGGGATCCGGAGGTGCGCAGCACCGCCTCGCCGACCGGGTGGGTCTCCGCCTGGTAGCTGTCGAGCAGGGTGTCGTCGCCGTACCCGTGCACCGCGGCGGCCAGCTTCCAGGCCAGGTTCATGGCGTCCTGCAGCCCGGTGTTCATCCCCATGCCACCGGCCGGGGAGTGGACGTGGGCGGCGTCCCCGGCGAGGAAGACCCGGCCGTCGCGGTAGCGGGTCGCCTGCCGCTCGTCGCTGTGGAAACGGGAGACCCAGCGCGGATCGTGCATGCCGAAGTCGGTGCCGAGGATGTCCCGGGTGAGCCGCCGCAGCTCCTCGAAGTCGGCCGCCGCTTCCGCGGACTGCTCGTTGTGCCGGTTCCAGGCCAGCACCCGGTAGTAGCCGTCACCGAAGGGGCAGACGAAGGCGAAACCGTGCGCATTGGCATCGACGGTGAGCAGGTTGGCGGGCGCCTCGCGCATCAGGACGTCGCCGAGGATCACCGAGCGCAGCACGGAGTCACCGGGGAACGGGATGCCCAGGAGTTCGCGCACCCTGCTCCGTACCCCGTCGGTGCCGACCGCGTAGCGCGCCCGCCGGACGGCCGTTCCGCCGCCCTCGGTGCGCACCTCCAGGTCGACCCCGCCCGCGTCCTGGCGCAGGCCGACCACCTCGGCCTCGTACTCGATCTCGACGCCGAGGCCCGCGGCCCGCTCCTCCAGTGCGCGCTCCACCTGGAACTGCGGGGTGATCAGCACATAGGGATAGCGGGTGGGCAGGTGCGTGAAGTCGATGTCGAGGTCGCCGAAGAGGGGCAGGGTGGGCAGGGCGGTGCCGGTGGCGATGACGCCCTCGGCGAGGCCGCGCGCGTCCAACTGCTCCAGGGTGCGGGCGTGCACCGTGAAGGAACGGGTGAGATTGCTCGCCTTCCGGCCGCGCTTCTCCAGGATCCGCACCCGCACCCCGGAGGCGGCGAGGTCGCCGGCGAGCAGCAGGCCGGTCGGGCCCGCGCCGGCGACCAGCACCTCCGGATCGGCGGAATCGGTGGGCATGGCGGGGGTTCCTCCAAACTCGCAGAACTCGCGGACCCGGTCGGATCCGGCATCAGGCGGCGGGCTCGCCGAAACAGCGGTGCAGCGCGGGCCGCGGGTCCGCGCCCGCGTCGCCGGCCCAGGCCAGGTGGCCGTCCGGGCGGACCAGGAAAAGGCCGGGGCCGAGCTGGTCGGCTCCCGAGGGTTCGGCACCGTCCGGTTCCGGGCGGCCGGCCACCACGTCCACCCGCCCGGCCCAGGGCTCCGCCGCCGCGCGGATCCGGGCGGGCTCGTGCTCGTCGCCGGTCAGGTCCAGCAGCAGGCCGCGGCCGGTGCGCAGCAGCACGGTGGTCGTGGTCCGCTCCTGTCCCGGTACGGTCGTGGCGAGCGTCAGCTGCGGCAGGCGGGCGCCGAGCAGCGGGTGGTCGCCGGGGCCGACGTCGTAGCGGACGTCCACGCCGGAGATCATTCCGGCCAGGTGGCGGCGGGTCCCTTCGAGGGCGATCAGTTCGCCGAAGACCGCGCGGGCCGCCTCCACATCGGGGCCGCCGAGCAGCAGCATGGCCTGTGCCTTGATATTGCCGAGGGTCCGTCGGCCGACGGCGTGCCGCTCGCTGTGGTAGCTGTCCAGCAGGCCCGCCGGGGCCTCGCCGCGGACCTGGCGGCCCAGCTTCCAGCCCAGGTTGAAGGCGTCCTGCAGGCCGAGGTTGAGGGCCTGTCCGCCGACCGGCAGCTGCCGGTGCGCGGCGTCACCGGCGAACAGCACCCGGCCGTGGCGGTAGGCGGACAGCTGGCGGTTGGCATCGCCGAAGGCGTTGACCCACAGAGGCGTTCCGCCGCTGATGTCCTCGCCGGTGACGCGCTTCCAGGCGTCCGCGATCTCGCCGAACTCCGGTGCCCCGGCACCGGGCCGGGTGTACCGGGGGGTGCTGTCGAACTCGTGCACCATCACCCGGGTCACCCCGTCCGCCCGGCGGGCGGCCACGGCGAAGCCCCGCTCCAGGCGCTGGAAGCGGCGGTCGGGGATCTCCACCCCGGCCACGTCCGCCCGCAGCAGCTCGCGTTCGGCGTCCGTGCCCGGGAAGTCGGCGCCGACCAGGCGGCGCACGGTGCTGTCCTCGCCGTCGCAGCCGACCAGGTACTCGGCCCGGATGCGAACCGGGCCGCCGGGTCCGACGGCCACCGCCTCGACGTGGTCCTCCGCGACGGTCACCTCGCGCACCGCATGGCCGCGGCGGATGTCCGCGCCCAGCGAGCGGGCCCAGTCCTGCAGGACCTCCTCGGTCCGGGTCTGCGGAACCTTCCACTGGCCCGGCCAGGGACCGGGCAGGGTGAGGTCGAGCGGGATACCGCCGAAGTGACCCTGCGGCTGTCCGGGCAGGGTGCCGAAGCGGTCCAGCAGGCCGCGCGAATCCAGCAGTTCCATGGTGCGGGCGTGCAGGGTCGAGGCCCTCGACTCGGTGGTCGGGGCCGCAAGCTGCTCCACCACCAGCACGGCGGCGCCGGCCAGCCGCAGCTCCCCGGCGAGCGCAAGGCCGACCGGGCCGGCCCCGACCACGGCGACCTCGGTACGGATGGTCGTCGTCATGGTCAGTCCCTGCGCTCCGCGTAGGCCTTGGCGTGGCCGAGCGTGGCGCGGCTGTTGGTGCTGAGCGCCGTCTGCACATACTCGCGGGCCTCGGGGACGCCTGCCTCGGGGCCCAGGATCCGGGTGATGTTCTCGGTGTTCAGGACAACCGTGTGCTGCGAGGAGGCCGCAACGCCCTGCTCGTTCTCCTCGAAGGTCCAGATGCCGGTGTGCAGGGTCATCAGGGCGGGGAGGGTGACCTGCTTGTAGGCGATCTTCTGGTGCGGGAAGGTCACCCGGTACGACTTGGTGGTGTGGGTGGAGCCGTCCTTGGCCCGGGTGTCCATCTCCAGGGTCTGCAGGCCCGGCGTCTCCTCCTCCAGGCGTACCTTGGCCACGTGCGGCAGGCGCTCCTGCCAGCGGTCCGCCTCGTTGATGAAGTCGTAGACGTCCTTGGCCGAGCCGGCGATCTGCACGATGTCCACGAAGGAGAAGGTCAACTCCGCGGCGGCATGGGCGCGTTCGACGTTCTCCTTGAGGGCGGCCAGCTCGGAGCGGGAGTTGCGGTCCACGGCCTCGTCGATCCAGGCCAGGCCGTCCGGGTCGTCGTCGACGGCGCGGTAGTCGTGCAGCAGGCGGATCCGGGACTCGGTCTCGGAAACCGGCTCGATCAGCCAGGCCCCGCCCATCGAGGCCACCGGCGGGGTGGAGACCTCCTGCCGGAAGTCGATCCGCAGGCCCTCCGGGTCCAGCCTGCGGCGCGACGTCCAGTTCTTGGCCTCGCCGTTGGCGGTGGCCCAGATGCGGATGCGTTCCTCCTGGCCGCTGCGCTCGACATGATCGACGTAGATGGTCGGCGGGAAGATCCGCGGCCAGTTCTGGACCTCGGCTATCAGCCGGTAGACGGCGGCGGCCGGTGCGGAGACGGTGATCTCGTGCTCGACCTCGCGGGCTGCGCTGGGCGCCATGGTCGTGTTCCTTCCTCTGTGCTTCCGGCTTGGGGGGATCAGAAGTTCCCGAGACCACCGCAGACGTTGAGCGCCTGGGAGGTGATGGACGCGGCGGTGTCGGAGGCGAGGTAGCCGACCAGCCCGGCGACCTCCTCCGGGGTGGAGTAGCGGCCGAGCGGGATCTTGGCGCTGAACTTCTCCAGGATCGCGTCCTCGGTGGTGTCGTAGGCCTGCGCGTAGCCGGCCCGCACACGCTGCGCCATGGGGGTTTCGACATAGCCCGGGCACACCGCGTTCACCGTGATGCCGGTCGGCGCGAGCTCGTTGCCCAGCGCCTTGGTGAACCCGACCACGCCGTGCTTGGACGCCGAGTAGGGGGCGCCCAGGACCACACCCTGCTTGCCCGCCGTCGACGCGATGTTGATGATCCGTCCGCGCTGCTTGTCGCGCATACCGCCGGTGGTGAGCACCTCGCGGGTCATCAGGAAGACGCTGTTGAGGTTGGTGTCGATGACGTCGTACCAGAGCTCGTCGGGGATGTCCGCGGTCACTCCGCCGCCGCTGCGGCCCGCGTTGTTCACCAGTACGTCGATCGTTCCGAAGGTGTCGACCGCGGCCTGGACGAACGCCTTGACCTCCGCACCGGAGCGGACGTCGCAGACCGCTCCCTCCACGGTGAGGCCCTCGTTGCGCAGCTCCTTGACCGTGGCGGCCACGTTGTCGGCGTTACGGGCGCCGATGAAGACCCGGTGGTTCTGCTCGGCCAGCAGGCGCGCGCTGGCCAGCCCGATACCGCTGGTGCCGCCCGTGACGATCGCCGTGCGCTGGGTCTGCTCTGACATGTCCGCTCCTTAGCGGGTCGGGTCGGGGGGAAAGGAAAGGGGCCGCCGCATCGCAGCGGCGGCCCCACGGCACGGTGACGTGGACGTCAGACCATGACCGACAGCTGGGCGTTGACCGCCTCCAGCAGGGCGCGAGGCGTCCTGGCCTCGCTCAGTGCATCCTCGTCGAGTGATATCTCGTACTCGCGCTCGATGCGGCCGCCGGTCTCCAGCAGGGCCAGCGACTCGTAGCCCAGGTCTTCGAAGTCCACGTCGAGGATGTCGCCGTCCAGGTCCACGCCCTCGTCGGTGCCGGCGCCCTCGCGCAGGATGCGCTTGAGGTCCTCAAGGGTGAATTCGGTGTGCGTCATGGGGATTCCTCTCGATCTCGTCACTTGCTCAGGAGCTCTGTGGGGGTCGGCAGGTGCGGCGGGCTCAGTCCGCCGCCCGCACGACGACGGCGGAGTTGAACCCGCCGTGGCCGCGGGCCAGTACCAGCGCGGTACGGACCTGGGCGCTGCGCGGTTCGCCCCGCACCAGGTCGAGGCCGTACTCGGCGGCCGGCTGGACATGGGTGGTCGGGGGGATCACCCCGTCCCGGATGGCGAGCAGCGCCGTGGCCAGGTCGAGCGGAGCCGCGCCCGAGTACAGCCGCCCGGTCATCGTCTTGGGTGCCGTGACCGGAACACTCCACTCGCCGAAGACCGCGCCCAGCGCCGCCGCCTCGGTCCGGTCGAGTTCGGGAACGGCCGCGGCATCCGCGAAGACCACGTCCACCTCGGCCGGTTCGGCCCCCGCGTCGGCCAGGGCGATTTCGATGGCCTTGCGCAGTCCGGGCTCTCGCCCGCTGCCGGGCCGGGGGTCGAAGGTGGCGCCATAGCCGGCGATCTCGCCGTAGACCCGGGCACCGCGCTCACGGGCGGCCTCCGCGTCCTCCAGGATGAGGATCGCCCCGCCCTCGCCCGGCACATGCCCGCGGGCCGCCGGGTCGAAGGGCAGATAGGCCCGCTCCGGCTCACTGCTGGTGCTGAGCCGGCCACTGGCGAGCTGGGCCACCCAGCCCCAGGGGCAGATCGAGGCGTCGACGCTGCCGGAGACGATCAGCCGGGTGCCCTTGCGGATCTGCCGCCGCGCCTGCGCGACCGCGTCCAGCCCGCCCGCCTGGTCGCTGACCAGGACGCCGCTGGGGCCCTTCATCCCGTTGCGGATGGATATCTGGCCGCTGTTCACCGCATAGAACCAGGCGAAGGACTGGTAGGCGCTGACGTACTGGCCGCCCTTGCTCCACAGGGCCTGCAGCTCGTTCTGGCCGAATTCGAACCCTCCGGAGGAGCTGGCGGTCACCACGCCCATGTCGAACTCGGGCAGCCGGCTCGGGTCCACCCCGGCGTCCGCCAGTGCCCAGTCCGTGGCGACGAGTGCCAGCCTGGTCATCCGGTCGGTCTGCGGGATCAGCCGGCTCGGCAGGTGGTCCTCGGCGACGAAGCCCGGGACCTCCCCCGCCAGCCGGGCCGGGTACTGCTCCGGGTCGAAACGGGTGATCCGGCCGATGCCGCTCTTCGCGGCCAGGGTGGCCGCCCAGAAGTCCTCCGTGCCCAGGCCGTTGGGGGCCGCCACGCCCAGTCCGGTGACCACCACACGGCGCTGGTCCACGGGCGTTCGGGAGGGGCTGAGGGTGCTGGGAGTGCTCAGGGTGCTGCTCACGCCGCCACCTGCCGATCGGGTCGGGCCAGGATCATCGCGCTCTGGAAGCCGCCGAAGCCGCTGCCCACGGTCAGTACGGTGTCCGTCTGCCATTCACGGGCGGTCAGCGGGACGTAGTCCAGATCGCACTCCGGGTCCTTGGTGTGCAGATTCGCCGTGGGCGGCACCACGTTGTGCTCCATGGCCAGCGCGGAGGCCGCGATCTCGATGGAGCCGATGGCCCCCAGCGAATGCCCCACCATGGACTTGATCGAGCTCACCGGGGCCCGGTAGGCGTGCTCGCCCAGGCTCTTCTTGAAGGCCGCGGTCTCGTGCCGGTCGTTCTGCTTGGTGCCGGAGCCGTGCGCGTTGATGTAGTCGATGTCCTGCGGGTTGATCCGGGCCTCGGCCATGGCCACCCGGATGGCCTCGGCCATCTCGGCGCCGTCCGGCCGCAGTCCGGTCATGTGGAAGGCGTTGCAGCGCGAGGCGTATCCGGCGATCTCGGCGTAGATGTGCGCGCCCCGGGCCCGGGCCGACTCCAGCTCCTCCAGGACGAAGAAGGCCGAACCCTCGCCCAGGACGAAGCCGTTGCGGCTGGCGTCGAAGGGCCGCGAGGCGTGCTCCGGGTCGTCGTTGCGGGGCGTGGTCGCCTTGATGGCGTCGAAGCAGGCCACCGTGATGGGCGAGATCGGGGCGTCCGAGGAACCGGCCACCATCACATCGGTGGAGCCCTCACGGATCAGCTCCACGGCGTGACCGACCGAGTCCAGGCCGGACGTGCAGCCGGTGGACACCACCGTGCTCGGCCCCTCGGCGCCCACCGCCCAGGCCACCTCGGCGGCGAAGGAGCTGGGCACCAGGTAGTTGTAGAGGTGCGGCACGGCGTAGGCGTGGTCCACCAGGTCCAGCCGGCCGCCGTCGCTCACCACCCGGTACTCCTGGTCCAGGCCCATGGTCGCGCCCACCGCGCTGCCGACGGTGACGCCGACCCGGTGCGGGTCCAGCTGCTCCAGCTCCAGTCCGCTGTCGGCCACCGCCTCCCGGGCGGCGACCACGGCCAGCTGCGCGGCGCGGTCCGTCCGGCGGATCTCGTGCGGGCTGAGCCCGTGCTCCTCCGGGTCGAAGTCGATCTCTGCGGCGACCCGTGAACGGAACGGAGAGGCGTCGAAGAAGGTGATGCCGCGGGTCGCGGTGCGCCCCTCGCTCAGCAGGCTCCAGAAGTTCTTGACCCCGACACCGCCGGGCGCGAGCACCCCGATGCCGGTGACGGCCACCCGTCGGCCGCTCATGCAGACCCCTCCCAGTTGTAGAAGCGGGTGGCCATGGCGTCGGCGGGCGAGCGCCAGGTGGCCGGGTCGTAGGCCTGGATGAACGGCTTGAGGTCCTCGCTGATGCCGACGAACCGCGGGTCGGTCTTGGCCTCCTCGATCAGCCGGCCGCCGTTGTCCTCGTCGAAGTCCTGCAGATGGAAGTAGAGGCCGCGGTACGAGAAGAGCTGGCGGCGCCGGGTGCCCATGCGATGGGGCATCTCGGTCTCGTCGAAGGCCTGGAAGAGCTTGGCGACCTCCTCCGCCGACTGTGGCTGCATGCGGGCCACGATGAGGGTGCTGTGCATGATTCCTCTCTCCTGTCTCTGGCTACTTGCTCCGGCGGAGCGTCAGGCGGCCACGGCCGCCGAGGCGGGGCCGAACCAGCGCTCCAGTGCGGTCGGCAGCGCTTCACCTGCGGTGTCGGGCCCCGCTGCCCAGGCGATATGGCCGTCGGGACGGACGAGCAGGGCCGCGGTGTCCGCCAGCGGTGCGTCGTCCGGGATGTCTGTGGGAGTGGCTGTGACGAGGTCCACCCGGTCCGCCCATCCGGCGGCGGCGCCGCGCAGCCCGGTGTCGCCGGCCAGGTCCAGCAGCACCCCGCGCGCCCGGTGCAGCAGTGCAGCCGTACTGGTCCGGCCGTCCGCGACGGCCAGCTCCTGGTGGGGCATCCGGCCGCCGAGCAGCGGATGGCTGCCCGGGCCGACCCGGTAGCGGATGTCCAATCCGCTGATCATGCCCGCGAGATGGCGGCCGACCTCCTCGATCCCGACCAGCTCGCCGAGGACGTCCCGCAACGGCTGCACCTCGCTGCCGCTGAGGTAGAGCAGCCCCTGGGCCTGCGTGTTCATCAGCAGCCGTTCCCCGACCGGGTGCCGCTCCTCGTGGTAGCTGTCGAGCAGCGTCTGCGGTGCCGAGCCGCGGGCGACCGCGGCCAGCTTCCAGCCGAGGTTGACGGCGTCCTGGATGCCGGTGTTCATCCCCTGTCCGCCGGCCGGCAGATGGATGTGCGCGGCGTCCCCGGCCAGCAGGACCCGGCCGCGTCGGTACTCGGTGACCTGACGCGCCGCATTGCCGAAGGCGCTGATCCACACCGGGGTCGCGCCGCTGATGTCCTGGTGGGTCAGCCGCTTCCAGGCGGCCGCCACCTCGGCGAACTCCAGTGGCTGGTCGCGGTGCTTCGGCTTGTTGCCGCGCTCGCAGACGATGATGCGGTGCACACCGTCGCCGAGCGGTACCGACATCGCCATACCGCCGGCGACGGACTCGCCGATGGGGCGCGGCCGGACCTCGCAGTCGGCCACATCGGCCAGGTACATCTCCATGGTCGCGGCACTGCCGGGGAAGTCGAAGCCGGCCAGTTTGCGGACGGTACTGCGGCCGCCGTCGCAGCCCACCAGGTAGGCGGCGCGCAGCCGTTCCGGGCCGTCGGGCCCCTGAAGTTCGACGGTGACGCCCTCGTCGTCCGCGGCGAGGCCGACCACCTCCCGGCCGCGTCGCAGCTCGGCGCCCAGCTCGGTGATCCAGTCGCCGAGCACCGCCTCGGTGCGGTGCTGAGGCACGTCCTTGACGCTGAAGTGGGCGCCGTCCAGCACCCCGAAGTCGACCGGGACACCGCCGAAGTGGCCCAGCGAACTGGTGACGATGGGGCCGTAGCGGGGCAGCAGCCCGCGCTGGTCGAGGATCTCCATGGTGCGCGGGGTGAACCCCAGGCCGCGGGACTCCCCGCTGGGTCGGGGCAGCCGGTCGACGAGGATGACCTCGACCCCGCCCAACCGCAGTTCACCTGCGAGCATCAGCCCCGTGGGCCCGGCACCCACCACGATGACGGGTGCATCCATCCATGACTCCTTCCGGCGCAGGGCAGGACAGGCGGACGCCGGAGGCGCCGCCGTGGGAAGGGAAAAGAAAAGGCGGGCCTACGCGCCTCGCCCGGACGTCTGCTGCGTCCGGAAGGGAGGTCTCAACCGCCGGACCCCGAAGGTCCGATGGGCACACGTATCCCGCTCGGCCAGCGTGACAGTCACGACAGCTGCGTGTCAATCCCTCGGACACAACCGGTTCGCCCGGACTCCCCTGGCGTCGCGCGGAGCTGTCGGTTCGTTGGCTGATGCACGGGTCGGTATTTTTTCGGCCATCGTGACGGCCCTGCCACAACACTCCGGCTCACATCTGGATTGCTTGACTCCCACTCTTCGGCCTGCCTACGCTGCCAGCGGCTGGTCAACGACGACCGGCTCGGATTTGGGTCAATAACGGGGGTTACAGTGACCTTTCCAAGTCGTGTCGCAGTGCCCCTGCAACATGCCCTTCACAAAGAAATCCACGAGATTTCATGAGGGCTTAACTCTGACAAAATAAGGGTCAGAAAAACTGCACAAGGGGCTACGAAATGCGCACTATTTCCAAGCCGGTCGACCAGCTGTATCCGAGCCTCTGGAAAGATCTTCGCAGGCTCACCGAACTGCACGAACTCTGCGGCCATCTCCTCACCCGCACACCGGGCTCCCTCCGGGAGCGGGTCAGCGGCACCAAGGGGATCGGCACCACACTCAACGAGAAGGTCCTGGCCCTGCGCTCGGAGATGGAGGAGGTCCTTCGCTCCTGGGCGCTGCTGGTGATCCACGAGCGCCGGGCGCCCGGCCCGAACGGCAGCGACGTCCGGAGCCTGGTCGGTTTCCTCTCCCGGCACGCCGACTGGATACAGGAACACCCGGCGGCCGTCGATTTCGCCGAGGAGATCACCGCCCTCGCAAAATCCGCGAAAATGATCGCCGGGCCGGTCCCCGAGCGCCGTATGGCCATCGGAAGCTGCCTGCAACCACGGTGCAGCAGCACGCTCTACGCCATTCTTCCCGACTCGGATTCCGCCGGCACTGCCACCGGCCGGGTGACCTGTGAATCCGGGCATGCCCTACCGCCCCGGCAATGGCTGCTGGTCGCCGACAGAATCGGTTCGGCCGCGCGTCGGGATTCATTAGCAGAGGCCCAGCGATGAATGGAGACCGTAAAATCCGCAGGGTACCGACCGAACTCGCCGCGCTCGCCGCAGGGGTGACCGAGGCGACAATCCGCAAGTGGGCCAGCCGCGGCAAGATCACCCGGCACGGCAGCCCGCGACGCGCGGAGTACGACCTCGCCGAACTCACGGCCCTGGTCGCCGCCCGCGCCACGAGTACCGACCGCTCCGGCAGCGCCGGCCGTCCCGGCCGAGGGGAACCGGAGGAGTCCGCGGCGAACCCGGACCGTACGGCGAATCCGGACCGTACCTGACGATCCGTGACCTCATCTGCCGCGCCGTTCAGTCCTCCGGCGCGATCAGACTCCTGAACAGCGGTGCCGCGATCCGAAGGACGTCCTCCAGATCCGCCGCCGCCAGATCCGGCATCCGCAGCAGATAGCGCTGTGTCGCGATACCGAACATCATCGCCCCCGACAGCGCGGCGCGCAGTCGCGCGTCGGGGGCGTCCACCGCCTCCGTCACACGGTCCACGACCTCCGCCGTGACATGGTGCCTCAGCAGCTCCGCGGCTTCCTCGCTGGTCATGCTGGCGCGCAGCAGAACCGCCATCGGGCTGTCCTGGTCCGCGGCCCAACTGCTCATCATGGCGCGGAGGTAGTTGTCCACCGTGCGCGCCGGATCGTCGGCAACGGTCAGCTCCTCGATCGGCATGTGCCAGCTGACGGCCTCCCGGAAGAGCTCCTGCTTGGTGCCGAAGTACTGGATGACCGAGGACTTGTCCACGTCCGCCTCGGCGGCGATGGCACGGATGGTGGCTCGTTCGTACCCCACCTCGGCGAACTTCCGGCGCGCCGCCTCGGTGATCCGCCGTCGGGTCCGCTCCCCCTTGCGTTCGCGGGGCTCGCCCGCGGGGACCTGCCGCTGCGCCGTGGCCACTGTGCCCGTGCCCTCCTCTGCCGTGAGGCCCCGATGGTAACGGGTCGGCCGGAGGGCGGGGCGGGAAGGAGAGCCGTCCGCGAAAGGAGCGCTCTCCGCCGTCGACCGTCATGGCTACCGGAAGTCCTCGAGGTGGTGGACCGCCCACTCGGCGTAGGTGTGCGCGGGCCGCCCGGTCACCTCCTGCACCGTCGGCTGCACCGGCACCGTCGCGCCCGACTGGCGCGCGTACATCCGCAGCAGGGAGTCGGCGGTCTCCCCGGGGAGGTACCGGGTCATCCGCTCCCGGGCCTCCGCCACCGTGAGCTCGTCGAAGACCAGCTCACGGCCGAGCACCTGGCCGAGAATCCGCACTCGCTCGATCTGGGAGAGCCCCTGCGGGCCGGTCAGCTCGTACGCCTTGTTGCGGTGCCGGGGGTCGGTCAGCGCATGCGCGGCCACCGCGGCGATGTCCCGCTCGTCGACCGGCGCGGTGACGGCGGCACCGTAGGCCGCGCGGACCACGCCCTCGGCGCGGATGCCCCACGCCCAGGGCAGGTCGTTGACCATGAAGGGGCCCGGGCGCACGAAGGTCCAGTCCAGCCCCGAGGCGGCGACCTCCTGCTCGTCCGCGGCGTTGAGCTGCCCCATGCGTTCCTTGCTGAGGTACTCGTCGGTCACCGAGGCCGACGAGAGCAGCACCACGTGCTGCACGCCCGCTGCCACCGCCGACCCGAGGAACCCGGCCAGCCGGCCGTGCACGGGGAAGAGGAACGCGCCGGTCACGCCCTTGAGGGCGGCGGCGAGCGTGTCCGGCTGCTCCAGATCGCCCTGGACCACCTCCACGCCGTCCGGCAGCGCGGCGCGCTCCGGGTCCCGCGTCAGCGCCCGCACCGGGTGGCCGGCCTCCAGCAGGTACGACACCAGGTTGCGGCCGACGTTCCCGGTCGCCCCCGTCACCAAGATCATCTCTAGCCCTTCGCGACATGGGTAAGCCCCAACTCCACGCCATGGCAAGGATCCTGAGGTCCCGTGTGGAGCCACCAACGACCCTAAGCTCCCGCTCCCAAGAAAATCAACAGCTGTCTACTTTTCGCCGCGGAGGGCCGGCCGCTGGCCGGCGGTGCGGGGCCTGCGTACCGGCAAAGACGCACCCACTGGGCGTCGCAGAGGATGTTCGCGCCCTGCGGTCAGGCGGTCCTGCGCGCCTCGGGGTGGCGCAGGCACCAGCCCTCCCAGGCGGAGGAGACCATGTCGGTCACGCCGTACCGGGCGGACCAGCCCAGGTGCCGCTGGATCGGAGTGGCGTCCGCGACGACCTTCGCCGGGTCTCCCGGGCGCCGGCCGACCACGACCGGCTCGGTGCCGTAGCCGGTCACCGTGGCGATGACCTCGATCAGCTCGCGCACCGAAAGCCCCTTGCCCCGGCCGACGTTGAAGGTGCGGGCGACGTCGTCGTGCGCGCGCAGATGGCGGGTGGCGGCCAGGTGGGCGGAGGCGATGTCGGCCACATGGATGTAGTCGCGCACACAGGTGCCGTCCGGCGTCGCGTAGTCGTCGCCGAAGATCTGCGGCGCCTCACCGGCGGTGAGCCTCTCGAAGACCATCGGGACGAGGTTCAGCACGCGCTTGTCGGCCATGACCGGGGTGGCGGCCCCGGCGACGTTGAAGTAGCGCAGGTTGATCACGTCCACGCCGTACGCCTCATGGGCCGCCATGCCGAGCCACTCGCCGATGAGCTTGGTCTGTCCGTACGGGCTCATCGGTGAACACGGGGTCTCCTCGGTGACCAGGTCCACGTCCGGCATCCCGTAGACGGAGGCGCTGGAGGAGTACACCAGCTTCCGAACCCCGGCGGTGTTCATCGCGGACAGAAGAACGCGGAACCCCTCGACGTTCTGGTGGTAGTGCGCCAGGGGAAGCGCGACGGATTCACCGACCTGTGTCCGAGCGACCAGGTTGACGACGCCTTCCACCTGATATTCCTGAAAAACTCGGTCCAGGGCTCGTTCATCGCGAACGTCGGCGACGACAAGGGGAACTCCCTCGGGCACATTGGACTTCGCCCCGGTGGAGAGATCGTCCACGACGAGCACATGCTCGCCGGCGTCGTGCATTGCCTTCACGACGTGTCCGCCGATGTAGCCGGCGCCGCCTGCGACGAGCCAGAACTTCATATGCGCTGTTCCTTTGGTCGTGCCTGTAGTCATCCGCGATACGGCTTGCGGTGGCCAGTGAAAAAGACCATCGAGCGGGTTGTCAACTTGCCGCCGAAACCGCCCCGATGGGCCCCTGTCAGGTACGACAGGAAACCAGAACTTTCGAAAGTGCGAGTTGCTGATCCCTCCCTCTACTCTCTGCCTTGTCGGCGCCGGCGGGGGAGCCATCCGAATGGATGGCGGCCGCGCACGACAGGCAAGGAGAAAGCTGTGGGACGCTCAGTTCTCATCACCGGCGGGAATCGGGGAATCGGGCTGTCGATCGCCCGGGAGTTCGCTGCGGCCGGCGACCGGGTTGCCGTCACATACCGCTCGGGCGAACCGCCCCAGGGCCTCTTCGGGGTCCGCTGCGATGTGACGTCGGCGGCAGACGTGGAACGCGCCTTCACCGAAGTGGAGGCGGAGCACGGGCCGGTCGAGGTGGTGGTGGCCAATGCCGGGATCACCCGCGACAAGCTGCTGCTCAGGATGGACGAGGACGACTTCGGCGCCGTGCTGGACACCAACCTCGGCGGCGTCTTCAGGGTCGTCAGGCGCGCCGGCCGGGGGATGCTGAGGGCCAGGTCGGGACGGATCGTGTTGATCTCGTCGGTGGTCGGTCTGTCGGGTGAGGCAGGCCAGTGCAACTATGCGGCGGCCAAAGCGGGTCTGATCGGCTTCGGCCGGTCGCTGGCCCGGGAGTTGGGCAGTCGCGGCATCACCGTGAACATCGTGGCGCCGGGCATCGTGGCGACAGACATGACAGCCGTGCTCTCCCAGGAGCGCAGGGACGAGATCTGTGCGCACGTCCCGCTGCGGCGGATGGCGGAGCCGGGTGAGATCGCCCCGGTCGTACGGTTCATCGCCTCACCGGAGGCCGCCTACATCACCGGCGCGGTCATTCCCGTCGACGGCGGCCTCGGCATGGGGCACTGAGCCCCGGCCCTGATCACTCTCGGACCTCGTTCAGCGCCACTGCAAGGAAGCCAGACATGAGCAGACTCTTCGAGCCCATCAGACTTCGCAACCTGACCATCCCCAACCGTGTGTGGATGGCCCCCATGTGCCAGTACTCGGCGGCCTCCAGCGGCCCCGAGCTCGGCGTGCCCAACGACTGGCACGCCACGCATCTGACCACCCGCGCGGTGGGCGGGGCCGGCCTGATCATGGTCGAGGCCACCGCGGTCAACCCGGAGGGCCGGATCACTCCCGGCTGCCTCGGGCTGTGGAACGACCGCCAGCAGGAGGCGTTCCGGAAGATCAACGACTCGCTGCTGGAGCACGGCACCGTGCCGGCGATCCAGCTGGCCCACGCCGGGCGCAAGGCCTCGACGGCGGCGCCCTTCCGAGGCGGGAAGCCGGTCGCCCCGGCCGACGGAGGCTGGCAGACGGTGGGTCCCAGCACGGTACCGTTCGGCGACTACCCGGCACCGACCGAGCTGACGACCCGTGAGATCGCGGGCGTCGTCAAGGACTTCGCAGAGGCCGCCAGGCGCGCCCTGCGGGCCGGTTTCCAGGCCGTCGAGGTGCACGGAGCACACGGCTTCCTGATCAACTCGTTCCTCTCCCCGTACAGCAACAAGCGGACGGACGCCTACGGCGGCTCCTTCGAGAACCGCATCCGGCTGGCTCTGGAGATCGTGGACGCGGTGGGCGAGGTCTGGCCGGACGACCTGCCGATGTTCTTCCGTACGTCGGCCACCGACTGGCTGAGCGAGGACACCCGGGACGACCGCGAGGGCTGGACCGGCGAGGACACCGTGCGGCTGGCGAGGGAGCTGATGGAGCACGGCATCGACCTGCTCGACGTGTCCAGCGGAGGCATCGCCCCGGACGCCCGGATCCCGGTCGGCCCCGGCTACCAGGTTCCGTTGGCGGAGCAGGTGCGCAACGAGACCTCGATGCCGGTCGGCGCGGTCGGCAAGATCACCGAGCCGTGGCAGGCCGAAGAGATCCTGGCGGACGGCAGGGCCGATGTCGTGCTGCTCGGCCGTGAACTGCTGCGCAATCCGTACTGGCCGCAGTACGCCGCGGCCAAGCTCGGCGGCGAGTCGAACTGGCCCGACCCGTACGGCTACGCGGTATAGGCGGTGGGCGCCGGAGCAGACGGAGAACTGATGAGCACGGCGGCCAATCGTCGGGGCTGCGACGACGCCGGACACGGTCGCGGCGCACAGCGCCGACTTCACTACGGGGGTAAGTGACATGCGCATCGCGCTGATCGCCCATGACGGCATGAAGACGATGATGGTCGACTGGGTCGGCCGACAGTACCGGGAACTCGCCCAGCACGAACTGGTGGCGACCGAATCCACCGGCGCGCTGCTGGCAGAGCGGTTCGGGCTGACCGTCCAGCAGGTGGCCAGCGGGCCGCTCGGCGGGGACCAGCAGATCGGCGCCATGATCGTCGATCGGCGGGTGGATCTGATGATCTTCTTCTGGGACCCGATGGGACTGCACCCGCACAGCCCCGATGTGCAGGCACTCATGCGGCTGGCGGTCCTCCAGGACATCCCGATGGCCCTGAACCCGGCCAGCGCGGACCGCGTCCTGCGGTCACTGGCCGCGAACAGCCGGCCGGAGAGCGCCGGTGCCGCTGCCGGCCGTCGGCGGACGCCGTCGGTACGGCAGGACGCGGTGCGCCGGCGGACGCCGTCGGGGAGCCCCGCTGCCGCCCCCCGGTCCTCGGCCGTACCGACGGCCTCGCGGCGGTCCCCGGCCTCCCGGTGGGCCGACACGCCCTCGCCCCCTTCGGCCGCACGTCGCGGCCCATGGGGCGCACACCGCCCCGGCCGCACGCCCACCGTCCCCTCCGAGAGGTAACCATGACCACGTCTTCCTCCACGTCTTCCTCCGCGTCTCCCGCTCCTTCTGCTTCATCTGCCTCGTCCGCGAAGGTCCTGCTCGCGCTCACCAGCCATGGCGAGCTGGGGGACACGGGCCGCAGCACCGGGTTCTACGTGCCCGAGGCGGCGCATCCCTACGAGGTCTTCGTCAAGGCCGGGTACCAGGTCGACTTCGTCTCCGTGCGCGGCGGTTCGTCACCGGTGGACGGTGTCGCACCCGACGACGAGGACTCGGCCCGGTTCCTCGCCGATCCGGCGGTGGCCGCGAAGCTCGCCGACACGCCCACCGCGGACCTGCTCGATCCCGCGGACTACGCCGCCGTGTACTTCGTCGGCGGACACGGGACCATGTGGGACTTCCCGGATGCCACCGAGCTGACCGCCTTCGCGGCGGCCGTGTACGAGCGGGGCGGTGTGGTGGCGGCGGTCTGCCACGGCCCGTCCGCGCTGGTGAATCTGCGGCTGTCCGACGGGACCCACCTGGTGGACGGCAAGGAGGTCGCGGTCTTCACCAACGACGAGGAGGAGTCCGTGGAGCTGGCCGAGGTGGTTCCGTTCCTCCTTCAAACGCGGCTGACGGAGCGCGGGGCCAAGGTTCGCACCGGTCCGATGTGGGCCGAGAACACCGTGGCGGACGGCCGTCTGGTGACCGGGCAGAACCCCGCCTCCGCAGCGCGGGTGGCCGAGCTCACGGTGGGGATACTCGCTTCGGGGACCGAGTCGTAGTGCGGACCGCAGCAGCCGCCGGGATGCCGGAACCGGCGCTGTCCCGGGCCACGCTGGACCGCGCCGGGGAGCACCGGACGGACGAGGACTGGCTGAGTGCGGCCTGGCTCCGGGAGAGCACCCGGGTGGCACTGGTGGCCCAGGACCGCACCCTGGTGGCCGAGGACGGCACCGGGCAGACGGGGATCGTGCTGCTGCCGGCCTCGGCGGCGCCCGACGGGATGCGGTACTTCCTCGGCTCGGACACCGCGGGGGTGGACTACTTCGCCGTCTCGGTGCCCGACCTGCAGTCCCACCGGACCCCCGGCATGCGCGAGGCCGGACTCCGCGAGATCGGAACGCTCCTGGCGGCCCGGGACGTCGGGCTGCTGGTCCACGCCGTGGCTCTGGACGCCTGGCACCGGACCCACCCCTTCTGCCCTCGTTGCGCGCACCCCACCGACATCGCCTTCGGCGGGCACATGAGGCGCTGTCTCTCCTGCGGGACGGAGCACTTCCCGCGTACGGACCCCGCGGTGATCATGCTGGTCACCGATGCCGAGGACCGCTGCCTGCTGGCCCGGAACGCGGCGTGGGACGAGGGCCGTTGGTCCGTGCTGGCGGGGTTCGTCGACCCCGGTGAGTCACTGGAGCAGGCGGTCCGCCGAGAGGTGCTGGAGGAGGTGGGCGTCCGGGCGGACTCGGTCGAGTACGCCGGGAGCCAGGCGTGGCCGTTCCCCGCGAGCCTGATGGTCGGTTTCTTCGGACGGACCACGGATCCGGGAATCACGGTGGACGGCGAGGAGATCGCCCAGGCGCGCTGGTTCTCCCGGGCCGAGCTGCGGGGGGCGATGGCCGAGGGAGTGGTGGCGCTGCCGTCCGGCGTGTCGATCGCCCGGATGATGATCGAGCATTGGTACGGCGAGCCGCTCCCGAAGACTCCCTCCTGGTGAATCCGGGGGCTCCGGCCCATCGGCCGGCGCCTCCCCGGCCCTCGTCCGGGGCGGCGCCGGCCGGTGCCGTCCGCTACCCGGCGCTCTCGTGCGGCTGCACCGGGATGAGCGAGACCAGCCGCAGCTCTCCGTTGCTCAGCGGAGAGGTCATGACGATCTCGATGGTCGTCGGTGTCTCCTGGCCCGCCAGGAGCACCTCGCGCCGGTTCCCGTCCGCATGCTCGACGACCCGGTGCTCACGCCACAGCCGGCGTGCGCACGGGCTGGTTTCGAGGATCTCCTCGACCACCGTGCTCAGACGGGTGTTCTCCGGGTGGCGGGCCTGCGCCATCCGCATCTGGGCCAGCATCGGCCCGGCCCAGTCCCGTTCCCAGTTGTGGAAACGGATCCGCCTGCCGGTGTCGGGAGCGAACACCTCCTTGGCGATGTTCTGACCGGCTACCCCGGAAGGGAACCATTCACCGAAGACCCGGTTCTGATAAATGACGTCCCAGGCCGTGTCGGATGCGTAGGCGGGCCACGGCTGGAGTTCGAGAAGTTGCCGGACTCCGTCGGTGATACCGGTGTCCTGGCAATTCGCAGGGCTCGTCGGCTCCCAGCCGACCGCGTGGAGGAACAGCAGCTTTCGTTCGGCCTCGTCGAGCCTCAGGGCACAGGAGACACGGTTCAGAAAGTCCTCCGAATACTGCGCCGCTCCACCCCGTTCGAACTTCCCGTACCAGACGCTGCTGACACCGGTCAGCCGCGCCATGTCCTCCTGGCTGACCAGCTTCGATCTCCCCTGACGGCTCCGTCTCAGTTCCGGGATCTGATCCCGTGTGAGGCGTCTTCGCCAGCCCTTCACCAGTGTGGAGAGATGGTCCAGCGAGCTCGGTTCGTTTGTCACAGATACGCCCCCGTTGGCCTTGCTTGAACAGCCAAGGGTACCAATCATCAAGTATTCGATGATTCGCTGAACTCGGGTGAAAATGGGCAGATCCCGCGTCTGCCGGTCGGCTGTGACAAGGGCGGGACAGATACCGGTTGTTCCGTAGCAGAACCGGGACGATCACCGATCTCACCGCTGCCGCTCGGCGCTTTCTTCCAGAAGGACGTCGAATGGCTCCCAAAAGAAGTCCTGATGTGTCCCCCCGGCGCTGCTGGCGCGCCCCTTATTGAGGGCGACATTTTTTTCTTGTCGCCAGACATCCGTTGCAGTCACGAATGAAGATCACCGAAGCGGCACGGCCGGCCGCACGGACCCCGGCGCGGGTGGCTCCGCCCCCGTCGGCAGCGCTGAGGCGCGGGCTGGTCCACCCGCCTGTCCTCCGCGACCGAGGCCACGATCGCCCCGTCATCGGGGAGCAGCTCGGAGCGCCCCTCGCCGTCCAGGACCGGCGCCCCTGGTGACCGAGCCCGCCGCGGCCACCGGTGTTCCTCGGCCACGACCTCGTCGAACGCCTGCCGCGCCGGCGACCAAGACACCCCCCTGACCGTGTTTTCACAGGTCAGAGGGGTGTGTGTGAGTGGAGCCTAGGGGAGTCGAACCCCTGACATCCGCCATGCAAAGACGGCGCTCTACCAACTGAGCTAAGGCCCCGGAAAGCAGCAGCCTGCCGGAGGAACCATGTTCCGGCGGGCGCCGCAGACCAGAGTACCGGGTCCCCCCGGGTATCCCGCAAAAATATTGGGGGTCCCCGCGGATGACCACTCTCCGTAAGATGCTCGACGTGGTTCGCTACAGCGAACCGCGTTTTTTTAGGGGAAGCGATGGGGAGACGCAATGGACGCCGCACAGCAGGAAGCCACCGCGAGAGCGCGGGAGCTGCAGCGGAACTGGTACGGGGAGCCGTTGGGGGCGCTCTTCCGTAAGCTCATCGACGATCTCGGGCTCAACCAGGCCCGTCTCGCTGCGGTGCTGGGGCTGTCCGCCCCGATGCTCTCGCAGCTGATGAGCGGACAGCGGGCGAAGATCGGCAATCCCGCCGTGGTCCAGCGGGTGCAGCTGCTGCAGGAGCTGGCGGCCCAGGTCGCGGACGGCAGCGTCAGCGCCGCCGAGGCGACCGAGCGCATGGACGAGATCAAGAAGTCGCAGGGGGGCTCCGTGCTCAGCAACACCACGCAGACCACGAGCGGTTCGGGCGCGCCGACGGTCAAGCGCGTGGTCCGCGAGATCCAGTCGCTGCTGCGCTCGGTGGCCGCCGCGGGCGACATCATCGACGCCGCGGACAGCCTCGCCCCGACCCATCCCGAACTGGCGGAGTTCCTCCGTGTCTATGGCGCCGGCCGCACCTCCGACGCCGTCGCGCACTACCAGTCCCACCAGAACTGAGGCCCTCGGCCCGGTGCACCGGAGGGGGTCCGGTCGCCGGGCCGAGGTCCAGACTCACGACGGGGGACGGTCCGTGAGATCGGGGGACGGTCCGTGGGCTGGGGGACGGTCCGTGGGCTCGGGGCCCTGCGTGACAGGGGGGAAGCGCGGGGTAGGGGGAAGTAAGGGGGCCGGGGGGACGAGCCTCAGGTTCAGGGGGAGGAGCGATGGGCTGCCATGGGTGAGGTGTTCGCCGGACGCTATGAGCTGGCCGACCCGATCGGACGCGGGGGCGTGGGCGCCGTCTGGCGCGCCTGGGACCACCGCCGACGGCGTTATGTGGCCGCCAAGGTGCTCCAGCAGCGTGACGCCCACTCCCTGCTCCGCTTCGTACGGGAGCAGGCCCTGCGGATCGATCATCCGCATGTCCTCGCCCCGGCGAGCTGGGCCGCCGACGACGACAAGGTCCTCTTCACCATGGACCTGGTCGCCGGCGGCTCGCTGGTCCACCTCGTGGGCGACTACGGCCCGCTGCCGCCGGTGTTCGTGTGCACCCTGCTCGATCAGCTCCTGTCCGGGCTCGCGGCCGTCCACGCCGAAGGCGTCATCCACCGGGACATCAAGCCCGCCAACGTCCTCCTCGAAGCCACCGGAACCGGCAGACCGCGACTGCGGCTGTCCGACTTCGGGATCGCCATGCGGCTCGGCGAACCCCGCCTGACGGAGACCAACCTCGTGGTGGGCACGCCCGGTTACCTGGCGCCCGAGCAGATGCTCGGCTCGGAACCCGACTTTCCCGCCGACCTGTTCGCCGTGGGCCTGGTCGCGCTGTATCTGCTCGAAGGGGCCAAGCCGGATACCAAGGCGCTGGTGCAGTACTTCGCGGAACAGGGGACGCCCGGCCCGCCCAAGGGCATACCGGAACCGCTCTGGCAGGTCGTCGCCACGCTGCTCCAGCCCGACCCGGCCGCGCGTTTCCGCACCGCCAACGGGGCGCGCAAGGCCCTCGCCTCCGCCGTGGAACTCCTGCCCGAGCCGGAGCCCGACGACGAGTTGATCGAAATCTTCGACCAACTCCCGCCTCTCCCACCCGGGTTCGCCCCCGACGGACCGCTCAGAAGAGCGTCCGGACTGGCCTCGGATCTGGACGCGGATCCGGATGCCGGCACGGGCACCGATTCCGGTGCTGCGGCCGACGGGCGGGCGGACACCGGTACCGGTGGAATCAAGGGAGTCGAAGAGACCACCGGCACCGCTGGGAGGGACAACTCCACCGGCTCCCTCTCTGACACCGGCAGTTTCCGGCTGCCGCCGCCCCAGGAGCGGCTCCCTCAGCCCGCCGGTGCCCCTTCCCCCTGCCCTCCGTCCGTCCAGCAGCCCTCACTTCCCCCTCAACCCCCGCTCCACCAGCCCTACTTCTCCCCCCACGTCCCCACCCCGAACCCGGTGCAGGCGCATCCTGCCGATGCCTCCACTGCCTCGTACACCGCTCAGGACGTGCACGCTCCCACTCCGGCCCAGCCGGTCTACGGCGTCCCCGCTCCCGCCGCACCCCCGCAAGGGCGCAGAGCGCGCCGGGCGCGCCGGAGCCGGCGGCCCGGACCCCCGGCCAAGGCCGCGATCCCGATTCTGCTGCTGGCGCTGGCCTGCTACGCCGTGGGTTTCTGGGCGCTGACCCGCGTCTGAGCCCGCCGGGCCGCCACCGTCCAGCCGGCCAGCACCGCCAGCAGCACGGTTCCCAGGCCGATCCCGCCGATCGCGACCAGCTTCATCACGCGGTCGCCGCCCCCGCCCCCGCCTCCGGGGCTCCCGGGGAGCGCCGCCTCCCTCTCCTGCTGCGTGAGCGTGAACACGTCACCGGGCACGGGCCGTCCGGCGTACTGGGGCCCCGTGTGCGCCTGCCCGGCCACCCGGACCCGCAGCGTCACACCGAACGGTCCCTGCCCGAACAGGCCGGTCATCTGCTCGCTGAGGTGCAGGACCAGGTAGTAGTCGCCGGCGAAACGGACGGAGGTCACGGCGGCGGGCGCGGCGTAGCGGTTGGCGTACTCCACCGGCGGCAGCGGGGCGAGCACGGCGGGTTTGCGGGTGCCGGTGTAGCCGACGGCGGCGTCCTCGACGTAGCCGCGGACGGGGTTGTAGACCGACAGGTTCAGGGCGCCGCCGACATAGCCGTGGCCCTGGGCCCCGTCCAGTTCGACGGAGGCGTGCAGTTGCCGGCCCCAGTCGACCGGCACCTTGTAGAACCGGGTCTCGCCGGGCATCAGCGCGGTCCGCCACACCCCTTGGCCCAGCGGGCCGGCCGAGGCGAAACCGGTGCCGCCAAAACGGTCGCGGGGCGCACCGGTGAGCGGCTCGGGCGTGGCGGAGTCCCAGGTCCGCGGCGCGGAGGTGGCCCCGGCCCGGGCCGGGCGCGGTTCCGTGACGGGCGCGATCTCCAGGTCCCAGCGCTGCGCCGTGGCTGCCGTACCGGAGCCCTCGGCGTCCAGGCGCTGGACGAGCACGTAGTACGTCCCGCCGCCCTGGCACACCGTCCTGCCCGCCTCCCGCTGCCCCAGCGCGGTGACCGGGCGCGCGCTGAGCCCCGCGCCGAAGCGGGCGGAGGCGAAGGAGCAGGGCGTTCCGTGCGCGTCCCGGACGGACACCTTGATGCCGTCGGTGGCGGAAACGGTGGTGCCCGGCGGGGGTACGGCGGTGACGGGGACGTACGCCGTGTCGGCGGCCGTGAGGTCGAGCCGGTAGTAGAGCTTGCCGTTCCTCGGCAGGGAGCTGCGGTAGGTGCGGCCGGGGTCCAGCCGTTCGGCCGTACCGGCGCTCGCCGCACCCGCGACGGCACGGGCGCCGGGCGTGAAGGCGTACGGCTGCGGCCGCGTGGCGTCGGCGGCGGACGCGGTGCCGGCCGACAGGAGAAGCAGGGCGCACAGCCCCGGCACCAGGGCCGTCCGCACCGTGCCGGGGACCGCCCGGCGACCGTACCGCCGCCACCACGCCGTACGTCGCCCTCGCCCCCGCACCTGCCGCCCTCCCGTGTCATTGCCGTACGGCCGGCACACTCGCCGCGGCCGGCCGCGTCTCATCCTGCCCCGAACGCCTACCGCACCCGGTGAGCCCCCGCAACACAAAACCCCGACCGCGAAGGGCGGTCGGGGTCTGTTCAGACTCTGATATCGGCACTCACGAACCCGTGGGCACGGAGTCAGTCGCCTCCGTCCACAGATCCTGCTCGGCGCGATCCGCCTGGATCTGGCGGTACACGAGGAGCCCGCCGATGGCGGCCAGTGCGACCAGGAGCAGCTTCTTCACCGCGCGACCTCGTCTTTCCTTGACGTAGGGGACCTCTGGCGCCCGACTATACACACCGACCGATATCGATCGGTGACCTATGCCGGACCTCAACTTCCGCCTCCGGCAGAGCAATAGAGGAGTTCCGGCGCCGTTCCGATCGGAGGGTGATCACACCTCCACGGACGGTTACTTTGCTCCCTTTTCGCTCGCCCTTGCAGGGTTTCAGGAGCTTTCCGACCCCCTTGCGTCCATCCGAGTGGTGTTCATCGGAACATCAACGCGCCACGGGCGTCGGTCCACCACTTCGCGACCCACATACACATCATGAGGAAAGTACGCAAATCGCCCAACCCGAAAGTGAGGGGCCATGACCGAGAACAAGGTCATGAAGCTGTGGACCGCCATCGTCACCGCCTTCTTCGCGCTCTGCACGGCGCTCGGACTCGTCGCCGCCTCGTCCGCGGCGGCCGCACCCCGGAGCGAGAACCCCCGTACCGGCACCGCGCACCGCACCATCCCGGCGGTCCCGACGATCCCGGCGGCACACCACTGGGCCTGGTCCCACGGCAGGGCCCTGCCCCCCACGATGAAGCAGCGCATCCGGGCCGAGGCCCACGGAAAGTCCCCGAGGTGCAGGCACCGGCCCCTCACCGACGGCCAGGCGGAGACCGTGACCATCCCCGAACAGGCCTCGGCGGCCAGACTCGACTGCTGACCCCTCCCGCCCCTCGCAGTACCGCAACGTCTCGACACCACGGCGACTTGCGTACGCATCAGTCGAAACGGAAAGACCCCCGGCCGGTCGGCCGGGGGTCTCGCGCTGTTACGCCCATGAGCTGTTGTTACCTGGGACCATGACCGACACACCGACCACGCCTGCGCCCGAGGCGGTGCGTGCCGCCGTGACCCGGCGCATCACCGTCGTCACCGCTGTCCATGCACCCTCCGCGCGGTTCCTGCCGGACGCCTACGCCTCCCTGTGCGCGCAGCGGCTTCCCGGCGACTGGGAGTGGGAGTGGGTGATCCAGGAGGACGGCACGACGGACGAGGTCCGCCCCCATGTGCCGGACGACGCGCGCGTGAGCTTCGGCCAGGGACGGCCGGGCGGGCCCGGAGTCGCCCGGACGATCGCGCTGGCGCGCGCGGCGGGCGCCTATGTGAAGGTCCTGGACGCCGACGACCAGCTCACACCGGGGGCGCTGGCCCGCGATCTGGCCGTGCTGGAGGCGGACCCGGCCGTCGGCTGGACGACGTCCCGGGTCCTCGACCTGCTGCCCGACGGTTCGACGGCGGGCTTTCCCGGCGACCCGGAGGACGGCCCGCTCGAACGCGGCGCCGTGCTCGACCACTGGAAGCGGAACGGCTTCCGTGCCCCGGTCCATCCGGCGAGCCTGTGCGTCCGGCGGGAACTGCTCCTCGCGCTCGGCGGCTGGATGGCCCTGCCGGCCTCCGAGGACACGGGCCTGCTGCTGGCACTGGACGCGGTGAGCCGCGGCTGGTTCTGCGCGGAGGCCGGCCTGCTGTACCGCAAGTGGGAGGGTCAGGTCACGGGCCAGGCGTCGCATGTCGACCCCGTCGAGCGCGAGGCCCGTATGGCGGTCGCTGAGGCCCGGGCCCGTGCGCTGGCCGGCCTCACCTGGGCCTACCCGGCCGGCCCTGGGTCCGCTTCATGAGCCGGGCGGCCGGTCACGGCCTCACTCACCGAGCAGAATCGCCTGCGCGGGGCACTTCTCGGCCGCTTCCCTGACCTGCGGGTCGTCGGCGGACTCCGCCCGGCCCGGCCGTACGACGCCGTATCCGTCCTCGAACGCGAACACGGCCGGCGCCCGGTGCGCGCACTCGGCGGAGCCGTAGCACAGGGCGCGGTCGACGGAGACTTTCATGTGCCCTCCAGTCGTCGACGACCCCGGCCGACGGGTCCGGCCGCGGGTCGGCTCGGTGACCTCCAGGACGACCCTGCCCGCCCGGACACCCCACGAACCGACCACCGCCCGCCCGCCCTGCTCGCAGCCGCACAACCCGGCCGCCCGCGGCCGTCCGTCCCTACCGCTCCCCGCCCGCGAGCGAGAGCCAGTGGGCCACCCGGCGGACCGTGACTTCGTCGAGAAGGTCGGTCATGGCCCGTACCGCCTCGTCGTCCTCGGCGCTCAGGTCGTACAGGCCCGCCTTGCTCAGACCGGCCATGAGCACCTGGTGCCGGCGGTCGGTCATGCGTTCCGCGAGCTTGGCCGGTTCACCGGAGCCGGTCGCCGGCCGCCCGGTCGAGGCGGCGGGGGCGGGTTCCTTGGCCGCGGCCGGAGTGTCGTAGCGGCGCCAGGCACCGTCCTCGGGCCCCCACAGCGCGACCGTCACCTGCTCGCCGCGCGCCCGCACGGTCTGGGTCATGTCTCCGACGGCGTACAGCACGGGGTCCCGGTCGGGCGACTCGGCGCCCACCGTCCAGGAGTCCTGCGCGGGCCGGTGGAACATCGCGACCCAGCGCGGAGCACCGGGCGGTCGCGGGCACGGGGGACGCTCGTGCATGTCACTCACCCCTTCCGGAACGGCCGGAACCCGGCCCTTGGGGAACCGCAGACGGAAGGCGACCATATCTGACGGGCCGTCAGATCACCAGGGTCCGCCGGGGAAGGGCGGCTCCTCCTGCTTCTGGCCTCTTCGCGGCCGGCGTGGCACCCTGCCCGCACCCCGGAGCGGGGTGCGGTGTCGTCCCGGACGAGGGAGGCCGAGGATGAGCGGACGGGAAGAAGCAGCGGCCGGAGCGGTCACCGACGCCGAGGCGTTACGGCAGCTCCACGCGGCCCGCGCGCACAGCGCCCACGACCGTGCGGTCGCCGCGTGCCGGTACGCCGGTGTCGGCGAGGACGCGGCCGAGGCCGTACCGAGGGACCCCGTCGGCCGGGCCGCAGGCGCGCTGCGCCTGTCGGCCGAGTCGCTCGCCACGCTGACCGTGCGCACCCCGGACCCGGCGGCGGACGCCCGCTGCGCCCGCAACACGGCCGCCGCGGCGGCGCTGGCCGCCCAGGTGGCGACCACCCGGGACGGCGCCCAGGGCACCGACAGCACCACGGCGTCCGCGGTGGCCCTGCGAGCGGCGCTCGCGGCGTCCCAGGCCGCCGCGGTCGCGGCCGGTGGCAGTGCACAGGGGCGGAACGCGGCCCTGAACGCCTCCGCCGAGCAGGCCGAGCGGCACGCCGTGGCCACGGCCCGAGCGGCCGGCTGGTTCGGCGTGCACACGACGGACGGCTGACACACGGACGCAGAAAGAGCCGGAAGAACCACACAGCCCCCGCCCGTCGGCACCGGTCCCTCCCCTCGTGGGGACCGGTGCCGACGGTGCGAGGTGTCGACCCGTGCCGTGTCGGCTCGGCGCGGGTCGAAGAAAGGAGCAAGTTGGCCGAGATGCATCGGTGTCATGGACTGTCTCTCCGAGCGCAGGTCCGTGGCCTGTCCGGACGGTGTGCACGGCGTCCGCCGACGGGTCCGGATCCTGCCATCTGTTGCCCGCAACGAGGAGACCGCGGCCACTGTGCCCCGTGCTTCTCCGCAGGTCAGACGTATAGGGTGGGTTTTCCGGTCCGGACGTCCAGATGCGGGGGGAAAGTAAAGGGGTGGGACCTTGAGTTCCGACTCAGGGACACGCACAGCTTTCGCCGAGCGGCTCGCGCTGCTGTACAAGGAGGCTGGAAACCCTCCCCTCAAGAGCGTCGCCGAGGCCGTCGTACGGCTGCAGCGGATCGACGAGCGCGGGCGGCCCGTGCGGGTGTCCGCGCAGCGGATCAGCGACTGGCGCCGGGCCAAGAACGTGCCCGCCCAGTTCACCGCCCTCGCGGCGGTGCTGCACATCCTGATCCCGGAGGCGCGGCGACTGCGGCCCGCGCCCGTGTCCACGGGCCTGTACGACCTCGCGCACTGGCAGCGGCTGTGGGAGCGCGCGCTGGCCGACCCGGTCGGTGACCGGCCGGCACCGCCCGCCGAGGAGAACCGGCCGCCGCCCGCCCAGGCCCCGTCCGTCGCCGGAGGCGTGTGCCCCTACCGCGGGCTGGCGCCGTACCGGCAGGAGGACGCCCGCTGGTTCTTCGGCCGGGAACGGAGCACGAGCGCGCTCGTCGCCCAGCTGCGCGCCGCGGAGCGGACCGGCGGCCTGGTGATGCTGGTGGGCGCCTCGGGAGCCGGTAAGTCGTCCCTGCTGAACGCCGGCCTGGTCCCCGCCGTCCGCGGCGGCGCCCTGCGCGACGGCCAGGGCACCGGCGCAGCGCTCGGGCCCCCCGGGGAGGGCACCGCCGACTGCGTGCTGCATCTCGTGCCCGGCGCCGACCCCCTGGGTGAGCTGGTGCGCCGTGTCCCCGACCTCACCGCCGTCGCCGCCGACGCGCGCCGGGCCGAGCAGGAGGCCACGGAGAATCTGGCGGTTCCCGGCTCCGACTCTCCGCGCGTGGCGCAGGCGGCGCGGGAGGCCATGGCGGCGTGGGCGCGCCGCGAGGGGAGCGGCGAGAGCCGGCCGGTCGTCATCGTGGACCAGTTCGAGGAGGCGTTCACCCTCTGCCCCGACGAGGCGGACCGGCGTACGTTCCTCCAGCTCCTGCACGCCGCCTGCACCCCGCCCGCCGGCACGGGCGGGGCCGCCCCGGTGCTCGTCGTCCTCGGCATCCGCGCCGACTTCTACGAGCAGTGCCTCGGCTACCCGGAGCTCGCCGACGCCCTCCAGCACCGGCACATGGTGCTCGGCCCGCTGACCAGCGCCGAACTGCGCGAGGCGGTGACCGGACCGGCCAAGGCGGTGGGGCTGGAGCTGGAACCGGGGCTCGCCGAGCTGATCGTCCGCGAGGTGAGCGCCGACGGCCCGCGCGGCGCGCACGACGCGGGCGTGCTGCCGCTGCTCTCGCACGCCCTGCTCGCCACCTGGCAGCGCCGCAAGGCCGGACGCCTGACACTGGCCGGCTACCGGGCGGCGGGCGGGATCCAGGGGGCCGTCGCGGCGACCGCCGAGCGTGCCTGGTCGGGGCTCGACCCCGCGGCCCGTACGGCCGCCCGGCTGCTCCTGCTGCGGCTGGTCCGGCTGGGCGAGGACACCCAGGCCACCCGGCGGCGGGGCACCCGGCGGCAGCTGGCGCAGGAGTCGGCGGACCCCGGCAAGACGGAGGAGTCCCTGGAGGCCCTCGTACAAGCCCGGCTGGTGACGCTGGACGCCGACACCGTGGAGATCACCCATGAGGCGCTGCTGCACGCCTGGCCCCGGCTGCGGCACTGGATCGACGACGACCGGGGCGACCAGCTGCTGCGCCAGCGGCTGGAGGAGGACGGCCGGGCCTGGGAGGACTCGGGCCGGGACAGCTCGCTGCTCTACCGGGGTTCCCGGCTGGAGCAGGCGCGCAGCTGGGCGAGGTCGGCCGGGGACACGTATCTGACCCGCAGCGCGGTGGAGTTCCTGGCCGCGGCGGTCCGGCTGCGCAAGCGCTCGGTGTGGCTCAGCCGCGCCGCGGTGGCGGCGCTGGTGGCACTGGCCCTGGTCGCGGGCGGTACGGCGGTGATCGCCTGGAAGCAGCGGGACGACGCCGTGTTCGAGCAGGTGGTCGCCGAGGCCGACCGGGTCGAGCGCACGGATCCCTCCCTGGCCGCCCAGCTCGATCTGGTCGCCCATCGGCTGCGCCCGGACGACGAGGGGACGTACAGCAGGCTGATCTCGATCCTCAACGCGCCGCTGGCCACCCCGCTGTCCGGCCACACCGGTGCCGTCTACCTGACCTCGTTCAGCCCCGACGGCAAGACCCTGGCCACGGCCAGCTACGACCGGACCGTCCGGCTGTGGAACGTGGCCGACCGCAGCCGCCCCGAGCCGCTCGGCAAGCCGCTGACCGGCCACACCAGCTGGGTGAGCAGTGCCGTCTTCAGCCCGGACGGCCACACTCTCGCGAGCGCCGGCGACGACGGCACGATCCGGCTGTGGGACGTGACCGACCCCGCCCGGCCGAAGGCGCTGGGCGAGCCGCTCGCCGGGCACCGGGGCACGATCTACCTGGTCGCCTTCAGTCCCGACGGACACACGCTGGCCTCGGCCGGCGAAGACCACACGGTCCGGCTGTGGAACGTGACCGACCCGCACCGGCCCAGTGCGCTCGGCGCCCTGCGCGGGCACAGCGCCGCGGCGCGCAGCGTCGCGTTCAGCCCGGACGGGCACACCCTCGCAGCGGGTGGTGACGACGACACGATCCTGCTGTGGAACACCGCCGACCCGCGCCACCCGAAGCAGTACCGCAGCGCGCTGAAGGGCCACACGGACCTCGTGCACTCGGTGGCGTTCAGCCCCGACGGGCGTACCCTCGCCTCCGGCAGCGCGGACGACACGATCCGGCTGTGGAACGTCACCGATCCCGCCCGCCCGTCCGCGCTCGGCTCACCGCTGGCCGGCCACACCGGGCCGATCTGGTCGGTGGCCTTCAGCCCGGACGGCAGCAGACTGGCCGCCGCGAGCGCGGACAGCACGGCGAGCCTGTGGGACGTCAGCGACCCCTCGTCCCCGTCGCAGGTCGGGGGGCCGCTCGCGGGCAGCAGCGGGGAGATGTACGCCCTGGGGTTCAGCCCCGACGGGCGGACCCTGGCCACCGGCAGCGGCGACAGCAAGGTGCGTCTGTGGTCGCTGCCGACCTCGGACATCGTCGGCCGCACCGGCGCGTTCCGGCCGGACGGACGGGTGCTGGGCACGGCGGCGCGGGACGGCAGGCTCCGGCTGTGGAACGTGACGCGGCCCGACCGGCCGGTGCTGCTGAGCAAACCGTTCATGCAGGGGGACGCCGGCCATCGTGCGCTGCGGTTCTCCCCCGACGGCCGCGTCCTCGCCGTCCTCACCTACGACCATGCGGTGTACCTGTGGAACGTCAGCGATCCGTCCCACCCGGTCGCCGCCGGATCACCCATCATGCTGCGGACGCGCTTCGCGGGGCCGGCCACGCTCGCCTTCAGCCCGGACGGCCGCACCCTGGCCACGGCCTACGACGACACCACCGTCCAGCTGTGGGACGTCACCCGCCCCGGGCACCCCGCCGCGCTCGGCAAGCCGCTGACGGGTCACCGCGGCTACGTCAACGCGCTCGCCTTCAGCCCCGACGGCCGGACCCTCGCCTCCGGCAGCGCGGACAGCACGGTCCGCCTCTGGAACGTCACCGATCCGGCCCGGGCGACCGCGCTCGGCCGGCTCACGGACCACACAGGACCGGTCAACGCGATCGCGTTCAGTCCGGACGGGCAGGTTCTGGCCAGCGGCAGTGACGACGACACGGTCCGGCTGTGGAACGTCGGCCACCCCGCCGCGGCGCGCGGGCTGGGTGCGCCGCTCGTCGGCCACACGGAAGCGGTCAAGTTGCTGACGTTCAGCCCGGACGGGCACGTGCTGGCCAGCGGCGGCAACGACAACACGGACCGGCTGTGGAACGTCGGCCACCCCGCCTCGGCGACCCCCATCGGTCAGTCGATGGGCCCCAACGCCAGGTCGGGCACGTTCCTGTCCTTCAGCCCCAGGAGCAACGTCCTCGGGGTCTCCAGCGGCACCGGCACGGTCCGCCTGTGGAGCCTGGACGCCGACGCGGCGATCGAGCACATCTGCGCGGTCACCCGGGGCGTACTGACCCCGCAGAAGTGGCACGAGTACCTGCCCCGCCTCTCCTACGATCCGCCCTGCGGCCACTGATCGACCAATCTGGCTTATTCCTGCCCGACTTCCCCCGCCAGGCGCCGAGGCTTGTTACCCTTGGCCACAGCCCGATCGCTGGTGCATCCCCCGTCGCCAGCGGTCGGGCCTTTTCTGTTCCCGTGCGGGGCCGGGCCCTCGAATGCCGAAGACCCCCGAACCGATACCGGCTGGGGGTCTTCGAACTGGTGGGGCTAACAGGATTTGAACCTGTGGCCTCATCCTTATCAGGGATGCGCTCTAACCAACTGAGCTATAGCCCCGCCGCGCTTTGCGGTGTGTGTTCCGCGCGCTGACTCCTGAAGATTAGCGCACGACCACGTCAGTCCCAAAATCGGTTGTCGGGGGACCGTCAGGTCAGGAACCCGCAGGGCGTCGGAAGGCGGTCACTCGTCCTCCGCCAGGGTCAGCTCGATGCCGCCCACGAAGCCCGCGGAGAGGTTGTAGACGAACGCGCCGAGTGTCGCGAGCGCCGTGGCCAGGACCACGTCGATGACCGCGATGACCGTCGTGAACATCAGCACGTGGGGGAGCGACAGGAACGCCTGGAGATCGAAGCCGTTCGCCTCGTTCGAGCCGGTCGCCTCCGAGATCGTGCCGCCCACCGTCGAGAACACGCCCATCGCGTCCATGACCATCCACAGCACCGCCGAGGCGACGATCGTGCAGATGCCGAGCGCGATGGAGAGCAGGAAGCTGACCTTCATCACCGACCACGGGTCGGCCTTGGCCACGCGCAGCCGGGCCTTGCGGGTGCGCGGGGCCGTGCGCGCGCCGGTGCGGGGGCGGCGTACGGCGCCGGCCGGGGCCTGCGCCGGATAGGCCTGCGGCGGGTGGTACGGCCCGGCGGGCTGCTCCGGGCGCCGCTCACCGGGGAGCGGGGACGCCGGCTGCTGGGCCTCGCCGGCCGCGGCCGGTCCTCGGGTGTCCGTCACAGTGCCCCCCTGGGGTCCAGACGTGCCGGCGGAGTCCGTACCGGACACCTGCACCGGCTTCAGGTTGGTCGTGTGCGGGTCGGCCATGCTCCCCGCACCCGTCCCGTTCGCGGCGGAGCCACGGCCGCCGCCGTCCGTTTCCGTACCCGTGGAGGTACCGGCCGATCCGGCGCCCGTGGCTCCGCTCACGATGACTCACTCCTCGTGCTACTCGGCCGAGGGTGCCTCACCCTCGTCCGTGCCGGTGGTCGCGGCACCTTCGGCGGTCTCGTCCACGGCCACGTCGCCGTCGACTTCCTCCGCCTCGCGCCCCGCCTCGGCGTTACGTGCGATACCGACCACGGCATCGCGCTTGCCCAGGTTGATCAGTTGGACGCCCATGGTGTCACGGCCCGTCTCCCTGACCTCGCTGACTCGCGTGCGAATCACACCGCCGGAGAGGGTGATCGCGAGGATCTCGTCACTCTCCTCGACGACCAGCGCGCCGACGAGCGAACCGCGGTCCTCCACGATCTTGGCGGCCTTGATGCCGAGGCCGCCGCGGCCCTGGACGCGGTACTCGTCGACGGCGGTCCGCTTCGCGTACCCACCGTCGGTGGCAGTGAACACGAACGTACCGGGTCGAACAACATTCATCGACAGAAGTTCATCGCCTTCACGGAAACTCATCCCCTTGACGCCGGAGGTGGCGCGGCCCATCGGGCGCAGGGACTCGTCCGAGGCGGTGAACCGGATCGACTGTGCCTTCTTGCTGATCAGAAGCAGATCGTCGTCGGCCGAGACCAGCTCGGCACCGATCAGCTCGTCGTCCGTTCCGTCCTCGCGCTCGCGCAGGTTGATCGCGATCACGCCGCCGGAGCGGGGCGAATCGTAATCCTTCAGAGGCGTCTTCTTGACCAGACCGGACTTGGTGGCCAGCACCAGGTACGGCGCCGCCTCGTAGTCCCGGATCGCGAGGATCTCGGCGATCGCCTCGTCCGGCTGGAAGGCCAGCAGGTTGGCCACGTGCTGTCCGCGCGCGTCCCGGCCGGCCTCGGGCAGCTCGTACGCCTTCGCCCGGTACACCCGGCCCTTGTTGGTGAAGAACAGCAGCCAGTGGTGGGTGGTGGAGACGAAGAAGTGGTCGACGATGTCGTCTTCCTTCAGCTTCGTGCCGCGCACGCCCTTGCCGCCGCGCTTCTGCGCCCGGTAGTCGTCCGTCTTGGTCCGCTTGACATAGCCGCCGCGCGTGACCGTGACGACGATGTCCTCCTCGGCGATCAGGTCCTCGATGGACATGTCGCCCTCGTACGGGATCAGCTTGGTCGCGCGGTCGTCGCCGTACTTCTCGACGATCGCGGCCAGCTCCTCGCTGACGATCCCGCGCTGGCGGACCGGGGAGGCGAGGATCTCGTTGTACTCGTTGATCTTCGCCTGGAGTTCGTCGTGCTCCTGGACGATCTTCTGCCGCTCCAGGGCCGCCAGGCGCCGCAGCTGCATCTCCAGGATCGCGTTGGCCTGGATCTCGTCGATCTCCAGCAGGTCCATCAGGCCGGTGCGCGCGACATCGACGGTCTCACTGCGCCGGATCAGCGCGATGACCTCGTCGATGGCGTCCAGGGCCTTGAGGAGGCCGCGCAGGATGTGCGCGCGCTCCTCCGCCTTGCGCAGCCGGAAACGGGTGCGGCGGACGATGACCTCGATCTGGTGCGTCACCCAGTGCCGGATGAACGCGTCCAGCGAGAGGGTGCGCGGTACCCCGTCCACCAGCGCCAGCATGTTCGCGCCGAAGTTCGTCTGCAGGTCGGTGTGCTTGTACAGGTTGTTCAGCACGACCTTGGCGACCGCGTCCCGCTTGAGGACGATGACGAGGCGCTGGCCCGTGCGGGAGCTGGTCTCGTCACGGACGTCCGCGATGCCGCCGATCTTGCCGTCCTTCACCAGGTCGGCGATCTTCTGCGCCAGGTTGTCCGGGTTCACCTGGTACGGCAGCTCGGTGACCACCAGGCACTGCCGGCCCTGGATCTCCTCGACCTCGACCACCGCGCGCATCGTGATGGAGCCGCGCCCTGTGCGGTACGCCTCCTCGATGCCCTTGCGGCCGACGACGAGCGCGCCGGTCGGGAAGTCGGGGCCCTTGATGCGCTCCATGAGCGCGTCCAGCAGCTCCTCGTGCGAGACCTCGGGGTTCTCCAGGTACCACTGGGCGCCGGCGGCGACCTCGCGCAGGTTGTGCGGCGGGATGTTGGTCGCCATGCCGACCGCGATACCGGCCGAGCCGTTGATCAGCAGGTTCGGGAAGCGGGCCGGCAGGACCGTCGGCTCCTGGGAGCGGCCGTCGTAGTTGTCCGTGAAGTCGACGGTCTCCTCGTCGATGTCACGGACCATCTCCATCGACAGCGGCGCCATCTTGCACTCGGTGTACCGCATGGCGGCCGCGGGGTCGTTGCCCGGGGAGCCGAAGTTGCCGTTGGAGTCCACCAGCGGCATCCGCATCGACCACGGCTGGGCGAGGCGCACCAGCGCGTCGTAGATCGAACTGTCGCCGTGCGGGTGGTAGTTGCCCATGACGTCGCCGACCACGCGGGCGCACTTGTAGAAGCCGCGCTCGGGGCGGTAGCCGCCGTCGTACATCGCGTACAGCACGCGCCGGTGGACGGGCTTGAGACCGTCCCGGACGTCCGGCAGCGCACGGGACACGATGACGGACATCGCGTAGTCCAGGTACGAACGCTGCATCTCCGTCTCGAGCCCGACGGGCTCGACGCGCATCGCGAGTTCGCCGCCCTCGGTCTCAGGGCTTTGCGGAGTGTTCTCGTCGGCCATTGCTGGTGAAGATCCTTCCTGGTGCGGTCAGCTGAGACCGACTCAGATGTCGAGGAAGCGGACGTCCTTGGCGTTGCGCTGGATGAACTGGCGCCGGGCCTCGACGTCCTCGCCCATCAGGACCGAGAACAGGTCGTCGGCCTGGGCGGCGTCGTCCAGGGTGACCTGGCCCAGGACCCGGTGCTCCTGGTCCATCGTGGTCACGCGCAGCTCCTCGGCGTTCATCTCGCCGAGACCCTTGAAGCGCTGGATCGAGTCCTCACGGACACGCTTGCCGCGCTGGCGGCCCATCTCGATCAGTGCGTCGCGCTCGCGGTCCGAGTAGGCGTACTCCACGTCGTCCCGGCCCCACTTGATCTTGTACAGCGGGGGACGGGACAGGTACACGTGCCCGGCCTCGACCAGCGGCCGCATGAAGCGGAACAGGAAGGTCAGCAGCAGGGTGCTGATGTGCTGGCCGTCGACGTCGGCGTCCGCCATCAGGATGATCTTGTGATAGCGGAGCTTCTCGATGTCGAAGTCCTCGTGCACACCCGTGCCGAAGGCCGAGATCAGCGCCTGGATCTCCTGGTTCTGCAGGATCTTGTCGATCCTGGCCTTCTCCACGTTCAGGATCTTGCCGCGGATCGGGAGGATCGCCTGGTACTGCGGGTTGCGGCCGGACTTGGCCGAGCCGCCGGCGGAGTCACCCTCGACGATGAAGATCTCGCACTTGGTGGGGTCGTTCGACTGGCAGTCGGAGAGCTTGCCGGGCAGGGACGCCGACTCCAGCAGGCCCTTGCGGCGGGTCAGGTCGCGGGCCTTGCGGGCCGCCACGCGCGCGGTGGCCGCCTGGATGCCCTTGCGGATGATGTCCGCGGCCTCGACCGGGTTGCGGTCCAGCCAGTCGTTGAGGTGCTCGTAGACCGCCTTCTGCACGAAGGTCTTGGCCTCCGTGTTGCCCAGCTTGGTCTTCGTCTGGCCCTCGAACTGAGGCTCGCTCAGCTTGACCGAGATGATCGCGGTCAGACCCTCGCGGATGTCGTCACCGGTGAGGTTGTCGTCCTTCTCGCGCAGCAGCTTCTTGTCGCGCGCGTACTTGTTGATCAGCGACGTCAGCGCGGCGCGGAAGCCCTCTTCGTGGGTACCGCCCTCGTGCGTGTGGATGATGTTCGCGAAGGAGTACACGCCCTCGGTGTAGCCGCTGTTCCACTGCATCGCGACCTCGAGGGACAGGCTCTTGTCCTTGTCCTCCGCCTCCAGGTCGATGACGGTGGGGTGAACCGCCTCTCCCTTGCGGGAGTTGAGGTACTTCACGAAGTCGACGATGCCGCCCTCGTAGTAGTACGTGACGGTCTTGACCTCGGCCTTCTCGTCCGCACCCGCCTCGTCCGCGCCGCTGGTGGCCTTCGCGGACTCGCGCTCGTCGGTGAGTTTGATCGTCAAACCCTTGTTGAGGAACGCCATCTCCTGGAAACGCCGCGACAGCGTCTCGAAGGAGTACTCGGTGGTCTCGAAGATCTCCGGGTCGGCCCAGAAGGTGACCGACGTGCCGGTCCGCTCGGTCGCCTCGTGCTGGGCGAGCGGGGCCGTCGGGACGCCCATCTTGTAGTCCTGCGTCCACCGGTGGCCGTCCGTCCTCACCTCGACGGCGACCTTCGTGGACAGCGCGTTCACGACGGACACGCCCACACCGTGCAGACCGCCGGAGACGGCGTAACCGCCGCCGCCGAACTTGCCGCCGGCGTGCAGCACGGTCAGCACGACCTCGACGGCCGGCTTGCCCTCGGAGGGCACGATGCCCACCGGGATGCCACGGCCGTTGTCGACGACCCGGACGCCGCCGTCGGCGAGGATCGTGACGTCGATCGTGTCCGCGTACCCGGCCAGCGCCTCGTCGACGGAGTTGTCGACGACCTCGTACACCAGGTGGTGCAGACCGCGCTCGCCCGTGGAACCGATGTACATGCCGGGCCGCTTGCGGACCGCGTCCAGCCCTTCGAGCACGGTGATGGCGCTGGCGTCGTAGGAGGCGGAGGCTGCTGCCTCGCTGTTCACGGGGGCCTCGGCGGGCTCGCCGTGCACGCCGGCGTCGGTGGACGGGATGTTCTCGTTGGGGTTGCCGGAATCGGCCACGAAGCGCCCTTTCTGGCACAGCACGAGCCGGGCTCGTCGGCAGGTTGCCGGAGCGGCTGCGGCATGTTGCGTTGGTAAGCCTTGATCAGCGTTGCTCAGCTTTTCCCGGGCGGTCCCCACGATGGGGCGGGATTGTCTTCCAGTCTACCGGTAGCTCTGACATCGATGGGGGTTTGCCGGTACCTGAGTCCCCATGTGCCGCCCTGAACCGGCCTCGACCGGGTCCCGATATACGGATGGGGGCTCCAAGGGGCTCACAGCGGCACTCAGCGCTTCGAGCCGTCAACCCTTGGCTACCGGGGGGTCAGATGGCCGTCCGCCCGCGCCACGACGGCCGTCCACACCTGTGATACGGCGGCAGGCACACGGCACGGCCCCCCGCTCCAACGTGATGTACGTCACCCGTACGTATCGCCGGGCCCGGAGCTCCCCGGAGCCCGCAGCGGACCGTAGCGGCGGGCCGGACCGCCCGGATTGAGCACCTTGATCATCCGCACGGTGCCGTGCCCCAGGTCCTCGTTGAGGCGGGCGACCAGCGCGGGCGCGAGGTGGCGCAGCTGGGTCGCCCAGGCCGTCGAGTCGCAGCTCACGACCAGCACCCGCTCGTCCTCGTCGTACCGCTGCGGCACACAGTGCTTGGCCAGGTCCTCGCCGACGATCTGCGGCCAGCGGCCCATCACACCGCCCACCGCCGCGGGGGTCTCCCAGCCGCGCTCGGTCAGCAGCCGGTTGATCGCGGCACCCAGCGCCATGGGGTCGCGCCCGTCGGCGCGCGCACCGGAGCGCAGCCCACCGCCGCGCCGCGCCTGCTTCTTCTGCCGCGCCGCGTCACCCCGCGCGCGTGCCTGTTCCTTCGCCGCGCGCAACGCCACGCGCGCGAGGTCGACGCCGGAGGGTTCCGGAACGTTCTGCGGGGTGGGTCCCGGAGCCTTCCCGGGAGCGGGTTCGCCGGTGCTCATACGCGCTCCACCGTCCCGCCGGACACGGCGTACCGCGCCCCGGCCAGCACATGCGGTACGTCGTCGTCCACGGCCGCGGTGACCAGCACCTGCTCACCGGGCGCGACCAGCTCGGCCAGCCGCTCGCGGCGGCGCGTGTCCAGCTCGGCGAAGACGTCGTCCAGGACCAGCACCGGTTCGTTGCCCTCGGCCCGCAGCAGGTCGTAGGAGGCCAGCCGCAGAGCGAGCGCGTAGGACCAGGACTCGCCGTGCGAGGCGTACCCCTTGGCCGGCAGCTGACCGAGTTTGAGAATCACATCGTCCCGGTGCGGGCCGACAAGGGTGACACCGCGCTCGATCTCCTGCTTGCGCGCCTCGGCCAGGGCCGCCATCAGCTGGGTGTAGAGGTCCTCGCGCGTATGGGCCTCGCCGGGCGCGGACGGCTTGTACTCCAGCGCCAGCGGCCCGCCGCCGGGGGCCAGCTGCTCGTACGCCTTGTCGGCCAGCGGCTGCAGCGCGGCGATCAGGTCCAGCCGCTGCGCGAGCAGCTCGGCGCCCGCACGCGCCAGATGCTGGTCCCACACGTCGAGCGTGGACAGATCCGCCCCCGGGCTCGAATCCGCCCGCCCGGCAGGTGCCCCCCTCCGCGCGCCGTGCCGACGCGCCAGGGCGGCCGTCTTGAGCAGGGTGTTCCGCTGCTTGAGCACGCGCTCGTAGTCGGAGCGCACCCCGGCCATGCGCGGTGACCGGGCGGTGATCAGCTCGTCGAGGAACCGCCGCCGTTCCCCCGGGTCGCCTTTGACGAGGGCGAGATCCTCGGGCGCGAACAGCACGGTCCGTACGATCCCCAGCACGTCCCTCGGTCTGACCTGCGAGGACCGGTTGATGCGGGCACGGTTGGCCCTGCCGGGGTTCAGCTCCAGCTCGACCAGCTGCTGCCGGTCGCCCTGGCGGACCTGCGCCCGGATGACGGCGCGCTCGGCGCCCATGCGGACGAGGGGGGCGTCGGAGGCGACCCGGTGGCTGCCGAGGGTGGCGAGGTATCCGACCGCCTCCACCAGATTGGTCTTGCCCTGCCCGTTCGGGCCGACGAATGCGGTGACCCCCGGATCGAGCGGAACCTCGGCCCGGGCGTACGAGCGGAAGTCGGCCAGCGAAAGATGCGTGACGTGCATGGTCGTTCCGCCGGCCTTCCCCAGAGTGCTGATGGACTGTGGATCCCGGGCCTCACGGGGCGGCCCTGTGGATCCCTGCGGGTCCTTGTGGACTACTTCTTCTCTACGGCGTGACCGCCGAACTGGTTGCGCAGCGCGGCGATCATCTTCATCTGCGGCGAGTCCTCCTGCCGGGAGGCGAACCGCGCGAACAGCGACGCGGTGATCGCCGGCAGCGGCACCGCGTGGTCGATCGCGGCCTCCACGGTCCAGCGTCCCTCACCGGAGTCCTGTGCATAACCGCGCAGGCCCTCCAGGTGCTCGTCCTCGTCGAGGGCGTTGACGGCGAGGTCCAGCAGCCAGGACCGGATGACGGTGCCCTCCTGCCACGAGCGGAACACCTCGCGGACGTCCGTGACGGAGTCGACCTTCTCCAGCAGCTCCCAGCCCTCGGCGTACGCCTGCATCATCGCGTATTCGATGCCGTTGTGGACCATCTTCGCGAAGTGGCCCGCGCCGACCTTGCCGGCGTGCACCGAGCCGAAGTCGCCCGCCGGCTTCAGCGCGTCGAAGACCGGCTGCACCTTGGCGACGTTCTCGGCGTCGCCGCCGTACATCAGCGCGTACCCGTTCTCCAGGCCCCACACGCCGCCGGAGACACCGCAGTCGACGAAGCCTATGCCCTTGGCCGCCAGCTCCTCGGCGTGCCGCTCGTCGTCCGTCCAGCGGGAGTTGCCGCCGTCCACGACCACGTCGCCGGGCTCCAGCAGCTCGGCGAGCTGGTCGATGGTCGACTGGGTGGGCTCGCCGGCCGGGACCATCACCCAGACCACGCGCGGACCGCTGAGCTTGCCCACAAGCTCTTCCAGGCTGTGGACATCCGCGAGGTCCGCGTTGCGGTCGTATCCGATGACGGTGTGGCCCGCGCGGCGGATCCGCTCGCGCATGTTGCCGCCCATCTTGCCGAGGCCGACGAGACCGAGCTCCATCAGTTGTGTTCCTTAGGTCGCTGTGTGGCGTGAGAGGCACGAGGTGCCGAAGGCGAGCCTAAACCCGCCCAGTCACGCACAGTTGTGGGCATACCCGCTCATGCGTTACGCCCCTGACCTGCGGTGCCGGGCACCCGTGAGAGCACCCGGCACCATGCACAGCTGTGGAAAAAGGTCGGCCGCTCAGCCGCTCAGCCGCACCGGCATGATCAGGTACTTGTACGCGTCGTCGGCCTCGGCATCCACCGCCGGCTTCCCACTGAGGAGCGCCGGCTTCGTGGACGTCGTGAACGACAGCTGGGCCACCGGGGAGTCGATCGCGCTCAGACCGTCCAGCAGGAACGTCGGGTTGAAGGCGATGGAGATGTCGTCGCCGTCCAGCTGGGCGTCGACCCTTTCCACAGCCTGTGCGTCGTCGCTGGACCCGGCCTCCAGGATCAGCACACCCTTCTCGAAGCTCAGTCGCACCGGGGTGTTGCGCTCGGCCACCAGCGCCACACGCTTGACGGCCTCCACGAAGGGTGCGGTCTCGATCACGGCGACGGAGTTGAACTCGGTCGGGAACAGCGTGCGGTACTTCGGCAGGTCGCCCTCCAGCAGCCGCGTGGTCGTACGACGCCCGGCGCCCTCGAAACCGATCAGGCCCTCGCCCGCGCCCGAGCCGGACAGCGCCAGCGTCACGCTGTCACCGGCGCCGAGCGACTTGGCGGTGTCCAGCAGCGTCTTGGCCGGGACCAGGGCGACCGCGGAGGCGTCCGGGTTCTCCGGCTTCCACAGGAACTCGCGGACGGCGAAGCGGTAGCGGTCGGTGGAGGCCAGGGTGACCGTGTCGCCCTCGATCTCGATGCGCACACCGGTGAGGACGGGCAGCGTGTCGTCACGGCCGGCGGCGATGGCCACCTGGGAGACGGCGGCCGCGAAGACCTCGCCGGGGACCGTACCGGTCGCGTTCGGCATCTGCGGCAGCGCCGGGTACTCCTCCACAGGCAGGGTGTGCAGGGTGAACCGGGAGGACCCGCAGACCACCGTCGCCCGTACACCGTCTGTGGAAATCTCCACCGGCCGGTTGGGCAGCGCGCGGGAGATGTCGGCGAGCAGCCGGCCGGAGACGAGGACGGTGCCCTCCTCCTCGACCTCGGCTTCCACGGACACGCGCGCGGAGACCTCGTAGTCGAAGCTCGACAGGCTCAGCTGGCCGTCCTCGGCCTTGAGGAGGAGGCCGGCGAGGACAGGCGCCGGCGGACGGGCCGGGAGGCTGCGTGCCGCCCACGCCACTGCCTCCGCGAGTACGTCGCGTTCCACCCGGATCTTCACCGTAAGCCGCCTCCTGCTGTTGCTACTGAGTCCTCCGACTCGGTGTCACCGCTCACTGCGGAGGGAAGGACACCGGGGACCAGTCTGACGCACGGCACTGACAGTAGGTGCCCGTCGGGGTCAAGTCGCTCCTAGGGGCAGTCGGGCGCGAGACAGCGAGTTGTGCACAGGCCCCGCTTCAAAACGATTGCCGAGCTCTCTCTAGTCGGGAGTAGTAGTAGGGCCTGTGGATACCGTGGATAACCTCGTTTGCCCAGCTCAGGGCCGGAATTTTGTCCACGGGGCCTGTGGGTGGAGGCGGTGGACAACCAGGGGTGTCTGTGGAGAACAGAAAGTTCTGCACACTCCGCCCACAGCCTGAGGGCAGTTCTCCCCAGCTGCGTCCCCAGGTTTACCCACGTTTCCCACACCCCAACCCGGCACCTTCGTGTGACGGCTTTCACTCGACGCGGTGAGAGGGTGCGTCGCGTTGCCGAACAGTGGACAGCCATGTGGAGAAGCCGGGTATTGCTGGGGACAACCGGCGTCGGCCTGTGGGTCGTCGGTGGACAACTCCGTGCACAGCCTGTGGATCCTTCCCTTGTCCACAGTCTGTGGAGATCGTTCATCCACGATTCCACAGGCTGCTGAGCTGGGCGAACGGCGTATGAGCCGACTACCTGTGGACGCTGTTCGGGACAACTCCGCAGTCCCCAGGATGTGGAGGGAAAAAAGTCCCCGAATCTGTGGAGAGCAGCCGTAACCCGGCGGAAAATCGAACACCTGGTGGCGAACAGGGAACGCACCCACATGGCGAAGGGCGCCCCCGGGATCCGTATCCCGAAGGCGCCCTCGGCGCAGTCGCGCAGCCGGCGTCAGCCGCACCTCACCCGTTCTTGATCCGGTTGGTCAGCTCGGTCACCTGGTTGTAGATCGACCGCCGCTCGGCCATCAGCGCCCGGATCTTGCGGTCGGCGTGCATCACGGTCGTATGGTCGCGCCCGCCGAACTGCGCCCCGATCTTCGGCAATGACAGATCCGTCAGCTCACGGCACAGGTACATGGCGATCTGCCGCGCGGTGACCAGGGCCCGCCCGCGCGACGTACCGCACAGATCCTCCACCGTCAGCCCGAAGTAGTCCGCGGTGGCCGCCATGATCGCCGTGGCCGTGATCTCGGGCGCGGTGTCCTCGCCGCCGGGGATCAGGTCCTTCAGGACGATCTCGGTCAGGCCCAGGTCCACCGGCTGGCGATTGAGCGAGGCGAACGCCGTCACCCGGATCAGCGCGCCCTCCAGCTCACGGATGTTCCGGGAGATCCGGGAGGCGATGAACTCCAGCACCTCCGGCGGCGCGTTCAGCTGCTCCTGCACCGCCTTCTTGCGCAGGATCGCGATGCGCGTCTCCAGCTCGGGCGGCTGGACGTCGGTGATCAGACCCCACTCGAAACGGTTCCGCAGCCGGTCCTCCAGCGTGACCAGCTGCTTGGGCGGCCGGTCGGAGGACAGCACGATCTGCTTGTTGGCGTTGTGGAGCGTGTTGAAGGTGTGGAAGAACTCCTCCTGCGTCGACTCCTTGTCCGCGAGGAACTGGATGTCGTCGACCAGCAGGATGTCCATCTCGCGGTAGCGCTTGCGGAAGCTGTCGCCCTTGCCGTCGCGGATGGAGTTGATGAACTCGTTGGTGAACTCCTCCGAGCTGACGTACCGCACCCGCGTGCCCGGGTAGAGGCTGCGCGCGTAGTGCCCGATCGCGTGCAGCAGGTGCGTCTTGCCGAGTCCCGACTCCCCGTAGATGAAGAGCGGGTTGTAGGCCTTGGCCGGTGCCTCGGCCACGGCGACGGCGGCGGCGTGCGCGAACCGGTTGGAGGCGCCGATGACGAACGTGTCGAAGAGGTACTTGGGGTTCAGCCGTGCCGTCGGCTCGCCGGGGCCGCTCGCCGGCGCGGGCTGTGCGGCGAGCGGGCCGGGCGCTCCGGTGCCGCCGGTCGCGGGCAGGTCCGGGCGGCCGGGACCGCCGCGGTGCGCCGGGCCGGCGCCCGCCGGTTGCTCGGGCAGCTCACGGCGGACGGGGTCGCGCTGGTCGTACTCGGCGCGCGCCGGTTCGTACTCGGGGCGCGCGGAGTCATAGTCGGGGCGCCCGGGGTCGTAGTCCGCGCGCGGGCTGTCGTACTCGCCGCGCTGCTGCTCGTACGGCGACCGGTCCATGCCCTGCGGGCGGTAGTCCGACGACGGCGGGCCGTAGGCGTCCGGACCGGAGCCGTAGGCGTCCTGGGACGACGGCGAGGCGTACGGGTCGCGCTCGGGGAAGCCGAGCCGCGGCTGCTGCCAGCCGTACTCGTCCTGAGCGGGACGCGGCCAGCTGCCGGGCTCGCGGCGCTGGTACTCGGAAGGGTAGGCCGGGCGCACGGCGGGAAGCTGGTCGGCGCGGGTCTGATGGTCGGCAGGCGGGTGTTCGGCGGCGCGGTGGCGGCCGTAGCCCTCGTACGACCGCTCCTCGTACGACCGTTCCTCGTACGACGGGCCGGACGGCAGCTCCGGCTCCTCGTAGCGCGGCTTCGGCGTCTGCTGCACCGGCGCCGCGGGAGCCTGCGGCTCGCCGGCGGAGTCGTCCACGGTGATCGCGATGCGGATGGGGCGGCCGCACTCGCGGCTCAGCGTCTCGCTGACGACCGGCGCGAGACGGCCCTCCAGGACACCCTTCGCGAATTCGTTCGGTACGGCGAGCAGAGCGGTGTCCGCCACCAGCGCGAGCGGCTGGCAGCGCCGGATCCAGTGTTCGTCCTTCGCCTCGACACCCTGTCCGCGGCCCTCTCCGAGGAGCTGCTCCAGTACTCGTGGCCACACTGCGGCAAGATCGGCAGGTACGTCAGCCACAGGGCACGCTCTCTCACAGGTCCCACGAACGTGTGATCGCGGAACGGGTCGGGGTGTACATCGGGTGGTCGGTGGGTCAAACCCGCCGGGGCGGGGGACAAAAGAACGAATCGGAGTCCAGCCACGGTAGTCAGCGCGGCGGGTGCGGTTCAAGTTGTTGTCCCCAGCCTGTGGATAGTGTCTCTCCGTGACTCTCGGTTTGACCGGATGGCGTAGCCCCGCGTACCGTAACCAGGTCGAGTTGTCGATGGCTGCTGCCGCCTGCCTCCGATGGGCACAGATCACGTCAGGTGATCGGGAAGCGGTGCACTCGGGCGTGACGCGAGCTACTCGTGGGCGCACGGTGACAGCCAAGACGGCACCCCGCCACTACCGATTTTCTGGAGCCCCCGAGTGAGCAAGCGCACCTTCCAGCCGAACAACCGTCGTCGCGCGAAGACCCACGGCTTCCGGCTGCGTATGCGCACCCGTGCCGGCCGCGCGATTCTCGCGTCCCGCCGTAGCAAGGGTCGCGCCCGCCTGTCCGCCTGATTTCGATCAGGTCATGACGTCGTGCTGCCTACCGAGAACCGGCTGAGGCGGCGCGAGGACTTCGCGACCGCGGTCCGACGAGGACGCCGGGCAGGACGCCCGACTCTCGTCGTCCACCTTCGTAGCGGTGCCACGGACCCGCACGCGCCTGGGGAGAGCGCTCCCCCGACGCGTGCGGGTTTCGTCGTGAGCAAGGCCGTGGGTGGTGCGGTCGTGCGCAACAAAGTGAAGCGCAGACTGCGTCATCTGATGCGTGACCGAGTCGCCCTGTTTCCCCCCGGTAGCCTGGTAGTCGTACGAGCGCTGCCCGGAGCGGGCGACGCAGACCACGCACAGCTGGCCCGAGACCTGGATGCCGCCCTTCAGCGGCTGCTGGGAGGGGGCACGCGATGAAGTACCCGCTGCTGGCTCTGATCAAGCTGTACCAGTGGACGATCAGTCCACTGCTGGGGCCGGTGTGCAAGTACTACCCGTCGTGCTCCCACTACGGCTATACGGCCATCGACCGGCATGGTGCGATCAAGGGAACGGCACTCACCGCCTGGCGCATCCTCCGGTGCAATCCGTGGTCGCTGGGCGGTGTGGACCATGTTCCGCCGCGCAAGCGTCCGCGGTGGCACGAAATGCTGCGCGACGCTTGGCGTGCACGCAGGGGCGGGCCCTCCGCCGCCGAACCGGCCACCGAAGAGAAGCTCTCTTCCGAGCTTCCTCCGAGCCCGGCCGCAGAGACTTCGTCCCATGCCCAAGGAGCATGATTAGTGGACACGATTGCCAGCCTCTTCAGTTTCATCACCTGGCCCGTCTCCTGGGTCATCGTCCAGTTCCACAAGGTGTACGGGGCGATCTTCGGGCCTGACACCGGGTGGGCCTGGGGCCTGTCCATCGTGTCCCTGGTGATCCTGATCCGTATCTGCCTGATCCCGCTCTTCGTGAAGCAGATCAAGTCGACGCGCGCGATGCAGACGCTCCAGCCGGAGATGAAGAAGATCCAGGAGCGCTACAAGAACGACCGGCAGCGCCAGTCCGAAGAGATGATGAAGCTGTACAAGGAGACGGGCACCAACCCGCTCTCCTCGTGCCTTCCCATCCTGGCGCAGTCCCCGTTCTTCTTCGCCCTGTATCACGTGCTCAACGGCATCGCGACGGGCAAGACCATCGGCGTCATCAACGAGCCGCTGCTCGCCAGCGCCCGTCATGCGCACATCTTCGGCGCCCCGCTCGCCGCGAAGTTCATGAACAGCTCGGAGACGGTCGCAGCGCTCGGCGCCTCGCTGACCGACGTCCGGGTCGTGACCGCGGTCATGATCGTCCTGATGTCGTTCTCGCAGTTCTACACGCAGCGTCAGCTGATGACGAAGAACGTCGACACGACGGTCAAGACGCCGTTCATGCAGCAGCAGAAGATGCTGATGTACGTCTTCCCGGTCATGTTCGCCGTCTTCGGTATCAACTTCCCGGTCGGTGTCCTCGTCTACTGGCTGACCACCAACGTGTGGACCATGGGCCAGCAGATGTACGTCATCCGCAACAACCCGACCCCGGGTTCCAAGGCCCAGGCCGCCTACCTGGAGCGCCTGACCAAGCACGTCACGCACGCCGGCAAGGTCCGTCGCCGCAGCGAGAAGACCATCGTCAAGGCGATCGTCGCCAAGGGCCGCGACCGCAACGAGTTCGAGCGGAAGTTCATCAACGCCCTGAACAAGGCCGGTCTCGCCGCCCAGGCCGACGGCACCGTGGTGAAGAGCGTGGCCCAGGCCGAGGTGGAGACCGCAGACGGTGCGGAGAGCACCTCGACGGCAGCCGGCGCCGCGGCGCGGCGCCAGCAGCCCAAGCGCCAGTCCAAGGCCCAGCGTCAGTCCGGCGGGCCCAAGCAGGCGGGCGGGACCACCTCGTCCACCTCGCTGGAGAAGTCCGACGAGCCGCAGGACGCCAAGCCCGCGGCTGCCAAGCAGGCCCCGAAGTCCGGCTCCGGCACCCGCAGCAAGGCCCAGTCCGGCCAGCGCAAGGGTGGCCCGCAGCGGCCCAAGTCCCCGTCCAAGAAGTAAGAAGGAGCCCATCCCGTGACGGAAGGCACCACCTCCGCCGCTGCCGAGGGTGCAGACACCCTCACCCGCCTGGAGCAGGAGGGTGAGATCGCGGCGGACTACCTGGAGGGTCTGCTGGACATCGCCGACCTCGACGGCGACATCGACATGGATGTCGAGGCCGACCGCGCCTCCGTGTCGATCATCAGTGACACCGGCAGCCGCGACCTGCAGAAGCTGGTCGGCCGGGACGGCGAGGTGCTGGAGGCACTGCAGGAGCTGACGCGCCTCGCCGTGCACCGGGAGACCGGCGACCGCAGCCGGCTGATGCTGGACATCGCGGGTTACCGGGCCAAGAAGCGGGCCGAGCTGTCCGAGATCGGCGCCAAGGCCGCCGCCGAGGTGAAGAGCACCGGTGAGCCCGTCAAGCTCAAGCCGATGACTCCGTTCGAACGCAAGGTCGTGCACGACGCGGTCAAGGCCGTGGGACTGCGCAGCGAGTCCGAGGGCGAGGAGCCGCAGCGGTTCGTCGTCGTACTGCCCGCCTGATCGGACCCCACGTTTCACCGGCCCCGTCTGTTGAGCAGACGGGGCCGAACTTTGTCAGCCTGGTAGTTCTGGTGGCCGGTGCGTGAAGCGCCGGCGCTGTACGGAAGGACGGTCCCCGTGACGGAGGCAGCGGAGCTTCCCCCCGCGCCCGAACAGGCGCGGGAAGTATTTGGTGATCGCTTCGCCGATGCGGTCCGCTACGCGGAGCTGCTCGCCGAGGCGGGCGTTCAGCGTGGGCTGATCGGCCCGCGGGAAGTGCCCCGCCTGTGGGAGCGGCATCTGCTGAACTGCGCGGTGCTCTCCGAGGCCGTCCCCGAGGGAGTGACGGTCTGCGATGTCGGCTCCGGCGCCGGATTGCCTGGCATTCCGCTCGCTCTGGTCCGGGACGACCTGAACATCACCCTGTTGGAGCCGCTGCTGCGGCGCACCAACTTCCTCACCGAGGTCGTCGAGCTGCTCGGCCTGGATCACGTCACGGTCGTGCGAGGGCGTGCCGAGGAGGTGCTGGGGAAGCTGCCGCCCGTCCATGTGGTGACCGCCCGGGCCGTGGCCCCGCTGGACCGTCTGGCCACGTGGGGCATCCCGCTGCTGCGTCCCTACGGCGAGATGCTCGCGCTCAAGGGGGACACCGCCGAAGAGGAGCTGAAGGCCGCGGCCACGGCACTCAGCAAGCTCGGCGCGGTGGAGACGTCCATCCTGCATGTGGGCGAGGGAGTGGTGGACCCGCTGTCCACCGTCGTGCGGGTCGAGGTCGGCGAGAGCCCCGGCGGTGTGCGGTTCGCGGCGAAGCGGGCGAAGGCGGCACGGACGGGCCGGGCACGTCGCCGTCGCTGACCCGTCCTGACCACGAAACGTACTCCACACAAGGTGCCAAACCTACGCAGGACGGAGTGTCGCAGGGGTCCGGTCGCAGCCACTGTGCATCGTGTTTCACGTGAAACGTCGCTCACTGCTGCACGGCATCATCAGTCGTGGCCGCGCCGCGGCCGAACCCCGCGACCGTAAGCCTCTCGGTTCACTCAGAGGGGCAACGGAGTTGTCCACAGAGGTGGATTTCTCCACAGAACACCAGGCCTCACTGGTTCACGACCCCGAAGGCATGGGAGGCTCTGTTCATTGCGAGCCTGAAGTCGAGGAGAGTGAATCCTTGCGGTCCGACGCCAACATCGCGGGACCGATGACCGATCCGGTCCCCGGTCCCCGTACCGAGTCGATGGGGGCGGATGTTTCACGTGAAACACCGCCTCCGATGGACGACACTCCCATCGGTCGTGCGGCCCAACTGGCGGTGGAGGCTCTGGGCCGCGCCGGCGAAGGCCTGCCACGACCGGAGCAGACCCGAGTCATCGTGGTCGCCAACCAGAAGGGCGGCGTGGGCAAGACGACGACGACCGTCAACCTTGCCGCTTCGCTGGCTCTGCATGGCGGCCGTGTCCTGGTGATCGACCTCGACCCCCAGGGCAACGCGTCCACCGCGCTCGGCATCGACCACCACGCCGAAGTCCCTTCGATCTACGACGTGTTGGTGGAGAGCAAGCCTCTGGCCGAGGTCGTCCAACCGGTCTCCGACGTGGAAGGTCTCTTCTGCGCTCCCGCCACCATCGATCTCGCCGGTGCCGAGATCGAGCTGGTCTCCCTGGTGGCCCGGGAGAGCCGACTGCAGCGGGCGATCCAGGCGTACGAACAGCCCTTGGACTACATCCTCATCGACTGTCCGCCCTCGCTCGGCCTGCTGACGGTCAACGCGCTGGTGGCGGGCCAGGAGGTCCTGATCCCGATCCAGTGCGAGTACTACGCACTGGAGGGTCTGGGCCAGCTGCTGCGCAACGTCGACCTGGTGCGGGGGCACCTCAACCCCACGCTGCATGTGTCGACCATCCTGCTCACCATGTACGACGGCCGGACGCGTCTCGCTTCCCAGGTCGCCGAAGAGGTGCGCACCCACTTCGGCGACGAGGTGCTGCGGACGAGCATCCCCCGCTCGGTCCGTATCTCCGAGGCGCCGAGTTACGGGCAGACGGTGCTGACTTACGATCCTGGATCGAGCGGTGCCCTCTCGTATCTTGAGGCGGCCCGAGAAATCGCGCTGAAAGGCATTGGCATCAGCTACGACGCGAGCCAGGCCCACATCGGCGCTCAGAACGACCCGAGCATGGTGGAGGGGATCCAGTGAGCGAGCGACGGAGGGGGCTGGGCCGTGGGCTCGGCGCACTGATCCCCGCTGCACCGACCGAAAAGACCCCGGCTCCGGCCGCGCTGGGAGGCGGAGCCTCCACCTCGCCGGCAGCGGTCCCGGTGCTGACGACTGACCGCGGAGTCGCCGCGGCGAAGGTGGCCACGCTGCCGCCTGTTTCACATGAAACCGAGGAGCCCTCGGCAAGCCCGGGCGCGGAGACGCCGGCTCCTCCGATGGGCGCGCACTTCGCCGAGATCCCTCTTGACGCGATCTCTCCCAACCCCCGGCAGCCGCGTGATGTCTTCGACGAGGACGCGCTCCATGAATTGGTCACCTCCATCAAGGAGGTCGGTCTCCTCCAGCCGGTCGTCGTACGGCAGCTGGGGCCCGGCCGCTATGAGCTGATCATGGGTGAGCGCCGCTGGCGGGCCTGCCGTGAGGCCGGCCTGGAGGCCATCCCGGCGATCGTCCGCGCCACGGAGGACGAGAAGCTCCTTCTTGATGCGCTGCTGGAGAACCTGCACCGTGCGCAGCTGAACCCGCTGGAAGAGGCAGCCGCCTACGACCAGCTGCTGAAGGACTTCAATTGCACGCACGACCAGCTGGCCGACCGGATCGGGCGTTCCCGGCCCCAGGTCTCCAACACCCTGCGTCTGCTGAAGCTCTCACCGACGGTTCAGAAGCGGGTTGCCGCCGGGGTCCTCTCCGCCGGTCACGCCCGAGCCCTGCTGTCCGTCACGGACTCTGAGGAGCAGGACCGGCTGGCTCACCGCATCGTGGCCGAGGGGCTGTCCGTGCGAGCCGTCGAGGAGATCGTCACCCTCATGGGCTCGCGGCCCCAGAAGCCTCAGCGCTCCAAGGGCCCGCGCGCCGGCTCCCGGCTCTCCCCAGCACTGAACGAGCTGGCGACCCGACTGTCGGACCGCTTCGAGACCCGGGTGAAGGTCGACCTCGGTCAGAAGAAGGGCAAGATCACCGTCGAGTTCGCCTCCGTGGACGATCTGCAGCGGATTCTGAGCACGCTCGCGCCGGGCGAGGGGCCGGTGCTGCACGGCGAGCTTCAGGAGAACGTGGCGGAGGACCAGGACGACTGATCCTGGCTCGACCGACTCGGTCGTAACGGGAGCGGGTCATGTCCGGTGTGTATCGGACACGGCCCGCTCTTTTGCTTCGAGTCGCTATCGAGCGAATCGCATCGTGGATACGATGCGATCGGGTATGGCACATCCACCGGACAGCGTCTGTATCTCTGAGTGGGGAGACGGGGGCCATGCGATCGATGAGCCGCACCGGACTGGTGAGCGCGGGCCTGGGCCTTGGGGTGGTCGGCGGATTCGTCGGCAGCCTGCTCAGGGAGCGGAGCGCTCTGACAGCCGCTCGTGATGCGGCGGGCGAAGGAAGCGAGGAACAGCCTTCATGGGGCGTCGGCTCGTGCCGCTCACGCTGGACAACCTTCAGGACCTTCCCTCCCGCTGCCGTTCGTGTGTCTTCTGGGAGTTGGACCCTGTCAGCGGTGAAGCGGCGGTAAAGGCGGGCACCTCCGCGCTGGAGAAGGAGGCCTGGATCTCTGCCGTCCTGCTGGACTGGGGATCGTGCGGCCGCGTGGCGTACGTCGATGACGTGCCGGTGGGTTTTGCGCTCTACGCCCCTCCGGCCTATGTCCCGCGCTCGATGGCCTTCCCCACCAGCCCCGTTTCGCCGGACGCCGTACAGCTGATGACGGCGTTCATCATGCCCGGCTATCAGGGCCAGGGGCTGGGCCGTGTGCTCGTGCAGACGGTCGCCAAGGACCTGCTGCGCCGAGGCTTCCGGGCGATCGAGGCCTTCGGCGACGCCCGCTGGAAGGAGCCCGCCTGCCTGTTGCCGGCGGATCATCTGCTGGCCGTGGGGTTCAAGACCGTCCGGCAACACCCCACACATCCCCGGCTGCGGCTGGAGCTGCGCTCGACGCTCTCCTGGAAGGAAGACGTGGAGATGGCGCTCGACCGGCTTCTGGGAGCGGTACAGAAGGAGCCTGCGCTGCGACCGCTCTAAAGCGAATGGGCCAGCCCATGCGGGTTGGCCCATTCGTGTTTCACGTGAAACGTCACTCGGCGATGAACTCCTCAAGGTCGCGAACGATCGCGGCCTTCGGCTTGGCGCCGACGATCGTCTTGGCGACCTCGCCACCCTGGTAGACGTTCAGGGTCGGGATGGACATGACGCCGTACTTGGCGGCCGTGTTCGGGTTCTCGTCGATGTTGAGCTTGACGATCTCGATCTTGTCGCCGTACTCGGCAGCGATGGCTTCGAGGGACGGGGCGATCTGGCGGCACGGGCCGCACCAGGCGGCCCAGAAGTCCACCAGGACGGGCTTGTCGTTCTTGAGGACGTCCTGCTCGAAGGAATCGTCGGTCACATTCTTCAGGGTGCCGGCCACGGCGGGCTCCTTAACTCGATCGTGCGGTGAGGCGAGGGGGAAGGGGGAAGGTCAGACGGCGGCGGTCTTCTCGGGCTCCGCCTTGTCCTCGTCCGCGAGGGCGGAGAGGAAGCGCTCGGCGTCGAGGGCAGCGGAGCAGCCGGTGCCGGCCGCGGTGATCGCCTGGCGGTAGGTGTGGTCGACCACGTCACCGGCGGCGAAGACACCGGTGACATTGGTGCGGGTGGACGGGGAGGCGACCTTCAGGTAGCCCTCCTCGTCCAGGTCCAGCTGGCTCTTGAACAGCTCGGTGCGCGGGTCGTGGCCGATCGCGATGAACAGACCGGTCACGGGCAGCTCCGACAGTTCGCCGGTCTTGACGTTGCGCAGCTTCAGACCGGAGAGCTTCTGTTCGCCCTGGATCTCGGCGACCTCGCTGTCCCACACGAACTTGATCTTCGGGTCGCCGAAGGCGCGCTCCTGCATCGCCTTGGAGGCGCGCAGGGTGTCCCGGCGGTGGACGATCGTCACGGACTTGGCGAAGCGCGAGAGGAAGGTGGCCTCCTCCATCGCGGTGTCGCCGCCGCCGATCACGGCGATGTCCTGGTCCTTGAAGAAGAAGCCGTCACAGGTGGCGCACCAGGAGACACCGCGACCGGAGAGCGCGTCCTCGTTCGGCAGGCCCAGCTTGCGGTGCTGGGATCCGGTGGCGACGATGACGGCCTTCGCCCGGTGCACCGTGCCGGCGGTGTCGGTGACGGTCTTGATGTCACCCTCCAGGTCGACCGAGACGATGTCGTCCGGGACCAGTTCGGCGCCGAAACGCTCGGCCTGCGCCCGCATGCTGTCCATGAGGTCGGGGCCCATGATGCCGTCGCGGAAGCCCGGGAAGTTCTCGACCTCGGTGGTGTTCATCAGCGCGCCACCGGCGGTGACGGCGCCCTCGAACACCAGGGGCTTCAGCGACGCGCGCGCGGTGTAGAGCGCCGCCGTGTAGCCTGCGGGCCCGGAGCCGATGATGATCACGTTACGGACGTCGCTCACGGCTTGTTTCCTCGTCTCTGGTCTGCGTCGGTCGACCGGTGGGAGTGCCTTTCAGAACTCTCACCCCACCCAACGGATCCTACGGGGCGCGCATTCCCACTGTGCCGGGGCACACGCCACATGTGATCTGTCGCTGCGGTGGCTGCTGTCGTGGCCGGCAGCTCAGGGGCGTGGATAGGACTTCTTCAACAGCACGGTGCCCGATGAAGCGGGCTGCTGTCCGATACAGGCCGCATCGACGATGTAGATCGTGACCCGTGCGCTGTCGCCGGCGTCGGGCACCACGACCAGATAGGCGGACTTTCCGTCGTACCTTCCGGCCTTGGCACCCAAGACGTCGTCCCCCTGGTGGAGTGCGGCCCGAATGCAATCGGGGACGGATGCCTCGGTCTGGATCAGGGTGTTCGCGCTCTCGGTCGACCCGGGGGTGTTCTGGTCGGACTTGAGGCCCGAACGAGGCCGCTGGCTGGGGGATCCCCGCTGGGTGCTCTTCTTGGTGACGAGTAGATCCTTCACCTGGCTCTGGACACTCGCGCCGGAGAAGGGCCCGACGGAGGGCGAAGGCTCTCCGTGGGCGGTGGTGTCGGAGGAATGGTCGCCCAGCGACTCGATCACCAGCGACCCGGCCCCGAGGACGGCCGCGGTGAGAACGGCCCCGAGCATCACGCGCCTGCGCCGCCGCCCTCGCTCGCGCCCCTGGCGTCCCGGACCGGTCGTCGCCTGTGGACGACCAGGAGGCCGGTCCGAGGCAACCGATGTTTCACGTGAAACATGACCCTCGCCGTTCTCCCTGCCCGGCTCGATCTCGCCGGGGACTCCGGCGCTCGACGGTCCGGGGGCGGAGGCGCCGAGGAGTGCCTCGGCGGCGAGGGCGGCATCGATACGACTGGCCACGTCAGCCGGCATACGCTCTGCTTCCGATACGGATCCCAGCAGCCCCCGGATCTCCTCCAGTGAGGCATGGACGTCCGCGCACAGCTCGCATGTGTCCAGATGGCGCTGTACATCCGCGCTGCGGGCCGGAGGCAGAAGGCCTTCGGTGAGGTCGGAGATCTCCGCGACGTCCGGGTGCCCGGCCGTGTCTGTCGTGGAAGTCACGCTCGCCCACCTCCGCCCTTCACTACGGCTGAATCGCTCGGTCTGGCGTTCTTCGGGGCTCCTCTCGGAGACCCCGTTGCAGGTGGGACGGATGTCCCCTCCACCCGGTTCCGTCCCGTGCCGGGTTCTTTCCCGTTTCCGGAACCTTCCGGCCGTAGATGAGTGAGGAGAGGCAGCAGTCGCGCTCTGCCCCGGGCGCATCGGCTCTTCACCGTGCCCGTCGGCACGTCGAGAATCTCGGCGGCCTCGGCCACGGGGTATCCCTGCATGTCCACCAGGACCAGGGCGGCTCTCTGGTCGTGCGGGAGGGTGCCGAGTGCCTCGAAGAGCTGGCGCTGCACATCGTTCCGCTCGGCCGGCGCCGAGGCCGCCTCATGCGGCTCCAGCAGCTGCTCCAGCCGCTCGGTGTCGTCGACCGGTGACGTCTTCCGCGAGGCCACCTTGCGGGCACGGTCCAGGCAGGCGTTCACCGTGATCCGGTGCAGCCATGTTGTGACAGCCGACTGGCCCCGGAAGGTATGAGCGGCCCGGTAAGCCGACACCAGGGCGTCCTGGACCGCGTCGGCGGCCTCCTCGCGGTCCCCCAGCGTCCGCAGCGCGACCGCCCAGAGCCGATCCCGATGCCGCCGGACGATCTCGCCGAAGGCATGGGAGTCGCCTTCCACATGGCGGGCGAGCAGGTCCTTGTCGCTCACTCCGTCGTATCCGGCGTCCTCCGCCATCTGCCCCCTCCGGTCCGGGTGCGACGTCAGCCTGTGAACTTCACTTCGCCGATGGCCTGCTTCCAGCCCGCCGTGGAGTACAGGGTGGAGTCGTACCCCGAGTTCGGCACGGCCGTCAGCCAGACGAGGACGTACTGCGTCTTGACCGACTTGGTGACCTTCACCGTGGCGGTGGTGCCCGTGGTCGTGACGCTGCCGATCTTCGTCATGGAGCCCAGCGACGCCGGCGTCAGCGAATCCGCAGCGTACAACTCGACCGTCGTGTGGTCGCCGCCGTAGCGCATGTCGAGGGTGGCGGTGCTGAGGTTCTTCGCCGAGCCGAGGTCGTACACGATGCCCACACCCGGCTTGTACGGCGCGATCGGCGGACCCGCGAGGAAGCTCTTGGTCTTCCAGTACGTCGACGGGTTGCCGTCGTAGGTCTTGGGTTCGGCACCGGAGTTCTGGGTGGGGCCGTCGGCGGTGAACTCCCGGGCGTTCTGGATCTTTATTGGCTGTGGCTTCGGCTTCGCCGCGCCCTTGTCGCCGTCGTCCGTCGTCTGGCTCTTGTTGGTGTCCTCCGACTTGCCACCCCGGTCCATCAGGGCGTCCGCCAACTGCCAGCTGCCCAGACCGAGGGCGGCGATGAGCAGGGCCGACACCGCCCACTTCAGGGCCTTGCCCGTGCGGCTCTGCAACGGGGGCGGCGGAGGCACGATCGGCTGGGCCACGCCGGGGTGCGGCGCCGGGCGGCCGTACGTGCCCTGCTGGTAGGTCGTGCGCTGGTACTCGGGCGGAGCCGTGAACGCCGGCTCCGGCGGGCGGATGCGCGGCATCTCGCCGATCGCCTTCACCAGCTCCTCCGGCGTGGTGCACGGAGCCTCGTGCCGGGAGGCAGTGGCCCCGTCGTTGGCGAGTGCGCGCATGGCCAATTCGGACAGGCCCCGGTGGACACCGGCCCGTACCTGGTCCGGTGCGATCAGACCGACGCCCTTGGGGAGGCCGGACAGACCGTATGCGTCGCTCTCGTACGGCCAGCGCTGGGTCAGCGCGGCGTACAGCAGGGCGCCGATCCCCTCGGTGTCGGTGCGCTGCGGGGTGTCGGAGCTGATGCCGCGCAGCGCGGCGTTCACGGCCAGGCCCCGGATGCGCCACTGGCCGGTCGAGGCACGCAGCACGGCGTTCGGGTTCAGCCGCAGATGGGCGAGGCCCTCGCGGTGCGCGGCGGCCATGGCGGAGGCGACCTGACTGACCATCTGGTAGGCGTCGTGCGGCTCCAGCGGGCCGGTCGTGAGGAGCGTGGTCAGCTCGGTGGCGTCGGGCAGCCACTCGTGCACGACGTAGACGAGGTCGTTCTCCTCGACGGCGTCCAGAACCTGGACGAAGCGCGGATCACCGAGCAGCGCGGAAGAACGGGCGGCAGCCAGGACGGAACGGGCTCGTACATGGTCCGCGGGAAGGATGTGCACGCCGACGGCACGACGGAGTTTCTCGTCGACCGCACGCCAACTGCTGAATCCGTCCAGACGGGTGACGCACTCCTCCAGTCGGTAGCGTCTGGCGAGCTTGTGACCGCTGTGCAGTTCGGGAGGCGAGGCCTTCTTCCCCGGACCCTCGGTCACGCCGCTCCCCCGTGCCTCGTCGCTGTCCGTGTCCCGCTCCGGGTTCTTGGCCACCCCGTCGGCCGTGGACTGGTCCGCCTTGGCGGTCAGCGGTTGCTCACCGCTGTTGTCTGCCACGTCGACGGCAGCCGTGCTCCGTTCCGCCACCGTCGTCCCTGCCTCCCCATCCGTTGCACGCTGTCCGACGCCGAAACCAATTGTGCCCACAGTCCGCCGCTATGCACGACACACGGCGGCGGACGATGGTTGTGCACTTACCCCCGCCTCAACGGCCCAGACGTCCGCGGACCATGCCCACGAGCGAGTTGAGTTCCTCGATACGCATCCGACGGGCGGCCACGAAGAAGATGCCGAACAGGACGGCACCGCCGGCGACCAGCGCGGCCAAGGAGCCGAGGACGCCCTGGCCGAGGGTGTGCCCGATGCCGTAGCAGGCCGCGCCGCTGAGCAGGGCCGCGGGCACCGAGGCGATGCACAGGCGCGCGTACGTCCGCAGCACCCGGGTGCCGTCCAGGTCACCGCCGAGCCGCTTGCGCAGCCGCCGCCAGGCGACACCCACGCCGATCGCGTAGGCGAGGCCGTACGCGGCGGCCATCCCGGCGACCGCCCAGCGGGCGGGCAGCAGGAAGTAGCAGAGCGCGGAGGCGCCCGCGTTCACCGCCGCCACGATGACGGTGTTGTAGAAGGGGGTGCGGGTGTCTTCGTACGCGTAGAAGGCGCGCAGGACGACGTACTGCACCGAGTACGGGATCAGGCCGAGACCGAAGGCCATCAGCATGTAGCCCATGTTCGTGGCCGAGCCGGTGCCTGCGGAACCGAAGATCAAGGTGCACATCGGGATGCCGAGTGCGAGGAAACCGAACGCGATCGGGACGATGGCGACGGCGGTGGTGCGCAGGCCGTGCGAGATGTCGTCGCGGATGGCACCGGCGTCACCCTCGGCGGCCGAGCGCGAGATGCGCGGCAGCAGGGCGGCCATCAGCGACACGGTGATGATGGCCTGCGGCAGACCCCAGATCAGCTGGGCGTTGGCGTAGGCGGCGAAGCCGGTGCCGCCGACGCCGGAGTTCTTGCCGGCGGCGGTGGACAGCTGGGTGACGACCATGGCGCCCGCCTGGTTGGCGAGGACGAACAGCACTGTCCACTTGGCGAGCATCGCGGCCTTGCCCAGGCCGTGGCCCCGCCAGTCGAACCGCAGCCGGATGCGGAACCCGGTTTCGCGCAGATACGGGATCATCGCCAGCGCCTGGACGACCAGGCCGAGGAGCACACCGACACCGAGCAGGCGCTGGGCCTGCGGCGGGATGTTCTCGACCGCCATATGGGAGTTGGCGGAGGTGCCGTAGACCCAGATGAACATGCCGAGCGTCACGATGATGACGATGTTGTTCAGGACCGGCGTCCACATCATCGCGCCGAATTTGCCGCGGGCGTTGAGGATCTGGCCCATCACCACATGGATGCCCATGAAGAAGATCGAGGGCAGGAAGTAGCGGGTGAAGGTGACCGCCACGTCGTTGGCGGCCGGGTTGCCGGCGATGGTGGGAGACAGCAACCGCACCAGCAGCGGCGCCGCGAACATCGCCAGACCGGTGAGTGCGGCCAGGGCCACCATCACCAGGGTCAGCAGCCGGTTGGCGAACGCCTCGCCGCCGTCCTCGTCCTCCTTCATGGACCGCACCAGCTGCGGAACGAAGACGGAGTTGAGCCCGCCGCCGACGGTGAGGATGTAGATCATGGTCGGCAGCTGGTAGGCCACCTGGAAGGAGTCACCGAGGAAGCCGATGCCGAGCGCCGCGGCGATCAGCGCGGAGCGGATGAAGCCGGTGAGGCGGGAGACCATCGTGCCCGCCGCCATCACGGCACTGGACTTCAGCAGCCCGGCGGCCTTGCCGCCCTTCTTCGCGGGGGCGACAGCGGCCGCGGGAGCCGCTGCAGTCACGGGCGCGGCGTCCCCCTGCGGACCTGCGGGGTCCGGTGCGGGTGCCGGGGCGGGCACCGGCGGCTGCACCGGGTTCGCCGGGGCGGCCGGGTAGTGGCCGTCGGGACCGTATCCGGTGCCCGGAGCGGCGGCCGGTGCGGAGAAGCCCGGCTGATCCATGGGCGGCTGCCCACCGCTCTGCTGCTGGTCCTTGAAGAGGTGCGCGAACGCGTCCGGCTCGTGGTACTCCTCGCCCGAGTGCGTGACCAGGTCGTCCACGCCCACGAACTGGGTCGTGCGCGGGTCGTCGCCGTACGGCATGTACGGGGTCGCGCCCTCCGGCTCCGGTGCGGGCGTCTGCGCCCACACCCGCGGGTCGGGCGCATACGGTGACGGGGCGGGCGGGCCGTACAGCGGCTGCTGGTGCTCGTAGCTGCCGGCAGGGGGCGGCGGGTGCGCGGCGCGGTCGTAGAGCGCCTCGGCGACCGGGTCCTGCGCGGCCAGGTCGTGCGCGCGGTAGGGGTCCTGGTCGTAGGCGTCCTGGAGGTACATGTCCGCCGCTTGCTGCGGCGGTACCTGACCGGGCTCGGGCGGCGTCTCGGGGTAGCCCGAGCCGGCCGCGCCCTGGCCGCGATCACCGTCGTACGGCGCGTTCATGCTTACCCCACCTCATCGTCCCTGGCTCACCGGCCACGACATCGCTCAACGGTCCACTCTCTCACCCGTCCCGGACGGGTCGGTGCTTTCCGGTGCGGTGTCCGGCGCAGGGTCACTCGGGTGCTCCGGGTCGTCTGCCCCGGAGGGGGAGCCGGATTCCTCCGGCTTTTCCGGGAGACGATCCGTCGGGGCGCCGGGGTTCCCCGGCTCGTCGGTGGCCTCTTCCGCCGTGCCGGTGCCGTCCTCGTTCTGGCGGGCCGCGGCGCGCTTGCGCTGGGTGTACATCCGGAAGCCCGCGAGGACGAGGAGGAGTACGCCGCCGCCGATGACCAGCATCACGGTGGGCGTGATCTCGGTGACCTTCACATCGAAGCTGACGGGGTCGCCGTACTTCACGCCGTCCTCGGTGTACAGCTGGGCGACCACTGTGACCCGGCCGTTCGCATTGGCCGAGGTGGTGAACTTCACGGACTGGCTGTGTCCGCCGGAGATCTCGACCCGCTGCTCGGAGTAGGCCTTGCCGCCGATCTTCAGACGGGTCGGCATGCTCGAGGTGAGGCGCAGGACCAGATGTCCGACGGGCTGGACGAGGTTGTTCTGGACGGTCACCGGGATGGTGGCGCTGCGGCCGGAGAGCTTGGTCTCCGACTTGTCGATCAGTTTGACCTGGTCGGCCAGGTGGTCGAGCCAGCCCTCGACACCGTCCCGGTAGCTGCTCGCTTCCGCGCTCCTGCCCTGCCACGACGTGGACATCTCACGGTTTATGGCCCGCCCGAACGGGGTCACGACACGGGACTGGTCGGAGAGGATCACCTGGAAGCTGTCGAGCTTGTCCTCGGTGCGCGCGATCTGCTCGAAGGCCGTCCGCGGCAGTTCCCGCGAGCGCAGCGAGGAGGGATAGGCGGACCCCGACGGGATGCGCGTGGTGGCATCCGGGTCGGGCTTGTCCTTGGCTGCCGCGCCGAGATCCTGGGACTGGGACCAGTTCCCGCCCTGGAGCGCCTTCAGCGCCGCCGCCATCGCCTGCGCCTGGCTCCCCGTGGGCATGCGCTGCGGGGCGACGACGACGCTGCGCTGCTTGTCGGTCTGCGCGTTCACCTCGAGGCTCTGGGCCAGGAACTCCTGCACGGCGAGCGTGGCCGAGCCCGCCTTCGTCAGATCGTCCTCGAAGGCCGTGGACAGCCGGGCGTCGGAGACCACCGCCGTGGTGCCCCCGCCGACCGGGCGGGCGGCGGACGGCGTGTACGACAGCCCGGCCGTCTCCTGGAGGCTGTCGCTGCGGGCGATCACGCGGTCGGCTCCGGCGGAGGTCGCCACCTTCATGATCGCCGGATCCACGGCACCCTCCACCGGCCAGGCGAAGTCGGTGCTCGGTGTGACGTGAAGCACGGTCTTGACGGTGATGGCGGCGACGTCGGTGGCGTCCTTGAGGTGGCTGAGCGAGCCGGTGACGCTGGTGCCGTTGTGCGCGAGGGAGGCCAGGTCCGGGTCACCGAAGGGCAGCGCGACGACCTCCTTGCCCGCCACTGCCTTCTGCAGGTTCGCCAGCCACTGCTTGGCGACCGCCTGGTGCTCCCGCGGGCCGGGTGTGGTGGTGTCCCCGTCGCCCGGCAGCCGGTAGTTACCGGTCGCCATCCTGTCCACCGAGGCCAGCAGGTCCGGGTCGATCACCCAGGTGACGTCGAGGTCCTTGCCCAGCTCCACCATCTGGGCCAGCCGGCCGCCCGGCGCCAGCTCCTTGGCCAGGTCGTCGTTGAGGAACACGGGCGTCTGGAGCTCGCCGGCGCCCGTCTTGGCCGTCATGTGGACCGTGGAGAGCAGCGGCCACAGGAACGTCGTCCTGGTCTTGGTGCCGGCCTCGGACGGCTGCCACGGCAGGAACGTCCGCTGGATGCCGAGCACCTGGTCCCAGGGCCGCGCGGCGGTCTGGCCGGAGAGGGAGACACCGAACTCGTACACGCCGTCGTCGCCGAGATCGAGCTTGTCGACGGGGACGGAGATGCTGAAGTGCTCGGCGACGCCCGGGGGCAGCTTGGAGAACTTCTCCTCGTACTTGCCGCCGACCTCGGAGCCGGTGTCGCCCTGCAGGGCGTCGGAGTGCCGGGCGACGGCGTCGATCGCCGAGCGGGTGTTCAGCTGGGGACCCACCCGCAGACCCACGTGGGCGCCGGTGACGGTCTGCTTGCCGTTGTTGGTCACCGTGCCCGACACGGTCAGCGTGTCCCCGTCCGTGGGGGCGCTGGGGCCGAGCGAGTCCAGGGAGACGGAGACCGTGTCCGAGGAAGCGGCCTGTGCAGGCGCCGCGGCGGGCAGCTGCAGCAGCCCGGCCAGCAGAGGCGCCCCCGCGAGCAGCGCGCCGGTGCGCCGCAGCCACCGGCGGGCAGGTGAGGCACTGGTCCCCTGGAAGTCTGCCGCCTCGGCCACGCGCTCGCCCGTCCCTCGTCGTCGTCAGTGGTCGTCGGAATGTGCGTCCACGCATGGTAACGATGTGCGCTGAGCGGAAGTGCCGCGGTCTCCTCCACAAGATCGGGAAACCTCGACAGCCCGTCCTCTATATCCAGTATCGAGGGGAGACCTTCCGAACGCCGTGAGGGCAGTGCTTGCGGTGGTATGCCGGGAGCCGTCCGCAGCCCCGGCCAGGGCCGTCCCTGGAGGAAATGGAGGGCGCCCCTGGTCGCCGGGGCACGTACCCTCTTCTGTTGTGCCGAACCCCAACGAAGACACTCCCTCTGCCCTGAGCCAGGCGCAGCAGCGCGCGGTCGCTGAGCTGCTGCGGGTGGCGCCCGTCGCCGACGATCTCGCCCGTCGATTCCAGGAGGCCGGGTTCTCGCTCGCCCTGGTCGGTGGATCGGTGCGCGATGCGCTGCTCGGCCGGCTCGGCAACGACCTGGACTTCACGACCGACGCCCGCCCCGAGGACGTACTGAAGATCGTCCGACCATGGGCGGACGCCGTCTGGGAGGTCGGCATCGCCTTCGGCACCGTGGGCGCGTACAAGGGTGGCTACCAGATCGAGATCACCACCTACCGGTCGGAGGCCTACGACCGCACCTCGCGCAAGCCCGAGGTGTCGTACGGCGATTCCATCGAGGAGGATCTGGTCCGCCGGGACTTCACGGTGAACGCGATGGCCGTGGCGCTGCCCGAGAAGGAGTTCATCGACCCGCACGGTGGCCTGGAGGATCTCGCCACACGGGTGCTGCGGACGCCGGGTACGCCCGAGGCGTCGTTCTCGGACGATCCTCTGCGGATGATGCGGGCCGCGCGGTTCGCCGCCCAGCTGGACTTCACGGTTGCCCCCGAGGTCGTCACCGCGCTGAACGAGATGGCCGGACGCATCGAGATCGTCTCGGCCGAACGGGTCCGTGACGAGCTGAACAAGCTGATCCTGTCCGCACACCCGCGCAAGGGGCTCAGTCTGCTCGTCGACACCGGGCTCGCCGCTCATGTGGTGCCGGAGCTGCCGGCGCTGCGGCTGGAGCGGGACGAGCACCACCGCCACAAGGACGTCTACGAGCACACGCTGATCGTCCTGGAGCAGGCGATCGCGCTGGAGCAGGACGGTCCCGATCTCACGCTGCGGCTGGCCGCGCTGCTGCACGACATCGGCAAGCCGCGGACGCGCCGCTTCGAGAAGGACGGCCGGGTTTCGTTCCACCACCATGAGGTGGTCGGCGCCAAGATGACCAAGAAGCGCATGACCGCCCTGAAGTACTCCAACGAGCTGGTGAAGGACGTCTCGCGGCTGGTCGAACTTCATCTGCGCTTCCACGGCTACGGCACCGGCGAGTGGACGGACTCGGCGGTGCGGCGTTACGTCCGTGACGCGGGCCCGCTGCTGGATCGCCTGCACAAGCTGACCCGCTCGGACTGCACCACCCGCAACAAGCGCAAGGCTGCCGCGCTGTCCCGGGCCTACGACGGCCTGGAGGAGCGCATCGCCCAACTGCAGGAGCAGGAGGAGCTGGACGCGATCCGCCCGGACCTCGACGGCAACCAGATCATGGAAATCCTGGGTGTCGGTCCCGGCCCTGTGGTCGGCAAGGCGTACCAGCACATGCTGGAGCTGCGTCTGGAGAACGGCCCGATGGAGCATGATGCGGCTGTGACGGCCCTCAAGGACTGGTGGGCCGAGCAGAGCTGATCTCTGCCGAGTTGGGCTCGGCGATGTTTCACGTGAAACATCCGCCTGGGCTTCCGGCGTCGAGGGGTGATGTTTCACGTGAAACATCACCCCTCTCCGTTTCCCGGTCGCAGCCTCAGTGCCGCTCGAACCGAGCCAAGGCAACGGCGACCCCGCCGTACAGCACGGCGACCAGGATCACCAGGAGTGTCGAGCGGCCGTCCGGCGGCAGCATCAGAGCCGCCACTCCCGCCGCGCCGACGAAGGCCACGTTGAAGAGCACGTCGTACACGGAGAAGATCCGGCCGCGGAATGCGTCGTCGACGCCGGCCTGGACGATGGTGTCGGTGGCGATCTTGGCGCCCTGGGTGATCAGGCCAAGAACGAAGGCCGCGGCCAGGAGGGGCGGGGCGGCGAAGGGCAGCCCGAGGGCAGGCTCCAGTACGGTGGCGGCTCCGGAGCACACCGCGATCCACCGCTCGGGACCGAGGCGCCCCGCCGCCCACGGCGTCACCGCAGCGGCCGCGAAGAATCCCGCACCGGACGCCGCCAGCGCGAGTCCGAGCAGTCGAAGCCCCTCCTCGGACGTCGTGGAGAGGGCGTAGCGGCACAGCATGAGCAGAAGGACCAGCAGCGCGCCGTAGCAGAAGCGCATCAGCGTCATCGCGGCCAGCGCCCAGGCGGCCGCCCTGCGCTGGGGGGCGGCCAGGTGACGGACAGCCGCGACGAGGTCGCGTGCGGTGTCGGCGAGTGCGGTGGACAGGTGCGGGCGTTTCGGCTGCTGGTCAGGGCCGAGGAGCGAGGGCGCCAGGGTGAGGGCGCTGAGGCCGGCGCACAGATAGAGGAAGGCGCCGAGCAGAACCACCGCCGCGTCGGATCCCGACGCCACGAGCCGCACGGCGAAGGCCAGACCACCGCCCGCGGTCGCGGCGAGCGTCCCGGCTGTCGGCGACAGCGAGTTGGCGAGCACCAGACGCTCGGCGTCCACCACACGGGGCAGAGACGCGGACAGTCCGGCGAGGATGAAGCGGTTGACGGCCGTGACGCACAGCGCGGAGACGTAGAACAGCCAGTCCGGTACCTGGCTGACCATCAGCGCGGCGGTGGCCGCGGCCAGCACGGCGCGGAGCAGATTGCCGTACACGAAGACCTGTCGGCGCCGCCAGCGGTCCAGCAGGACGCCGGCGAACGGACCGACCAGTGAATAGGGGAGCAGCAGGACCGCCATCGCGGAGGCGATGGCGGTGGCCGAGGTCTGTTTCTCCGGGGAGAAGACGACATACGCGGCGAGCGCGACCTGGTAGACGCCGTCGGCGCCCTGGGACAGGAGGCGGATGTACAGCAGGCGTCGGAAGTACCGCAGGTGCAACAGGACGCGCAGGTCACGGACGACGGGCATGGGGCACAGCCTCACATATGCGGAAGGTCCCCGGGTCGGTGAACCCGGGGACCTTCACAGCCCTGGCAGGAGCGTTCTCGTGCGAGCGTTCGCCTTAAGGGGCTTAGCGCTCGACCTCACCGCGGATGAACTTCTCGACGTTCTCGCGGGCCTCGTCGTCGAAGTACTGGACCGGCGGGGACTTCATAAAGTACGAGGACGCCGACAGGATCGGGCCGCCGATGCCGCGGTCCTTGGCGATCTTCGCGGCGCGCAGGGCGTCGATGATGATGCCGGCGGAGTTCGGGGAGTCCCAGACCTCGAGCTTGTACTCCAGGTTCAGCGGCACCTCGCCGAAGGCGCGGCCCTCAAGGCGGACGTAGGCCCACTTGCGGTCGTCCAGCCAGGCCACGTAGTCGGACGGGCCGATGTGAACGTTCTTGTCGCCGAGGTCCCGGTCGGGGATCTGGGAGGTGACGGCCTGCGTCTTGGAGATCTTCTTGGACTCCAGGCGGTCACGCTCGAGCATGTTCTTGAAGTCCATGTTGCCGCCGACGTTCAGCTGCATGGTGCGCTCCAGGCGGACACCGCGGTCCTCGAAGAGCTTCGCCATGACGCGGTGCGTGATGGTGGCGCCGACCTGGGACTTGATGTCGTCACCGACGATCGGCACACCGGCCTCGGTGAACTTGTCCGCCCACTCCTTGGTGCCGGCGATGAAGACCGGGAGGGCGTTGACGAAGGCGACCTTGGCGTCGATGGCGCACTGGGCGTAGAACTTCGCCGCGTCCTCGGAGCCGACCGGCAGGTAGCAGACCAGGACGTCGACCTGCTTGTCCTTGAGGACCTGGACGACGTCGACCGGCTCCTCGGCGGACTCCTCGATGGTGGCGCGGTAGTACTTGCCGAGGCCGTCGAGGGTGTGGCCGCGCTGGACGGTGACACCGGTGGAGGGCACGTCGCAGATCTTGATGGTGTTGTTCTCGGAGGCGCCGATCGCGTCCGCGAGGTCGAGGCCGACCTTCTTGGCGTCGACGTCGAACGCGGCGACGAACTCGACGTCGCGCACGTGGTAGTCACCGAACTGCACGTGCATGAGGCCGGGGACCTTCGACGCCGGGTCGGCGTCCTTGTAGTACTCGACTCCCTGCACCAGCGACGCCGCGCAGTTGCCCACGCCGACGATGGCTACGCGAACCGAACCCATTCCGGTTGCTCCCTGTGTGTACGAGTGAGGCCCTGACTGGGTCTCACGTGGCGGTGTCGTCGGGCGTATCCGTCCGGGGGGTGTCCCCGGGACGGGGCAGGCCGCCCGTCGATCCAGTGGTGGTGTCCTGCTGAGCGGACCCCCCGGACGCGGAACCTCTCAGGTCCCGCCCGGCCCGCTCGCTTTCGATGAGCTCGTTCAGCCAGCGCACTTCGCGCTCCACGGACTCCATCCCGTGGCGCTGGAGCTCAAGCGTGTAGTCGTCGAGGCGCTCCCGCGTGCGCGTCAGGGAGGCGCGCATCTTCTCCAGGCGCTCCTCCAGACGGCTGCGCCGGCCCTCCAGGACGCGCATGCGCACATCGCGCGACGTCTGCCCGAAGAAGGCGAAGCGTGCGGCGAAGTGCTCGTCCTCATACGCGTCGGGGCCGGTTTGCGAGAGCAGGTCCTCGAAGTGCTCCTTCCCTTCCGCCGTCAGCCGATAGACGATCTTGGCGCGGCGTCCGGCGAGCGGAGCGGCGAGGGCGTCCTCGTGAGTGCTGCCCGGTTCCTCGATCAGCCAGCCGTTGGTGACCAGCGTCTTGAGGCAGGGATACAGGGTCCCGTAGCTGAACGCCCGGAACACACCGAGGGACGTGTTGAGTCGTTTGCGCAGCTCATAGCCGTGCATCGGGGACTCGCGCAGCAGGCCGAGCACGGCGAACTCGAGGATGCCGGAACGTCGGCTCATCGTCGCCTCCCCTCGGTCCGGCTGATCGCTCCCGCGGGTCTCGCGGTACCTCTCAGCGTCTTTATCTCGCGCTGATGTATCGACTCGATACATCATGACGATAGAACGGCCTTCCGCAGGCGACAAGAGCGACGGTGGTGAACGGGATCACATCACCGATTCATACGATGCAAGTTGCACTTTTTGGGGTGAACTTCAGGGCTCGGCAGGTTTTGGGGATGCGTAGTCTGTGCGCCATGCACACCACCGGGAACCGCGTGACGCCCGGGGAGCGTCGTCGTCCCCGGTGCAGTACGGGTGAATGCAGAACCGACCACATCCGTACTCCGGGGGGACCGGAAACCAGCCGCCGTTCCAGGCGCGCACGGGTGCGCCTGCCCGAGGAGTAATCGTTCGATGAGCGAGCACCGTCGCAAACCGCCGCAGCCGCAGGGAGGCGGACGTGCCGCGGCCCGACGCGGCCCGTCCGGCTCGTCCTCCGGTCGCCGCGCGGCACCGCGGGGCGCCACTGGGTCCCCAGCCGACTCCTATGGGTCCAGTTCCTATGGGTCGGGAGCCAACGAGCCGGGAGGTGATGAGCGTGCCTACGGCGGCCGTGCCGAGGCCCGCCGGGCGGCGCAGAGAGGCAGTCGCCGCAGAGGCATGGACAACGCCGGCCCGAGCGGCCGGCGCGGCGGCCCGGCCGGTCCCGGGCGCGGCAGGGGCCGTGCATCGACCGCACCCGGCAAGAAGCGGATGATCGACTATCCCCGGGCCGGGAAGTACGGCTGGCGCCGCTGGGTGCCCTCCTGGAAGCTCGTCTCCGGGCTCTTCATCGGGTTCGTCGGAAGCCTGGTGGTGCTGGTCGGCGTCAGCTACGCGATGGTCTCGATCCCCAACGAACAGGATGCCGCCAAGTCCCAGAACAACGTCTACTACTGGGCCGACGGCAAGCAGATGGTGGCCACGGGCACGGGGGTCAACCGGCAGAACGTCGACATCTCGCAGATCCCCGACGCCATGCAGTGGGCTGTGATCTCGGCCGAGAACAAGAGCTTCTACCAGGACTCGGGCGTCGACCCCATGGGTATCGCGCGCGCCGTGGTCAACATGGCGCGGGGCGGCCAGACCCAGGGCGGTTCGACGATCACCCAGCAGTACGTCAAGAACACCTATCTGAGCCAGCAGCAGACCCTCACCCGTAAGTTCAAGGAGCTGTTCATCTCCATCAAGGTGGGGACGAAGCTCAAGAAGAGCCAGATCCTGCAGGGGTACCTCAACACCTCGTACTTCGGTCGCGGCGCGTACGGTATCCAGGCGGCTGCGCAGACGTACTACGGCAAGAACGCGGTGGACCTGACGCCGAGCCAGTGCGCGGTCCTCGCAGCGCTGCTCAAGGGCCCGACGTACTACGACCCGGCCGGCAACGCGGACCTCGACCCATCGGCGACCGCGAAGGACAACAAGAGGCGCTCGCAGGAACGCTGGCAGTGGATCCTCGAGCAGATGCACAACGACCACCACCTCAGCGACACCGACTACCAGAAAGCCATCGCGAAGTACCCCATGCCCGACGGCCGCAAGGCGACCAAGGGGATGACCGGCCAGATCAGCTACCTGGTCGACACGGCGAAGAAGTACGTTCTCGCCCACTCCGACATCACGGAGGCGGATTTCGACCGGGGCGGCTACCAGATCAAGACGACCTTCGAGAAGGACAAGGTCAACGAGCTGAGCGCGGCCGTGAAGAAGATCCAGAAGGAGCGGATCGATCCCAAACGCCGGGACCTCGACAAGTACGTCCAGTTCGGCGCGGCGTCGGTGAAGCCCCAGGACGGCGCGATCGTCGCTCTCTACGGCGGCGACGGCTACGAGAACGGCCACTTCACGAACAACGCCGACACCTCCGGCGTCCCGGTCGGTTCGACGTGGAAGCCGTTCGTGCTCGCCGCGGCCATGCAGGACGGGACCTACAGGTCCGGGGGGCAGGGAATCTCCCCGCTGAGCAAGTACAACGGCAATGACCACCTCAAGGTCATGAATCCGGACGGCACCCCGTATCTCACCAAGGACAACGAGCCCTTCTACCAGGTCAACGAGAGCCCACGCCCCTGGGGCTACATCACGCTGCGCAAGGCGATGGAGCAGTCCGTCAACACGCCGTTCGTCCAGCTGGGCATGGATGTGGGGATGCGGAAGGTCCGGGACGTCGCCAAGGCGTGCGGCATCCTGGACGACAGCTTCTCCACGCTGAACCCGTCCTTCGCCATCGGTACCTCGACCCCGAGCGCGATCCGCATGGCCGACGCGTACGCGACGTTCGCAGCGTCCGGCAAGCATGCGGACCCGTACTCGGTGATCTCCGTCAAGAAGGACGGCGCGGACGTGCAGGGCTTCACTCAGCCCAAGGTCACCACGGCGATGCCGGCCAACGTGGCCAACAACGTCACGGACGTCCTGCAGAACGTCATCCAGAACGGTACGGGTAAGAACGCCAAGGCCCTGGGCCGTACGGCGGCGGGCAAGACCGGTACCACCGACAGCAACAAGTCGGCCTGGTTCGTCGGTTACACCCAGCAGCTGTCCACCTCGGTGGCGATGTTCCGGGAGAACCCGAAGGACCATGAGCTGCTGTCGATGAACGGCACGGCCGGCGTCCCGTCGATCCACGGTGGTGACATCCCGACGTCCGTGTGGACCGAGTACATGAAGGCCGCGCTGAAGAACGCCAACGACACCGGCTTCCCGGACGCCACCGAGATCGGCAAGATCCAGGACGAGGCCGGTGCCCCGTCCCCGAAGCCGACCCCCAGCATCACGCCGAGCCCGACGCCCAGCGATTCGCCGAGCCCGACGCCCAGCGACACGTCCCCGTCCCCGTCTCCGTCCCCGTCCCCGAGCGACAGCTGCCAGTGGAGCTGGACCAACCCCTGCAACGGCAACAGCAACGGAAACGGCAACGGCGGCACGGACACGGGCGGAGCCACCGGAACCACCGGAGGCACCGAACCGTCGCCCAGCGTCACGGACTCGACCGGCCCCGGCGGTAACACCCGTGGCAACGGCAATGGAGGCATCTTCGGCGGGCCGACAGGCTGACCGAACGGCCGGAGGCCGGTGTTCAGCACCCTTTCAGGTGCCGGACACCGGCCTCCGCGCCTTCTGCAGGACAAGACCGGCTCTCCGGAGCCTGCCGTACCGGTGGAGGGGCAGATCCCGCGACGCTCACAGCGGCATACGGCAGGATGTGCCCCATGCCCAGTGCAGAGATGACTCCCGCGAGCATGCACGAGCCCGAGCCCGTGCGGCCCACCCCGGCAGAGCCGGTGCGGCCGACCAGTGAGGACGAGATCGCCCGGGCAGGCAGTGAGCTGATCGGCGGTCCGCTGGGACGGCGCGCCCTGCTCGCGACCTCCTGGTGGACCCCCGTACGGGTCGTCGCGCTCGTGGCGATCGGCATGTTCGCCCTCGGCCTGGTCCAGAAGGCGCCCTGCTACCACAGTGCCTGGTTCTTCGGCGCGAGCAGCCAGTACACACACGCGTGCTACTCGGACATCCCCCACCTCTACCAGGGGCGTGGGTTCGCCGATCATCTCGTGCCGTACTTCGACAAGCTCTCGGGCGACATGGACTACCTCGAATACCCGGTGCTGACCGGCGTGTTCATGGAGGTGGCGTCCTGGCTGACCCCGCACGGCGGCGGCATCCAGCGCCAGGAGCAGTGGTACTGGTTCGTCAACGCCGGGATGCTGATGGTCTGCGCGGCCGTCATCGCGGTCTGTGTGGTCCGCACCCACCGCCGGCGCCCCTGGGACGGCCTGCTGGTCGCCCTGGCGCCCGCCTTCGTGCTCACCGCGACCATCAACTGGGACCTGCTGGCCGTGGCGCTCACGGCCGCCGCGATGCTGATGTGGTCCCGGAGCCGTCCCGTCGCCTTCGGCGTGCTCCTGGGCCTCGCCACGGCCGCCAAGCTCTACCCCGTGTTCCTGCTCGCCCCGCTGTTCGTGCTGTGCTGGCGGGCCGGCAAGTGGCGGGAGTACTCCCAGGCCTTCGGCGGCGCGGCGATCGCCTGGCTGGTGGTGAACCTGCCGGTGATGCTCTTCGCCTTCCAGGGCTGGTCGAAGTTCTACACGTTCAGCCAGGAGCGGGGCGTCGACTTCGGCTCGTTCTGGCTGATCTGGGCGCAGAACTCCACCAACCCGCCCGGTACCGGTTTTGTGAACACCGCTGCCCTGGTGCTGGTGGTGCTGTGCTTCCTCGGCATCGCCGCGCTGACGTTCACCGCCCCGCGCCGGCCGCGCTTCGCGCAGCTGGCCTTCCTGATGGTGGCGGCGTTCATCCTCACCAACAAGGTCTACTCACCGCAGTACGTCCTGTGGCTGGTGCCGCTGGCGGTCCTGGCCCGGCCCAAGTGGCGTGACTTCCTGGTCTGGCAGGCCTGCGAGGTGGCGTACTTCCTGGGCATCTGGATGTATCTCGCCTACACGACCAGCGGAGACGCCCACAAGGGTCTGCCGACGCACGGCTACCAATGGGCGATCGTGCTGCATCTGGTGGGCACGCTGTACCTGTGTGCCGTCGTCGTACGGGACATCCTCATGCCGGAGCGGGACGTGGTGCGGCGGTCCGGCGACGACGACCCGTCGGGCGGGGTGCTCGACGGCGCGCAGGACGTCTTCGTGTTCGGCGCGGCAGCCCATCCGCCGCGGCACGCCGCCCACTTCGAGGGACCTCAGGTGGACTGGGGCCGGCCGGTCCCCCCGTCCGCCGAGGACCGTTCGCTCTGAGCGAACACACCGGTGGAAGGTCATGAAGAAGGCCGTACACGCACACTGCGTGTACGGCCTCTTGCGGTACGGGCCGGCTCAGCGGTCCACGAGCCGGTCGAACTGTGTGGTGGTGTGCCGCAGATGGGCCACCAGCTCGTCGCCGACCCTCGGCTCCGGAGCGTCCGACGGGACGAACAGGATCGACACCTGCATGTGCGGCGGCTCGGCGAACCAGCGCTGCTTGCCCCCCCAGACGAACGGAGAAAGGTTCCGGTTGACCGTGGCGAGGCCGGCCCGTGCGACGCCCTTGGCGCGCGGCATCACGCCGTGCAGGGCCTTCGGGGCCTCCAGGCCCACCCCGTGCGACGTTCCGCCCGCCACGACCACCAGGTAGCCGTCCGAGGCCGCCTTCTGCTGCCGGTAGCCGAACCGGTCGCCCTTGGTCACGCGCGTGACGTCCAGGACGGCGCCGCGGTACTCGGTCGCCTCGTGGTCCCCCAGCCACAGCCGAGTGCCGATGCGGGCACGGAACCGTGTCTGCGGGAACTGCTGCTGCAGCCGGGCCAGTTCGTCGGCCTTGAGGTGGCTGACGAACATCGTGTGCAGCGGCAGCCGGGCCGCGCGCAGCCGGTCCATCCAGCCGATGACCTCCTCGACGGCGTCCGAGCCGTCGGTGCGGTCCAGCGGCAGATGGATGGCGAAGCCTTCCAGCCGGACGTTCTCGATGGCCTGGTGCAGCTGGGGCAGATCCTGCTCGCTGATGCCGTGGCGCTTCATCGAGGACATCACCTCGATGACGACCCGCGCGCCGACCAGGCCGTACACACCGTCGACCGACGACACGGAGCGCACCACCCGGTCGGGCAGCGGCACGGGCTCCTCGCCGCGCCGGTACGGCGTCAGCACCAGCAGGTCACCGCCGAAGAAGTCCTTGATGCGCGCGGCCTCGTACGTCGTGCCGACCGCGAGCAGGTCCGCGCCCAGCCGCGTCGCCTCCTCCGCCAGCCGTTCGTGCCCGAAGCCGTAGCCGTTGCCCTTGCAGACCGGGACCAGGCCCGGGAACTGCTCGTGCACGTGCTTGTGGTGCGCCCGCCAGCGCGCGGTGTCGACGTAGAGCGTGAGCGCCATGGCCGGACCTGGAACCTTTCTCGTGGCTGCGGTGTATCAGAGGTGTGAACGCTGTGAAGCCTATGGAATCAAACGCCCGCCGCTCAGCGGCGCGACATGTAGATGTCCAGTGCCTTGTGGAGCAGCTTGTTCAGCGGGAAGTCCCACTCACCGAGGTACTCGGCGGCCTGACCGCCGGTGCCGACCTTGAACTGGATCAGACCGAAGAGGTGGTCCGTCTCGTCCAGCGAGTCGGAGATGCCGCGCAGGTCGTAGACGGTGCCGCCGAGCGCGTAGGCGTCGCGCAGCATCCGCCACTGCATCGCGTTCGAGGGCCGGACCTCACGGCCGATGTTGTCGGAGGCACCGTAGGAGTACCAGACGTGCCCGCCGACGATCAGCATCGTCGCCGCGGACAGGTTCACGCCGTTGTGGCGGGCGAAGTACAGCCGCATGCGGTTCGGGTCCTCGGTGTTGAGGGCCGTCCACATGCGCTGGAAGTACGACAGCGGGCGGGGCCGGAAGTGGTCGCGCACCGCCGTGATCTCGTACAGCCGCTGCCACTCGGCCAGGTCCTGGTAGCCGCCCTGTACGACCTCGACGCCGGCCTTCTCGGCCTTCTTGATGTTGCGGCGCCACAGCTGGTTGAAGTTCTTGTGGACCTCTTCCAGGGAGCGGTTGGCCAGCGGCACCTGGAAGACATAGCGCGGCTGCACGTCGCCGAAGCCGGCGCCGCCGTCCTCGCCCTGCTGCCAGCCCATACGGCGCAGCTTGTCCGCCACCTCGAAGGCACGCGGCTCGATGAAGTCGGCCTCCAGGTCGCGCAGCCGCTTGACGTCCTGGTCCTGGATGCCCTTCTTGATCGTCTCGGCGTTCCAGCGCCGGATGATCACCGGCGGGCCCATCTTCACCGAGAAGGCGCCCTGCTGCTTCAGGTGCGCCAGCATCGGCTGGATCCAGTCGTCCAGATTCGGGGCGAACCAGTTGATGACCGGGCCCTCGGGGAGATAGGCGAGGTAGCGCTTGATCTTGGGCAGCTGGCGGTAGAGGACCAGGCCGGCACCGACCATCTCGCCGGTGCGGTCGTCGAACCAGCCGAGGTTCTCCGAGCGCCACTCCGCCTTCACATCGGCCCAGGCCGGGACCTGCATGTGGCTCGCCGACGGCAGGCTCTGGATGTAGGCCAGATGCTGCTCGCGGCTGATGGTCCTCAGGGTCAGGCTCATGTCGGGGCGCTCCTCGGGCTGGTGTGTCCCCATGGGTACAGGGGCTCCGGCTCTCGCGCCGAAGCCTACTGCGCCTTGCGAACGCCTCGACTGGGCGTACGGGCCTTAACCCCGGCCGGACGGGCGGCCGGGGCGGTCCGCGGTGTTCGAAAAGGCGTTGTACGGAGGTCGTCCGGCGCTCAGCCGCCGACGATTCCGCCGAACAGTCCGCCGTGCGCCATGCTGATCAGGAAACCCACCCCCGCAGCGCCGAGACCCAGGATCAGAACGAATCGCTCCCGAGTCGTCACCGAGATCCACTGTCCGTAGACGCCGACGGCGAGACCCACCAGACCTGTCCACGAGCTGAGCAGGTGGAGGCCGTGGAAGAAGGACGTGGCGAAGGACAGCACGCCGAGGAGGAAGGTCACCGCCATCAGGGTGTCCTGAAGCGGACGAGCCTTGCCGTCCGTGGCGAAGAGGGAACCGGCGACGTTGGGATGCAATGTCTGTGCCATGGGCACCTCCTGCGGAAGGCGGCGCATAGTAGCGCCGTACACACCCGACGTGTACAGGGTGACGGTCTTCACGCCCGGATTTCAACCGGAAGCGGGTGTGCGGGTAGTCTGTACCGTCTGCACTGGTGTCTGCCCACGCCTGCCCAGGTAACACTGCGGGATCCTTCAGGACCCCCGATTGTCAGTGGCGGCCGATACCGTTGCGTACGCATCACAACCCTCCTGCCACGGAACGACCGTGGCCGCTGAGTCCAAAGGAGGTGGGTTCCACATGCGTCACTACGAGGTGATGGTCATCCTCGACCCCGATCTCGAGGAGCGTTCGGTCTCCCCGCTGATCGAGAACTTCCTGTCCGTCGTCCGTGACGGTGGCGGCAAGGTTGAGAAGGTCGACACCTGGGGCCGTCGTCGTCTCGCCTACGAGATCAAGAAGAAGCCCGAGGGCATCTACTCGGTCATCGACCTGCAGGCCGAGCCTGCGGTCGTCAAGGAGCTCGACCGCCAGATGAACCTGAACGAGTCGGTCCTCCGGACCAAGGTCCTCCGCCCCGAGACCCACTGAGCTCTTCCGCTCAGCTGATCTCGGGATTCGAGTAGCAGCAAGCAGCCAGCAGCAAACCCGCCGAGAGGTTCCCCCATGGCAGGCGAGACCGTCATCACGGTCATCGGCAATCTTGTCGACGACCCCGAGCTGCGCTTCACCCCGTCCGGTGCGGCGGTCGCGAAGTTCCGCGTCGCGTCCACTCCCCGCACCTTCGACCGCCAGACGAACGAGTGGAAGGACGGCGAGAGCCTGTTCCTGACCTGCTCGGTCTGGCGCCAGGCGGCGGAGAACGTCGCCGAGTCGCTCCAGCGAGGCATGCGCGTCATCGTGCAGGGCCGGCTGAAGCAGCGGTCCTATGAGGACCGTGAGGGCGTCAAGCGCACGGTCTACGAGCTGGACGTCGAGGAAGTCGGCCCCAGCCTGCGCAACGCCACGGCCAAGGTCACCAAGACCGCCGGTGGCGCTCGCGGTGGCCAGGGCGGTTACGGCGGCGGTGGCGGCCAGGGTGGCGGCGGCTGGGGCTCGGGCCCCGGTGGCGGCCAGCAGGGCGGCGGCGCTCCGGCCGACGACCCGTGGGCGACCGGCGCTCCCGCCGGTGGCAACCAGGGTGGCGGCGGCTGGGGCGGAGGCTCCGGCGGCGGTGGCGGCTACTCGGACGAGCCCCCCTTCTAGGTCCTCGGACCAAGGGCGGGGCCGTACCCCAAACTTCTTGATCACACAGGAGAAACACCATGGCGAAGCCGCCTGTGCGCAAGCCGAAGAAGAAGGTCTGCGCTTTCTGCAAGGACAAGGTCACGTACGTGGACTACAAGGACACGAACATGCTGCGGAAGTTCATCTCCGACCGCGGCAAGATCCGTGCCCGCCGCGTGACCGGCAACTGCACGCAGCACCAGCGTGACGTCGCCACGGCCGTGAAGAACAGCCGTGAGATGGCGCTGCTGCCCTACACGTCCACCGCGCGCTAAGGGAAGGGTGACCGACTCATGAAGATCATCCTCACCCATGAGGTCTCCGGCCTCGGTGCCGCTGGCGACGTCGTCGACGTCAAGGACGGTTACGCTCGCAACTACCTGATCCCGCGGAAGTTCGCTATCCGCTGGACCAAGGGTGGCGAGAAGGACGTCGAGCAGATCCGCCGCGCTCGCAAGATCCACGAGATCCAGACCATCGAGCAGGCCAACCAGGTCAAGGCCCAGCTTGAGGGCGTGAAGGTCCGTCTGGCCGTCCGCTCCGGCGACTCCGGCCGTCTCTTCGGTTCCGTCACCCCGGCCGACATCGCGTCCGCGATCAAGGCTTCCGGTGGCCCCGAGGTCGACAAGCGCCGCATCGAGCTGTCCGCTCCGATCAAGACCCTGGGCGCCCACGAGACGTCCGTGCGTCTGCACCCCGAGGTTGCCGCCAAGGTCAACATCGAGGTCATCGCGGCCTGATCGCTGCGCTCTGCTTGAGCAGCTCTGAAAGGGGCCGCGCCTTCACGGGCGCGGCCCCCTTCACATGAGCTGGATGTTTCACGTGAAACACGACAGCCGGCCTGTTTCACGTGAAACGGTCAGCGGGTGGCGCCCGTGACGATCCAGCGGCCTGAGCGGGTGCGCAGCCACAGGGTCAGCATGCGAAGGGCCATCATGAGTGTCATCGCAGCCCACAGTGCGGTGAGGTCGCCGCCGAGTGTGGGGACGAGCAGTGCGATGGGAGCGAACACCGCCAGGGTGACGACCATCGCCCAGGCCAGATACGGCCCGTCGCCCGCGCCCATCAGTACGCCGTCCAGCACGAAGACGATCCCGCAGACGGGTTGCGAGAGCGCCACCATCAGCAGGGCGGGCAGTGCCGCGTCCTTGACCACGGAGTCGCTGGTGAACAGTGGCAGGAAGACCGGCCGGGCAGCCACCACGAGCAGACCTAGCACCACCCCGGTCGCGGTGCCCCACTGGACCATGCGGCGGCAGGCCTCACGCGCTCCTCGGGCGTCGTCCGCGCCGAGACAGCGGCCGATGATGGCCTGTCCCGCGATCGCTATCGCGTCGAGAGCGAAGGCCAGAAGGCTCCACAGGGACAGGATGATCTGATGCGCGGCGATGTCGGCGTCGCCCAGATGCGCCGCCACCCCTGTCGCGATCATCAGGATCGCCCGCAGTGACAGCGTGCGCACCAGCAGCGGAACGCCTGCCTGAGCCGAGGCACTGATGCCGGCGACATCCGGGCGAAGCGAAGCCTCGTGCTGACGAGCCCCGCGGACGACCACGGTCAGATAGACGGCTGCCATGCCGCACTGTGCGATGACCGTGCCCCAGGCCGAGCCGGCAATGCCGAGACCGGCGCCGTAAACGAGTCCTGCATTGAGTGCACCGTTGGCGACGAAGCCTGCCCCGGCGACGTAGAGCGGGGTCCTGGTGTTCTGCAGGCCGCGGAGCACTCCGGTGGCGGCAAGGATGATGAGCATGGCCGGGATGCCCAGTGAGGAGATGCGCAGATAGGTCGTGGCGTAAGGGGCCGTGGTTGTGGAGGCGCCGAAGAGGTCCACGATGCCGGGTGCCAGCGGAAGCACGACGGCGATGACGGCGATGCCGAGCAGCAGCGCCAGCCAGATGCCGTCCATGCCCTGGCGAATGGCCGCCTTCAGATCGCCGGCGCCGACACGCCGGGCCACGGCGGCGGTGGTCGCGTAAGCGAGGAAGACAAAGACGCTCACCGCAGTGGTGAGGAGGGCTGAGGCAACGCCCAGGCCGGCGAGCTGAGCGGTCCCGAGATGGCCGACGATGGCACTGTCCGCCATGACGAAGAGAGGCTCGGCGACGAGCGCGCCGAAGGCCGGGACGGCCAGCGCGACGATCTCTCTGTCGTGCCGCCGACGGGTGACCTCGGGTATCGCGGGAGCCTGTGTCATGAGCACTAATCTAATCGTCCACAGGTAAGTGATGCAAATGGCTCGCGCCCCTTACTCCGCCCTTGCGGGTGTGTCCTTCGGCGCACCGTTCGACACGATCTTGGTCCGACTGGGGAAGTTTTTCTTCTGCACAGCCGGTGGACGGTAAAGGTGCAGGTCAGTGCGGTCTGGTGGGTATGAGAGAGGGCTTGTTCACAGGGCTGTCCACCGGGTCGTGCACAGGTTTCGGCGAGTTCTCCACAGCATCGGGGCTGTCGTCCACATGGCCTGTGGATAACCAGATTGGCTGACGGTGCCGACGGGCCTACCGTGGTCCGGCGCCCGCTCCTTCCCCAGGCCTGGGGAGCGTCCTTCCCTCAGTCCTGGAATCGTCACAAACCCGACGCGTAGGAACCGGAGTTGGGCCTCTCATTTGTCAGTGCCGTGCCGTACAAAAGAGGACACGGCGAGGTCCGCCCTGCGGACGGGGAGGAGGTGGCTCGGTGAGCATTTCCGAGCCCTTGGACGATCCGTGGGCCGATGCCGGACCCAGTGATCGTCTGCCGGCCTCCCGGCGACGCGGTGACGGCGGCCGGAGCCGTGAGGAACAGCACGACCGGGGCCGGGAGAACGCCTCCTGGGACGGCGGGGGCTCCTCCTTCGAGCGGGTGCCGCCGCAGGACCTGGACGCCGAACAGTCGGTGCTGGGCGGCATGCTGCTGTCGAAGGACGCCATCGCCGACGTCGTCGAGATCCTCAAGGGCCACGACTTCTACAAGCCGGCGCACGAGACGATCTACCAGGCGATCCTGGACGTCTACGCCAAGGGCGAGCCGGCCGACCCGATCACCATCGCTGCCGAGCTCACCAAGCGCGGCGAGATCAACAAGGTCGGCGGAGCCGCGTATCTGCACAGCCTCGTCCAGACCGTGCCGACGGCGGCGAACGCCGAGTACTACGCCGAGATCGTCCACGAGCGTGCCGTCCTGCGCCGCCTGGTCGAGGCGGGCACGCGTATCACGCAGATGGGATACGCGGCCGACGGCGACGTGGACGAGATCGTCAACCGTGCCCAGGCCGAGATCTACGCCGTCACCGAGCAGCGCACCAGCGAGGACTATCTGCCGCTCGGCGACATCATGGAAGGCGCGCTCGACGAGATCGAGGCGATCGGCTCGCGCAGCGGTGAGATGACCGGTGTGCCGACCGGCTTCACCGACTTCGATTCGCTGACGAACGGCCTGCACCCGGGCCAGATGGTCGTCATCGCGGCCCGTCCCGCCATGGGTAAGTCGACGCTCGCGCTGGACTTCGCGCGGGCCGCCTCGATCAAGCACAACCTGCCGAGCGTCATCTTCTCGCTGGAAATGGGCCGCAACGAGATCGCGATGCGTCTGCTGTCCGCCGAGGCCCGGGTCGCCCTGCACCACATGCGGTCCGGCACGATGACCGACGAGGACTGGACCAGGCTCGCCCGCCGCATGCCGGACGTCTCGGCCGCACCGCTCTACATCGACGACTCGCCCAACCTGTCGATGATGGAGATCCGCGCCAAGTGCCGGCGCCTCAAGCAGCGCAACGACCTGAAGCTGGTCGTCATCGACTATCTCCAGCTGATGCAGTCGGGTGGCTCCAAGCGCGCCGAGAGCCGTCAGCAGGAGGTCTCGGACATGTCCCGTAACCTCAAGCTGCTCGCCAAGGAGCTGGAGATCCCGGTCATCGCGCTCTCGCAGCTCAACCGTGGTCCCGAGCAGCGCACCGACAAGAAGCCGATGGTCTCCGACCTGCGTGAGTCGGGTTCCATCGAGCAGGACGCCGACATGGTCATCCTGCTGCACCGCGAGGACGCCTACGAGAAGGAGTCCCCGCGCGCGGGCGAGGCCGACCTGATCGTGGCCAAGCACCGAAACGGCCCCACCGCCACCATCACGGTCGCCTTCCAGGGTCACTACTCCCGCTTCGTGGACATGGCCCAGACCTGATCGCCCAACACTGCGGGGTCTCAGGGACCGTCGGGCTGGAAGAATGCGAGCATTTTCCGGGCAGCGTCCGGCGACGTCAGCAATTCCTGCATGTCCGCGGACATCCGGGCGGCAGCGCTGGTGCGCTCGAACATCTCGCGTTCGTATTCTTCGACGGCGGCGGGAAGGTCGTCCGGGTGCGCGGCCAGGGCGAGGCCGAGCAGGGCGCCGTCGAGCAGCGCCATGTTGGCGCCCTGTCCCACCGGCGGCATCAGGTGCGCGGCATCGCCGAGCAGCGTGATGTCCGGCGTCGACGGCCAGGTCAGGCCGGCCGGGAGAGCGGTGAGCGACCGCGGCACGATCGTGTCGTCGCAGGCCGCGATCAGGGCGGTGAACCGTGAGTCCCAGCCGGTGAGCAGGTCGATCAGCCGTGCCCGGGCGGCGGCCGGGTCGTCGAACGGGATCCCGCTGGTGTCGAACCAGTCCTCGGCGGTGTTGTAGAAGCTGAGGCCGATGCGCACGCGGCCGTCGCCGTTGCGCTGCGCCCCGAGGGATATTCCGTTGCCGAGCACCCAGTAGTTGCCGCGCCCGACCATGGCCGCGAGGTCGGGGTGCGTGCGGTCGATGTCGGGAATGCCGACCTCGACGACGTTCTGGCCGATGTGCGCCGGGCGAGCGTCGGTGAGCAGTGCGCGGACCCGGGAGTTCGCGCCGTCCGCGCCGACCAGCAGGTCGTACGTCGCACTGCTGCCGTCGGCGAAGTACAGCACGCCATTGTCGGCGGATTCGAACGCGTGCCCCCAGCGCACCGTGTGTTCAGGGAGAGAGTCCAGCAGCAGGTTGCGCAGGTCGGCACGGTCCACCTCGGGGCGCTCAAGAGGGGCGCCCTCGGGCGTGTCCTCCTGCAGCAGCAGGGTGCCGTCCGGCTCGAGAAGCCGCATGTCCTGGCCCTCGCCACGGGCAATTGCGTAGAACTGGTCGATCAGACCGGCCTCGCGCAACGCCCGCTGGCCGGAGTGGATGTCGAGCATGCCGCCCTGACTGCGCGCACTCCGTGACGCTTCACGTTCGTACACGACGGAATCCATGCCGTTGACGTGCAGCACACGGGCGAGAGCCAGGCCGCCGAGGCCGGCTCCGACGATGGCAATGGCCATGGTTGATCCTCCTTCGATACGCCGATACGCCGTACTGATCGATACACTGTATCGCTCGATGCGATGTATTGTTGGCCGCATGTTGGTGTGGGAGAGGCCGGAGCCGCCGAATCGACCGGTGCCGGCCCCGCTGAGCCGGGAACGAATCGTGCGCGCGGCGATCCGGCTGGCCGACGCGGACGGCCTGGAAGCGGTGTCGCTGCGCAAGGTCGCCACCGCGCTGGACGTCCGCCCGATGCGGCTGTACGGCTACATCGCCGGCAAGGAGGAGCTGCTCGACCTGATGGTCGACGCCGCCTACGCCGAGATCAGGCCGGTCGGAGACGGCTGGCGGGAGGTGCTCCGGTCGCTTGCCGAAGCCACTCGGCACGCCGCTCACGAGCACGAATGGCTCGCCGATCTGCTGGGCGGCCGACCCCAGCTCGGGCCGCACGCGCTGGCCACCGGGGAGACCGTGGTGGCCGCACTGGGCGACATCGACCTGGACGCCGTCATGCCGGTGGTCGGCGCGGTCAACGCGTATGTGATCGGCGCCGTGCGCAGGGAGATCGCCGAGCGGCGTGCCGAGCGGGCCACCGGGATGGACGAGAAGCGTTGGCAGGCCTCACTCGGGCCCTATCTGGTGCGAACCTTCGCCACCGGCCGATTCCCCGCGTTGGCCAAGGTGGTGCGCGATGCCGCCCACCTGGACGCCGACCACACCTTCCGGATCGGCCTCGACTTCCTGCTCGACGGCATCGAAGCCCGCTTCTCAGGGTGACGCGCGGTTCGGGGCCCTGTACATCGTGTGGCTTCTCGGCTCACTCCCTCACGGGCAGGCACTCGGCGAGCAGGCCGACAATGTCGCGCCAGGCTCGTTGCGCGTGCCGTGGGTGGTGGCCGACGCCGGGGACCACGGGGTGGTCGACCGGCGGGTGGTGGAAGGCGTGCAAGGCGCCGCCGTAGACCACGAGGCGCCAGTCGACGCCCGCGGCCTGCATCTCGGCGGCGAAGGCGTCCCGTTGGCCGGCGGGCATGATCGGGTCCTCCGATCCGACACCGGCCCACACGGGGCAGCGGATGCGCGCCGCTTCGCCCGGTCGGCCCGTGGTCAGGGCGTTGACCGTCCCGATCGCCCGCAGGTCGACGCCGTCGCGGCCGAGTTCCAGCACGATCGCGCCCCCGGTGCCGTAGCCGATGGCGGCGATCCGGTCGGGGTCGGTCCGCGGCTCGGCACGCAGCACATCGAGTGCCGCACGGCCGATACCCCGCATCCGCCCGGGGTCGGCGAGCAGCGGCATGCAACGGTCCAGCATCTCCGCGGGGTCGCCCCGATAGCGTCCGCCGTGGAGGTCGAAGGCCAGCGCCACGTATCCCAGCTCAGCCAGGGCATCGGCACGGCGGCGCTCGACGTCGCTGAGACCCATGCCCTCGGGCCCGATCAGGACTGCGGGCCGGCGGTCGGCTCCGGCGGGGAGCGCGAGATGCCCGACCATCGTCAGGCCGTCGGCCGGGTAGGTGACCGTGCGCGTGGTGACCGTCGTCATGATCCTGGACCGTAGTGATCGTCGAGCCCGGCCGGGCCGGTCTTCGCCGTTGGCAGAACAGCGCGTCGGCCCCGGTGATCGCGGACGCTCGGGCGGTCAGCCTGCCCGAGCGCGTCGTACTCCGCGGACGCCGTCGGCGAAACAACTCGACGGCCGCTGCTTCACCCGGTGGACTGGGCCCATGACGACACCCCACGAAGATCTGCTGCCCACGACCCGACGAGCCCTGCTGCACCGGATCGCCGTCGCACAGGCCGAAGGGCGGTCGCCGTCGCTGGTCGCGGCTGTCGTGCGGGGCGGGCGGGCCGTGTGGCACGGGGCGCGCACCTCGGTGGACGGCCACGGCCCGGACGAGAACGTGCAGTACCGGATCGGATCCATCACCAAGACCTTCACAGCCGTCCTGGTGATGCGGCTGCGCGACGAGGGCCTGCTCGACCTCGGTGATCTCCTGGAGAAGCATCTGCCGGGTACCGGCGCGGGCGAGGCGACGATCGCGGACCTGCTCGCGCACACCGCGGGACTGGCGGCCGAGTCGCCCGCCCCCTGGTGGGAGCGGACCCCGGGCACCCTTCGCCCGGAACTGGCCGATGTGCTCGGCGAGCAGCCCCTGCTGCACCCCGTCGGGCGGCGGCACCACTACTCCAACCCCGGCTACACGCTGCTCGGCGCGCTGGTGGAGGAGGTGCGTGGCGCTTCCTGGGAGGAGGTGCTGCGCAGCGAGATCCTCGAGCCGCTCGGTCTGCACCGCACGAGCATGCAGCCCGAGGCTCCGCACGCCGGCGGATGGGCCGTGCATCCGTGGGCGGACGCCATGCTGCCGGAGCCGCTGGAGGACCTGGGCAGGATGGCGCCGGCCGGTCAGCTGTGGTCGACCACGGGGGACCTGGCGCGGTTCGCCGCGTTTCTGGCCGTGGGGGACGACCGGGTACTGAGTGCGGAGTCGGTGCGGGAGATGCGTACGCCCGCGGCGCCCGCCGAGGCCGCGGACCTGCTGGACGGGGCCACCTACGGCCTCGGTCTGCAGATCCAGCGCCGCGACGGCCGGCTTCTGGTCGGGCACTCCGGTTCACTGCCGGGTTTCCTGGCGAACCTCACCATCGCCGTGGAGGACGACGTGGCGGCAGTGGTGCTCGCCAACTGCACGAGCGGACCGCTGCTCGGAGCGGTCGGTGCGGACCTCGTCCGGATCGTCGCCGAGGCGGAGCCGCGGATCCCGGAGCCGTGGCGGCCGCTGCGTGAGGTCGACCCGGCGGTCCTGGAGCTGGCGGGGCAGTGGTACTGGGGGACCAACGCCTTCGGCCTGCGGGTGACTGCCGACGGTCTGCTCGCACTCGGCCCCCTGACCGGCAGCGGCCGGCGCGCCCGCTTCCGCTCGAACGGTGACGGCAGCTGGACGGGCCTGGAGGGTTACTTCGCCGGAGAGCTGCTGCGGCCCGTACGACGTCCGGACGGGGCCGTGAGCCACCTCGACCTCGGCTCCTTCGTGTTCACGCGGCAGCCGTACGACGCTGAGGCGCCGATCCCTGGCGGAGTGGACCCCGAGGGGTGGCGTGGTGTCCGCTAGCTCCTGAGCGGCGGGGTGCCGATCGCTGATTCGATGAGCAGGGAAGATCTCCCGTGCGCGCACCTCATGCCGGTACGTTCAGGGACTCCACGACCCGGACGAGCGGGGCCAGTTCAGGGTTCCGGGAGGCTTCGTCCAGAGCCTCACGCAGGGCGGAGTCATTGGTCGGTCGCGCCTCCTCCAGCAGCCGCAGACCCGTCTCGGTGACGTTGGTGTAGATACCGCGCCGGTCGGTGGGGCAGAGGTAGCGCTCCAGCAGGCCTCGGTCCTCCAGTCGGGTCACCAGGCGGGTGGTGGCGCTCTGGCTGAGGACGACGGCGTCGGCGACCTGCTTCATCTGCAGATGGCCGCCCTCGCCGTCGTGCTGTCGGCTCAGCACATCGAGCAGGGAGTACTCGCGCACGCTCAGGTCGTGCTTCGCCTGCAGGGCGCGCTCGATGTGCGCCTCGATCCTTCCGTGCAGCGCAGAGAGAGCGCACCAGCCCTGTGCGAGGGCGGTGAGCGCGGGGTCCGTCGCTGTCATTGGCGTTTCCTCCGTCCCGGAGCGGCTGCATCCAGGGTAGAGCACGCCCGCAATAGTGCGCGCTTGCAATTAAACGGCGTCTGCAACTATTGTGAACGCACGCAAAGCGCTCCTGCAATCTTCTGGGAAGGTGTATCCCTCCATGCCTCTCGCGCTTGTGGCCCTCGCGATCGGGGCCTTCGGAATTGGAACGACCGAGTTTGTGATCATGGGCTTGCTGCCCCAGGTCGCGGGCGACTTCGGAGTCTCCATCCCCACGGCGGGCCTCCTGGTGACGGGCTACGCGCTCGGCGTGGTCATCGGCGCCCCGCTGATGACCGTGCTCGGCACCAAGGTCGCGCGCAAGCGGATGCTCATGCTGCTGATGGGCCTCTTCATCGTCGGGAACCTGCTCTCCGCCGTGGCGCCCACCTTCGCGATCATGCTGCTCGGACGTGTGGTCGCCTCCCTCGCGCACGGTGCCTTCTTCGGCATCGGCTCGGTCGTGGCGGCCGAGCTGGTGACGCCCGACAAGAAGGCCGGCGCCATCGCCATGATGTTCACCGGCCTGACCTTCGCCAATGTCGTGGGCGTTCCGCTGGGCACGCTCATCGGCCAGTACGCCGGCTGGCGCGTCACCTTCGGCGTCGTCGCCGCTCTCGGGGTCATCGGTCTCGCCGGCGTCGCCAAGCTGGTGCCGGAGGTGCCGCGGCCCCAGGGCGTGCACCTGCGGCACGAACTGGCCGCTTTCAAGAACGCCCAGGTCCTGCTCGCCATGGCGATGACCGTTCTCGGCTTCGGCGGCGTCTTTGCGGCCATCACGTACATCGCGCCGATGATGACGCACGTCGCCGGCTTCGCCGACGGCTCGGTCACCTGGCTGCTGGTCCTGTTCGGCCTCGGCATGGTCGGCGGCAACCTCATCGGCGGAAGGTTCGCCGACCGCGCCCTGATGCCGATCCTGTACGTCTCCCTGGGCGCCCTGGCCCTCGTTCTGGCCCTCTTCACGCTCACCGCCCACAACAAGATCGCGGCGGCCGTGACGATCGCCCTGATCGGCGCCCTGGGCTTCGCGACCGTACCGCCGCTGCAGAAGCGCGTGCTCGACCAGGCGCACGGAGCCCCGACGCTCGCGTCGGCCGTGAACATCGGCGCCTTCAACCTGGGCAATGCGCTGTCCGCCTGGCTCGGCGGCATCGTGATCGCGGCCGGCTTCGGCTACACGTCCCCCAACTGGGTCGGTGCCGCCCTCGCAGCGGCCGCCCTGGCCCTCGCCGTGCTCTCGTCGGCGCTGGAGCGGCGCGCCGGTGCCCCCAGCACCGTGGTCGCCTCCGGGACGCCCGCTGGGCAGCAGACGCCGGTCCACCACTGAGCCCCTGGGATCCGGGCCCGCCTCAACGCCCGTACCCCACTGCCTCCGTGCCGGGGTCGTCCTCCGGTACGGCACGCAACCATCTCAGCAACACCCGAGGAGAGAACCTCCATGAGCACCACTGCCGTCGCCCCGCTGTCCATCGAGGACGCCGAACTGCTCGTCGCCACGGCCCGCAACGCGGCCGAGAACGCCGGGGTCACCGTCAGCGTGACCGTCCTGGACGCCGGCGGCCATCTGCTCGCCTTCCGCCGGGACGACCGGGCCGTGCTGATCTCCGGCGAGACCAGCACCCGCAAGGCCTACACCGCCCTCCAGCTGAACGCCGCCACCGCCGACCTGGTCGACGCCGTCCAGCCGGGCGGCCTGTTCCACACGCTGCCCACTGCCCTCGACCGGCCCCTGCTCTTCATCGCGGGCGGTGTGCCCGTCCACCGGGACGGCCGGCTGATCGGCGCGATCGGTGTCGGCGGCGGTGCGCCGGAGCAGGACCACGGCTTCGCCACCGCAGCGGTGCGGGCGCTCGCCTGATCACTCGGCCCCGGACGGACAGCGCCGGCTCCACCGCACGACGCGGCGGGGCCGGCGCTCGTCGTACGAGGGATCAGCCCGCGGCCACGGTCAGGGGCGCGAACCGCCGGGTCCAATTACCCGGGAGGTCCGTGATGCCGTACGTCATTACCGCGTTGAAGGCCACGGAAGCCAGCCCCCGCGCCTTCGCCCACGCCAGCAGCTCCTCATGGCGCACATCGATGTCGGTGCGCAGCGGACGGTCCGTACGGGCCGCCAGCGAGGTGAGGAGAGCCTGGGCGGTCTCGGTGTCCCGGGCGATCAGCGGACCGACGACGTGGGTGTCCATATTGGGCCACGCGGCCGTGTAGCCGATGATCCGGCCGTTCTCCTCGGCTACCCGCAACTGGTCGGCGAAGGCGGGCAGCCGGGTGATCAGGGGGGTGCGGTCGGCGCCGAAGACCTCCTCGTCGAGGCGCAGGATCGCCGGAAGGTCCTCGGCGGTGGCCGCTCGGGTGAGCACGCCGGTCTCCGGCCCGCCGGGCACGAAGTGGCCCATCAGCATCTCCGCCCGGCCCGTCACCTTGAACCCCAGCTCCTCATACAGGGGACGGCCGTTGGGCGTGGCGTGCAGGGTGAGCGGGGTGGGGCCCATGGTCGAGAGGACATGGCGCATCAGGCGGCGCCCGACGCCCTGACGGGCATGGCGTTCGGCCACCAGGACCATGCCGATGGCGCCGAGAGCCGGGCGGTCCCACGAGCCGTACTCCGTGACGACACACGCGGCGACGAGACCACCCCGGGGATCGTCGATGCCGAGGCCCTTTCCGGCCGCGAGAAGGAACCCCCACTTGTGTTCCTCGCGTGGCCACCCCCGGTCCTCGGACAAGTCGGCGCAGGCGGTGAGATCGCGAAGCGTCAGACGACGGATGGGCAGAGCGGCGAGGGAAGGAGTCGACACGCAGGTCAGGCTGGCCGACCGGCGCCCTCGGCGTCCACCCGTTTCGACGCAGACACACGTGCTTTTGGTCATGCCGTGGCCATATGCACAGCCCGTGGACGGCGGTCGGTGTTTCACGTGAAACACCGACCGCCGGTTGGACGCCCTGTCCGACAAGGACCTGTTTGCTGCTCAACCGAGGTCGGGGGCGTGCATGGCGCGTACGCCCTCGATGTTGCCGTCCAGGTAGTGGCGCAGCGACAGGGGGACCAGATGGACGGAGGCGATGCCGACGCGAGTGAAGGGAACGCGGACGATCTCGTACTCACCGGCCGGCTCCTCCACTTCGGGGCCGTGCCGCAGGGCCGGGTCCATGGATTCCAGCCGGCAGACGAAGAAGTGCTGCACCTTCACGCCGGTCGCGCCGCCGTCCTCGCCGATGTGCTCGACAGTGTCCACAAAGCAGGGGACCACATCGGTGATCTTGGCGCCGAGTTCCTCGGACACTTCCCGGTGCAGGGCGTCCACGACGGTGGGATCTCCGGGCTCGACCCCGCCACCGGGAGTGACCCAGTAGGGATCGACACCGGGCTTGGTGCGCTTGATCAAGATCAGGTCGTCGCCGTCCAGAAGAACGGCACGGGCGGTGCGCTTGACCACGGGTCGGACGGTCATGGGAGAAATGTGGCCCGGCTGGTTCCACGTGAAACATCGCAAAGCGTCACCGCATGACCGCCGTCCGTGGACGCTCTGCGGCAGTGCCTCAGCACCAGGTCGTGGCCGCCCGCAGAAGCCACTCGTGAGCTCGCGCTATAGGGGGCATGGCGAGGGTCCCGGTCCGCACCACCAGGAAGTAGGTGCGCAGCGGCGGCACCGCCGGGTCGTGCAGGGCCGCGACCGTGCCCTCGCTGAGGGCCGCAGCGCACAGGTAGCGGGGCAGCACCGCGAGTCCGGCACCCGAGGTCGTGCAGGCGAGCACAGCCCGCAGATCAGGGACGATGACCGTACCCGAGGCGGCGGGGCGGGAGTCGAAGACGGAGGCCCAGTAGCGGGAGACGAGCGGCAGGGACTCGTGGACCTCGACGACGGGCAGATTCTCCAGCGCGGGTGCACCCTTCAGACGCAACGCCTCCGTATCGATCCGCTCGACCCAGCGAGGGGCGGCGACCAGGACGTGTTCCTCGTCGCACAGCGGAGTCGCGGTGAGCAGGGCACCGCGCGGTCGGGCTGTGCTGATGGCCAGATCATGGTGTCCGGAGGCCAGTCCTTCCAGGGTTTCCTCTGCCGTGCCGAAGGAGGCGCGGAGTGCGAAACCCTGGCCGTCGTCGCCGGTCAGCTCCGTCAGGGCGGGCAGGGCGCGTTCGGCGGTGAACTCGGGCGGGCCGGCGAGGTGCAGGGTCCTGAGCGAGGACTCGTCGTCCAGCCCTCTCTCGGCTATCTCCACCAGGGCGTCGAGATGGGGCGCGGCCTTGTGCGCGAGTTCGTCACCGATGGTCGTCGGGGTCACCCCGCGCGCCTGACGAAGGAAGAGCGGTCGGCCCACCTGCCGTTCCAACGTGCGGATCTGCGAGGTGACGGCGGGCTGGGAGAGGCCGAGCAGAGCGGCGGCGCGGGTGAAGGAACCAGCCCGGTGCACAGTGACGAAGGTGCGCAACAAGGCCAGATCCATGGCGTGCCCTCCCCTATCCCTGCCCTCCTTCGGCCCCAGGCAGGTCCCAACTATAAATAAGTCGATAGGTCTCTGTCGCTAGCGTGATTGGACACTGACACAGAGTCAACTAGCCTTGTGCGCGCGGTTCTTCGCACGCGGAACCGATGGCGGTCCGAGCCACGAGGGGGGAGGCTCGGACCGTCCCGCGACATCAGTGGGCGAAGGGGACGGGCTCACTCGGCGGACTCGTCCAGGGCGCGCAGCAGGTCGGCGATCAGGTCCTCGGGGTCCTCGGCGCCCACGGACATGCGGATGAATCCCTCCGGGACGGCGTCCCCGCCCCAGCGGCGGCGGCGCTCGGCCGTGGAACGTACGCCGCCGAAGCTCGTCGCGTCCTCGACGAGGCGCAGGGCCTGGAGAAAACGCTCGGCACGCGCGCGCGTGGACAGCGTGAAGGAGACCACGCAGCCGTAGCGGCGCATCTGCTCCGAGGCGATCTTGTGCGAGGGGTCGTCGGGCAGCCCCGGATAGCGCAGGTCCGACACCTCGGGCCGCTGCTTGAGGGCCTTGGCGACCGCGAGGGCGGTGGCGTTCTGCCGGTCGACGCGCAGCTGGAGCGTGGCGATGGACCGGTGCGCGAGCCAGGCCTCCATGGGCCCGGAGATCGCTCCGGCGATCTTGCGCCAGCGCCGTACGGCGGCCATCGCCTCGGCGTCGCGACCGGTGACGTAGCCCAGCAGCACGTCGCCGTGGCCGGTGAGCTGCTTGGTGCCGCTGGCCACGGAGAAGTCGGCACCGAGCTCCAGCGGGCGCTGGCCGAGCGGGGTGGCGAGGGTGTTGTCGACGGCCACCAGGGTGCCCTGTGCGTGGGCCGCCTCCACCAGCCGCCGGATGTCGCACACGTCGAGCCCCGGGTTCGCCGGGGACTCGATCCACAGCAGCCGTGCTCCGTCGAGAACCTCCAGCTGTGCGTCGCCGCCGGTGGGTGCGGTGCGCACCTCGATGCCGTACGCCTCCAGCTGGGTGCGGACCAGCGGCAGCACCTGGTAGCCGTCGGAGGGCAGTACGACCGCGTCCCCCGCGCGCAGCTGGGAGAACAGCACGGACGAGGTCGCCGCCATGCCGGAGGCGAAGACCAGCGTCTCGACGTCGTCCCGGCCGGGTGCCTCCAGTTCGCCGATGGCACGCTCCAGCAGCGTCCAGGTCGGGTTGTCGTCCCGGCCGTACGCGTACGGACCCGTCACTTCCCCGGGCAGGTGGAAGTGCGCGGCGAACACCGGTCCCGGCAGGGTCGGCTCGTGCTTGACCGGCTCGGGCAGTCCTGCGCGCACCGCGCGCGTGCCGTCGCCGCTACGGCCCTCGTGCTTGGCGGTGTCGCTCATGCGGCCCGTCCTTCCAGCTGCTCGCGTACGGCGGCGAGCAGGCCGGTGCTCGCCCTCTCCACCATCTCAAGACACTCCTCGAAGCCGTTCCGGTGTCCGTAGTACGGATCCGGCACGTCGAGGCCGTCACGCGCAGCGGGGTCGTAGGAGCGCAGGAGGCGGACCTTGTTCGCCTCCTCCTCCGTGCGCGCGAGGCGGCGCAGGGCCTTGAGGTGGCCGGTGTCGAGGGCGATCACGAGGTCGAGGCGGGAGAACCACGACGGCTGGAACTGGCGGGCGACATGGTCGCTGCCGTAGCCGTGCTCTTCGAGGACCGAGACGGTTCTGGGGTCGGCGGGTTCGCCCTCGTGCCAGCCGCCGGTGCCGGCGCTGTCGGCTTCCACCCGGTCCTCGAGGCCGGACTCCGCCACCCGCGCGCGGAAGACGGACTCGGCCATGGGGGAGCGGCAGATGTTGCCGGTGCACACGAAGCAGACGCGGTAGGTCATGCCCGCTCAGTCCTCATCGGGCAGGACCATGTGCAGGGCCCAGGAGACGACCGAGATGATCAGGCCGCCGACCACGGCCGTCCAGAAGCCCTCCACGTGGAAGCTCAGATCGAGCTTGCCGCACACCCAGGAGGTCAACAGCAGCATCAACGCGTTCACGACCAGGGTGATCAGGCCCAGGGTCAGGATGAACAACGGGAAGGTCAGCACCTTCACGATCGGCTTGACCAGCCAGTTCACCAGGCCGAAGATCAACGCGACGACCACCAGCGTGCCGGCCTTCCTGGCCGTGCTGTCACCCGTAAGAGTGATCTTGTCCAACAGCCACACGGCGACCGCCAGGGCGCCCGCGTTGGCGATCGTCTTGACTACGAAATTCTTCATGTGTCTGATCGTGGCAGACCGGACCGACGACGAGCAGAGTGGCAAAGGGCGGACAACGGCGATGAAGGCATTCCGGCTGGACGAACTGGAGGCGGAGCGCACCGCCAACGAGGGGGCCTACCTTCAGTTCCTGCGCGAGCGGAACATGTCCGTCGGCCTGTACGCCCTCAACGCGGGCGAGCACGACCCGCAGAAGCCGCACAACCAGGACGAGGTGTACTTCGTCGTGAGCGGCCGGGCGTCGATCACAGTGGGCCTGGAGACGACCGAAGTGGCGCGGGGCAGCGTGGTCTACGTGCCGGCCGGCGTCGCCCACAAGTTCCACCACATCAGCGAGGACCTGAGGGTTCTCGTCGTCTTCTCTCCGCCTGAGGCGTGAGTCCGCACCTCGGGGTTCCCTAGGGGACGGGTCAGGGGAGGACAAGGGACGCGAGGCCCCCGCGGGGCCCCTTGGCGGACCTAGCATCGAGTACAGAACGCCAACGCTGTACCGACAACACAGACGTACGAGAACGCAAAGGACGAGGGCGATGCGAGAGATCTTCGCGGGACTGCCGTGGTGGGTGAAGTGGGTCGCGGTGCCGGTCATCGCCCTGGTCGTGTTCGGCGGCCTGATAGCGACCGTGGTCGGGTTCGTGATCGACCTGCTGTTCAAGGCCCTGGTCTTCGTGGCCTTGGTCGGCGGACTCATCTACCTCGTGCGCAAGTTCATGGCGGGCTCCTCGTCACGCAGCGACTGGTGACGGCCGCGGTAACTGGTGACCGCTCACGGGATCACCGGTTGCCGGCAAGGTGATCACCGGTTTCCCTCGGGGGAGGGAAGTTTCCCCGGGAGGCCGTCTGTGGTCGGGGGCCGACGGTTAGAGTCCGGAACTCCCGCGGGGACCGGCCCCGCGGGCGGCGCAGATCCCCTCCGTGCTCCTCCTCCGCACGGGCTGCCCCTCGCGCTCCGGGAGTAACTCCTTGGCCACGGTTGACACCACACCGGCAGAGCCCCCCGCACCCCCCGCCCAGCGGCCGCCGACCGTTGCGGTCCCCGAACAACCGCATCCCAGCGGCGCCTCGGCCCCGCCGCACCGCACCGGCGCCTCAGGGCCGCCGCATCCCGCCGACACCTCCGCACCACCGGCCGCCGCGACGCTCATCGGGTCCGTCCAGCGCGCCATGCGTCTGCTGGAGACCGTGGCCACACACGGATACGGCGCCCCCGCCAAGCAACTCGCCCGGGAGACGGGCCTGGCCCTGCCGACGACGTACCACTTGCTGCGCACCCTGGTGCACGAGGGCTATCTGCGCCGCGAGAGAGGGCTGTTCTTCCTCGGCGAGGCGGCTGAGCGGCTGGGCAGCAGCGGAGCGCAGCAGAAACGTCGCAGCGCGGTGGCCGACACGCTCGCACACTGGCGCGATGCCATCGGGGTGCCGGTGTACTACGCGATGTACCGGGACGGCGAGATCGAGGTCATGTGCGTCTCCGACTCCCCCGAGGCGCCGGCGGTCGAAGAGTGGGCCGACTTCCGCGAGACCGGCCACGCGCACGCCATCGGGCAGTGTCTGCTCTCCCAACTGGACGAGGACGCCCGCCGCGACCACCTCGCCCGCTACCCCGTCCAGTCCCTCACGCCGTACACCGTGCGCGACAACGATGCCCTGTTGCGGCGGCTGGCCCGGATGCCGCGCATGGAGCCGGTGGTGGAGCGTCAGGAGTACGTGCTGGGGACGGTCTGCGCGGCGGTGCCGATCACGGTCGGCACGACCGTGGCCACGATGGCCATGTCGCTGCCGGCCGACCAGGCCGACCGGCTGCTGCCCGCCGCCCGTCGGCTGCAGACGGAGATCGGGCGGCATCTGGGGACACTCACCCTCTCTATCAGTATCTGAAAACTTACTCCTTGTGATCTCCCGTGTACGTTCAGCAAGATTTGACCACGGCTACAGGGGATCAAACCCGGCCAGTGATGTCATATGACGGGATGGACGATGCGCGAGTCCGTACAGGCAGAGGTCATGATGAGCTTTCTCGTGTCGGAGGAACTCTCCTTCCGTATCCCGGTGGAGTTGCGCTACGAGACCAGTGATCCCTATGCCGTGCGGCTCACCTTTCATCTGCCCGGTGACGCCCCGGTGACGTGGGCGTTCGGCCGTGAGCTGCTGATCGACGGCGTCGGCCGGCCGTGCGGGGAAGGGGACGTGCACATTGCTCCGGTCAGTACCGATGTGCTGGGCGAGGTGCTGATCAGGCTTCAGGTCGGTTGCGACCAGGCGCTGTTCCGGTCCTCCGCGCCTCCACTGGTGGCCTTCCTGGACCGTACGGACAAGCTCGTGCCGCTGGGCCAGGAGGGCGCCCTGGCCGACTTCGACGCCCATCTGGAGGAGGCACTGGACCGCATTCTGGCCGAGGAGCAGAGCGCGGGCTGAAGCGTTACGGCAGGATCGCCGAGCGCTCCACCATGCCGCGTGGACGCATGAAGTAACGCTTCTGCGTGGCGCCCTGTCCCGGACCGTTCAGCTCGGGCTCACCGCTTCCGGCGCCGGCCGCGGCCACCGCGTGCGGTCACGGGCGGCGCCGGGGCCGGGGCGTCCCCGCTGGCGCGGTCGGCCGAGACCACCAGGGCGGCGAGCGCGGTGGTGACCGGGACCGAGGCGACGAGACCGATCGAGCCCACCAGCGTGCGCACGATCTCCTCGGCCACCAGTTCGCTGTTGGCCACGGTCCCGACACTGCTCTGCGCGATCGAGAACAGCAGCAGCAACGGCAGCGCGGCACCGGCATAGGCGAGGACAAGGGTGTTGACCACGGAGGCGATGTGGTCGCGGCCGATACGGATGCCGGCCCGGTACAGCCCGCGCCAGCCCATTGACGGATTGGCCTCGTGCAGCTCCCAGACGGCTGACGTCTGGGTCACGGTCACGTCGTCCAGGACACCGAGCGAGCCGATGATGACGCCGGCCAGCAGCAGGCCGCTCATGTCGATCGACGGATACAGGCCATGGATCAGGCCGGTGTTGTCGTCCGTGTTGCCGGTCAGGGCGGCCCAGCCGATGAAGAGGGACCCGAGTGCACCGATCAGCGACAGGGAGATCAGCGTGCCGAGCACCGCCACCGACGTCCGCGCCGACAGGCCGTGGCACATGTACAGGGCGATCAGCATGATGGCGCTCGATCCGACCACTGCCACGAGCAGCGGGTTCGAACCCTGGAGGATCGCGGGCAGGATGAACAGGGTCAGCACCAGGAAGCTCACCGCCAGTGCGATGAGCGCCATGACGCCGCGGAGCCTGCCGACCACCACCACGGCGAGCGCGAAGATCCCCGCGAGCAGTGTCATGGGGAACTTGCGGTTCACATCCGCCACCGAGTACTGCAGGTCCTTCGGTGCCGAAGGCTCGTAGGCGACCACGACCTTCTCGCCCTGGTGCAACTGCCGGGTCTGGTCCGGCTGCACGATCTCGGTGAACGTACGGCCCTTGTCCTTGCCGGTGTCGACCCGGACGGTCGCCTTCTTGCAGCGTCCCTTCGCTTCCTGTTGCGCCGAGGCGCCCTCGGCGGTGGAGGTGTCGCCGGTCGGGGTGTCACCGGAGGCGTTCACCGACCGGCAGCTCACCTCGACGACCCTGGTGACCGTGGCCTGCTGTGTCTCCCGGTCGAAGCCGACGCCGGTGCGCTTGTGGGCCGGGGCTCCCCCGGGCCAGAGCACCAGCAGCCCGACGACGACCGCCGCGGTGAACGGGACCAGGATCGCGGCGATGACCTTGCGCAGGTGCTGGGAGACCGGGGCCGCGGGACCGTGGCTGTGGCTGTGGCCGTGCGCGTGACTGTGCCCGCGGCCGTGACCGCGGCCGTCGTCCCCACCGGATCCCCGCTCGGGACCCTGGTCGCCGCCGCTCCCGCCGAAGCCGGCTGCCTGCCCCGAGCCCTCTCGATGGTGCGGCTCGTGCGGCTGATAGGGGTACTGCTCCATCCTGGTCACCGCCCGATCATTGCAAGAACGGCGGGGGGCCCACTGTTCACCGCGCCACATATGACGCTAGCGTGGAGGCACCTTTGCACACGCGGGAGCTCGGAGCACCGGGCTGAGAGGGCGCTGACCTCCGTACACGCGATGTTTCACGTGGAACAGGCGATGTTCCGCAGGAAACGTCGGCAGACGGAAACCGCTGCGTCGACCGCCGAACCTGTTACCGGGTAATGCCGGCGTAGGGAGTAGGTCTCATGACCAACAAGGACGCACGCACGCCTGCCTCCGTTCAGGACGAGAAGTCCCAGGAGGCCGGGAAGTCCATCGGCTGGCACAAGGCGTACGTCGAGGGCTCGCGCCCCGACCTGCGCGTGCCGGTCCGCCAGGTGCACCTCACCAACGGGCAGTCGGTCACGCTGTACGACACGTCGGGCCCGTACACCGATCCACTCGTTGATATCGATGTCCGCAGGGGCCTGCCGCCGTTGCGGGAGAACTGGATCATCGCCCGCGGCGACACCGAGGAGTACGCGGGCCGTCCCGTCCGTCCCGAGGACGACGGCATCAAGCACACCTCGCCGCGTGGCGGGCTGCGCAATCTGGACGCGGTCTTCCCCGGACGGCCGCGTCAGCCGCGCCGGGGCCGCAGCGGAGAGGCCGTGACGCAGCTCGCGTACGCCCGTCGGGGCGAGATCACCCCGGAGATGGAGTACGTGGCCATCCGGGAGAACGTTTCTCCCGAGGTGGTCCGCGAGGAGATCGCGGCAGGCCGGGCGGTACTGCCGGCCAACGTCAACCACCCGGAGATCGAGCCGATGATCATCGGCAAGCGGTTCCTGGTGAAGGTCAACGCCAACATCGGCAACTCCGCGGTGACCTCCTCCATCGAGGAGGAGGTGGAGAAGATGACCTGGGCGACCCGCTGGGGCGCCGACACGGTCATGGACCTCTCCACCGGCCGCAACATCCACACGACGCGTGAGTGGGTGCTGCGCAACTCCCCCGTCCCCATCGGCACGGTGCCGCTCTACCAGGCGCTGGAGAAGGTTGACGGCCGGGCCGAGGAACTGACCTGGGAGATCTACAAGGACACCGTCATCGAGCAGGCCGAGCAGGGCGTGGACTACATGACGGTCCACGCGGGCGTGCGGCTGCCGTACGTCCCGCTCACCGCCAACCGCAAGACGGGCATCGTCTCGCGCGGCGGCTCGATCATGGCCGCGTGGTGCCTGGCACACCACAAGGAGTCGTTCCTGTACGAGAACTTCGAGGAGCTGTGCGAGATCCTCGCCGCCTACGACGTCACGTACTCGCTGGGCGACGGTCTGCGGCCGGGCTCGATCGCGGACGCCAACGACGAGGCACAGTTCGCGGAATTGCGAACCCTCGGGGAACTCAACCGGATCGCCAGGCGTTTCAACGTACAGACGATGATCGAGGGCCCGGGACACGTCCCGATGCACAAGATCAAGGAGAACATCGACCTTCAGCAGGAGATCTGCGATGAAGCTCCGTTCTATACGCTCGGCCCGCTGACCACGGACATCGCGCCGGCGTACGACCACATCACCTCCGGCATCGGCGCTGCGATGATCGCCTGGTGGGGCACGGCGATGCTCTGCTACGTAACGCCCAAGGAGCACCTGGGCCTGCCCAACCGGGACGACGTCAAGACCGGCGTCATCACCTACAAGATCGCCGCGCACGCGGCCGATCTCGCCAAGGGACACCCGGGAGCCCAGGAGTGGGACGACGCGCTGTCCGACGCCCGCTTCGAGTTCCGGTGGGAGGACCAGTTCAACCTCGCTCTGGACCCGGACACGGCACGGGAGTTCCACGACGAGACCCTGCCGGCCGAGCCCGCCAAGACGGCCCACTTCTGCTCCATGTGCGGACCGAAGTTCTGCAGCATGAAGATCTCGCAGGACATCCGCCGCGAACACGGCGGCAACCGCGCCGAGATCGAGGAGGGCATGGCCCAGAAGTCGAAGGAGTTCGCGGCGAGCGGCAACAGGGTGTATCTGCCGATCGCCGACTGAGACAGGCGGGAGCAACTCGCCGCGCCGGGTCGCCCCTTGAGGCGTCCGGTGCGGCCGGGGGGCCGGCGGGAGTGCGGCTGACCGGGTGGTGAGGCCACACCGGTTGGCCGCTCCGTCCGCCCGGTCGGGCCCCCGCTTGAGAGCGCAAGCCGGGTTGTTCGGGTGCTGATGCGGGTCAGTCGGGCTGGTGCTCCGGGCCGCCGAAGTCCGGGCTCGTGTAGTCCGGGCTGGTGAAGCTCGGACGGCCGGACTCGGTGCCGTCGTCGGGGCTGCTGAAGCCGGGGCGGTCGTACCCGAGGCGGGGCATGCGGCCGCTCGGGGCGGGCGGCGTCGTGCGGTGCAGTGCGGCCGGTCCGGGTTCGGCGAGTGCCTCACGCAGGAACGGCACGATGCCTCGCTCCAGCAGGGCGTCCCGCCAGGCCTCTCTGGCCCTGTCCAGCTCCCGGTGCGCCGCGTCCAGTGCCTGGGCCTGGGGCGAGCTGCCGTTGCGCAGGGCGGTGAGGAGCAGGCCGACAGCGGCGACGAGGGCCGAGGCCGCGGTCACCGCGCCGAACACCCAGCCGGCGGTGAGCATGGTCTGGGCGAAGGCCTGTCCGGGGCTGAGCGTCTTCAGGATGTAGCCGACGAGGAGGAAGATCGCTGCGGCGGTTCCGGAGAGGACGGGAGCCAGGACGGCGATGACCGCGATGGCGCCCGCACCGGTGCTCTCGGCGGCCTCGCCGAGGGTGGTGACGAGCCCCGCCGTGGCCGAAGTCGGGTCCGCGGCGGTCGAGTCGCCGGCGGCCGACGGGGTCATGGCCGGGTGGCGCAGTTCCTGGCGGACCTTCACATAGTGCTGGTATTCGGCCGCTGCTGCGGCCGTGATCAGGGCACTGGCGTTGAGTGCCATGGTGCGCAGTTGTTCGGGATTGAGTCGCTGTCCGACAGCGGCCAGTTCCGGTCGGTGTGGTGCGGAGCGCAGCGCCTCATTGAGGAGCCGCTCGAATTCCTGGCGGTCCTCGCTCTGCAGGTGCTGCGGAACGCTGTTCATGTGCATCCCCCGATGCTCCGTAGGGCTTGGGGCTCGCACGCCGGCGAGCCGTCGGGCAGAAACGGAGGGGAGCCTGCTACGGATAAGCCGATGGTAGAGCCGCGACGGCACACGGTGACAGGGGGTTGCCGGAAATTGCCCCCGGCGTGCGTGTGCTCTGCCTGGGGACGCCTGCCCGCAGGACGGTCAGGTAGTCAGAGGGAGTTGCCGGACCAGTAGCTTTCCGGCCATGGTCACCCCGCCGTCCATCGCGATGGCGAGCCCGTCGGCGTAGACGTGCGGGTCCTCCACGACCGGGCCGGTGCCCTCCTCGCCGTCCTCGGAGCCGACCTCGCCGAGGAGGTAGGGAATCGGGCTGTGGCCATGAACGATACGAGTGCCGCCGTACGTATCGAGGAGGGAGCGCACGGCGTCGGCGCCGCCCTCGTCGCGGAAGGAGAAGCGCTTGGTGAACTTGCGGAACAGATCCCAGCACTCGTCCGCGTCATTGCGGGTGAGGGTCTCGCGGACGGTGTCGTTGACCGCCTCGATGGAGTCGCCGTAGTCGAGGTAGGCGGTGGTGTCCGAGTGCACGAGCAGATAGCCGTCGACCTCCTCGACGGCGTCGAGGCGGGCCATCCACTGCAGATGGTGGTCCTGGAGGCGGTCCATGTCGGTCTTCTGGCCGCCGTTGAGCAGCCAGGCCGCCTGGAAGGTGGCGGTCCCCGCACCGGAGTTGACGGGGGTGTCCCCGAACCGCTTGGCGCCGAGCAGCAGCAGTTCGTGGTTGCCCATGAGGGCCTTGCAGTAGCCGCCGGCCGCCGCGGCCTCGGCGGACAGCCGCATCACGAGGTCGATGACGCCGATGCCGTCGGGCCCGCGGTCCGTGAAGTCGCCGAGGAACCACAGCCGGGCGGTGCCGGCGCACCACTGGCCCGAGGCGTCGATCAGGCCCTGCTCCTGCAGGGCGGTCACCAGTTCGTCGAGGTATCCGTGGACGTCTCCGACGACGAACAGGGGTCCGGGCCCGGTCGCGGGCTGCGGGGCCGGGGCCGAGGGTGCCGGTTCGACGGGGACCTGGAGCGTCTGCGGCCGGTTGATGACGGGGAGGTCGCGCTGGGTGGGTGTGTAGCCGTCGGGGTACGCCTCGTCGACGGGCGGCACGGTGTCGCCCGGAGGGGCGGTGTGGACGTACGGACCGGTCTCGTGGACGTACGCAGGTACCCGGAAGTCGCGCAGCGTCGCCGTCCGCTCCACTTCGGGTCCCTGACCGGCCCCCTGAGTCATCAGACCCCTCCACCATCGCGCCGCAGCTGCACCGCTTCGGACTGCCTGGTCGCAGCGGTCCGCGGTGTCGTGGGCCCATCATAGGAATGCGCGTCGCGCCGTGTGATGACCCAGGGGTGGTGAATCGGAACAAGACTCCGGTTCACCGCGGCTTTCGCCCCGTTTGGGCAGGTGTTCGGCCGACTCCGCGCCGACCGAACACCCGGCTCGCCGGTCGCCGGCCCGCCCTGCCCCCTCCATCGGCAGAGGGCGGTGCGGGGTGAGCGCCCCGCTTTCCGGCGCTATTTCCCGTCCGGTGACCGCGGCGGGCTGACCGTCGTGCGCGGCGGGCGCCGCTGGGAGGAGGTGCGCACGATCAGCTCGGTCGGTATCACCTGCTCGACCGGCTGGTTCGACTCCACACCCTCGATGGCGTCGATGAGGAGCTGGACCACCGCGGTGCCGATGCGGCGGGGTTTCAGGGAGAGCGTGGTGATGGGCGGCTCGGTGCTGGCGTACACCATGGACTCGCTGCAGCACACGAGCAGCAGGTCGTCGGGGACGCGGAGCCCGTAGCGGCGGGCGGCGGCCAGCAGGTCCGTGCCGTTGGGGTCGAACAGACCGTAGACCGCGTCGGGCCGGTCGGGGCGGGCGAGCAGCCGGTCGGCGGCGACGGCGCCCGCGCACGGGTCGTGCGCCGGGTAGGCCTCGTAGACGGGGTCCTGGCCGACGCGTTCGCACCAGCGCAGGTACGCGGTGGTCGACAGGTGGGTGTACGTGTCCGTCGTGGTGCCGGTGAGCAGGCCGATACGGCGGGCGCCGGCGGCGGCGAGGTGGTCGAGGATGCCGAGGACGGCGGCCTCGTGGTCGTTGTCGACCCAGGCGGTGACCGGCAGCGAGCCGGCCGGGCGGCCGTCGGAGACGACCGGCAGCCCCTGCCGGACCAGCTCGCTGACCACCGGGTCCTGGTCGGAGGGGTCGATGACGACCGTGCCGTCCAGGGCGACGTTGGACCACACGTCGTGGCGCGAGGTCGCGGGCAGGATCACGAGGGCGTAGCCGCGGGCGAGCGCGGCCGAGGTGGCGGCCCGGGCCATCTCGGCGAAGTACGCGAATTCGGTGAAGGTGAAAGGTTCATCCCCGTATGTCGTCACGGTCAGGCCGATGAGACCCGACTTGCCGGTACGGAGGGTGCGGGCGGCGGCCGAGGGGCGATACCCCAGTCGGTCGGCGACCTCGCGGACATGGCGGCGGGTGGCATCCGGGAGCCTGCCCTTGCCGTTGAGAGCGTCGGAGACGGTCGTGATGGAGACCCCGGCGGCGGCGGCCACGTCTCTGATGCCCGCCCGGCCCGGCCGACTGCCTCGACGTGAGGTTTCCGCGCGGCTCACCTGGTGCTTCCCTGCTGCTGTCATGGCGAGCCGATAGTAGGGCTCATACGGTGGGGTAGTGCGGACGCATATGCACGCGTTGACAGGCACGTTTCTGCATGGTCGCTAAGGCGCAACTGCCTTGGAAAGAAAGGTAGTTAAACGATCCAGCGGTAGGACGTGACTTGTCAACGCGCATGGGCCTGCCAAGGGTCCGATGTCTCGAAGAGGTCTCAACTCACCTGCACGGGGGATGCGCGCCACGGCGCGAGCCACCGGCGCATAGATATATGTATGGCGCGCCCCCTGAAACGTACGCCTTCGTACGGTGATGCCCGCGACGGCACCGGAGCGGATGCCGTTCGCGTATTGCCGGTCCGCACCTGTACGCACGGGAGCCGAATCCTCATAAGGTGAGGAGTATTGGAAGCCGGCGGCGTCGACGGTCCGCCGGTGATCGCGAGGAGGACTGCGGTGAGCGAGACGAGCCCCAAGCTGCGCGCCGAGCTGGAGGGTATCCCCACCTACAAGCCGGGCAAGCCCGCCGCGGCCGGCGGGCCGGTCGCCTACAAGCTGTCCTCCAACGAGAACCCGTATCCGCCGCTGCCCGGCGTGATGGAGAGCGTCACGGCGGCCGCCTGCAACTTCAACCGCTACCCGGACATGGCGTGCACGGGGCTGATGGAGGAACTGTCCGAACGCTTCGGCGTCCCGCTCTCCCACCTGGCCACCGGCACCGGCTCGGTGGGTGTCGCCCAGCAGCTCGTCCAGGCCACCAGCGGTCCCGGTGACGAGGTGATCTACGCCTGGCGGTCGTTCGAGGCGTACCCGATCATCACGCAGATCAGCGGCGCCCGGTCGGTGCAGGTGCCGCTCACGCCCGGTGATGTGCACGACCTGGACGCGATGGCGGACGCGATCACCGACCGGACGCGTCTGATCTTCGTCTGCAACCCCAACAACCCGACCGGCACGGTGGTGCGGCGGGCCGAGCTGGAGCGGTTCCTCGACCGGGTGCCCGGCGATGTCCTGGTGGTGCTGGACGAGGCGTACCGCGAGTTCATCCGCGACCCGGAGGTGCCCGACGGCGTCGAGCTGTACCGGAACCGGCCCAACGTCTGCGTTCTGCGTACCTTCTCCAAGGCCTACGGGCTCGCCGGGCTGCGCGTCGGTTTCGCGATCGCCCATGAGCCGGTCGCGGCGGCGCTGCGCAAGACGGCGGTGCCCTTCGGGGTCAGCCAGCTCGCGCAGGAAGCGGCGATCGCCTCACTGCGGGCCGAGGACGAGTTGCTCGGCCGGGTCGGCTCCCTTGTGTGCGAGCGCAAGCGCGTGGTCGACGCACTGCGCGCCCAGGGCTGGACGGTGCCGGAGACGCAGGCGAACTTCGTCTGGCTGCGGCTGGGGGAGCGTACGGTCGCGTTCGCGCAGGCCTGTGAGCAGCATGGTGTGGTCGTCCGGCCGTTCCCGGGCGAGGGTGTGCGGGTGACGGTCGGAGAGACCGAGGCGAACGACATCTTCGTGAAGGCGGCGGAGGCGTTCCGCAAGGAGCTGTAGTCCGAGTTCGGCTCTACTCGTTGATCAGTTCCACACGGATGGGGTCGCCGTCTCGTACGGTCGCCAGGATGCCGGCGTCCCCGTCCAGGCTGCCGAGGACATTGCACGGACTCGCGAGGCGGCACTCTCCCTCGAACTCCGTTCGGGGGGACCCCCAGCCTTGCGAGATCGGTGTGGGCCCGTAGGGGAGGGCGAGCGCGTCGCCGTCCGTCCAGAAGGCCACCGTGCCCGGCGCCACAACCTGCCGGGCGTCCGTTTCACGTGAAACAGAGACCCCTGTGTCGAAATAGACCTCCTCGCCCCATGTGCAGGCGCTGGAGGTGAGTGGCAGCGCCTTGGTGAGGGCCTGCGCGGTCGGTGTGTCTGCGTCGAGGGTCGCGGTGATGTTTCCCGCGGGCCAGGAGATGCGTATCTGCATGGCGCGCAATTCAACAAGATGTTGAAGTCGCTGCCAAGGCCTTGACGCGAAGGCGAAGGGGGGACCCCCTGTTTGTTGCCGAAAATCAGTGCGTCATAATGGCTTGTGAATGTGAACGCGTTCACAAGCGCGTCCCGATTGCCCTGTATGTGCGCGATAAACAGGGCAAACCGCCGCTGTACCACGGCGTAGTAAGGAGAGTGACGACGTGGACCTGGCTCTGGCGCCGGAGACACTGGCGCGCTGGCAGTTCGGCATCACCACCGTCTACCACTTCCTGTTCGTCCCGCTGACCATCTCCCTGGCCGCCCTCACGGCCGGGCTGCAGACGGCCTGGGTGCGCACGGAGAAGGAGAAGTACCTCAGGGCGACGAAGTTCTGGGGCAAGCTCTTCCTGATCAACATCGCCATGGGCGTGGTCACCGGCATCGTGCAGGAGTTCCAGTTCGGCATGAACTGGTCCGACTACTCCCGCTTCGTCGGTGACATCTTCGGCGCGCCGCTCGCCTTCGAGGCGCTGATCGCGTTCTTCTTCGAGTCCACCTTCATAGGCCTGTGGATCTTCGGCTGGGACAAGCTCCCGAAGAAGATCCACCTGGCCTGCATATGGATGGTCTCGATCGGCACGATCCTGTCGGCGTACTTCATCCTCGCCGCCAACTCGTGGATGCAGCACCCGGTCGGCTACAAGATCGACAAGGCGAAGGGGCGCGCCGAGCTGACCGACTTCTGGGCCGTGCTGACCCAGAACACCGCGCTCAGCCAGGCCTTCCACACCCTGTCCGCGGCCTTCCTGACCGGTGGAGCCTTCATGGTGGGCATCGCCGCGTACCACCTGGCTCGCAAGAAGCACATCCGCGTGATGAAGACCTCGCTGCGGCTCGGCCTGGTCACCGTGGTCATCGCCGGTCTGCTCACCGCGATCAGCGGTGACACCCTCGGCAAGGTCATGTTCAAGCAGCAGCCCATGAAGATGGCCGCCGCCGAGGCGCTCTGGGACGGCCAGAAACCGGCGCCGTTCTCGATCTTCGCCTACGGCGACGTGGAGAAGGGCCACAACAGCGTCGCGATCGAGATTCCGGGCCTGCTGTCCTTCCTCGCCGACGACGACTTCACCTCGTACGTCCCCGGCATCAACGACGTCAACAAGGCCGAACAGCAGAAGTTCGGGCCGGGTGACTACCGGCCCAACATCCCGGTCGCCTTCTGGGGCTTCCGTTGGATGATCGGCTTCGGCATGGCCTCCTTCGCCATCGGCCTGGCCGGACTGTGGCTGACCCGCAAGAAGTTCATGCTGCCGCAGCATCTGCGGGTCGGTGAGGACGAGGTGCCGCATCTGGTGCTGTTCAAGAACAAGGCGCTGAGCCCGGAGCTGACGCCCTGGTACTGGCGCATCGCGACCTGGACGCTGGCCTTCCCGCTGATCGCCAACTCGTGGGGCTGGATCTTCACCGAGATGGGTCGTCAGCCGTGGGTCGTCTACGGCGTCCTGCAGACCCGGCACGCGGTCTCCCCCGGTGTCTCCCAGGGCGAGGTCCTCACCTCGATGATCGTCTTCACCTCGCTGTACGCGATCCTCGCCGTCGTCGAGGTCAAGCTGCTTGCGAAGTACGTCAAGGCCGGCCCGCCCGAACTGACCGAGGCCGACCTCAACCCGCCCACGAAGATCGGCGGCGACTCACGTGACGCCGACAAGCCGATGGCCTTCTCGTACTAGGCCGGGGGAACAGTCATGGAACTTCACGACGTCTGGTTCGTCCTCATCGCCGTCCTGTGGACCGGCTACTTCTTCCTGGAGGGGTTCGACTTCGGAGTCGGCATCCTCACCAAGCTGCTGGCCCGCAACCGGCCGGAGCGGCGGGTGCTGATCAACACCATCGGACCCGTCTGGGACGGCAATGAGGTGTGGCTGCTCACGGCCGGCGGCGCGACCTTCGCCGCGTTCCCGGAGTGGTACGCCACCCTCTTCTCCGGTTTCTACCTGCCGCTGCTGATCATCCTGGTCTGCCTGATCGTCCGGGGTGTCGCCTTCGAGTACCGGGCGAAGCGTCCAGAGGAGAACTGGCAGCGCAACTGGGAGACAGCGGTCTTCTGGACCTCGCTGATCCCGGCGTTCCTGTGGGGCGTGGCCTTCGGGAACATCGTGCGGGGCGTGAAGATCGACCAGCACTTCGAGTACGTCGGCACCGTCGGGGACCTGCTCAACCCCTACGCCCTGCTCGGCGGTCTGGTGACGCTCACGTTGTTCACCTTCCACGGAGCGGTCTTCACCGCGCTCAAGACCGTCGGTGACATCCGGGTGCGGGCGCGCAAGCTGGCTCTGCGGGTCGGTCTCGTCACGGCCGTCGTGGCACTCGGCTTCCTGCTGTGGACGCAGGCCGACAGCGGTGACGGCAAGAGCCTGGTGGCCCTCGCTGTGGCGGTCGCCGCTCTGGTGGCTGCTCTGGTGGCCAATCAACTCGGCCGTGAGGGATGGGCGTTCGCGCTGTCCGGAGTCACCATCGTGGCCGCCGTGGCGATGCTCTTCCTCTCGCTCTTCCCGAACGTCATGCCCTCCACGCTCAACGGGGACTGGAGCCTGACGGTCAGCAATGCCTCGTCGAGCCCGTACACCCTGAAGATCATGACGTGGCTGGCGGCCGTCGCCACGCCGCTCGTCCTGCTTTACCAAGGCTGGACCTACTGGGTGTTCCGCAAGCGGATCGGCACACAGCACATCGCTCCCGACGCCGCACACTGAGTCCGCCGAGGGTGTGTTTCACGTGAAACACACCCTCTGGACCGAAGGATGCGTTTCACGTGAAACCAATCGATCCCCGTCTTCTGCGCTACGCCCGCGCCACCCGGCTCTTCCTGGTGGCGGTGGTCGGCCTGGGAGCCGTCGGTGCGGGGCTGGTCATCGCTCAGGCGATGCTCATCGCCGAGGTCGTCGTCGGAGCGTTCCAGCGGGGGGAGTCCGTCGCCGGACTGCGTACTCCCCTGCTGCTGTTGGCGGCCGTGGCCGTGGGGCGATCGGTTGTCGCCTGGCTCACCGAGCTCGCCGCCCACCGGGCGAGCGCGGCGGTGAAGTCCCAACTGCGGGGACGGCTTCTCGACCGGGCGGCGGCGCTCGGTCCCGGGTGGCTGGCCGGGCAGCGCACCGGTTCGCTGGTCACACTGGCCACGCGCGGGGCCGACGCCCTCGATGACTACTTCTCGCGTTATCTGCCGCAGTTGGGGCTTGCGGTGGTGGTACCGGTGGCGGTGCTGGCGCGGATCGTCACCGAGGACTGGGTATCGGCAGCGATCATCGTCGGCACCCTGCCCCTCATCCCGCTCTTCATGATGCTGATCGGCTGGGCCACCCAGTCCCGGATGGACCGTCAGTGGCGCGTGCTGTCGCGGCTCTCCGGGCACTTCCTGGACGTGGTCGCCGGACTGCCCACGCTGAAGGTATTCGGCCGGGCCAAGGCACAGGCCGAGTCCATCCGCCGGATCACTGGCGAGTACCGCGAGGCCACCCTGCGGACCCTGCGGATCGCCTTCCTCTCGTCCTTCGCGTTGGAGTTGCTGGCCACGCTGTCGGTCGCCCTGGTCGCGGTGACGATCGGCATGCGGCTCGTACACGGCGAGATGGACCTGTACATCGGCCTGGTGATCCTGGTGCTGGCGCCCGAGGCCTATCTGCCGCTGCGTCAGGTAGGCGCGCAGTATCACGCGGCGGCGGAGGGGCTGGCCGCTGCGGAGGAGATCTTCAGTGTGCTGGAGACGCCGGTTCCGGCATCGGGTACCGGTGCGGTCCCTGCGGGCGCGGTGGTCTTCGACGGGGTCACCGTGCGCTACCCCGGGCGTTCCCTGGACGCCGTGAGCGAGGTGTCGTTCCGTGTCGAGTCCGGCGAGACGGTTGCGCTGGTGGGGCCGAGCGGGGCGGGCAAGTCGACGCTGTTGAACGTGCTGCTCGGGTTCGTCCAGCCGAGCGAGGGACGGGTGCGGATCGGGGGAGCGGATCTCGCGGACCTCGATCTGCAGGAGTGGCGGTCGCGGATCGCATGGGTGCCGCAGCGGCCGCATCTGTATGCCGGGACCATCGCGGAGAACGTGCGGTTGGCCCGGCCGGATGCGGACGACCGTGCTGTACGCGGGGCGCTGCGGGATGCGGGTGCGCTGGAGTTCGTGGACGCGCTGCCCGACGGGGCCGAGACGGTGCTCGGCGAGGACGGGGCCGGGCTGTCGGCGGGGCAACGGCAGCGGTTGGCTCTGGCTCGGGCCTTTCTTGCGGATCGGCCAGTGCTGTTGCTGGATGAGCCGACCGCTGCGCTGGACGGGGCGACGGAGGGGGAGATTGTCGCGGCGGTGCGGCGGCTTGCTGTCGGGCGCACGGTGCTGCTTGTTGTGCATCGGCCGGCGTTGTTGGCGGTGGCCGATCGGGTGGTGCAGCTGGGGGGTGCGGAGCCGGTGGCGTACCGGTGCGACAGTGAGACTCCCAGGGGGCTCCACTCCCTGGACCCCCGGCCTCGCCCACCTGCCACCCGACTCGGTCGGCTGGACAGTGACACCTCGGCCTCTCGGGCCGGCCGGGTCGGGAGTGGGGCGGGGGAAGGGGATTCGGGGCGTCCGCGGCGTCCGCGGGGTGTGCTGGGGTGGGTGCGGGGGCTCGGCGGGGCCCGGCGGGGGCGGTTGGTGCTGGCGCTGGTGTTGGGGTGTCTGGCGCTCGGTAGTGCAGTGGGGCTGATGGCGACCTCCGGGTGGCTCATCTCGCGGGCCTCGCAACACCCTCCGGTGCTGTATCTGATGGTGGCCGTGACGGCCACGCGGGCCTTCGGGATCGGGCGGGCCGTCTTCCGGTACGCCGAGCGGCTGGTGTCGCACGACGCCGTGCTGCGGATGCTGGCCGACACCCGCGTCGCCGTGTACCGGCGTCTGGAGCGGCTGGCACCTGCCGGACTGCGGACCGTCCGTCGCGGCGATCTGCTGACCCGGCTGGTCGCGGACGTCGATGCGCTCCAGGACTACTGGCTGCGCTGGCTGCTGCCCGCGTCGGTCGCCGTCGCCGTGTCGGCTGTCTCCGTCGGTTTCACGGCCTGGCTGCTGCCCGAGGCCGGTGCCGCCCTCGCGGCGGGCCTCGTGGCGGCCGGTGTCGGTGTCCCGCTCGTCACCGCGACCGTGGCCCGGCGGACCGAGCGACGGCTGGCCCCTGCCCGGGGAGTCCTCGCCACCCGCGTCACCGACCTGCTCACCGGCACCGCCGAGCTGACCGTCGCCGGTGCGCTGCCCGCCCGTACGGACGCGGCCCGGCGAGCCGACGGCACCCTCACCCGGATCGCCTCGCGTGCCGCCGCCGTGACGGCGCTCGGCGACGGGCTCACCGCGCTGATCTCGGGTCTGACCGTCACGGCGACCGCGCTGTTCGGCGCCCAGGCGGTGGCCGGGGGCCGGCTCCACGGCGTGGCGATGGCCGTGGTCGTCCTCACTCCGCTGGCCGCCTTCGAGGCCGTACTGGGGCTGCCGCTCGCCGTGCGCTACCGGCAGCGGGTGCGGCGGAGCGCCGAGCGTGTCCACGAGGTGCTGGATGCCCCGGAGCCCGTGCGCGAGCCCGAACGGCCCCGGCAGGCGCCCGCCTCGCCCTTCCCCCTGGTGGTCAAGGGGCTGGCCGCACGGTATGAGGGGCAGCGGCGGGAAGCGCTGGCCGGCTTCGACCTCACCCTGGAGGAGGGCCGGCGGATCGCGGTGGTCGGGGCGTCGGGTTCCGGCAAGACGACGCTCGCCCAGGTGCTGCTGCGCTTCCTCGATCCACGGGAGGGCTCCTACACGCTCGCCGGTGTGGACGCCTATGCGCTGGCCGGTGACGACGTGCGGCGGCTTGTCGGACTGTGTGCGCAGGACGCGCATCTCTTCGACAGCTCGGTGCGCGAGAACCTGCTGCTGGCCAGGAAGGACGCCACCGAGGCCGAGCTGCGCCGGGCGCTGGACCGGGCCCGCTTGCTGGACTGGGCGGACGGGCTGCCCGACGGCCTGGACACGCTCGTCGGCGAGCACGGAGCGCGGCTGTCCGGCGGCCAGCGGCAGCGGCTGGCACTGGCCCGTGCCCTGCTGGCCGACTTCCCCGTCCTGGTCCTCGACGAGCCCGCCGAGCACCTGGACCTGCCGACGGCCGACGCACTGACCGCCGATCTGCTGGCCGCCACGGAGGGCCGTACGACGCTGCTGATCACCCACCGGCTGGCCGGCCTGGAGGCGGTGGACGAGGTGATCGTCCTCGACGCGGGCCGGGTGGTGCAGCGGGGCACCTATGCGCAGCTGCTCGCGACCGACGGCCCGCTGCGGGCGTTGGCACGGCGGGAGGCGGAGGCGGAGTCGTTGGTGGGGGCGGGTTGAGTCGCTCGACGGGCCCGGCCCGGTCAGAAGCTTTCCGCGAGCAGTTGTTCGATGACGACCGCGACACCGTCCTCGTTGTTGGCGACCGTACGGCCCGACGCGGCGGCGATGACGTCCGGGTGGGCGTTGCCCATGGCGTACGAGTGGCCGGCCCAGTTCAGCATCTCGACGTCGTTGGGCATGTCGCCGAAGGCGACGACCTCCTCGTGCGAGATGCCGCGCTCGGCGCAGCACAGGGCGAGTGTGCTGGCCTTGGAAACGTCGGGACCGCTCAGTTCGAGCAGGGCGCTGGGACTGGAGCGGGTGACGTTGGCGCGGTTGCCGATCGCGAGCCGGGCGAGGGTGAGGAAGGCGTCCGGGTCGAGGTCCGGGTGGTAGGCCAGGATCTTGAGCACGGGCTGGTCGGCGTCCGGGCCGTGAGGGGCGAGGAGTTGCTCGGCGGGCAGGAGGTTGTCCGGTATCTCCATGTGCAGCTTGGGATAGTCCGGCTCCTGGTGGAAGCCGTAGGTCTGCTCGACCGCGAACACCGTGCCGGGTGCCGCCTGGCGCAGCAGTCGTACGGCGTCCAGGGCGTTCTCGCGGGCCAGTTCGCGCACCTTCACGAAGCGGTGCGCGCCGGGGCCGCCGTGCAGGTCGACCACGGCGGCGCCGTTGCCGCAGATCGCCAGGCCGTGGCCGTGGACGTGGTCGCTGACGACGTCCATCCAGCGGGCCGGGCGGCCGGTGACGAAGAAGACCTCGATGCCCGCCTCCTCCGCGGCCGCCAGCGCGGCGACCGTGCGGGGCGAGACCGACTTGTCGTCGCGCAGCAGTGTGCCGTCGAGGTCGGTGGCGATCAGCCGCGGACGTACGGCGGCGGACGGGGTTCCGGGCTGTCTGGTCGCTGAGGTCACCCGGCCATTCTCACGCATATGCCAGCACGGCCGTGCGGGACTGCGCACAGATGAGACACAGATGACCCTCAGCGCCCGTCGGTCCAGACGTTCGGTCGGCCACGGCTCGGCGTCCGACGCCGTAAGCCCCCGCTCCCGTAAGCCCCGGCTCCCGTCCGGCGTCCGCCAGTTCGGACGCCCGAAGCCCCGGCTCCGGGCCGACGTTCGCAAGCCCAGACGCCCGAAGCCCCGGTCCCGTCAGCTCAGCTGAGCCACGGCCTCCATCGCGATCTGCTCGAAGACCTTCTCGTCCGCGGCGAAGTCGGAGTCCGGGATGGGCCAGTGGATCACGATCTCGGTGAAGCCCAGCTCCTGGTGGCGGCCGGCGAAGTCCACGAAGGCGTCCAGGGACTGCAGCGGCCGGGCGCGGTCCGGAGTGAAGCCGGTGAGCAGGATCTTCTCCAGGCCGGCCGGGTCCCGCCCGGCGTCCGCGCAGGCCTCGGACAGCTTGGTGATCTGCCCGCGCAGGGCTTCGACGGACTGCTCCGGGGTGCCGGACTCGTACAGCTTCGGATCGCCGGTGGTCACCCAGGCCTGCCCGTGCCGCGCGGCGAGCCTCAGGCCGCGCGGGCCGGTGGCCGCCACCGCGAACGGCAGCCGGGGCCGCTGCACACAGCCCGGGATGTTCCGGGCCTCGTGCGCCGAGTAGAAGCGGCCCTCGTGCGTCACCGCGTCCTCGGTGAGCAGCCGGTCCAGCAGCGGCACGAACTCGGCGAGCCGGTCGGCGCGCTCGCGCGGGCTCCACGGTTCCTGGCCCAGCGCGGTGGCGTCGAAACCGGTGCCGCCGGCGCCGATGCCGAGGGTGATCCGGCCGCCGGAGATGTCGTCGAGGGAGATCAGCTCCTTGGCAAGGGTCACCGGGTGCCGGAAGTTCGGCGAGGTCACCAGCGTGCCGAGGCGCAGCCGCTCGGTGACGCCGGCGGCGGCCGTCAGGGTCGGGATCGCGCCGAACCAGGGCCCGTCACGGAAGCTGCGCCAGGACAGGTGGTCGTAGGTGTACGCGGTGTGGAAGCCGAGCTGCTCGGCCCGCACCCAGGCCGAACGGCCGCCTTCGCTCCAGCGGCGGTACGGCAGGATCACGGTGCTCAGGCGCAGAGTCATGCGTTCGAGAGTAAGCGGCCCCACGGACAAGGGCCCAAACGGTCACCGAGCGCATGTGCTCAGCCACACAACGAGCAGGACCATGCCTGGAAGCCGGCGACTGGTCCATACCGCCGATCACAGCCGTGAGCCGGTTTCCCGTATCAGTGGGGTCCCGGAAAGCGCAGGTAGCGCGGGGGTACGGCCCTCGTCAGCCAGACCCCGTTGGCGCTGACGCGGAAGACGTGGCCGTCGCGGTGCATGGCGCCGGCGTCGATCACGAGCACCACGGGGCGGCCGCGGCGGGCGCCGACCCGGGTGGCGGTCTCACGGTCGGCGGAAAGGTGGACGTCGTGTCTGCTCATCGGCCTGAGGCCGGTGGCGCGGATCGCGTCCAGGTTCCGGGCGACGGTCCCGTGGTAGAGGTACGGCGGTGGGGTGGCCGGGGGCAGGCCGAGGTCCACGTCGATGCTGTGGCCCTGGCTGGCCCGGATCCGGGTGCCCTCGATCGCGAAGCGCTGCTTGTCGTTGGTGGCCACGACATGGTCCAGTTCCTCACGTGTGAACCGGAAGCCGTGTGCGGCGGCCGCGGCGATCAACGTGTCGATCTCCACCCAGCCGCCCGGGTCGAGCGTGAGCCCGATTCCCTCCGGCTGGTGGCGCAGGTGCCTGGAGAGGTACTTCGACACCTTCACGGTGCGTCTTTCGTCGTATGGCCCGTTCATACGACCAGCGTGCGGGAGAGGCGTGAATCACGCAGATTTTTTTCTTCATGGGTTTGATCCACAACCAAGTGTAGTTATCCACAAGCGAATTGGAGAAACTGTGGACAAGTGATGCCCCCTTTAGGATGGTTCGCCAACTTCCCTGCTCCTTATGACGCCTGTGGCCAACCCGTCCAACGTGCGTGCCATCACCTCGCGTTCGGCTGCCAGCGCGATGAAGTCGGAAACATGTGTGCGCCCAACGAGCCCTTCCACGGCATCGATCGTCCTGCCCGGAAGGGAGACCGAACGGGCGTAGGGCTGCTCTTCCAGGGGCTGCTGTGCGCCGAGACGCGTCCGCAGATGCCGGGTCGCCAATGCACGCATGGCGCGAGCCAGTTCGGCGTCCATCGTCTGCTGGGCCAGCGGGCGCAGCCGGCGCACGAGCGAGGCGGCCTCCGCCGCGTGCGCGTCCGTGCGGCGCTCGGGATCGTCCAGATAGCGGGCGAAGACGTACTCGGTGGTGAACTCCAGGAAACGGGCGGCGATGTGCTCGACCTGGCCCCTCAACTCCCGCAGATGACCCGAGATCGCGGAGAGCGGCACCCCGGCCGCGTGCAACTCCACGGCCACGGCCAGCTCTTGGGGGCTCGGCACGAGGAACGCGTCGGGGTCACCGTCGATCCGCTCCAGCACGCCGAGTTTGACGGCTTCGCTCACCGCGTCGTCGTCGGGTCTGCCCCCGAAGCGCGCGTCCAGTTCGGCCCGCGTGAGACGGTCGGGGCGCTCGTCCGTCCATGGCCCCTCCACCTCGGCGACCAGGCCGAGCACCCCGCCCAGACCGCGGCCGGTGTCCCAGGCGTCCAGCAGCTCCTTGATCGAGGCCAGCGTGTAGCCGCGGTCGAGGAGATGGGCGATCTGGTGGAGCCGGGTGACATGCGCCTCGGAGTAGACGTTGGCCCGGCCCCGGCGCTCGGGCCGGGGGAGCAGACCGCGGTCCTGGTAGGCACGGATGGTCCGGACCGTGGTGGCGGTGTGGTGGGCGAGGTCCTCGATGCGGTAGGTCCGCTGGGGCGGCGGGTCGGTCATGTCACAGCCTCGGCTCCACGCGCGCGACCCGCCGCAACACCCCCGGCAGGAAACGCGACATGAGGTGGGCGCCGCGGGCCTCCGGGGTCACCGGGACGACCGCCCGGTTGCGGGCCACCGCGTCCAGGATCGCCTCGGCCACCTTCTCCGGCGGGTAGTTGCGCATGCCGTACAGCCGGGCCGACTTCCTCTGGCGGCGGCGCTCCTCCGTCTCGTCCACACCGGCGAAGCGAGCCGTGGCGGTGATGTTGGTATTGACGAAACCCGGGCAGATCGCCGTGACACCGATGCCCTGACCGGCGAGTTCGGCGCGCAGGCACTCGGAGAGCATCAGCACCGCCGCCTTGGAGGTGCTGTAGGCGGGCAGGGCCCGGGAGGGCTGGAAGGCCGCCGCCGAGGCGATGTTGACGATGTGGCCGCCCTGGCCGCGCTCGGCCATCCGCCCGCCGAACAGCCGGCAGCCGTGGATCACGCCCCACAGGTTCACGTCGAGGACCCTGCGCCAGTCGTCGGACGTGGTGGCGAAGAACGAGCCCGACAGGCCGATGCCCGCGTTGTTGACCAGCACATCGGGCACGCCGTACGCGCGGTGCACTTTCTCGGCGAGCTTCTCCATCGCCTGCTCGTCGGAGACGTCGGCCGTCTCCGCCCAGGCCTCGGGCGCGCCGACCAGCCGGGACAGCTCGGCGGTGCGTGCCGCGGCCTCGGTGTCGCGGTCGACGGCCACCACGCGCGCGCCGGCCTCCGCGAACGCGAACGCCGTGGCCCGGCCGATGCCGCTGCCCGCGCCGGTGACCAGAACCAACTGGCCGCCGAACCGTTCGGCATGGCGGCCGGTGGCCTTCGGCTCCGGGCGGCCGCCTTCCACGGACAGGACGAATTCCCCGACCCAGGAGGCGAGCTGATCGGGCCGGGTGCGCGGGATCCAGTGCTTGGCCGGGAGCGTACGGCGGGTCAGCTGGGGCACCCACTGCTCCAGGTCGTCGTAGAGACGCTCGGAGAGGAACACGTCCCCCTGGGGCGTGATGAGCTGTACGGGCGCGTGCGCGTATGCGTCGGGGCGGGGCCTCCTCAGCCGGGCGCGGACGTTGTCGCGGTACAGCCAGGCGCCGTGCGCCGCGTCGGTGGGCAGCGAGGAGGTCGGATAGCCGCCGCCGGGCACCTTCTCGACCCGCTGGAGGATCTTCGGCCAGCGCTTGCCGAGCGGACCGCGCCAGGCCAGCTCGGGCAGGACCGGCGTGTGCAGCAGGTACACGTACCAGGACTTGGCTCCCTGGCCGAGGAGCTGGCCCACCCGGCGGGGCGTCGGGCGCTTCACGCGCGCGTTGATCCAGTGCCCGAAGTGGTCCAGGGACGGCCCGGACATCGACGTGAAGGAGGCGATACGGCCCTCGGTGCGGCCCACCGTCACGAACTCCCAGGACTGCACCGACCCCCAGTCGTGACCGACCAGGTGGACCGGGCGGTCCGGGCTGACCGCGTCCACGACGGCCAGGAAGTCATCGGTGAGCTTGGCCAGCGTGAAGCCGCCGCGCAGCGGCTGGGGGGCCGTCGAGCGGCCGTGGCCCCGGACGTCGTACAGCACTACGTGGAAGCGGTCGGCGAGGCGGACGGCGACCTCCGACCAGACCTCCTTGCTGTCCGGGTAGCCGTGCACCAGTACCACCGTCGGCTGCTCCGGGTCGCCCAGCTCGGCCACGCACAGCTCGACCCCACCGGTCCGTACCCAGCGCTCGCGCGCGCCCTGCAGTGTCACTTGTCCTCCGCCCAGCGCCGCACGTGCGGCAGATCGTCGTCCAGCCAGAAGGCGCTCTCCTCGGGGTCCGTCGAGTCCGTGACCACCAGGATCTCCTCGAACTTCGCGCCCGTCCCCCGGAAGCCGAGGTGTGGTTCCACCGCCCACAGGCCCGGCTGCGGCGGATGGTCCGAGAAGCGGTACGGCGACCACAGCGGCGACCAGCCCTCGCGGTGGCCGTGCAGCGCGTCGGCGGCCAGGCCCTTCAGGGACTGCGTACCGAACCCGAAGAGGTGGGGGGAGAAGCGGCGCTGCTTCACGCGGTCCACCTTGTGGGCGATCACGCCGAAGGGGTACGCGCGATGCCGGTTGGCACAGCCCTGGCGGACCATGAGACGGTCCACGTCCTCGTAGATCTCGCGCAGCGGACGCCGCTCGCGCACCTCGCGCAGGATCAGCTCGCGATGGGCTTCCAGGTCGGCCATCAGCCGGTCCTGCACCGGGTTGACGCCGAGCGAGCCCGAGTAGCCGATGTCCGCCGTGCATCCCTCGTACACCGGCGCCATGTCCAGGATGAACGGCATCCCGGGCTCCAGGGCGCGGTCGGTGGGGAAGAACTGCAGCGGGATGCGGAAGTTCACGAACGCCGTGCGGTCGCCGAACCAGGCGAAGGGCAGGTGGAACCAGTCCCGCACCCCGCGCTCGCGCAGCCATTCGCGCTGCATCCGCGCCGCCTCGCGTTCGGTCACACCTGGCTCCAGCCGCGCCGCGACCGCCTCCGCGCACTCGTAGGCGAGGCGCTGCACCCGCCTGAACCCTCCCAGTTCCACGGAGAGTTCGCTGCTCACTGTCGTCGTCATGCCGCCCCGTCCCGTCGTGCCGTCGACTCGTCCAGCCGACCGCGGTACGCGTCCGTAACTTGACACTGGTGAATGTGACAGTTGTTAGAGGCGGCGTCAATAGGAGGGTCGGCGGCCTGTGGACAACTCGCGGTAACCCTGAGGCAGGGCATCCCCTAGGGCCCCGTAATACCTGGGTCTGACGCGAAGACGGCTCTGAGGTCTGACGCCCGGCGTGGCCCGGGTCACTACCGTCGTAGGCGTGACTGTGATCGCGACCGAAAGCCTGAGCAAGCGGTTCCCCCGGGTGACCGCGCTCGACCGGCTGTCCGTGGACATCGGGCCCGGTGTGACCGGACTCGTCGGAGCCAACGGCGCCGGCAAGTCCACCCTGATCAAGATCCTGCTGGGTCTGTCCCCCGCGAGCGAGGGCCGCGCCGAGGTGCTCGGCCTGGACGTCGCCACCAAGGGCGGCGCCATCCGCGAGCGCGTCGGCTACATGCCGGAGCACGACTGCCTGCCGCCCGACGTCTCGGCCACCGAGTTCGTCGTGCACATGGCGCGCATGGCCGGCCTGCCGCCCACCGCCGCCCGCGAACGCACCGCGGACACGCTGCGCCACGTCGGCCTGTACGAGGAGCGCTACCGCCCCATCGGCGGCTACTCGACCGGCATGAAGCAGCGCGTGAAGCTCGCCCAGGCGCTGGTGCACGACCCGCAGCTGGTGTTCCTGGACGAGCCGACCAACGGCCTCGACCCGGTCGGCCGGGACGAGATGCTCGGCCTGATCCGCCGCATCCACACCGAGTTCGGGATCTCGGTGCTGGTCACCTCCCACCTCCTCGGCGAACTGGAACGCACCTGCGACCACGTCGTCGTCATCGACGGCGGCACACTGCTGCGCTCCAGCTCCACCACCGACTTCACCCAGACCACGACCACCCTCGCGATCGAGGTCACCGACAGCGACACCCACCCCGACGGCACCCGCGCGGTCCGCGACGCGCTCCACGCGCGCGGGGTGGACACCCACGCCGAGGGTGCGGGGCTGCCCGGTGCCGGACACATCCTGCTGCTGACCGCCCAGGGCGAGGAGACCTACGACCTGGTCCGGGACGTCGTCGCCGACCTCGGGCTCGGCCTCGTCCGCATGGAGCAGCGCCGGCACCACATCTCCGAGGTGTTCACCAGCCAGGACGAGCAGAACAGCAACGACGAGCAGCGGAAGGAGGCCGTCGGCCATGGCGGTTGAGCACCCCGTGCAGCCCCTGACCTCGCCCGCGGGCGACCAGACCCGCATCCACGACATCGGCTACCGCGGCTACGACGGCCCCCGCCTCGGCCGCGCCTACGCCCGCCGCTCGCTGTACTCGCAGTCCCTGCGCGGCGCCTACGGCCTCGGCCGCTCGGCCAAGACCAAGGTGCTGCCGATGCTGCTGTTCGCGGTGATGTGCGTGCCCGCGGCCATCATGGTGGCCGTCGCGGTCGCCACCAAGGCGCACGAACTGCCGGTGGCCTACACCCGTTACGCGATCATGATGCAGGCCGTGATCAGTCTGTACGTCGCCGCACAGGCACCCCAGGCCGTCTCCCGCGACCTGCGCTTCAAGACCGTGCCGCTGTACTTCTCACGGCCCATCGAAACCGCCGACTACGTCCGCGCCAAGTTCGCCGCGCTCGCCTCGGCGATCTTCGTCCTCACCGCCGCTCCCCTGCTCGTGATGTACGTGGGCGCGCTGCTGTCCAAGCTGGGCTTCGCCCACCAGACGAAGGAATTCGCCGAGGGACTGGTCTCCGTGGCCCTGCTCTCCCTGCTCTTCGCCGGCATCGGCCTGGTCATCGCCGCCGTCACCCCGCGCCGGGGCTTCGGCATCGCCGCGGTGATCGCCGTGATGATCATCTCCTACGGCGCGGTCAGTACGCTCCAGGCCATCGCCGACGTACAGAACCACTCCAGCGCCATCCCGTGGATCGGCCTGTTCTCGCCCGTCACGCTCATCGACGGCGTCCAGTCGGCCTTCCTGGGCGCGACCGCCCGCAACCCCGGCGCGATCGACCCGTCGGCCGGACAGGGCGTGGTCTACGTCCTGGTCGTGCTCGCCCTGATCGCCGGCAGCTACGGCCTGCTGATGCGCCGCTACAAGAAGGTGGGACTGTGACGACCCTCAGCATCGACCACGTCTCCCGCTGGTTCGGCAACGTGGTCGCCGTCAACGACATCACCATGACCATCGGCCCCGGCGTCACCGGCCTGCTCGGCCCCAACGGCGCCGGAAAGTCCACCCTGATCAACATGATGGGCGGCTTCCTCGCCCCGTCCACCGGCACCGTCACCCTCGACGGACAGCCGGTGTGGCGGAACGAGCAGATCTACCAGCACATCGGCATCGTCCCCGAACGCGAGGCGATGTACGACTTCCTGACCGGGCGTGAGTTCGTCGTCGCCAATGCCGAACTGCACGGACTCGGCGACAAGGCGGCCAGGCGGGCCCTCGCCACGGTCGAGATGGAGTACGCGCAGGACCGGAAGATCTCCACGTACTCCAAGGGCATGCGGCAGCGCGTGAAGATGGCGAGCGCGCTGGTCCACGACCCGTCGCTGCTCCTGCTGGACGAGCCGTTCAACGGCATGGACCCGCGCCAGCGCATGCAACTGATGGAACTGCTGCGGAAGATGGGCGACGAGGGCCGCACCGTGCTGTTCTCCTCGCACATCCTCGAGGAGGTCGAGCAGCTCGCCCGGCACATCGAGGTCGTCGTCGCCGGACGGCACGCGGCCAGCGGTGACTTCCGCAGGATCCGCCGGCTGATGACCGACCGCCCGCACCGCTATCTGGTCCGCTCCAGCGACGACCGCGCCCTCGCGGCCGCACTGATCGCCGACCCCTCGACGGCCGGCATCGAGGTCGACCTGACCGAGGGAGCGCTGCGCATCCAGGCCGTCGACTTCGGCCGCTTCACCGCCCTGCTGCCGAAGGTCGCCCGGGACCACGGCATCCGGCTGCTCACGGTCTCGCCGTCGGACGAGTCCCTGGAGTCCGTCTTCTCGTATCTGGTCGCGGCGTAGGAGGCCGAAGATGTACGACCCCACCGTCGCCCGGCTCACCTACCGGGCCCTGCTCGGCCGCCGTCGGGCCCTCATCCTGGCGGCGCTGCCGTTGCTGCTGATCGTGCTCTCCGTGGCCGTGCGCGGCCTGACCGGAGCCGATGACCAGACCGCCGCCGACGTGCTCGGCGGCTTCGCGATCGCCACCATGGTGCCGATCATCGGTGTCATCGCCGGTACGGGCGCGATCGGTCCGGAGATCGACGACGGCTCCGTCGTCTACCTGCTGTCCAAGCCGCTGAAGCGGCCCGCGATCATCTTCACCAAGCTGATCGTCGCCATCGCCGTGACCATGGTCTTCTCGGCGGTACCGACCCTGATCGCGGGCCTGATCCTCAACGGCAACGGTCAGCAGATCGCCGTCGCCTACACGGTGGCCGCACTGGTCTCCTCCATCGCGTACTCCGCGCTCTTCCTGCTCCTCGGCACGGTGTCCCGGCACGCGGTGGTCTTCGGGCTGGTCTACGCACTCGTCTGGGAGGCCCTGTTCGGGTCCCTGGTGCCCGGGGCGCGCACGCTGAGCGTCCAGCAGTGGTCGCTGGCCGTCGCCCACAAGATCGCCGGAGGCGACCTGGTCACCTCGGAGGTGGGCCTGCCGACGGCCACCGTGCTGCTGGTGGCGGTCACCGTGCTGGCCACCTGGTACGCCGGTCAGAAGCTGCGGACGCTGAAGCTGGCGGGCGAGGAGTAGGCCTCCGGCGGCTTGACGGGGGGCTCACACCGGTCCGGGCACACTGGGCAAAGCGGATGAACGGTAGGAGGCTGCTGATGGCAGAGCGGATACCGGGGACCGGCGGGCACGGGCGGCCCGGGGGCGAAGTCTGGGACGGGCTCGTGCTGGACGAGGACTTCGTACGCGCCGCCGAGACCGCCGAGCCGTCCGCCCGGGCCCGGATGTAATTGGGTGGCGCCCAACACGGCGGCGGGGCAGAGTGGTTGTGCCCCATCCGCCGGGAGTGTCCCGGCGTCGCGAACTGGGAGTGGAGGTGGGCGATGTCCATGCACGGCAGTACGCCCAGCTCCCGACAGGGCGGCCCGAGGCCGGCTCCGGTGTAGTTACCCCACCGTGGAGCCCAAGGGGCAGCCCGGGGCGGCCGCTTCGAGCACGCGATGTCGCTCTCGCGTGGGCCGCCTTCCCCGTGGCCCCCTGCTGCAAGGGGGCACTCCGCGCTGGGGTGGCCGGGTGAGTCGCGCAATGCGGCGCTGACGAAGTGCTGCTGCGCCCACCCGTGCCGCCCCAGCGGCACGACCGTCCGCAGCAGCGGCGGTGCCCAGAGAGCAGGCGGAACCGCACCCCCCGGGGGCGCGGCGAACTGCGCGATCGGCCCACCATCCACCCGCACTCGGCAGCGGACCGCAGGACCCACGGCGGGACACCGCGACTACGGCAGCAGTCTCTCCAGCACCATCGCGATCCCGTCCTCCTCATGGGAGGCCGTCACTTCGTCGGCCACCGCGCGGAGCTCGTCGTGAGCGTTTCCCATGGCCACCCCGTGGGCCGCCCAGGCGAACATCGGGATGTCGTTGGGCATGTCGCCGAAGGCGATCGTGTCAGCGGCCCTCAGACCGAGACGGCGGGCGGCGAGAGACAGGCCCGTGGCCTTGGACAGGCCCAGCGGGAGCAGTTCCACGATGCCCTGGCCCGCCATGGCGACCGTGACGAAGCCCCCGGCAGCCTGCCGGGCGGCGTCCGCCAGCTCGTCGTCGCCCATCGTCGGATGCTGTATGTAGATCTTGCCCAGCGGAGCCGTCCACAGGTCGGACGCGTCCGTGAAGGGGGTGGCGGGGAGCTTGCCCGTGACCGCGTAGCCCGGGCCCACCAGCACCTCGCCGTCCAGACCGTCCCGGCTGGCCGCCAGGTACAGCGGGCCCACCTCGGCCTCGATCTTGGCCAGCGCCACGCCCGCCAGCTGCCGGTCCAGGGTCACGGACGTCAGCAGGCGGTGCGCTCCGGCGTCGTAGACCTGCGCGCCCTGGCCGCAGACGGCCAGGCCGTCGTAGCCGAGGTCGTCCAGGATGTGCCGGGTCCACGGGACCGCGCGCCCGGTGACGACGATGTGGGCCGCGCCCGCCGCGGTGGCCGCGGCGAGCGCGTCACGGGTGCGCGGGGAGACCGACTCGTCGGAGCGCAGGAGCGTTCCGTCGAGGTCGGTGGCGATCAGTTGGTACGGGAAACCGGTCACCTGGCGACCGGCTCCAGGACCTCCCGGCCGCCCAGGTACGGGCGCAGCACCTCGGGGACCCGGACGGAGCCGTCGGCCTGCTGGTGGTTCTCCAGGATCGCCACGATCGTGCGCGGTACGGCGCACAGCGTGCCGTTGAGGGTGGCGAGCGGCTTGACCTGCTTGCCGTCGCGGACGCGGATCGACAGGCGGCGGGACTGGAACTCGGTGCAGTCCGAGGTCGAGGTCAGCTCGCGGTACTTGCCCTGGGTCGGGATCCACGCCTCGCAGTCGTACTTGCGGGCGGCCGAGGCGCCGAGGTCACCGCTGGCGACATCGATGACGCGGAACGGCAGCTCCAGCGAGGTCAGCCACTGCTTCTCCCACTCCAGCAGCCGCTGGTGCTCGGCCTGGGAGTCCTCCGGCGCGACGTAGGAGAACATCTCGACCTTGTCGAACTGGTGCACACGGAAGATGCCCCGCGTGTCCTTGCCGTGCGAGCCGGCCTCACGGCGGAAGCACGGCGAGAAGCCGGCGTACCGCAGCGGCAGCCTGTCGGCGTCGATGATCTCGTCCATGTGGTAGGCCGCCAGCGGGACCTCGGAGGTGCCGACCAGGTACAGGTCGTCCTTGTCGAGGTGGTAGACGTCCTGGGCCGCCTGGCCGAGGAAGCCGGTGCCGGCCATGGACTGGGGCCGGACCAGCGCCGGGGTGAGCATCGGGGTGAAGCCGGCCGCCGTGGCCTGCGCGATCGCGGCGTTCACCAGGGCGAGCTCCAGCAGGGCGCCGACGCCGGTGAGGAAGTAGAAGCGGGAGCCCGAGACCTTGGCGCCGCGCTCGACGTCGATCGCGCCGAGCAGCTGGCCCAGCTCCAGGTGGTCCTTGGGCTCGAAGCCCTCGGCACCGAAGTCACGGATGGTGCCGTGCGTCTCCAGCGTGACGAAGTCCTCCTCGCCGCCGACGGGCACGTCGGGGTGGACGAGGTTGCCGAGCCGGAGCAGCAGCTCCTGGGTCTCGGCGTCGGCCGCGTCGCGCTCGGCGTCGGCGGTCTTGACGTCGGCCTTCAGCTGTTCGGCACGCTTGAGCAGCTCGGCCTTCTCGTCGGCGGTGGCCTTGGGAATCAGCTTGCCGAGCTGCTTCTGCTCGGCGCGCAGTTCGTCGAAGCGGACGCCGGAGGACCTGCGCCGCTCGTCGGCAGACAGGAGGGAGTCGACGAGCGCGACGTCCTCTCCACGGGCGCGCTGGGACGCGCGCACACGGTCGGGGTCCTCACGGAGCAGGCGAAGGTCAATCACGAGGCCAAGGCTACCGGTGCCGGGTTGCCGCTCACGAATCTCTATTTCGACGTGTTCTGATTCGCGACTTACGTTCCGTTATGCCGTAATTGCCGAGCGTGTCAAGGAAAAGTGTCTCACTCCCTGGGACGGGGCATGCGTCGGGCCTCGGGTTGACTGGATTCCCTTGTGGAGAACGGGACTTGGCGGGTCGGTTGTCCACAGAAATCCACACCCTCCGAAGAGTTATCCACAGGCTGTGTGGAAGGTCTGTGGACTTCGGAATTGATCACTCCGGAAGTGAGGAACGGAGGGAAGAATTCCCGGGTCAAACCACCTCGACACCTGCCTTCGGGTGGAAAACGGTCGCCCTGAAAGATGAACCAAAGGAAACGGATGGGCGAAGGGTGAACCGGGTGACGGTGTCCCGATCCAGGGGCTGCAGGGCGATTTGTCGACCCGGTCGCCCTTGTCTGTCGACTTGTCCCCAGGTCGAGAAGGGCACCTGTGGATAACTTCTGTGGATAACGATGATATGCAGGTAGGGCTGGCTAGAACCGGCCGTCCTGGCAGCGCGCCACCCAGTCCGCCGCCGCCATGAACTCCTCGTCCGAGGTTCCCGGCCGTGTCCCCGGAGCATCGTCCGGCTTGATGTCCGCACGCGGATAGGAGCCGAGGAAACGCACCTGGAGACAGATCCGCTTCAGCCCCATCAGCGCCTCCGCCATCCGCCGGTCGGAGATATGACCCTCGGCGTCTATGCAGAAGCAGTAGTTGCCGATGCCGGCGCCGGTCGGCCGGGACTGCAGCAGCATCAGGTTGATCCCGCGCGAGGCGAACTCGCCCAGCAGGTCCCGCAGGGCACCGGGGTGGTCGTCGCGCTGCCACAGCACCACCGAGGTCTTGTCGGCACCGGTCGGCGCGGCGGGCCGGGCCGGGCGGCCGACCAGAACGAAACGGGTCTGTGCGTTCTCCGCGTCGTGGATCCCGGTCTCCAGCGCCGTCAGGCCGTACCGGGCCGCGGCGAACTCGCCCGCGAAAGCGGCGTCGTAACGGCCTTCCTGGACCAGGCGGGCGGCGTCCGCGTTGGAGGCGGCCGATTCCCACGTCGCGTCCGGGAGATGCCGCCGCAGCCAGTTGCGCACCTGCGGCTGGGCCGCGGGGTGGGCGGAGACCGTCTTGATGTCCGTGAGGTCCGTGCCGGGCCGGACGAGCAGCGCGAAGGTGATCGACAGCAGCACCTCGCGGTAGATCATCAGCGGTTCGCCCGCGACCAGCTCGTCGAGGGTGGTGGTGATGCCGCCCTCGACGGAGTTCTCGATCGGTACGAACGCCGCCTCGGCGTCCCCGGCCCGCACCGCGTCCAGCGCGGACTGCACCGACACATACGGGATCAGCTCCCGGGTGGCCGCTTCCGGGAGCGTCCGCAGGGCGACCTCGGTGAAGGTGCCCTCCGGGCCGAGATACGCATAGCTCGCTGGCATGTCCTCACCCTAATGGGCGCAGGGCAGAGCGGCCTCGCTGTCCCATGAACACCACACGACCGGGTGGTTTGAGGCCGGACATTCACCCTTCCAGCAGCCGCTGTCCCACATACTCGCCCTTCGCCGCCCCGCCCGGCACCGCGAACAGTCCGCTCGCCTCGTGCCGGATGAACGGTGACAGCGCGTCGCCCCGGTCGAGCTTGCGCTGCACCGGTACGAAACCCCGCAGCGGGTCCGCCTGCCAGCAGATGAACAGCAGACCGGCGTCCGGCGTGCCGTCCGCGTCGAAGCCGTCGTGGTAGGAGAAGGGGCGCCGCAGCATGGCCGCGCCGCCGTTCTTGTCGGGCCGGGTGATCCGGGCGTGCGCGTTGAGTGGGACGACGTACTCGCCCTTGGCGTCGGTCTTCTCCAGGTCCATCGGGGTTGTCTCGTCGCCTCCGGACAGCGGCGCCCCGTTGGACTTCCGGCGCCCGATGACCGCCTCCTGGGCCGGCACGGACAGCTTCTCCCAGTCGTCCAGGAGCATGCGGATGCGGCGTACGACGGCATAGGAGCCGTTCGCCATCCAGGCGGGCTCGCCCGCGGCGGGTACGAAGATCCGCCGGTCGAAGTCGGAGTCGGCCGGCTTCGGATTGCGGGTGCCGTCCAGCTGGCCCATGAGGTTGCGGGCCGTCATGGGGTGCGCGGTGGCGCCCGGGGTGCGGTTGAAGCCGTTCATCTGCCAGCGCAGCCGGGCCGCACCGCCTGCCTCCTTCTGGATCGCACGCAGGGCGTGGAAGGCGACCAGGGCGTCGTTCGCACCGATCTGCACCCACAGGTCGCCGTCGCTGCGCGCCTTGTCGAGGTGGTCGGAGGAGAAGTCCGGCAGCGGATCCAGTGCGGTCGGCCGCTGCTTCTCCAGACCGGTCCTGCCGAAGAAGGAGTGCCCGAAGCCGAAGGTGATCGTCAGCGAGGACGGCCCGGCGTCGCGGGCCACATCGGTGTCGTCGTGCGGCGCGGCCTCGCCCGCCATCAGCCGCTCGGCCGTCGTGGACCAGCGGCGCAGCAGTGCCGCCGCCTCCCTGCGGCCCGCGCCCGCCACCAGGTCGAAGGCGGCGAGATGACCGTGCGCCTGAAGCCCCTCGGTGATACCGGGCTGATGTTTCCCGTGAAACATCGCCCGGTCGGAGCCCACCGAGGTCAGCGGGCTGGCCTGGGCGGGGGCGGCGGCGTACCCCACGGCCCCGCCCGCCGCGCCGAGCACGAGACCGGTGGCGCCAGCGGTGCCGAGCAGGGCCCGCCGGGAGATGCCGCGGCCGCCCGCGGGCTCGGACGTCTCGGACGCCCGGGACGCCTCGGGGGATGTGCGGACCTGAGGGATGGACTGGTCGGGCATGGTGTCGGTCAGCCGATCTGCGCGTTCTTGGAGACGGTCACCTGGTCGACGTCGGAGGTCCGCACGGTCACGGCGATCTTCCAGTCGCCGGCCATGGGGATCTGTACTCCGTTCGCCGACCAGTGGCCGGTCGTGATGTGGTCGGGGGTCACGGGAAGCGGGCCGATCTTCTTCGCCTCCAGGGTGAAGGCGACCTTCACCTCGGGGATGTCGAAGGCCCGGCCGTTGGGCCGCTGGACGTACACGTGCATCTCGTTGCCGCCCACGCGCGCGGGGTCGAGGTCGATGCTGACGACGCCCTTGCCGTCGGTGCCGCCGGTGTCGAAGGGCATGTCCAGGGTGAGGGCGCCGTTCGAGGGCGCCGTCGAAGAGCTGGACGAGGACGGGGCGGCGGCCTTGGCCTCCAGCTCGGTGCGGCCCGGCTCGGTCTGGGTCAGCCAGGTGGTGACGGCGAGCAGGACCACCGCGACACCGGCCTCGGCGAGCACCGAGCGGCGCAGCCCGAGACGGTTCGGGTCGCCGTCCCGCAGCCGCTTCTGCCGGGCGGCGTCCATCGCGGCCTGCTGCCGGGCGAGCTGGGCGGCGCGCCGGGAGTCCCCGGAGCCGCTGCTCTTCCCGGCCGTCTTCGACGCGGCGACACGTTCCTTGGCGGGCTTGGCGAGGGCGACGGCGTCGGCGAGCCGGCCCGTCCACCGCCGCGAAACGGACGCGATGCCGATCAGCAGCGCCACCAGCCCGATCTTGACCAGAAGCAGCTGTCCGTACCGGGTGTCGGTGAACGCCGACCAGGACCCGAGCTGGCGCCAGGACTGGTAGGTGCCGGTCGCGACGAGCGCGATGACGGAGCCGAAGGCCACGCGGGAGAAGCGGCGCACCGCGGAGGCCTGAACCGGTGTCCCGGCGGGCGCCCGGTACAGGGCGACCAGCAGGGCGGTGAGCCCGCCCAGCCAGGTGGCGACCGCGAGCAGGTGGAGGACGTCGACCGGCATGGCGATGCCCGGCTGGAGTCCGACCGAGGCGTGCTCGGCCATGGCCCAGCTGGTGGCGAGCCCCGCCGCGACGACCACCCCGCCGACCGCGAGCCCGAAGGTCAGATCACGCTTCTCCGGGCCCTCCTCGCGCTTGGTGAACGCGCCGAAGAGGACGGCGATGAACAGCGCGGCGGCGGCGAGCAGCAGCAGCCGGGAGACCAGCGCCGCACCGGTCTTGGTCTGCAGCACCTGGCCGAGCAGACCGAGGTCGAAGACGTCGGCGACCTTCCCGGAGGTGGTGTACGCGCCGCGCAGGAGCAGCAGCCACAGGGTGGCCGCGGTGAGCGTGAGCCAGCCTCCGACGACCAGCCGCTGCAGGGCCCGTACGCCCGCGCCGCGCTGCCAGCAGGCGAGCACGAACGCCGCGCCGCCGGCGAGCACGATGAACCCGGCGTACGACGCGTACCGCCCGAACGCGTAGAGCCCGCCCACGACTCCGCCGCCCGCGACCGGCCCGGTGCCGGAGACCACGGTCTGCGAGGGCGCCCCGATGGAGAACGTGTAGGCGCCGGAGACGGGGTGGCTGTCGGCGGAGACGACCTGGTAGGTCACCGTGTAGGTGCCCTTGCCCAGGCCGCTCTTGAGCCGCACGGCGTAGGTCGTCCCGCTCAGGTTGGCGGGTGTGCCGGTCTGGACCGGCTTGCCCTTGGGGTCGAGGACGCGCAGGGAGTCGTCGTTCATCGCCACCTTCTCGGAGAAGGTCAGCGCCACCTGGCTGGGTGCCTGCTTGACCACCACCCCCTGCGCGGGGTCGCTGCCGGTCAGCGCCGCGTGGGCGGAGGCCGGTGCGGCACCCGCGAGCAGTGCGCCGGTGACGGCGAGGAGCAGCAGCACCAGGGTGCGCAGGCTGCTCCGGTGTCGCGTGGGGGTGATGGTCCGCGTCACGGTGGTCGGTCCTCCCTCAGTGGCCGGTCGACGGGTTGTACGTGGCGGACTTCACCGGCATCTCGACGGTGAGGGGCCCGGACTCGGCGAAGGTGAGCTTCACGGTGACCGTCTGGCCCTGCTTCGGCTTGCGTTTCAGCTTCTCGAACATCAGGTGGTTGCCGCCGCTTTTGAACACGAGTTGACCATGGGCGGGTATCGCGAAGGAGGTCTTCTCCTGCATGGCGCCGCCCATGGTGCTGTGCATGGTGACCTGGCCGGCGGTGTCACTGCTCACCGCGGTCAGCTCGTCCTTCGCGCCGCCGTTGTTGGTGATCGTCAGAAAGCCGGCGGCCATGTCGGCGGAGACCGGCTGCGGCATGTACGGCCCGTTGACCGACAGCTCGGCCTTCGCGGAGCCGGCCTTCGGCCCGGAGCCCGAGCAGCCCGCGAGGGCGAGGGCCCCCGTGCAGACAGCCGCCGTCACAAGGGCGTGGCGCCTCACGGCTTCTCCCCCTTCACGAGCTTGGGCAGGTCCTTGGTGTAGTCGTCGACCGTGGTGTTCTCGCCGTAGTAGACGTAACCGCCATCCGTCTTCGGTGAGAAGGCGATGACCTGGGTGCCGTGGACGGAGACGAGCTTGCCGTTCTTGTCCTTCGTCGTCGGCTCGACGGTGATGCCGACCGAGCGGGCACCGGCCTGGACGGTGGCGAAGTCCCCGGTCAGGCCGATGAACTGCGGGTCGATGCCCTTGAGCCACTTGGCCAGCTCGGCCGGGGTGTCACGGCCGGGGTCGGTGGTGACGAAGACGACCCTCAGGTCGTTCTGCTCGGCCTTGGGCAGCGCCTTCTTGGCGACGGCGATGTTGCTCATCGTCGTCGGGCAGATGTCGGGGCAGTGGGTGTAGCCGAAGTACAGCAGGGTCGGACGGCCCTGGGTCTCCTTGCGGAGGTCGTACTTCTTGCCGTGCGTGTCGGTGAGGACGAGGTCCGGCTTCTCGAAGGGCTTGTCGAGGACGATGGCGGGCTTGCCCGAGTCGGACTCCTCCGAGACCACGGCGATCGGTGCCTTGCCGTCGTTCCCGCTGCCGCAGGCGGAGAGGGTCAGGGTGGCGGCGGCGAGCAGCGCGGCCGCGGCGAACGTCTTCTTGCGCATAGAAAAATGTCCCAGGTGTGAGTACTCCGGTGCGTACCGGGGTCGTACGACAGCCATGGCAAACGGCCATGACAGCGTCGCACGCGTCGTACGACCCCCGTGCGCGGTCCGGAAGCGGCGGGGCTCAGGCGGTGCGGCGGCGGCCCGCGAGGACGCCGTAGGCCACGCCTGCGATGCCGATGACGATGCCGACCACACCGAGCACGCGCGCGGTGGTGTCGGTGCGGGAGCCGGTGGCGGCGGCCGCGTTCGCGGTCTTCTCGGAGGCGTCCTCGGCGCTCGCCGTGCCGTGGTGGTCGTCGGTGGCGGCGGACAGCTCCAGCACCGGCGCCGGGTTCTCCGGCTCGTCCTGGCCGGCCTGCGGCACCTCGATCCAGCGCACGACCTCCTTGTCGGAGTACGTCTGGACCGCCTTGAAGACGAGCTGGTCGTCGTTGTCGGGCAGGGCGCCGAGGGAGAGCGGGAACTTCTGGAAGTAGCCGGGCTGGATGCCCTTGCCGTCGGCGGCGGTCCAGGTGACCTTGGTGACGGCCTCGTCGATCTTCTCGTCGTGCACGGTCAGCGGCTTGGCCAGCTTGGACTTGGTGACCTGCACGTTCCAGCCGGGCACGGGCTGGGCCATGACCGAGGCGATCGGGTGGTCGGCCGGAAGGCTGACCTCGACCTTGGTGGTCGAGGCCTTGTCGCGCTCGTTGGGGACCTTGAAGTCGACGACGGCGTAGCCGCCCTTGGCCGCGGTGCCCTCCGGCTGGACGGTGACGTGCGCGAAGGCGGGGACGGACAGCGCCAGTACGGCCGTGCCCGCGACGGCGCCGGCAGCGGTGACACGGGAAGCGATTCGGGAAACCTGCATGACAGGAGCACTCCACTCTGAGAGTTCTGATGGCGAGGAGAGGACGCGCACGCGCGCGTGCCGCGCGACGGCGGCAGCCCTCTCCCGCTCGGATCAGTGGAGTGGTGCGCGCGTCGCGTCAGGCGGCGAGGAGGAAACCGGCGGCGGGCGGGCCGCGCCGGATCACCGTGTGCTGGAGTGCGGTGGTGTGCGGGCCGGGCGCGTCGTCCCGCGCGGTACGACGGCCGCCCGGACGGGGCGCGGAGGCGGGCAGCAGCCCGGCGCACAGGGCGTGCGCCAGCGCCAGCGCCGCCCGCAGGGATCGTACGAGCGCCCCCTCCGCGACTCCGTGCGCCGACAGCTCGATCAGCCGGAGCAGGGCGAGATCGCCGCGGCGCAGCAGCCAGCCGACGGCGACGGCCGCGAGGACGTGGCCGAGCAGCATCGGCAGCGAGGGCAGCAGCCCCGCGGCGGAGCCGGCGGTGTCCTGGGTGCGGTACACGCCGCCCAGGACGGTCACGGGCCGGCCCGAGCGATCGATGAGGTGGGCGGTGAGCAGGACGTGAAAGGCACGCCCGGGGGTGAGGGCGGTGGGGTTCGAACCGCACAGGAAGCGCGCGGCCTGCTCGACGAGCGCGGTGTCGCTCAACGAGGAGCCGCGCGCACCCGGTGCCGTCATCGCCATGCCGCCCGAGGCCATCCCGCCCGAGGTCATCCCGCCCGGGGCCATGGCGGTCCCGTGCCGGCCCAGCACGAACAGCGTGTGCAGCGCGCCCTGGCCGAGTGCGAGGAGCGCGGCGATGCCCGGCAGTGAGCGGGCCCGCCCGGCGAGCGGCACCACGAGCAGCAGACAGCCCAGGAAGCCCGCACCCAGCGTCCACAGCGGCACGCTCGCACAGGAGGCGAGGGTGTGCCCGCACGCGGACAGCGCGACACAGACCGCGGCGAACACCGCGGCCCGCAGGATCCGGAGCCCGGCTCCGGGACGCGCCGTGCGCGGGTGGGGGGCAGTCATGGCGGCCTCATCATCCCACTGTGCTTATCGGCGTCCTACGACAGGGCCGCGGGAACGTCCCTCATACACCGATTCCTCCCCCGGCGCATCGGCTGTATGGGCGGAGTCACGTCAACTGTGTGCTTACGGCCCCCTACGGGCGGCAATACGTATCGGTATGTCGAGCCGCGGCCAGGAGGCTGGAGCATGAGCATCTGGTGGTCACTCCATCTGCGCCGCGAGGCCGCGAGCGTGCCGCTCGCCCGACGGCTGCTGATCGGCACCATGGAGACGGCGGGCGTCGACCCCGAGATCTCCTACGACCTCTCCGTCGCCCTGAGCGAGGCCTGCGCGAACGCCGTCGAGCACGGCGGTGACACCCCGAACGGCGGCTCCTCGGAGGCGTACCGGGTGACCGCGTACCTCGACGGCGAGAAGTGCCGCATCGAAGTGGCCGATTCCGGACCGGGTTTCTCCCGCGCCCACGACCTCCGGCCCGCCCGCCCGGACGCCGAGCACGGCCGGGGTCTGTGTCTCATCCGCGAACTCGCCGACCACGTCCACATCGGCCCCAAGCCCGGCCGCGGCGGCACGGTGGTCAGCTTCGACAAGATCCTCAAATGGAAGAAGGATCCTTCACTGCTGACGGCATAGTGTCGGCATGCGGATCGAGAGCGCAGAGATAGCGGCCGGGGTGACACTGCGGCTGCTGGCGGAGACCGACGCGGACACGCTGTGCGCGGCCTACGTGGACAACCGCGAGCACCTGCGGCCGTGGGAGCCGCGCCGGCCGGAGTCCTTCTTCACCGGGGCGGGACAGCGCGAGCGGATCCGGGGGCTGCTGCATCTGTTCGCCGAGGGCGCCGCGGTGCCCCTGGTGTTCCAGGCGGCGCATGGGCGGATCGTCGGGACCGTCACCCTGACCGGGATCGTCCGAGGACCCTTCTGCAGTGCGTCGCTCGGCTACTGGGTCGCCGCCGACCAGCAGAAACAAGGCCTGGCCGGCGCCGCGGTGGAGCGGGTCTGCGAGATCGCGCGGGATGTGGTGGGGCTGCACCGGATCGAGGCGTCCACGCTGCTCGACAACATCGGCTCACAGCGGGTGCTGGCGAAGTGCGGCTTCGAACCGATCGGCATGGCCCCGAAGTACCTGCACATCGACGGGCAGTGGCGCGACTGCCGCCTCTTCCAGCGGGTCCTGCACGACCACGATCCGGTCCTCTGAGCCGGGGCTCGGCGCGCTCAGCCCCTGCCGAGGACCTTCGCCAGGGCCTCCAGGGCCTCCGGATACGCCCGTTCGCGGGGTGTGCCGTAGCCGACGACCAGGCCCTGCGGCCGGTCGGGGCCGGGGGTGTGCCAGTGGTCGCCGAGGGTGCCCAGGGCGAGGCCCTCCGCCGCTGCGCGGGCCAGCACCTCGGCCTCGTCGGGCACGTCGATCAGGGCGTGCAGGCCGGCCGCGATGCCGTGCACGTTCCGGCCCGCGCCCAGCCGGGCCAGCAGCTGGTCGCGGCGGCGCCGGTAGCGCAGCCGGCACGCCCGGACGTGCCGGTCGTAGGCATGACTGTCGATCAGCTCGGCGAGCGCCAGCTGGCCGATGGTCTCGGTGTGGTGGTCGCTGTGCAGCTTGGCGTCGGCGACCGCGTCGACCAGGTGCGGCGGCAGCACCATCCAGCCGAGCCGCAGCGCCGGGCCGAGTGTCTTGGAGGCCGTGCCGAGGTACACCACCTGGCCGGGCGCCATGCCCTGCAACGCGCCCACCGGCTGGCGGTCGTAGCGGAACTCCCCGTCGTAGTCGTCCTCGACGATCAGTCCGCCACGCGCGCGTGCCCAGTCGCCGAGCGCCCGCCGCCGCTCGGGACGCAGGGTCACCCCGGTCGGGTACTGGTGCGCCGGGGTGACGACCACCGCGGCCGCCTCGCCCAGCTCCTCGGGGCGCACCCCGCGCGCGTCCACCGGGACCGGCAGGACCGTTCCGCCGTTGCGCCGCACCACCTCCCGGTGGAACGGCAGCCCGGGGTCCTCCATGGCGACGGCGGCGCCGTCCAGCACGCGTGTGAGGAGCGCGAGGCCCTGCACGTACCCGGAGGTGATGACGATCCGCTCCGGCGGCGCGAGCACCCCGCGTGCCCGGCCCAGATACCCCGAGAGCGCGGTGCGCAGCTCGATCCGGCCGCGCGGGTCGCCGTAGTCGTACGGGAGTGAGGGCGCCGTCGCTATGGCCCGGCGCAGCGCGCGCAGCCAGGCCGCCGCGGGGAACGCGCCGACGTCCGGGCTGCCGGGGCGCAGATCGAAACGCGGGGCACGCGTGTGTGTCGCCGTCCCCGGTTCCGCCGATGCGACGGCCGGCAGCTCGGCGACCCGGGTGCCCGAACCCTGACGGGCTGTCAGGTATCCTTCGGCGACGAGCTGGTCGTAGGCGGCCTTGGCGGTGCCGCGCGAGATGCCGAGCCCGGCGGCGAGCCGCCGGGTGGCCGGCAACCGGGTCCCGGGCACGAGCCGCCCGTCCCGTACGGCGTCCCGCAGAGCCCGCTCCAGTCCGATACGGCGCCCGTCCGCCGAGTCCGGCTCCAGATGCAGATCGACACCGACACCGGACCAGAAGTCGTCCACGAGAACCTTCCCCCAGGCACGCGAATGGCCGGGCACCTGCCCGGTACCCGGCCATTGAATCTCAGATCAGCCCTTGAGCGCGGCCATCCACGCCTCGACCTCGTCGGAGCGGCGCGGCAGACCGGCCGAAAGGTTTCGGTTGCCGTCCTCGGTGACGAGGATGTCGTCCTCGATCCGCACCCCGATGCCCCGGTACTCCTCCGGCACGGTCAGGTCGTCGGCCTGGAAGTACAGCCCCGGCTCGACGGTGAGCACCATGCCCGGCTCCAGGACGCCGTCCACGTACGTCTCGGTCCGCGCGGCAGCGCAGTCGTGGACGTCCATGCCGAGCATGTGGCCGGTGCCGTGCAGGGTCCAGCGGCGCTGCAGGCCCAGCTCCAGGACGCGCTCGACCGGGCCCTCGACCAGGCCCCACTCGACGAGCTTTTCGGCGAGCACGCGCTGGGCGGCGTCGTGGAAGTCGCGGTACTTGGCGCCCGGCTTGACCGCCGCGATTCCGGCCTCCTGGGCCTCGTACACGGCGTCGTAGATCTTCTTCTGGATCTCGCTGTACGTGCCGTTGACCGGCAGCGTGCGCGTGACGTCGGCGGTGTAGAGGGTGTGCGTCTCCACGCCGGCGTCGAGCAGGAGCAGGTCGCCGGAGCGGACCGGGCCGTCGTTGCGCACCCAGTGCAGGGTGCAGGCGTGCGGGCCGGCCGCGCAGATGGAGCCGTAGCCGACGTCGTTGCCCTCCACGCGCGCGCGGAGGAAGAACGTGCCCTCGATGTAGCGCTCGGAGGTGGCCTCGGCCTTGTCGAGGACCTTCACGACGTCCTCGAAGCCGCGCACCGTCGAGTCGACGGCCTTCTGCAGCTCGCCGATCTCGAACTCGTCCTTGATCAGACGGGCCTCGGAGAGGAAGACGCGCAGCTCCTCGTCGCGCTCGGCGGTGACCTTGTCGGTCAGGGCGGCCTCGATGCCGGCGTCGTGGCCGCGCACGACACGCACCGGGCCGGTGGCCTCGCGCAGCTTGTCCGCCAGCTCCCGTACGTCCGCGGCCGGGATGCCGTACAGCGCCTCCGACTCGGCGAGGGAGTGGCGGCGGCCCACCCACAGCTCGCCCTGGCCGGAGAGCCAGAACTCGCCGTTCTCGCGGTCCGAGCGGGGCAGCAGGTAGATCGTTTCCTCGTGGCCGTCGTCCTTGGGCTCCAGGACCAGGACGCCGTCCTCGGTCTGGTTGCCGGTGAGGTACGCGTACTCGACGGAGGACCGGAAGGGGTACTCGGTGTCGTTCGAGCGGGTCTTCAGATTGCCCGCCGGGATCACCAGGCGCTCGCCCGGGAAGCGGGCGGACAGCGCGGCGCGGCGGCGCGCGGTCTCGGCGGCCTGGGGGACGGGCTTCAGGTCACGCAGCTCCGTGTCGGCCCAGCCGGACTTCATGTTCTCGGCCAGCTCGTCGGAGACGCCCGGGTACAGGCCGTTCTTCCGCTGCTTGATGGGCTCCTCGGACTCGGTCTCGGGGCCCTCCGCGGTAGCGGTGTCGGGCACGACCGGGTTGAGCTCGTCGGACACGTGATCCTCCTCGATACGCCTGGTGATCTCCCCCGGGGCCCGCGTCGCTCCTGCTTGTGGCCGAGCGGGGACCTCCATCATCGTACGGTCGTACCAGGAGCGGACCAGGGCCGGATGCCCTGTTATGCCCGGTCATTCCAGGCGGGCTCAGTCGAAGCGGGCCGCCAGCAGCACCACGTCCTCCTCGCTGTCGGCCGTGTCCAGACCCTCCGGCAGGACGGTGCGCAGGACGTGGTCGGCGATCGCGCCGGGGTCGTGGCGCAGTGTGCGCGGGATGCTCGCGGCGGCCGAGTGCAGCCGGGCGAAGGCGCGGTCCATCGAGTCGCCGGTACGGTGCAGCAGCCCGTCGGTGTACAGCAGCACCGTCTCCCCGGCCTCGGCCTGGATCTCCACGCTGGGCGCCTCCCAGCAGGCGAGCATGCCGAGCGGCGCGGAGACGGAGGTCTCGGCGAACTCGGTGCGCCGCTCGCCGATCAGCAGCGGCGGACTGTGGCCGGCGCCGGCCAGGGTGACCTTGCGCAGGGCGGGCTCGCAATAGGCGAACAGGGCGGTGGCCGAGCGGGCGGGCTCGGTCAGCCGCAGCAGCAGCTCCAGGTCGGACAGGACGGCGACCGGGTCCTCGCCCTCCATCACCGCGTAGGCGCGCAGCGAGGCGCGCAGCCGGCCCATGGCGGCCACGGCACTCGGACCGGAGCCGGTGACCGAACCGACGGAGAGGCCGAGCGCGGCGTCCGGCAGCGGCAGCGCGTCGTACCAGTCGCCGCCGCCGCGCGGGCCGGTGCGGCGGCGGGCGGCGAGCTGGACGCCGGGCACGCGGGGCAGCCGGGTGGGCAGCAGTTCCTCGGCGAGGGTCGCCACGCACGCGCGCGTGCGTTCCACTTCCAGCAGCCGGGCGAGGTGCTCGGTGGCGTGCCGGACGTAGAGGCCGGCGAGGTGGCGCCGGCGCTCGTGGGGTTCGGCCGGCTCGTCGTACAGCCAGACGGCGGCGCCGTAGCGGCCGGCGGATTCGGTGGCGAGGGGCAGGCAGTAGCTGGCGGCGTAGCCGAGGCGGGCAGCCACCTCGCGGTGCCGGGGGTCGAGGCCGTCCTCGGCGAACAGGTCGGGGTGGACGATCTCGGCGGCGGCTGCGGTGTCGTACGGCAGTGCGCCGCGCGGGACGGTCTCGATGTGGCCGAGGTCGGCGCGGCCGAGGCCGAGGCCGAGGGTGGTGTGGGGGCCGCGTCCGTCGCCGGGTTCCAGGGCGACGATGCCGCGCCGGGCGCCGACGAGGGCGGCTCCGGCGCGCAGCAGCTCGTGGAGGGCGCCTTCCAGCGTGTCCGTGCGGGACAGGCGCTCGGTGAGTTCATGGAGGGTGGTGAGGTCGGAGACCCAGCCGGCCAGCCGGTCCTGGAGGAGGGTGCCGGGCGCGGGGGCGTGCGGGGCGGGGACGGGAGGGGTGTCCGGGGAAGCAGCGGCGCCGGGGGCGGGGGGAGCGGGCGCGACAGTGTGTGCTGACGTGGAAACTGTTGGATCGATTCCGGCCACTTTCGGAGGGTGCGGGGCGTTCATGGCGTCCGGCCTTCAGACCGGTGCGTATTGCTGAAAAGCATCGCAAACCCCCATGTCATTCTGCGCCGCTAGCAGTGTCTCCACATGTACACGCACTCGTGAGGGGATGTCCAGCATTGTCCTGCGGGGATTCCTGGTGTCCATGGGGTTGCCGAGGGTTTCTTCCGAACCCCTTGCCTTACTGCCAAGTTGGCTTGAAACTGCCTCGGGTATCGGTTCATTGCGGTCGACTGGCCCTGCTCCACAGAGCGTCACAGCGGTCGTGATGGGTACGTACTCGGAGAAGGCCAGGGGTGGTTGGGGGCCACCCGGAACCTGGCGACGGACCCGGGCGTCATAGCCACCGACGGCCGAGCCCCATCCTCCCTGGCGGAGGCGGAGAGAAACACGCGCGACGGCAAAACGCCAGACTTCGCCACCCCCGCGCCGCACCCGTGCTTGTGATGGACGCACCGGGGACGCGGACGCGGCCCATGCTCGACCCCCTGGGGTTCCCCCTGCTGTGCGCAGGGGTGTGATGCGCCAACAGGTACGCACAGTGAAGTGATCGACACATGATGTGGACCACGGTGTTGCCAGCGGTGCAACGGAAAGGAACGAGCGCTCATGCGCGAGATCCTCGGAAGGCGACGCAGGCTCCTGTCCAAGCGGAACGACGGGAGGCCCCGGCGTAACGACGGAAGGCCTGAGCTGATCGGCGCGGCCCTGACCTTCGCGACCGAGTGGCAGTGGCCCGTACTCCCGGGCGTGGCCCCCGACCCGCAGGGGCGGGCCCGCTGCGCCTGCCCCGATCCCGAATGCACGGTGCCGGGTGCGCACCCCTTCGAACCCGGCCTGCTCGCGGCCACGACCGACGCGCGCATGGTGCGCTGGTGGTGGACCAATCGGCCGAGCGCGCCGGTCATCCTGGCCACCGGAGGCAGGGCGCCCTGCGCGGTCAGCCTGCCGGCGCTCGCCGCCTCGCGCGCTCTCGCCCTGCTCGACCGGCGGGGCATGCGCCTCGGCCCGGTGATCGCCGCGCCCAACCGCTGGGCGCTGCTCGTCAAGCCGTACTCGATGGAGCAGTTGGGCGAACTGCTCTACGCCAAGGACTTCGTCCCCGGTTCCCTGCGCTTCCACGGCGAGGGCGGATATCTCGCCCTGCCCCCGTCCGAGACCGGCCAGGGCGCCGTCCGCTGGGAGCGTGCCCCGCTGCCGGGTTCGGCCGCGCCCTGGGTGCCCGATGTGGAGGCCGTGGTCGACGCCGTGGTCGACGCCCTCACTCGTACGGGTGTGATCGCACCCGAGTTGTAGCGGTCTCCGGCACGGTCGTGGCGGGCAAGCCCCACGCGATCGTTATCTTCCGCACATGCTGCGAATTTCTGGGGGACATGGCCGTCGACACTCCGGGCGACACGGCCGCAGATCGCCACAGCGGGGCGGACCGGAATCCCACAGGCTGCGGCTGCTCGCGCTCGTCGGCGGCGTGTCGGCCGCGGTCGTGCTGCCGTTGGCCGTGGCGTCCGCGGTGCAGGTGGGCGAGGCGGCCCGGCATGCGGCGGCTGCAAAGCCGCACGGCGGGGAGAAGTCAGGGCGACAGAAGGCCTCCGGGGGCGAGGACGGCACCGGTTCCCGCGAGGACGCCACCGGGTCCGCGGACGGCAAGATTCCGCCGTCCGGCGGGGCGCCCCGGCTGCTCGGGCTGGGCCTGGACACCGCCGCGCGGTGCGGCCCCCAGCTCACCTCCCCGGACGGCATCGAGGCGCAGACCTGTGTGCTGACCCAGGGCGAGGACACCTGGGCCCGCACCTACTACCGCAACGCCACCGGCAAGCCGCTGGACTCCGTGCTGAGCCTGATGGGTCCGGACGGCCGCACCCTGCAGATGCACTGTGTCACGACTGCGGACGACGAGCCCGCCACCTGTGAGACGCCCCGTCGGCACAGCAAGGGCGGGCCGGACGCCTACACGGCGGTCACCGAGTTCGCCTCGCGCGGAGCCGACGGCGCCCTGCTGCTGCGCTCGGGCAGCGACTCGGCGGACACCGACGGCAACTCCGTCATCCAAAAGGGGAGTTGACGGTCCGCGGCGCGTTGTACGCCGTACGCGGAGATGGAAAGACCCGGTTGCTGGCGACGGGGGATGCACCAGCAACCGGGCTATTGGAACCGTAACAAGAGATCCGCGGTTCGCAAATTCCGCCTCGGTCATTCAGCCACCGATTTCCCTGTCACAACGGGGAGTTGTGACAGGAGTCACCTGGTGCGCGGGCCGCTTCCCCGCCTTACCGACCGTTCAGTTGCGGCCCCGCGCGGGTGCCGTCAGCTGAGCGTGACCTGCCGGTTGGTCAGTCCGCCGCGCGCCCGGCGCTCGTCCGCCGTGAGCGGCTCGCCGGCGGCCAGGGCGGCGGCGAGCCGCTCGGCGAACTCGGCGGCCGGCTTCTCCACGTCCTCCGCCGAGACCCCGCCCGGCAGGTCCCAGACCGGCACCGTGAGGCCGTGAGCACGGAAGGAGCCCACGAGCCGGGTGCCCTCGCCCAGGCTGGAGCGGCCCGCCGCGTGCAGCCGCGCGAGAGCGTCCAGAAGCTGCTCCTCCGGATGCGGCATCACCCAGCGCAGGTGGTTCTTCTCGGGCGTCTGGCACCAGTACGCGGCGTCCACGCCGGTGAGCTTCGCCGTCGGGATGGCGGCGGCGTTGGCCCGCTCCAGGGAGGCGGTCACCTCCGGAGTGGCGTTCTCCGCGTCCGGCACCCAGAACTCGAAACCGCTGTGCACGACCGGCTCGAACGGCGCATCGAGGTCGAGCAGGTCCTGCAGCCGCGGACCGCCGGACGGGGCGCGGCGGCCCTGCACCGGGGTGCCGGGGTCGGCCTGGAGGGCGCGCTGCAGGATGTCGGCGAGGTCGCGGCTGAGGTCGCCGGAGGCCGTGTCGTTCTGCAGGCCGAGCAGCACCGAGCCGTCGTCGCGGCGCAGCGCGGGCCAGGCCATCGGCAGCACCGTGGCGAGCGTGACCGAGGGAACGCCCTCGGGCAGGCCGTCCTTGAGGGTCAGCTCGGCCGTCGCGGCCGGCACCAGCTCGCGCAGCGCCACCCAGTCGCACTCGCCGGGCAGCCCCTCGAACGGGCGCTGCACCAGCTCGGTCGCCGCGTGCGCCGCGGCCCGGCCGTGGCACGCCTTGTAGCGCCGGCCGCTGCCGCAGGGGCAGGGCTCGCGGGCGCCGACCACCGGGACCTCTGCATCGCTGAGCTGCGGCCGCTCGGCCTTCGTCTGGGGTCGCTTCTTGGCCATCGTGGGTGTCTCCCGGTTACGGCTCTTCTCGTACGGGCGGGAGCCTAGCCGTTCGGGCCGTGACCGACGGGAACCTGTGGACAACGCACGCCCGCTCGGCGCCAGGGGAGTGAACCTGGGGACGACCTCGGGGTGCACCGCGGCCCGGTGCGGGGTCTCCCGGTCCGTGACATCCCGCGAGTCCGTGAATTCCCGTCAGTCCATGAGATCCGGTCAGTCCGTGAGATCCCGTCAGTCCAGGTCCTCGAAGGCCTTGGTGAAGTCCAGGCCGGCCATGTCCGGGAGCGCGGGCGCAGTGACGCGCGTAGCGAAACCGTCCGGGCAGCCCCCGGCATCGGGATCGTGCACGTCCTCGTGGACCACCACCCAGACCGTCACCTCGCCGTGGACGTCGTCCCGTACGCCCCAGTCGTCGGCGAGGGCGGTGATGATGTTCAGCCCGCGGCCGCCGTGCGCGGTCACCGACGGCGTGGCCGGCGCCGGCCGGGTCGGACCGCCGCCGTCCGTCACCTCCACGATGAGCCGGCCACGCGCGTCGACCCGCCACGCGGCGCGCACATCACCGTCGCCGGACAGCGCATCGCCCAGGGGCCGCCCGTGTTTGCAGGCGTTGCTCAACAGTTCTGAAAGGATCAGTACGGCATCGTCGATGACCGATTCGGCCACGCCCCCGCTGCGCAACTGTGCACGCATCCGGTGCCGCGCCTTCCCCACGCCCGCAGGGCCATGGGGTACGGCCATGCTCGACGACGTGGGCACCTCCTGTGCCACCACCAACGCCACCCCCGAGACCTCCTTTGCCCCACGCCACGGTGTGGATGCCCCATTGGCCTGTACCGGAAACCGGCCAATCCCCTTCCGGTGACGCATTCGCAACGGCCCTGTACGGAGCGAACGCGCCGGGGTACTCCCTGTGACGAAGGCCCTTCGCCTCGGCTGGTCGTATGGCTGTCGTATGGCTGGATTTCATTGGTGTGGCCGAGAGGGAGAATCCAGCAGCCGCACAGCTGGGTCAAGGCATGTGCACAGCTCTTTACCGGCCTCTTGAGGTCACACCCGTCCCAACTGCCGCAGGACGGCGCCCGGCCGGTTGGTGATGACGGCGTCGATCCCCAGCTCCACGCACAGGTCGACGTCCTCGGGCTCGTTCACGGTCCACACGTGCACCTGGTGGCCGGCGCGTTTCAGTCGTTCCACATAGGAGGGGTGGTTGCGCACGATGCGGATCGAGGGCCCCGCGATCCGCACGCCCGCGGGCAGCCGCCCGTCGCGCAGCCGCGGAGTGAGGAACTGCACCAGGTAGACCGTCGGCAGCGTGGGCGCGGCGGCACGCACGCGGTGCAGCGAACGCGCCGAGAAGCTCATGACCCGCACCGGGGACTCGTCGGCGGAGGCCGGCGCGTCCAGCCCGAACCGCTTCAGCAGTTCCAGCAGCCGCTCCTCGACCTGGCCCGCCCAGCGCGTGGGGTGCTTGGTCTCGATGGCCAGCTCCACCCGCCGCCCGGCGTCCGCGACCAGCTCCAGCAGCCGCTCCAGGGTGAGCACGGAGGTGTCCGCGGGGTCCTCCGGACGGGACACCCAGTCGGGCTCCTCGTCCCGCCCGCGCCAGGCCTCGCGCGTCTTCCAGGACCCGAAGTCGAGGGCGGCGAGATCGGCCAGCTCCAGGGCGGATACGGCGCCGCGGCCGTTGGAGGTACGGTTCACCCGCCGGTCGTGGACGCAGACCAGATGGCCGTCGGCGGTCAGCCGTACGTCGCACTCGAGGGCGTCGGCGCCGTCCTCGATCGCCTTCTTGTAGGCGGCCAGGGTGTGCTCGGGCGCGTCTTCCGAGGCGCCTCGGTGGGCTACGACCTGCAGGGAGCGGTGTGGTGCGTGGGTCACCGCGTCATGGTGCCACCGTCCCGGGGTACACGTGGCGGCGCGGATGCGTCCTTGCGGCGAACGACACCATCCGCTCTGATCATTTATATAACTTTTGCCCGAATAGTCTTATATAAAGAGAACCCCCGGACCCACAGCCACCGCTTATCGTGCTCTGACGGCCCGTGGGAAAAGCTGACCGCATACAACGGGACAACAGCCGTGGATCGAGGAGAAGAGCTGTGAGCACCGAGAACGAGGGCAACGAGGTACCCCCGGCCCCGTCCGCGCCTCCCGTGCCGGTGGCCTCTCCCGCCTCCCCGCAGGGCCCCGCGCCCGAGGCGCCGGCGGCCCCGGCAGGCGCGCCGTACGCCTCCGGTCCGGCCCCCGACGGCTCCTGGCCGCCCCCGCCGCCGGCCACCCCGCCGTACGGCGACGGCGGCTGGGGAGCGTCGTACCAGCAGCCCGCCCCCAAGCCCCGCAGCGGGCGCGGCGGTCTCGTCGCCGCGGTCCTGGTGGCCGCGCTGGTCGCGGGCGGCCTGGGCGGCGGCCTCGGCTACACCCTGGCCAAGGACCACGACAGCAGCGGCTCCACCACCGTCTCCGCCTCCGACAGCAGCGCCGCGCAGGTCAAGCGCGCGCCCGGCACGATCGCCAACGTGGCCGCCAGGGCGCTGCCCAGCACGGTCACCATCGAGGCGGAGAGCAACAACGGCGAGGGTGGCACCGGTACCGGCTTCGTCTTCGACAAACAGGGCCACATCGTCACCAACAACCACGTGGTGGCGGACGCGGTGGACGGCGGCAAGCTCACGGCCACGTTCCCCAACGGCAGGAAGTACGACGCCGAGGTCGTCGGCCACGCGCAGGGCTACGACGTCGCCGTCATCAAGCTCAAGAACGCCCCCTCGGACCTCAATCCGCTCGCCCTCGGCGACTCCGACAAGGTGGCCGTCGGCGACGAGACGATCGCCATCGGCGCGCCCTTCGGCCTGTCCAACACGGTCACGACGGGCATCATCAGTGCCAAGAACCGCCCGGTGGCCTCCAGCGACGGCAGCTCCACCAGCAAGGCGTCGTACATGAGCGCCCTGCAGACCGACGCGTCGATCAACCCGGGCAACTCCGGCGGCCCACTGCTGGACGCCTCCGGAGCGGTCATCGGCATCAACTCCGCGATCCAGTCGAGCAGCAGCGGCGGCTTCGGCTCCGGCCAGTCCGGCTCGATCGGCCTGGGCTTCGCCATCCCCATCAACCAGGCCAAGTACGTCGCCCAGCAGCTGATCAGGACCGGCAAGCCGGTGTACGCCAAGATCGGCGCCTCCGTCTCGCTGGAGGACTCCTCGAACGGCGCGAAGATCACCGACCAGGGCGCGTCCGGTTCCGCCCCGGTCGAGTCGGGCGGCCCGGCCGACAAGGCGGGCCTCAAGCCCGGCGACGTGATCACCAGGCTGGACGACATGGTGATCGACAGCGGCCCGACCCTGATCGGCGAGATCTGGACCCACAAGCCGGGCGACAAGGTGACCATCACCTACAAGCGGGACGGCCAGGAGCACACGGCGCAGCTGACGCTGGGGTCGCGGGTGGGCGACAACTGACCCCATCCAGCTGACCTCCCGGGTCCTCGCGTCGCCGCCGGTCGCTCCGGCCGGGGCGACCGGGCCTGCGGAGACCGGTGACCACCTGGCCAACGAACGGACCTACCTCGCCCGGCTCCACCAGCACGGCCAGTGGGCCCTGTGCGGACCACAGCCCCCGTACGGCTGCCGAGGCCGGTAGGCTGTAGCCGCTCCGCCCCAGGTGGGACGGGGCCGAGGTGGGTTGCCCGAGCGGCCTAAGGGAACGGTCTTGAAAACCGTCGTGGCGCGAGTCACCGTGGGTTCAAATCCCACACCCACCGCGGATGCCGGGAAGGGGCGCCTCCTGAGGGGGCGCCCCTTTCGTGTGCCCGGCCGTCTTCCCCGTGGTCACGGCCGGTGCCCCGTCATCCGTGCCGCCGAGGCGATCGTCGCCCGGGCCTCGCGTTCCGACAGGCCGGTGCCCCGGGCCGCCTCGGTCAACGGGTCGACCAGGGCGGGGCCGATGCCGTTCTCGTAGGCGCGGCAGGCCGCCCAGAACAGACGGGTGTTGCGCTGGCCCTCGTGCGCGGAGAGGACGAACTGGACCAGCCCGCGGCCGTGGTCGCCGGGGGCGGGCGGGCCCGGGTGCGGGGGCCGGGGCGGGGGCACGAGCAGGCGCAGCAGGGAGGGCGGACAGGGGGCCGGGGCCAGGTGTGCGGTGGCTGGGGTGGTCGTGTACACGCCGTGGTCGGTACGGGAGCCGGGGCCCACGAGGTAGCCGCCGGCGCCGCGGATGTCGATGCCGGGGGCGAGACGGCCGGCGGAGTTCGGTACGACGACGTCGGGCGGGCCGGTGAGCCACAGGTGCCGCCCGCCGCTCGGCGTGCGTACGACGACCGTCTCCGGAATGGTGAACAGGTGGCGCAGGGCCAGTTCGCGCAGCGCGGTCGGGGAGTCGGTGCCGGACTTGGTGTCCAGGTCGACGCCGATCAGATGGTACGGCGGCAGGCCGCAGGCGATGCCGTAGCCGGTGGCCCAGGGCGCGGCGGCGAACAGCTCGCGGATGCGGACCGGGTCGGTCGAGGCGTCGTACACGCCGTGCCCGAAACGGCCGCACTCGCCGTGGCAGCGGGCTCCGGCCGGGCCGGGGTCGTCGTGGTGGGGGGAGCGCAGGGCCGGGAGCTTCGTCCGGGACAGGGGGATGACGGCCAGGCCGCGGTCGGCGGCTGACAGGGCGTGTGCGAGGGCCAGCGTCGTGGCCTGCCGGTCGGTGGTGGCCATGCCTCCATGTTCGTACGCATGTTCGAAAAAGGGAAGGGGGGTCGCGGTGGCGCGCCGGACGAGGAGAAATTGGCCCGATGTGCGAAGGAACGCGCTTCGGTGCCGCCGCGCAGGCGTTTTCCGGACCTTGACACCCGCCAGTATCTGACGGACAGTCAGAAACCGGGGTCGCGGTGATGCGGCTCGGGATGACGAGGGGGCGGCTGTGAGCACGGCAGACGTGGTGTCCGACCTGCTCGGTGCCCGGCTCAAGGCGTACGAGGGCCGGCCGGCCGCCGTCGCCGGGGAGGGCAAGGACCCGGTGAACGCGCCGATGATCCGGCACTGGTGCGAGGCCATGGGCGATGCCAACCCGGCCTACTCCGGCCCGGACGCCGTCGCCCCGCCCACCATGCTCCAGGCCTGGACGATGGGCGGCCTGTCCGGACACGAGGGCCGCACCGGCGCCTACGACGAGCTGCTGGCCCTCCTCGACGCCTCGGGCTGTACGTCGGTGGTGGCCACCGACTGCGAGCAGGAGTACCTACGGCCCCTGCGTCCGGGCGACCGGGTCACGTTCGACTCGGTGATCGAGTCGGTCTCCGACCGCAAGACGACGAAGCTCGGCACCGGGTACTTCGTCACGACCCGCACGGACGTCCGGGTCGGCGGCGACCTCGTGGGCACGCACCGCTTCCGCATCCTCAAGTACGCCCCGGCCCGCCGGGAACGCCCGGCCCCGCGTCCCCGCCCGGTGGTCAACCGGGACAACGCGGGCTTCTGGGAGGGGGTGACCGCCCGCCGGCTCCTGATCCAGCGCTGCACGGGCTGCGGCACCCTGCGCCACCCCTGGCTGCCGGGCTGCAACGCCTGCGGCTGCCTCGACTGGGACACCGTCGAGGCGAGCGGGGAGGGGACGGTCCACTCGTACGTGGTGATGCACCACCCGCCCTTTCCGGCCTTCCGGCCCCCGTACGTGGTCGGCCTGATCGAGCTCGCCGAGGGGGTGCGGATGGTGAGCAACGTGGTGGGGGTGCCGTACGACAAGGTGCGCATCGGGCTGCCCGTGCGGCTCGAATTCCAGTCCTGCGACGAGGAGTTGACGGTGCCGGTGTTCCGGGTGGTGGAACGGTGAGGGCCGGGGAGGAACTGCCCCCGCTGGAGATCCCGGTCACGCGGACGCTGATCGTGGCGGGGGCGATCGCCTCGCGGGACTACCAGGACGTCCACCACGACGCAGAGCTCGCCAGGCAGAAGGGCTCGCCGGACGTCTTCATGAACATCCTGACGACGAACGGTCTGGTCGGCAGGTACATCACGGACCACTTCGGCCCGACGGCGGTGCTCCGCAAGGTCGCCATCAGGCTGGGGGCGCCCAACTATCCGGGAGACACGATGGTGTTGACGGGCACGGTCGAGGCGGTCGACGGCGACACCGCCACCGTACGGGTCGTCGGCGCCAACGCCCTCGGCAGACATGTGACGGGCACGGTGACGGTCACGGTTCCGGAGGGCCGCCGATGAGCGTGCGCAGCCGCGACACCCTGGCCGGACGCGCCGCGGTCGTCGGCATCGGGGCCACCGAGTTCTCCAAGGACTCCGGGCGCAGTGAGCTGCGGCTGGCCGTGGAGGCGGTGCGGGCCGCGCTGGACGACGCGGGGCTGGCGCCGGCGGACGTGGACGGGATGGTGACGTTCACCATGGACACCAACCCGGAGATCACGGTGGCCCAGGCCTGCGGGATGGGCGAGCTCTCCTTCTTCTCCCGGGTCCACTACGGTGGCGGTGCGGCCTGCGCGACGGTTCTGCAGGCGGCGCTCGCGGTGGCGGCGGGCGTGGCGGAGGTGGTGGTCTGCTACCGCGCCTTCAACGAGCGGTCGGGCCGCAGGTTCGGCGCGGGCGTACAGCACCGGGAGCCCTCGGCGGAGGGCGTGGCGCTCGGCTGGGTGCTGCCGTTCGGGCTGCTCACGCCGGCCTCCTGGGTGGCGATGGCGGCCCAGCGGTATCTGCACACGTACGGGCTGACGCCGGAGGTGTTCGGTCATGTGGCCGTGGTGGACCGCAGGTACGCGGCGACGAACCCGGCGGCGTACTTCCACGGCCGCCCGATCACGCTCGCCGACCACGCGGCCTCCCGCTGGATCGTGGAGCCGCTGCGGCTGCTGGACTGCTGCCAGGAGACCGACGGCGGACAGGCGATCGTCGTCACGTCCCTGGAGCGGGCCCGGGACCTGCCGCACCCGCCCGCCGTGATCGCGGCGGCCGCCCAGGGCGCGGGCCGGGCGCAGGAGCAGATGACCAGCTTCTACCGGGACGATCTGACCGGCCTGCCGGAGAGTGCCGGGGTGGCCCGCCGGCTGTGGCGCAGCTCGGGTCTCGGCCCGGCCGACATCGATGTGGGGATCCTGTACGACCACTTCACACCGTTCGTGCTGATGCAGCTGGAGGAGTTCGGGTTCTGCGGGAAGGGGGAGGCGGCCGGCTTCGTGGCCGAGGAGCGGCTGCCGCTCAACACGCACGGGGGCCAGCTCGGGGAGGCGTACCTGCACGGCATGAACGGCATCGCGGAGGCGGTACGCCAGCTGCGGGGCACGGCCGTGAACCAGATACCGGGAGCGACCCGGACCCTGGTGACGGCCGGCACGGGAGTACCGACGTCGGGGTTGATCCTGACGGCAGACGACTGATCCGAGGGCCGGGACCCGCACGGAAGCACGCAGACCGGCGTCCGTCACCTGCACGGGTGGCCCGCTGACCGGTGTCCACGGCCCGCCCCGTGTCAGGGTCGGCCCGTCGGGCGGAGCCAGGGCTGATCGGTGCGGAGTCAGGGTCGTACCCGTAGAGCGGGTGCATCCGCCGTCCACCTTCAGGAGGTGGGGCCGGCCCCACCCCTACAACCTGAGGCGGACTCCGCTTCGGGACCTGCGGGCGATCCGCAGCAGGGGGACCCGCTCCTAGCGTGGAGCCATGACCACACCCGTCTGCACCAGCGCCTCGGCCGCCGCCGCACCAAGGCGGCAGACCCTCCCGCACGCACGGCTCAGGCCGGGCGGGGAGACTCCGGCCTACCCGTCGTTCGCGTCGTACGTGCGAGCCCGCCAGCCGGTCCTGCTGCGCACCGCCCGCTCGCTGACCGCGAACCTGAGCGACGCCGAGGACCTGCTGCAGACCGCGCTCACCAAGACCTATGTGGCGTGGGAGCGGATCGAGGACCACCGGGCGCTCGACGGCTATGTGCGCAGGGCGCTGCTGAACACCCGGACCTCGCAGTGGCGCAAGCGCAGAGTGGACGAGTTCAGCTGCGACGAGCTGCCCGAGCCGGAGCCCGTGCCCGGCGACGGCGATCCGGCCGAGCGGCAGGCGCTGCATGACGCCATGTGGCAGGCGGTCATGAGGCTGCCGGCGCGACAGCGGGCGATGGTCGTCCTGCGCTACTACGAGGACCTCAGCGAGGCCCAGACCGCCGAGGTGCTCGGGGTGTCGGTGGGCACGGTGAAGTCGGCGGTGTCCCGTGCGCTCGGCAAACTGCGCGAGGACCCCGAACTGGAACTGGTCCGCTAGCCGGATTTTCCTTCCGTTTTCCTCCCCCGGTGACCCATCCCCTAGTGACATACCGCGCGGTATGTGAGCACAATCAGCGCTACCTCTACCACCGCGTAGGCAACGCCGCCCCGGGAGGACTCCGTGCTGAGCACCATGCAGGACGTACCGCTGACCGTCACCCGCATCCTCGTACACGGGACGCTGGTGCACGGGCGGTCCCAGATCACCACCTGGACCGGTGAGGCCGAGCCGCAGCGGCGCAGTTTCGCCGAGGCAGGTACGCGTGCCGTGCAGCTGGCGAACGCCCTGCGGGACGAACTCGGCGTCCGGGGCGACGACCGGGTGGCGACCCTGATGTGGAACAACGCCGAGCACGTCGAGGCGTACTTCGCGGTCCCGTCCATGGGCGCGGTGCTGCACACGCTCAATCTGCGACTGCCCGCCGAGCAGCTGGTGTGGATCGTCAACCACGCGGCCGACAAGGTCGTCATCGTCAACGGCTCCCTGATCCCGCTGCTCGCGCCGCTGCTGACCGAGCTGCCGACGGTGGAGCACATCGTCGTGTCCGGCCCCGGCGACCGTACGCCGCTCGCGGGCGCCACCGCGCGGGTGCACGAGTACGAGGAGCTGATCGCGGGCCGGCCGACCACGTACGACTGGCCGGAGCTGGACGAACGCCAGGCAGCCGCCATGTGCTACACCTCCGGCACGACGGGGGACCCGAAGGGCGTGGTGTACAGCCACCGTTCGATCTACCTGCACTCCATGCAGGTCAACATGACCCAGTCGATGGGCCTGACCGACCAGGACACCTCACTGGTCGTCGTCCCCCAGTTCCACGTCAACGCCTGGGGCCTGCCGCACGCCACCTTCATGACCGGCGTGAACATGCTGATGCCGGACCGTTTCCTGCAGCCCGCACCGCTCGCCGAGATGATCGAACGCGAGAGGCCCACCCACGCGGCTGCCGTCCCGACCATCTGGCAGGGCCTGCTCGCCGAACTCACCGCGCGCCCCCGGGACGTGACGTCCCTCACCCAGGTCACCATCGGCGGTGCCGCCTGTCCGCCCTCCCTCATGGAGGCCTTCGACAAGCTCGGCATGCGGGTCTGTCACGCCTGGGGCATGACGGAGACCTCGCCGCTGGGCACGGTGGCCCGCCCGCCGGCCCACGCGGTCGGCACCGAGGAGGAGTTCGCCTACCGCCTCACCCAGGGCCGCTTCCCGGCCGGCGTCGAGGGCCGCCTCATCGGCCCCGGCGGCGAACGCCTGCCCTGGGACGGCGAGTCGGCGGGCGAGCTGGAGGTGCGCGGCCCGTGGATCGCGGGGGCCTACTACAACGGCCCCGGCGCCGAACCCCTCCGCCCCGCCGACAAGTTCAGCAAGGACGGCTGGCTGAAGACGGGTGACGTCGGGACCATCTCCCCCGACGGGTTCCTCACCCTCACCGACCGCGCCAAGGACGTCATCAAGTCCGGCGGCGAGTGGATCTCCTCGGTGGAGCTGGAGAACGCGCTGATGTCCCACCCGGACGTCGCCGAGGCCGCGGTGGTCGCCGTGCCCGACGAGAAGTGGGGCGAGCGCCCGCTGGCCACGGTCGTCCTGCGGGAAGGCGCCACCGCCGACTTCGCGACCCTGCGCGCCTTCCTCGCCGAGGAGGGCCGCATCGCCAGGTGGCAGCTGCCCGAGCGCTGGACGGTCGTCGAGACGGTGCCCAAGACGAGCGTGGGCAAGTTCGACAAGAAGGTGCTGCGCAGGCAGTACGCGGACGGCCACCTGGACGTCACCCACCTCTGACCGGGAAACGGCCCTCGCCGTAGGGCGCCGGCTGGTGTGGCACTCGTGGTGCGGCAGCGGTGTGGCACCCGCCGTACGGCGTCGGTTCTCGGTGTACGGCCGGCCTTGCAGCGCCGGCCGTGCGGCCCCGCCCTGCGGGGAGCGCCCTGCCGCATCCCTCTGATGGGCTGCGGCAGGCGGCCGGCGCTGCCGTGCCCTCACCCGCGCCGCAGCGTGGTCGCCCAGCCCAGCAGCAGCCACAGGCCGGCCACCGTGCACACCCCGGTCCAGCCCCAGTGGCCGAAGGCGGGGCCCGCTACGGCCGAGGCGAGGGCGCCGCCGGCGAAGCCGGAGACGACGTAGGCGGTGTTGGCGGTGGCCGGGGTGGACGTCGTCGTCAGGGCGAGGGTCTGGTTGGCGACGTGCGAGGCGACCAGCGCCGCATGGACGGCGATCGCGGCGGCGAACAGCGCGACCAGGACGTGTCCGCCGAGCCAGAACAGCGGCACGGCCACGGCCGCGAGCAGATACGCGGTGCCGACGACCCGTGCCGCACCGAAGCGGTCGACCAGATCCCCCGCCAGCGGCGCCACCGCGCTGGCGGTCAGTCCGAAGAGGCCGAAGAGCCCGGCGGTCGCCGTGGACAGGCCGTAGGAGGGGCCGGTCAGCAGCAGGGCCAGCGACGTCCACAGTGCGCTCCAGGCGCCGAACATGCCCGCCTGCCTGAGGCACGCCCGCCACAGGGCGGGCGAGCGGCGCAGCAGTCCCGGCAGCTCGGCCAGTCCGGAGAACAGGCCGCCCTGCCGCGTCCGCCGCTCCGAGGGCAGGGCCAGGGCGGTGGCCAGACCCAGTGCGAGGGTCAGTACGGCGGACCCGGCGAACACCCAGCGCCAGCCGAAGACCTGTCCGGCCAGGCCGCCGACGACACGGGCGGCCACGATCCCGGTGAACAGCCCGGCGATGACGGCCGCGACATGCCGGGCGCGCCGGTCCGCGGGGGCCCGCTCGGCGACCAGCGGGACCAGCAGCTGCGGTACGACGGTCGCGGCGGCGGCCAGGAACACGGCGGCGGCGAGGGCGGCGGTGCCCGGGGCCGCCGCGGCGGCGACCAGTGCCACCGCGGTGCCCGCGGACAGGCCGGCGACGAGCGGGCGCCGGTTGACGCGGTCGCCGAGCGGGGCGAAGAAGAGCAGGCCGGCCGCATAGCCGAGCTGGGCCACGGATGCGATCCAGGTCACGGCCGCGGGGACCGTACCGAAGTCGTGGGCGATCAGGGGAAGCAGCGGGGCCGCGAGATAGATGTTGGCGGCGGTGACGGCCGTACAGACGGCGATGAGCAGGAGGAACGGACCGCCGGAAGCGCCGGGTGCGGCGGCGGGTCCGCGGCCGGGGACACGGCCGCGGAGACGGATCCGGGGTTCCGGGCGGGTGCTGGTGGCTGACGGCATGAGCGGGGACACTCCTTGGAGCCGACTCTGACAACTAACTCGTTGGTTGGTAACTCTCAACAGGGTGCACCCCGCCCTCATTCCCGTCAACCAAATAGTTGGTTACCTGTCTGGCCTGGCCCTACCCTGTCCCCATGGCAGCAGTCAGGGACCCCGAGGCCACCAAGGCCCGTATCTTCGAGGCGGCGGTCGCCGAGTTCGCCCGGCACGGCATCGCGGGCGCCCGCATCGACCGCATCGCCGCCGAGGCCAAGGCCAACAAGCAGCTGATCTACGCCTACTTCGGCAACAAGGCGGAGCTGTTCACCCAGGTACTGGGCACCTGCATGGTCGATCTGGCCGCCGCCGTCCCCGTCGACCCCGACGACATCGAAGGCTGGGTCGACCGCCTGCTCGACTACCACTCCGCCCACCCCGAGCTGCTGCGCCTGCTGTTCTGGGAGGGAATCGAGTACGGCACCGCCGAGCTGCCCGACGAGCCGACCCGCCAGGAGCACTACGCCCGGAAGGTGGCCGCCGTCGCCGACGGCCAGGCCCGGGGCGTGATCACCGACGCGTTCCCGCCCGGCGACCTCCTCCTGCTGCTGACCGCCCTGACCAACTGGATGGCGGTGGTCCCGCAGATGCGGCGCATCCTGACGGGCGCGGAGGACACCGACCACGACCGCCTGCGGGCCTCCGTCAAGGAGGCGGCCCGCAGGCTGGTGGCGCGCTAGGCGGCAGCACCAGGCAGCTGACGGCACGATCAGCCCCCACGCCCCCGCGGCCGCCCGATACGGGAAGCCCCCGGACCTGCGCCCGACACCCCCTAGTTCGTGCCGATCCTGGCCAGCAGATCCACGATCCGGCTCTGCACGTCGGTGCTGGTCGACCGCTCCGCGAGAAACAGCACCGTTTCGCCCGAGGCCAGCCGGGGCAGGTCGGCCTGGTCGACGGCTGCCGTGTAGACGACCAGCGGGGTGCGGTTGAGCTGCCCGTTCGCGCGGAGCCAGTCGACGATCCCGGTGAAGCCGGCCTGCCGCACCTGCACCTGCATCAGGTCCATCACCACGAGGTTCGGCCGGAACTGCCCCGCGAGCGTCACCGCGTCGTTGTCGTTCGCGGCCCGCGCCACCTGCATCCCGCGCCGCTCCAGCGTCGCGGTCAGCGCCAGCGCGATCTCCGCGTGCTCCTCGATGAGCAGCACTCGCGGCGGATGCTGCTCGCTGTCCCGCGGCGCCAGCGCCTTCAGCAGAACGGCGGGATCGGCGCCGTACGCCGCCTCGCGCGTCGCCTGCCCGAGTCCGGCCGTCACCAGGACCGGCACCTCGGCCGCGACCGCGGCCTGCCGCAGCGCCTGCAGGGCCGTACGCGTGATCGGCCCCGTCAGCGGGTCCACGAACAGCGCGGCCGGGAACGCCGCGATCTGCGCGTCGACCTCCTCACGGGAGTGCACGATCACCGGCCGGTAGCCACGGTCGCTCAGCGCCTGCTGGGTCGTCACGTCCGGCGCGGGCCACACCAGCAGCCGGCGCGGGTTGTCCAGCGGCTCCGGGGGCAGCTCGTCGTCGAGCGGCTGCGGCAACGGTGCGTCCGAGATCTCGACCGCCCCGCCGGGACCGTCCAGCGGCTCGGGCCCCTCGGCGGCATTCGCGTCCGGCGCGCCTATGGCGTACGACCGCCCGGCGCCCTCGGTGCCCGGGGCGAGCAGGGACTGCCCGGGGAGCGAGGGCTGCGCCTGAGCGGGGAGCGGCTGTCCGCCGAGCGACGGCTGTGCGGGCGAGGGCTGTGCGGGCGTCGGCTCGGCCGGGGGATGGGGCAGGGCCGCCTGCTCCGGCTGCTGTTCCGCGCGCTGGGCCGGGTCGGGAGGCGTGCCCAGCTTGCGCCGCCGGCCGGATCCGCCCGGCGCGTGCGGCGGCGGGGTCGCCGTCGGCTGCTGCACCTGCGCGGCCTGCCGTGAGAACGGCACGCCCTGCCCGAGCGTGCGGACACTGATCGCCCGCCCCTGCGTCGAGTTCGGGTCGACCGCGGCATCCTCGGCGGGCAACGGCTGCGCGGCCCGCGGCGCCTGCGCACCGGCGTGTTCCGCGGGAAGCGGGGTGCCCGTGGCCGGCGTACCGGTCTGCGCCACGGGTGTGCCCGCGCCGGAGGTGTCATCGGCGCCGGGCCACTGCTGGGGCACGCCGGGCGGCTGGACGGCCGCCGGTACCTGTCCGGTACCCGCCGCGGCGGGCAGCGGCCCGCCGTTCGGGGTACCGGCGGGCGGAGTCGTGGGGGAGGCCGGGGCGGGCTGCTGGGCCGGGAGGACCGGTCCGGAGGCGGCCGGCACGGGCCGGCCGGCGGTGTCGTGCGCGGGCGCGGCGGGATGCGGTACGGCAGGCTGCTGACCGGGCGCGGAGACACCGGCCTGGGCACCCGGCACAGCCTGCACGGGAGCGGGCGTCTGCGCCGTGGCTGCCGCGGGACCGGCCTGGACGGGGATGCCCTGTCCGGCCGTACCGTGCGCCGGGAGGCCGTGAACGGGCGTGCCCTGACCGGGAGTCGGCGCCCCGGAGGGGTGCGGCACGGCCTGCCCCGGAGCGACCGGAACCCCCTGGGGAGGAGTCATCTGCCCCGCTCCGGCCTGCCCCGCTCCGGCCTGCCCCGCGAGAGCCTGGCCGGGAGCGGCTTGTGCCGGAGGCGTCGGCACGGAAGGGGTCGGTGCGGGAGGTGTCGGCACGGAAGGCGTCCGTGCGGGAGGTGTCGGCGCCGAGACCGGCTGTGCGCTCTGCGCCTCGGAGGCCGTCGGCTGACCGGATCCCGTCGGCTGGGCCACGGCCCGGCGGCGGCGACCGGTCGGCGCGCTGGTCGGATGCGGCTGCGGCGGGGTGTGGTCCGAGCCCTGGTCGAGCGGTACGGCGTCGTGCCGGCCGTCACCACCGGGTACCCCCGTGACGGGCAGCGGCTGCTGAGTGGGCATCTGCACGTGCCCCGAGCCCTGCCCCGGAATCTGCGGCTGCCCCTCGACGGCTCCCGGAGCCGCGCCTGCCACGGCACCCGCCACAAGACCGGCACCCGGCCCGGCAGGCGCGACCGCCCCGGGCCCGACCGGCACAGCGGCCCCGGGTCCCACAGGCGTGCCCACGCCCGGAACCCCACCGGCCGCCGGAACCGTAGCCACCCCGTTCGCCGCGTCCGCGGACTGCGGTGAGCGGTCGGCCTCGGCCGGAGGCAGGGCGAAGACCGTACGGGCGCCGGCCTCCTGGGCGGCGGCCCGCTCCGCCGCGGCGGCCAGCGCACGCCGGCGCCGCCCGGTCGGCTGCCCGCCCTCGGCCGGAACGGTCTCCGCAGCCGAAGTGGCCTGCGTACCCGCAACGGCCTGCGTACCCGGAACGATCTCCGCTCCCGGAACGGCCGGAGCCCCCGGCGCCGCCCCGCTGCCTGCCGCTGCGGGCAGGGCGGGCGGCAGGGCCGGCTGCGGGGCGCCCGAGTCCTGGGGCGCGCGTCGGCCCGTGGGCGCGGGCACGCCCTGCGGCGGAACGGCGGAGCCGAGGCCCGTACCCGAGGCAGCGGCCCCGGCGGCATGCTCGGCAGCCGTCACCACCGAACCCTCGCTCACGGCCGCACCGGAACCGCCGTTGCTCTCGGCGGGCCGGCCACGGCGCCGCCCGGTACCGCCGGACGCGCTCTCCGTGCCCTCGGCCACCGGGACCGCGCCGGTCTCCTCGGCGGGCGCGGCGGCACGCCTGCGGCGCCGCCCGGTCGGCACGGGCGCCTCCGTGTCACCGGCCTGACCCGCCGCGGGCACCTCACTCTCCAGGAAGGCGTCCGTGGAGGCGCGCCGGGCCCGCCGCCGTCCGCCACCGGCCGACTGCTCGACGACACCGGCCGACTCCTCCGCGGCCGGCTCACCGCCGCCGGAGACCGGCGTGCCCGGCCCCTGCTCGCCCGGACCCTGCCCGGCCGGGAGCGCAGCGACCTGCGGCACCTGTCCGTCGACCGTCCCGGCGCCCCCGCCGAGCGGCACTTCCAGCACATACGCGCTGCCGCTCATGCCCGGCACCTCGTGGGTCTGCAGCACGCCGCCGTGGGCCCGTACGATCCCGCGCACGATCGGCTCGTGCACCGCGTCTCCCCCGGCGTACGGCCCGCGCACCTCGATCCGCGCGACCTCACCGCGCTGCGCCGCCGCGACCACGACCGTGTTGTCCAGGTAACCGCCCGCGGAGACCGGCGAGTTGCCGGTCGCGTCCACGCCGGCGACATCCGCCACGAGATGGGCGAGCGCGGTGGCGAGCCGCTGCGGGTCCACCTCGGCCTCGATGGGCGGCGCGTGCACGGCGAACTGCACCCGCCCCGGCCCGATCAGCTCGACGGCCCCGTCCACACCCGCGGCGACGACGGCGTCCAGCATCACCTTCGTACGGGTGATGTCCTCGGCGCCGGCGTCCAGCCGCTGATAGCCGAGGACGTTGTCGATCAGCGTCGTGATCCGCGAGTACCCCGCGGAAAGGTGGTGGAGCACCTGATTGGCCTCGGGCCACAGCTGCCCGGCGTCGTCGGCGGCCAGCGCGGCCAGCTCGCGCCGCAGCTCCTCCAGGGGCCCGCGCAGCGACTGCCCGAGCAGGGTCAGCAGCTGCTCGTGCCGCCCGGCGAGGGCCTCGTACCGGTCCTTCTCGCGCTCGGCGAGCGCGGCGTACCGCTCCTCGCCGGACGCCAGCTCCTCCGCGTGCTTCTCGCGCAGTTCCTCGAGCTCGGTGACGTGCTGCTGGCGCAGCGCGGTCAGATCGGAGGCGTGCTCCTCGGTGAGCCGCTCCACCTCCTCCGCGTGCGCCTTCTCCAGCGCCGCCTTCTCCTCGGCCAGCGCCTCGTACGGCCGCCGGTCGGTGAAGGTCATCACGGCGCCGACGAGCTGGTCCCCGTCGCGCACAGGAGCGGTGGTGAGATCGACGGAGACCTTCTGCTCCCCCTTGGACCACAGCACCTGCCCGCGCACCCGGTGCTTGCGCCCGGAGCGCAGGGTGTCGGCGAGCGGGGACTCCTCGTACGGGAAGGGGGAACCGTCGGCACGCGAGTGCAGCACGAGCGTGTGCAGCTCCTTGCCGCCCAGCTCACCGGCCCGGTAACCCAGTATCTGGGCGGCGGCCGGATTGACGAGGACGATCCGCCCCTCGGTGTCGGTGCCCACGACGCCTTCGGACGCGGCCCGCAGGATCATCTCGGTCTGCCGCTGCGAGCGCGCCAGCTCGGCCTCGGTGTCGACGGTCCCGGACAGGTCCCGTACGACGACCATCAGCAGCTCGTCGCCGGTGTAGCCGTAACCGTCGTAGGCCTGCTGGCCGTTCTCCAGATTCGCGCTCGTGACCTCGACCGGGAACTCGGTCCCGTCGGTCCGCCGAGCGATCATCCGCGTGGGCTTGGTCCGCCCCCGCGGGTCCATGTGATCGGGCCGCCGCATCGATCCCGGGATGAGCCGCGAGTCGAACTCCGGCAGCAGATCGAGCAACCCGCGCCCGACGAGCGCCGTGCCCGGCGCCTCGAAGGCCTCCAGCGCGATGGTGTTCGCGTTGACGACGGTTCCGTTGGCGTTGACCAGGACCAACGCGTCCGGCAGCGCGTCGAGTATGGCTGCGAGGCGAGCAGCGCCTCGGGATGGCCTGCTGCTCACGAGACGCCTTCCTCCCTGTTACCGCACCTTGCCGACCGCTCGGGCCATCTTGCCAACCGGCCCGCGACGTGTCACGCGAGGGAGTCTAAGCGCACGCGTTGCGCTCGCGACGCCGGATGAGAGGGAGGTCCCACGACGAAGTGACACCGAACGCATGACCACACGCCGACCACGCCCTCCGGCCGCCGGCAGACTGCTCCGCCGCTTCCGACTCCGGCTCCATTCCGGCTCCGCTCCGGCTCCACTCCGATTCCGTGAGACCTTCGCGGGACCTTTACCGGACCGGTGATGCCACCAGGAGAACGCCACTGAGCCACCCACCCGGCCCCTTCGCCGGCCGGCCGCTCAGGCGGGTACCGAGCCCAGCTTCGGCAGCAGTGGCACCAGCCCGTCCCACCGCCCGATCTCGCACCCGTTGCTGCGGTCGTAGCCGGCGTCGACCCTGCGCCCGGCCCAGGTACCGGTCACCCGGGCGGTGGCCGGACCGCCGTAGATCATGGTGCAGAGGGTGCCGGGCGGCACCGGAGCGAAGAGGTCCCGCCCCCAGCGCGTGCGCTCGTCCAGCACCCGGCAGGCCTGCGCCGCGTCCGGGTGACTCCCGCCGGCCGGATGGCAGGACAGCTCGTACCTCCCGTCCCGCCCGGATCCGGCCTGCCGCACGACGACGGTGAGGTGATCGCCGCTCCGGTCCCCGGGCCGCACGGGCGACGGCCCGGCGGGCGCGGCGACGGCGGGTACGGCGACGGCTACGGCGGGTACGGCGGACAGGGCGAGGAGCCCCGAGACAGCGGCGAGGACCGGCCCGGCGCCGCCCCGAACCGGACCCGGCCGGACACCGGCGCGCGCCGGACCTCGCTGAAGAAGAAAGACCATGACCTGCCCAACGCCTCCGGCCCCCGGACGTTGCGCGCGCCTCGCCGGACGAAGCCCTTTGCTCTGTGACCCGACTGCCTAGTACCGTGGGGGGCGATTGGTGACAAGCCCCTCGGCTGTGTCATCATCTGCACGCACCACTCGCGCGCTCGTGTGAGCGGTTGTGCTGGAGGCGTCGCCTAGTCCGGTCTATGGCGCCGCACTGCTAATGCGGTTTGGGCCTTAAAGCCCATCGAGGGTTCAAATCCCTCCGCCTCCGCACCGATCCCGAAGCCCCGGTCCCCAGGACCGGGGCTTCGGCGTTCCCGCCCCGGCCGCGCCCCTAGGTCCTCCTCCTCCGCCTCCATCGACGTTTTCGCAGGTCACAAGGGGTGTGCGAATCGGATTTCACATGACGGCGGCAGTCATGTAATGTTCTTCCTGTCGCCGGGACGGGCCGAAAGGGCCGAAACGGAGACAAGAACAAAAGAACACAAGCACTCGTAGCTTAACGGATAGAGCATCTGACTACGGATCAGAAGGTTGCAGGTTCGAATCCTGCCGAGTGCGCAGCACGCCAGAGGCCCTGTGGATCAATCCCCAGGGCCTCTGGCCTTTTCCTTGACGGCAGTGTTTGGTGCATCGTGTCATTGAGCCGGGCCGAGCACCTCGTCGGCGCTGCGCGGCTCTGTGCGCGCCTGCTGATTGAGCTTGTGGCGGGCGATGGAGGATTGTCGGTAGACCTCTTTGCGGGCCCGCATGATGTTGCCCAGCGGGGCGTGCTCGGCGGTGACCCTCCAGGGTGTGAAGGACAGTGAGTCCATCTTCGCCAGGTTCTCCGGGCCGGAGATGTCCTGCTGCGGGAGCCGCAGCCTGGCCACGGTGACGGACGGGGACAGTTTCTCGGGCCACTCCACGGTGGTGTCCTCCACCGGCATGCGTTGCAGGTCGGTGCAGAGCTGGACCTGGATGTCGAAGGCGTACGGCCGCTCCTGCAGTTCGGCCTGGAGGGCCGGACGGAAGACCTCCTGCTCGGAGGACGGGTCGATGGCACGCCGGACCACCGCGGCGGCACAGTCCGGGTCGGGGGTGATGCGCACCTTGGCGATGTAGTCGCCGTGCCTGACCGCCCCCATCGTCCAGTAGGTCGACAGCAGCAGGTTGGCCGGCGGGGTCTTCGCCAGGCGGAGGAAGGCCAGGAACTCGTCCCATGCCCAGTCGTCCTGGTCCAGCGTTCCCTTGCCGGTCACGAACTCGGTGAAGAAGCGATGCGCGCCGGGGCGGCCCTGGGAGAAGTAGGCCGGCGCGTTCAAGAACAATTCCTGGATGAACAGGTAGTGCTCGACCGTGTTGCAGAAGAAGATCGGTCCGTTGATGTTGGCGTAGTCGAAGGTGCCCGTGTCCGGTTCGTCTTCCAGCAGGGTCGGGCCGGGGATGTCGAACATCTTCAGGGCCAGTCCGGTGGCGGCCCCCAGTCGCGCGTCCGCTCCGGCGTGCGGCGAGCCGTTGGAGAAGCGGATGAGCGCCTCGTGGGTTCCTGGTGTCGCGTAGATGCCTTGGGCGTACTCGGGGGGCAGCCCGTCCAGGATTTCCACTTCCCCGCGGACCAGTCCGTAGCCTTTGGCGTGGGCGTCGCGCAGGGCCTGTCCGGTGCCACCGGACTGGACGGATTCGGCGATGTAGTTCTCGGTCTTCTCGATCACCGTCTGCACGTGCCGGTCGAAGTCCGGGTCCTGTACCTCGACGTCAGGCGTGTAGGGGACGAACTGTGCTGCCATGACTTCGGTCTCTCCTTCGAGAGGGCGTTCGGAGCTCGGGGTGGACTTCCCTTCAGTCCTCCAGTTCGGCGAGCCAGCGCAGGGCGCGCAGCCCCGGCACGAAGCAGTACTCGCCGCCGCGGGTGACCACGAAGCTGGGCAGGTTCCGCAGGCGGCGTCGGACTGGTTTGCCGGGAATGGTGACGCTGCCGGTTCCGTCGTGATGGCCGGCCACCGGGTCCTGTTCGCCGGGGTAGCCGATGAAGTTGCCGTCGTTGACCCATTCGGATTTGATGAACTCGAACTGCCGTTCGATGTGGGCCCCGATGAAGACTCCCACCAGGCCCCGGTCGGCACCGTCGTCCTCCAGCACACCGTCGGGCAGCGGCGGACCGTAGGTGGTGCCGCGGCGGATGATCCGGTGCATCCGTGCGTCGCCGATGATGGTGGCATCGCGGGGATTGTTCCGGCGGATGTGCGCGCCGGCGGGGCATCGCAAGCCGCGATCGTCGTTCTCCCGGTACAGGAAGTCGTTGACGCGCTGCGGGTCCGCGGCCAGCTCCGGGTCGTCGTGCTCCGGCGTCAGCGTCAGCGGCGCGCCACTCGGCCAGCGGCCGACCATTTTCGCCGCCAGGAGGGCTTCCTCCTCGGCATTGGAACTGTTGGCGCGCAGGTACCGGCGCCAGGCCGCCACGTTGGTGTGAATCTTGCGAACGGCCACGTAGGTCCCGTTGCGCCCCAGCACATCGGGGCTGGGCATGGGCGGGAGATTGCCGGTCTCGTCGGGGTAGCCGAGGATGAACTCGCCGGCCTTGATGGGGGCTTCCTGCGGATTGGAGCCGGGCAGACCGACACCTTCGATGTTCGGATGGCTGATGCCGTCCCGGAAACCGAAGGTGGTGCGTCCGGTCGGAAGCTGGTGGACGTCCTGTTCCCAGATCACCTGGACACCGGGGGTTTCCCGGTAGGCGACCCGGGCCCGTGCCAGTTCCCGGTCGAGTTGTGCCGCATCCGAGGCGAGGGCGCTCAACGCGATGTGGACGTCACCCGTCCCGAAGGGTTTCTCCCAGTGCGCCGGGGCATTCTCGCCCACATCACCGATCAGTTCCGCCCGAGCGGCCATGCCCTCGCGGAACGCCCGCGGGAAACTGTCCAGCGACTCCTGGGGCACCCCGAGGGCCCTCAGCCCCTGATAAGTGAACGCCACAGCCACCCAGGCATCCCGGCTCCGGTCCACGCTCGGCAGGCCGCCCGAGGTCAGCGGCAGCAGCCGCCGCAGCAGGGCACGTCCGGCGTGGCGGTCGTCGACGCGCAGGAAGATGAACTTTCCCTCGTAGGGGACGGGCCGCGGGCGCAGCGCCCCGCTCTGGACGTCCTCGACCTCGACGCGTACACCGGTCGCGCTGCCGCTGTCTGCCGTGCTCATGATCGCTTCGGCCTCCGCATGGGTTCCTGTCCGGACGGCCCCGCAGAGGCGGTTTGCGCCCGCTGACGCTGTTCACCGAAGCGGGCACAACTCTGCGGGACAGCTGTGCCCGGGTTCTAGGCGGAGGCTTCTTCCAGCAGCTTCTGGAAGGCAGGTGTGTTCACCAGCTCCGCGTTGGCCGGGTTCTCCAGCGCCGCGCGGAACTCGGGGGTGTCCAGCACCTCTTCGAACGCCTCCTCCACGCGGTGGTCCTTGTAGATCTGCTGAACGGTCAGATCGGGATAGGCGCTGACGAAGACTCCTGCGGGCGCCTGATGGGCCACGAACCAGTCCTTCACCCCGGGATCCTTGACGCCGGGGAACCCCACGCTGTGCGAGAAGACCTTGTCGAAGCGCTCCCCGACCACCGTCTTGGCGAAGTCGTCGATGTACGCGTCCCACGAGCCGTCGAAGACGCTGGCGAACATGAACCGGGTGTCGTTGTCGAAGATCACGTGCCGTGCGTCATGCAGGGTGCCGATCTGGCGGACCGCCGCATGGACCCTCTCGTCATCCGCCACGTCGGCCATTGCGGCGAGATCCTTCCGCAACGCATCCGCATGGCCGGGCTTGATTTCGGTGAACACGGTGAACTCGCTGCATACCCCGTCCGACCTGCCCGGACGTTCGGGGTGGGCCGACTGATTCGCTCGTGCCGTTGCAGTCATCGTGAAAGTCTCCTGCCACGGATCGGTGTGAGGGCCGCCAAGCACCCGAAACCGGGGCACCATCGCCCCACCCCTCCATGCTCACAACGGATGCCGGGCCGTGCATCTCGGCCGCTGAGGAACGCGGCATGAGCCGAAGCCGCCGAGGACAGCTGCCAGGACAGATCGAACCGGGCGCAGGAAGATGGGACTGGGCCACAGCTTTTGCACAAGAACCCCTCGCGCCGGGCAGACGGCCGGGGCACCCGCCTCCCCCCGCCAGACCATTGCTCAACGGGATCGCCACCCGACCCCAGTTGGAGGCAGCCATGGGCGCAGTTCTCGGTGACGTGCTGGGTTTCGCGGCCGGCGTCGCGGTCAGCCCGCTTCCGGTCATCGCCGTCATCCTCATTCTCGCCACGCCCCGAGGACGTCTCAACGGAATCCTCTTCACCGTCGGTTGGATCCTCGGACTCTCGGTGCTGGGCGCCGTGATGCTGGCGGTCGCCTCCCCGGCGGGCGCCTCCGCGCACAAGCAACCGGCCACCTGGGTCGGGGCTCTCAAGCTCGCACTCGGCCTGCTCCTCGTCTTCTTCGGCGCCCGGCAGTGGCGGCGGCGCCCCAAGGATCCCTCGCAGGCGAAGCTGCCGAAGTGGATGGGTGCGATCGACCGCCTCACGCCGGTCAAGGTCTTCGGGCTCGGAACGGCCCTGGCCGCGCTCAACGCCAAGAACGCCCCGCTGACCATCGCCGCGGGGGCCGCCATCGGCTCGGCCGGTCTTCCGGTCGGGCAGCAGATCGCATCACTGGCGATTTTCGTCGTGATCGCCACGCTCGGCCTGCTGGTCCCGCTCGGCGTTTACCTCCTCGGTGGAGAACGGGCCAGGACCACGCTCGGAAACTGGAAAGACTGGGCAGCTCAGCACAATGTCGCCGTGATGGCCGCCCTGTTCTTCGTCCTCGGGCTGAAACTGCTCGGAGACGGCATCTCCATCGTCACCTCGTGACAGGCCGTGCCTGGCACTTCGCATCCATGCCGGCCGAGGCTCGGAGGGCACCGAGGCCGGAGTTGACGGCGACTCCGACGGCAACGGCGACACGCACGCACGACGGCCCTGCCAGGAACGTGTCTTGGCAGGGCCGTGTCGCCGAAGGCGTCCGGTCGTGGCCCGTCGCCGGGTCAGCCGCGCGGGGTGCGCCAGCGCCAGAACTGGTCCGAGTACGGTCCGACCTGGTCGACTTCCAGGGTGGTCTCCGCCCAATGGCAGCCCTCGACCGGCGAGATCACCAGTCGTTCGTCCAGCGCCGAAGCGATGACCACATCAGCCTGGGCGGGGTCGGCCTGGATCATCCGCCAGAGCTGCCCCTTGTGGCTGTCGTTCCAGCGGTCCTGGTAGACGACCGCCTTCGGGTGCTTGTCCCTGACGGTCAGGTACAGATCGTCCCGTCCGTTCTTGATCCGCCACAGTCCTTCCTCGTCGGCGGGCAGGAACTCCCACATGTCCTGTTTGTTGCTGGTGCGGAAGTCCCCCCGCCACAGCCGTACCTCTCCGGGGTCATGTGTATGACCGATCGGTGTGATGAACAGGCCGCTGACCGAGTGCACGAGCACCTGCGGCGTGTCCGCGGGCGGTACAGGTCGTACGGGCGCGATGGGCATGGGCGTTCCTCCGGTTTCGGCATTGCCGTGGACGAGGGGTGCAAGGCGGGCGGGAGCGCGCAGCGCCTTGGGTTCACGTCCATGCTTGGCCACCCCGTTCCCGGTCGCGACAGGGGAGCGCCGGACAGGTGACCGGGCCGGATCGCGACCGCCTTGAACCAGAACACGGGGTCCCCGAGGTACTCGCCGTCATTGCACGCAGGGGCTACTGGTCTCCGGAGTGGGAGATCGTCGATGTGATGCGGGAATTGTGCAGTCCGCCGCCGAACTGCGGGTAGCCGTTCCAGGAGAGCCCGGCGTCCTTGACGCTGGCGTGGAAGGCTCCCTGGACGACGATCCTGCCGTCGTTCGAGGGCAGCGTGGTGACCATGCCGCGGCCCGCGGTCGCGTAACGGGAGCCGACGGTCAGGTCGGCCTTCCTGTCCCCGTTGAGGTCGGACAGCAGTACGTCGCCGCCGAAGCGGGCGCCCAGCTCGTCGACGCCCGGCATGCCCGGGACGAGGTGGTGCAGGTTCTGCACGGACGAGGTGTCGACGCCCTTCGCGGTGCCGCGCAGGACGATGACCGTGCCGACGTCGGGGAAGGTGGTGGTGCGCAGGGCGAAGCTCTCGCGCGGGGTGCCGATGGCGAGGTCCTTCGTGCCGTCGCCGTCGACGTCCCCGACCGAGACGGCGTCGCCGAAGCGTTCCAGACTCTCCGGGTCGCCCGGGACCGCACCGGTGCTCTGGTCGATGCTCTGGGTGCGTCCCGAGGGCCCGCTCGGCGAGCCGTAGTTGATGATCACCTTGCCGGCGGCCAGCTGCTTGGGCCCGGCGGCGGCCCACCACACACCGGTGACGATGTCGCCGTATCCGTCGCCGTTCAGGTCGCCGATCGCCCCGCTGATGCCGCCGGGGAGCAGTTTGGCGCCGGACGCCTTGAAACCGCCGGCCGCGCCGGGGAGGTAGTAGTTCACGTTGTGGTGCTTGCCGCCCGAGATGTTGCGGCTCTGGCCGTCGACCACGAGGTCGGTGCAGCCGTCCTTGTCGACCCTGCCGGCCGTGAGGTTGAGGATGCCGGCGGAGACGCCGGTGTGGAGGGGCAGGGGGACTGCCGCCACCCTGCCGGGGGTGCCGTTCGCGGCGATGCCGTGCGAGAAGACGCGCAGGGTGGCCGAGGCCGAGCCGACCGCCAGGTCCGTCCTGCCGTCACCGTCGAAGTCACCCGCGGCCAGCGAGGCGCCGAACCTCGCCTGCGGGCCGGGAGCGGGGTTGGGCACGCCGGCCCCGCCGGTCAGGCCGTGCGGGGAGCCCCAGAAGATGTGCACGGCCCCGGAGTCGGCCCCCGCGTCGGTGTCCTCCTTGGGCGTGCCGACCGCCAGGTCCCAGTACCCGTCGGAGTTGAAGTCGCCGGGCGCGGTGGCCGCACCGAACAGGTCGGTGTCCTCGGCGGCACCCGCGGATCCGGGCGAGTCCTGGCTGAGGATCGTGCGGCCTTCCAGAGAGGGGCCGGTCGGGGAGCCGTAGAACACCGCGACCGCACCGGCGCCCGGATGTCCGGAGACCTCGGCGCCGGGCGCGGAGACGGCGACATCGCTGTATCCGTCGCCGTTGAAGTCGTTCTCCACCCGGGGGGCGGCGGCCGCCGCCTGGACGGCGAGCGGTCCGCCGGCGAGGGCGGCGAGGGTCGCGGTGGCCAGGACCAGACTGCGGCGTTTGTGCATGACGGGGTCTCCTCGGGCGCGGGCTGGGCGGACGCAGGGGAGACCCGCGGCCCGGTGCGAAGGTTGTAGGCCACCGGGGCGGTGAAACCGGTCGAGAAAACTTCCATTTCCCGTACAACCGTTCAAGGTTCCAGTAAGTCTCAGGTAAGAGTCGCCAGACTCCTCAGACCCGTCGGGCTCGCGAGTCCCCCACCTCGCTCGGGCCCCATTCCTCACTTGGGGAACAACATGCGCATTCGTGCCAGCCTGGCCGCCGCGGCCCTCTCCGGTGCCGCCCTGACCGCCCTGGCCGTCCCGGCCGCGCACGCCGAGGGAAACCCGGCTGCCGCACAGGCCGAGCAGTTCAAGAGCGCCCACCAGGCGCCGAGCAAGCAGTCCGTCGCCGCGTCGCCCGCCACCGAGACGGACGGCGACATCCAGGTCACCAAGGTCACCGTCAACGCCAACAAGGACGTCGTCGTCGGTCTGTCGCCGAAGTCGTTCAACGTCTACGTGACGGTGACCGACCCGTCGGGCGTCAACCCGGAGCAGCACGGCGTGGACGTCGCCCTGTGGCACGGCACCGACCTGGAGGGCGGCGACGTTGACGGCTTCCTCTGGAACGAGAACGGCGCCGAGAGCTGCGACTACTGGAGCGCGACCGCCGCCACCTGCAAGTTCACCATCACGGCCAAGCCGGGCGAGGCCGACGGGCTGTGGGACAGCTCGCTGAACGGCAAGTGGAACGTCACCGTCTTCGCGTCCGCCAACGACGGCGACTCCTACGAGAACGACTTCTACAAGAACCACTGGATCAAGCGCGCCAGCAGCTTCAGCGGCTTCAACGCCGGCCCCGAGCCCGTCGCCAAGGGCAGGACCATCACGGTCTCCGGCAACCTGAACCGCGCCAGCTGGAGCAACATGAAGTACTACGGCTACGGCAGCCAGCCCGTCCAGCTGCAGTTCAAGAAGGCGGGCACCAGCACCTACAGCACCGTCAAGACCGTGACGACCTCCTCCAGCGGTTACGCGAAGACCACGGTCACCGCCTCCGTGGACGGCACCTGGCGCTTCCACTACGCGGGCAACAGCAACTCGTCCGTCGCCGACGCCTACGACTACGTCGACGTCCGCTGACCCACGAGATCCGCTGCTCACTCCTGAGTGAGTGAGCCGGCCGCTCTTGAGAAGGCCCCGGAGAGATCCGGGGCCTTCGTCATGCGCCTGGCCCGCGACGGGCGGCTCAGCACTCCCGTCGGCTGCCTCCGCGGGGCCGTCCCCGGGCACTGTCGGACCCGGCCTCTACGCTCACCGGTGATGGCACACGAATGGACATGCGCGGGACTGCGCTGGACACCGGACGGCCCCGTGCTGATGTGGGGCGGCGGGCGGCGCAGTGCCCTGCCCCGGGGGAAGCGGGTCGCGTTCGCCGTCGCGGACGGCTCGGCGCGGCAGTGCGTCGGGGCGCGGGGACATGCCTGCCCGGTGCGGGCCGTGGTGCCGGGGCGGAGTACGGGGGCCCGGTGCGAGGAGTGCGCGCGGCTGGACCGGGCGCACTCCGTGGCCGCCGACACGATCGCCGATGATCCGCGGCCGTACCGGGTGTATCTGGCGTGGTTCGGTCCCGGGATGGTCAAGGTGGGGATCACCGCGGTCGAGCGGGGCTCGGCCCGGCTGCTGGAGCAGGGTGCCGTCTGTTTCAGCTGGCTCGGCACCGGACCGCTGATGGCCGCCCGGCGCACCGAGGAGCTGCTGCGGGCCGCGCTCCAGGTGCCGGACCGGATTCCGTACGCCGAGAAGCGGGCGGTGCGGTCGGCGTTGCCGCAGACCGAGGCGGAGCGTGCGGCGGAGCTGCGGGAGCTGCATGCGCGGGCCGGCGCGCTCAGTGGATGGCCGGAGACCCTGCGGCCCGAGCCCTGCGAAGTGGTCGACCACATCCGGGTGTTCGGGCTCGCCGGTGCTCCGGCTGCCCTCGGGGAAGTGGTGGAGCTCGTCCCGGGTGGCGCAGTGAGCGGTGAGCTGGTCGCGGCCGCCGGGCCCGATCTGCATCTGGCGGTCGCCGGAGGCCGGCGAGGGGTCGTCGTCCTCGACACCCGCCTCATGACCGGCTGGGCGCTGGTGTCCCCCACGGCTCCCAGGGCCGCTGAAACGCCCTTCCCCCTGCGGGAGTTCACCCAGCAGCCGGAGGGCCTGTTCTGAGGATCCCGGGGGCGGAAGGCAAAGACTCGGATCCCGTACGGATCCCTTTCGGCAAGGGGCATGGACCCGAAGAGGCCTTCGGGCGACCGTGGTTGCCATGAGTGATCGAACGAAAGCCCCTGTACGACCCACCAGCCTTCCCGAACCGCCTTACTACGCCGTCGTCTTCACCTCCGTCCGTACCGACGACGACCCCGGCGAATACCAGCGCACCGCCGAACACCTCTCGCGTCTCGTCCGCGAAGTCCCCGGCTTCCTCGGTGAGGACGCCGCCCGCACCCCCGGCGGACTCGCCATCTCCGTCGCCTACTTCCGGGACCTCGCCGGGATCGAGCAGTGGCGGGACCACCCGGCGCATCTCGCGGCCAAGCGGCGCGGCCGGGAGCGCTGGTACGAGCGGTACGCGATCCACATCGCCAGGGTCGAGCACGCGCATGTCTTCGCGCGGGAATGAGCGTTTCCCAGGTGATTCCTGAGAGACGCCTGTGTGTTTCTCAGGGAAATCACAGAGTAGGGAAAGCGTCTTCTCAGAGGACCCCGACAAGGTGTCCGCCATGACCACGACCTCGCCCCAGGGGCGCACCGAACTGCTGAGGCCGGACGGGAGCCCCGTCCGAGTGCTTGTGGTGGACGACGAGCTGTCGATCACCGAACTGCTGAGCATGGCCCTTCGCTACGAGGGCTGGCAGATCAGGAGTGCGGGGGACGGGCAGGGAGCCGTGCAGACCGCGCGTGAGTTCCGGCCCGACGCCGTCGTACTGGACATGATGCTGCCCGACATGGACGGGCTCACCGTGCTGGGGCGGCTGCGCCGCGAGCTGCCGGACGTGCCCGTCCTGTTCCTGACCGCCAAGGACGCGGTCGAGGACCGTATCGCCGGGCTCACCGCGGGCGGCGACGACTACGTCACCAAGCCGTTCAGCCTGGAGGAGGTCGTGGCCCGGCTGCGCGGGCTCATCCGGCGGTCCGGGGCGGCCGACCGGCGGTCGGACTCCGTGCTCGTCGTCGGGGACCTGACCCTGGACGAGGACAGCCACGAGGTGTCGCGGGCGGGGGAGAACATCCACCTGACCGCCACCGAGTTCGAACTGCTGCGCTTCCTCATGCGCAACCCGCGGCGCGTCCTCAGCAAGGCGCAGATCCTGGACCGCGTGTGGTCGTACGACTTCGGCGGGCAGGCCAATGTCGTCGAGCTGTACATCTCCTATCTGCGGCGGAAGATCGACGCGGGGCGTGAGCCGATGATCCACACCCGGCGGGGGGCCGGTTATCTGATCAAGCCCGCCGTGTCATGAGCGGGCGACGACGGCCGGCTCCGCGGAGACGCCGCGCGGGACAGCCGCGGACCCTGCGGGCGCGGCTCGTCGTCGCGTCCGTGGTGCTGATCGCCGTGGTGTCCGCGGTGATCGGCACCGTGACCACGCTCGCGCTGCGGACCCATCTGTACGGTCAGCTCGACGAAAAGGTGAAGGACATCGGCATCCGGGCGACGGGCGGCCGCATGCCGAACCCGAACGGTACGGCGCCGGACGCACCCGTGGAGCCCGGCAGGTCGCACACCGTCCTGACGCCGAGCGAAAGACTCAAGCGCCTCCTCACCAGCGGCCCGACGCAGCGCAACACGGTCGCGGCCTACCTGAGGAACGGCACGATCGCGGACGCGGGCAAGACCGTACAGCTGAACGACAGTTACGGCGGCTTCAAGCAGATGGACTCCGTCGGTCTCACCGCCGCGCAGAAGCGGGCGCTCGCCGAGGTGCCGAGGGACACCGAGCCGCACCCCGTCGAGCTGCCCGGGCTCGGGGACTACCTCGTCCGCTACGAGGCGAGTCCCGACGGCAGCGGCGACGCCTACTACGTCGCCCTGCCCACCAAGGACGTCGACGACAACATCGACACCCTGGTCGTCGTCGAGGTCTGCGTCACCGTGGCCGGACTGGTCGCCGCCTCCCTCGCCGGCACGGTCATCGTCGGCGTCGCCACCCGCCCCCTCCGCAAGGTCGCCGCCACCGCCACCCGCGTCTCCGAACTTCCCCTGCACACCGGCGAGGTCAACCTCAGCGAGCGGGTCCCGGAGTCGGAGACCGATCCGCACACCGAGGTCGGCCAGGTCGGGGCCGCGCTCAACCGGATGCTGGATCATGTGCACGGCGCGCTGCACGCCCGGCAGCAGAGCGAGATGCGGGTACGGCAGTTCGTCGCCGATGCCAGCCATGAGCTGCGCACCCCCCTCGCCTCCATCCGCGGCTACGCCGAACTGACCCGGCGCGGGCGCGAGCAGGTCGGGCCCGACACGCGGCACGCGCTCGGACGGATCGAGTCCGAGGCCGGGCGGATGACCCTCCTTGTGGAGGATCTGCTGCTGCTCGCCCGGCTGGACGCCGGCCGGCCGCTGCAGTTCGAGCAGACCGATCTGATTCCGCTCGTCGTGGACACCGTCAGCGACTCCCGCGCGGCCGGTCTGGACCACAACTGGCGGCTCGACCTGCCCGACGAGCCCGCGCTCGTGTCCGCGGACGCCGCCCGCATCCAGCAGGTGCTGGTCAACCTGCTGGGCAATGCCCGCAAGCACACCCCGCCCGGTACGACCGTCACCGCGCGCGTGCAGCGGCGCGGGCCCTGGATGTGCGTGGACGTCGAGGACAACGGGCAGGGCATTCCGCCGGCCCTGCTGCCGCACGTCTTCGAACGGTTCGCCCGAGGGGACTCCGCACGGTCCAGGGCAACCGGGTCCACGGGCCTCGGGCTCGCCATCGTGCAGGCCGTCGCCGCCGCGCACGGCGGCGCCGTCACCGTGGACAGCGTCCCGGGGCGGACGGTGTTCACCGTGCACCTGCCCGCACTGGCCCCGCAGCCGCAGCCCGAAATGAACTGGCAACAGCACTCACAGGCACAGCACAGCGCCACCACACGGGTGCGACAGGGCGCTTGACGAGAGTCGCTCCCATGCGAACCCACTCTTCTCCCGGCACCCTGCCGGCGCGGGAGCACCTCCCGGCCACGGACGCCGGTACGCCTGTCCTGGACGTAGTGATACCCGTCTACAACGAGGAGAAGGACCTCCGGCCGTGCGTCCGCAGACTGCACGAGCACCTCACCCGCACCTTCCCGTACGCCTTCCGCATCACGATCGCGGACAACGCGTCCACGGACACCACCCCGCTGGTGGCGGCGCGGCTGGCGGCGGAGATCCCCGAGGTGGCCGGCGTCCGCCTGGAGCAGAAGGGCCGGGGGCGGGCCCTGCGGACCGTGTGGTCGGCCTCGGACGCGCCGATCCTCGCCTACATGGACGTCGATCTGTCCACCGACCTCAACGCCCTGCTGCCGCTGGTGGCCCCGCTGATCTCCGGCCACTCGGACCTCGCGATCGGCTCCCGGCTCGCCCGCACCTCCCGGGTCGTGCGCGGCCCGAAGCGGGAGTTCATCAGCCGGGCCTACAACCTGATCCTGCGCGGCTCCCTGCAGGCGCGCTTCTCGGATGCGCAGTGCGGCTTCAAGGCCATCCGGCGGGACGTGGCACGGGTGCTGCTGCCGCTGGTGGAGGACACCGGCTGGTTCTTCGACACCGAGATGCTGGTGCTCGCCGAGCGGGCGGGGCTCAGGATCCACGAGGTGCCGGTCGACTGGGTCGACGACCCCGATTCGACCGTGCACATCGTGAAGACCGCGACCGACGACCTCAAGGGCGTCTGGCGGGTCGGCAGGGCGCTGGCCGGCGGCTCACTGCCGCTGGACCGGCTCGCCCGGCCCTTCGGTGACGACCCGCGTGACCGTGAACTGACCAACGTTCCGCAGGGACTGGCCCGCCAGCTCGTCGGGTTCTGTGTCGTGGGCGGCCTGTCCACCCTCTTCTATCTCCTCCTCTACAGCGTCTTCCGGCACTTCTCCGGCTCCCAGCCGGCCAACGCCCTCGCGCTGCTGGTCTCGGCGGTCGCCAACACGGCCGCGAACCGCCGGCTCACCTTCGGGGTGCGCGGCCGGGGCGGGGCCGTACGGCACCAGGCGCAGGGCCTGGTCGTCTTCGGCATCGGACTCGCCCTGACCAGCGGCTCGCTGGCCGCCCTCGACGCGGCCGGCGGCAGCCCCGCGCACTCCACCGAACTGGCGGTGCTCATCGCCGCCAACCTCGCCGCGACCGTGCTGCGGTTCCTGCTCTTCCGCGCGTGGGTCTTCCCGGACCGCGGCGAGTCCGGCGCCGCCCCGACGGTGACCGCCGCACCGGCCGTGTCCTCGCCGGCCCACAGCACGACGACGGCCCCGCACGCACCGCTGCCCCGGCGGCCGGTGCCGTACCAGCCGTCGTGTCCGACGACCGCCCAGGTCCGCGCCGGTGCAGCCGCGGACGGCAGCTGGAGGGACGCCACCGTGCAACTGCAGCCGGTGCGCCCTCACGACACCGATGCGGGGGATCCCCGATGACCACCCATTACGACCAGCCGGCCACCGATCGGGGCAGTACCGCCGTCCGGGGCCCGTCGCCGACCGCTCCCCCGACCGCACCGCGCCGGCCGTTCGTCCGCAGACTGTGGCGCGGCCGGCCCGAGGACCCGGGCTGGGCGCGCCCGGCCCTCCTCGGCCTGCTGGCCGCCACCCTCCTGCTCTACCTGTACAACCTCAGCGCCTCCGGCTACGCCAACTCGTTCTACTCGGCGGCCGTACAGGCCGGCAGCACGTCCTGGAAGGCGTTCTTCTTCGGCTCGCTGGACGCGGGCAACGCGATCACCGTCGACAAGCCGTCGGCGTTCCTGTGGCCGATGGAGCTGTCGGTCCGGATCTTCGGCCTGAACTCGTGGGCGATCCTCACGCCCGAGGTCCTCATGGGCGTCGGCACGGTGGCGGTGGTCCACGCGGCCGTACGGCGCCGGTTCAGCCCGGTGGCCGGTCTGGTCGCGGGCGCGGTGCTCGCGCTCACGCCGGTCGCCGCGCTGATGTTCCGGTTCGACAACCCGGACGCGATGCTGGCCCTGCTGATGGCGCTGGCCTGCTACTTCGTCGTACGGGCGGTGGAGGACGGCCGGACCGGGTGGCTGGTCGCGGCCGGGGCCGCGATCGGCTTCGCCTTCCTCGCCAAGACCCTGCAGGCCTTCCTGATCCTGCCGCCGCTGGCGCTCGTCTACGCCGTCTGCGGTCCGGTGAAGCTGCGCAAGCGCCTGCTCCAGCTGGGCCTCGCCACCGTCGCGCTCGTCGTCTCCGGCGGCTGGTGGGTGGCGGTCGTCGAGCTGTGGCCGGCCTCCTCCCGCCCCTACATCGGCGGTTCGCAGCACAACAGCTTCCTGGAGCTGACCTTCGGCTACAACGGCCTCGGCCGGATCAGCGGCGACGAGACCGGCAGCGTCGTACCCGGCGGCGGTGGTGGCGGCCGCGGTGGCAACGGCGGCGGGCAGTGGGGGGAGACCGGCTGGGACCGGATGTTCAACTCCGAGATCGGCAGCCAGATCTCCTGGCTGCTCCCGGCCGCGCTGATCCTGCTGGTCGCGGGCCTGTGGGCGACCAGGAAACTGCGCCGTACGTCCGTCACCCGGGCGTCGTTCCTGGTGTGGGGCGGCTCGCTGCTGATCACCATGGCGGTGTTCAGCTACATGGCGGGCATCTTCCACCAGTACTACACGGTGGCCCTCGCGCCCTACCTCGCGGCCGTCGTCGGCATGGGTGCCGGGCTGCTGTGGGAGAGGCGCAGGGAGACCTGGGCGTCGATCACCCTCGCCGGGTCCGTCGTGGCAGCGGCGGCCTGGGGTTACGTCCTGCTCGACCGCACCTCCGCCTACCTGCCCTGGCTGAAGTGGCTGGTGCTGATCTGCGGCACGGCGGCGGCGGTGGCCCTGGTCTTCGCCGGCCGGACCTCCCGGCGGCCGGCCCTCGTGGCGGCTGCCGTGGGCCTGGTGGCCGCGCTCGCCGGACCGACGGCGTACACCCTCAGCACGGTGGACTCCGCGCACACCGGCTCCATCCCGACGGCGGGCCCGGCGGGCGCGAGCATGAGGGGCTTCGGCGGCGGACGGGGTCCCGGCGGTGGCGGCATGCGGGACGGCTTCGGCGGTGGGATGCCGGGCCGTCAGGGCCAGAACGCCCAGGGGCAGCAGAACGGCAACGGCTTCCCGGGCGGCGGCGCCTTCCCCGGCGGCGGCATGCCCGGCGGACAGGGCCAGAACGGTCCCGGCCAGAACGGTCCGGGGCAGAACGGTCCGGGGCAGAACGGTCCGGGGCAGAACGGGCAGGGCCGGCAAGGCCCGCAGAACGGCAACGGCTTCCCCGGTGGCGGCTTCCCCGGTGGCGGCTTCCCCGGCCGCGGCAGTGCGGGCGAAGGCGGCATGCGCCGCGGCGGTGGCGCCGGCGGCCTGCTGAACGGCGCGAACGTGTCCTCCGCCGCCAGGCAGCTGCTGGCGAAGGACGCCTCCCGGTACACCTGGGTCGCGGCGTCCGTCGGTTCCCAGAACGCGGCCGCCTACCAGCTCGCCACCGGGGACCCGGTGATGGCGATCGGCGGCTTCAACGGCACCGACCCGTCCCCGACGCTCGCGCAGTTCAAGAAGTACGTGGCCGAAGGAAGGATCCACTACTTCATCGCCGGCGGAGGCATGGGCGCCGGTGCGAACTCCGGCACGTCCTCGCAGATCAGCTCCTGGGCCCAGAGCAACTTCAAGAAGGTCGCGGCCGGCTCGGCCACGTTCTACGACCTCACGCAGAAGAACAGCTGACGGAAAAGCGTGTTGTGCACCGTATGTCTGCCTATACGGTGCACAACACGCCTTCGTCCTCGGAGGAAAAGACCGCCTGACAGCTCGGGTGGCGTGGGTATGGGTACGAATACGGGTTGGTCGTGTTTCCCTCGCCCGCGCCGCGGAGCCGTATGTCGTCGAAGCCCCGCGCCCCTTTAGGTTGGACCAGTTGCCGGAAACTAGGAAGGTGCGCTGGTGGCAAAGGAAGCAGGTCGGTCTCCGCGAGCCAGCGTCTGGCTGGAGGGGAAGGCCCGCCGGGGTGGCCGGAGCGGCGGGCAGCCCTCCGGGCTCGACCGGGAGCGGATCACCTCGGCGTCCGTGCGGCTGCTCGACGCCGAGGGGCTGGCGAAGTTCTCCATGCGGCGGCTGGCCGCGGAGCTGAACGTCACCGCCATGTCCCTGTACTGGTACGTCGACACCAAGGACGACCTGCTGGAACTCGCCCTGGACGCGGCCTTCGGCGAGCTGCCGCTGCCCGACCCGGAGAACACCGCGGAGGACTGGCGGGACCAGCTGCGGAGGCTGGCCGCCGCGTACCGGGCGCTGCTGGTGCGCCACCCCTGGCTGTCGCCGCTGGCCGGGCAGTACCTCAACATCGGCCCCAACGCGCTGGCGTACTCCCGGGTGGTCCAGCGGGTGGTGCGGCGCACCGGGCTGCCCGCGCACCGCATGATGAGCGCCATCTCGGCCGTCTTCCAGTTCGTGTACGGCTACGGCACGCTGGAGGTCCAGTTCCTGGGACGGATCGCGGACTCCGGGCTGTCCCCCGACGACTACTTCCAGCAGTCCATGTCCGAGGCCCAGCGGCATCCCCAGGCCGCGGACCTCCTCCAGGAGTCCAAGGAGATCATGGACGCCCGCGGCGGGGACACGGTCGCCGAGATGATGGACCGTGACTTCGACTTCGCCCTGGACCTGCTGATCGCCGGCATCGAGGCGATGGTCGAACGCGGCTGACTGCTCCCTTGCTCTGCCTATGCCTGGGGCAGCGAATCCCCCTGCACCGCCTGGATGTCCAGCTCCACCTTCAGTGTCGTGCCGATGGCCGCGATGCCCGCCTGCAGGACCTGGTTGTAGTTCATGGCGAAGTCCTCGCGGTGCAGTTCGGCGGTGGCGCGGAAGGCGGCGCGGGTGCCGCCCCACGGGTCGGCGCCGGTGCCCAGGTAGGCCAGGTTCAGGTCCACCGGTCGTACGACCCCGTGCATGGACAGCTCGCCGTGGACCGTCCAGCGGTCCGGACCCGCGGTCGTCACGCCGGTGGAGCGGTAGGTGATCTCGGGGTGCCGCTCCACGTCGAGGAAGTCCCCGGACTTCAGATGCGTGTCACGCATGCCGTTGCCCGTGTCGATGGACGCGGCCCTGATCACCGCCTCCACGCGGGACTTGGTGACGTCGTCCGGTGCGATCTCGATCGTGCCGCCGAACTCCGTGAACCGGCCGTGCACACTGGAGATCCCCAGGTGCTGGGCGACCGCGGCGACCGAGGAGTGCACCGGGTCGATGGTCCAGGGCCCGGGTGGCGGCAGTTCGGTGCCGCCCTGCCGGGCCAGCGTGACCGTGCCGACCTCCGCCCGCCCTCCCCCGGAGGGGGCACCCCCAGCGGTGACGATCGCGGAGGAGGCCGCGGGTGCGTAGCCGACGGCCGTCACGATCACCGTGTACGCCCCCGGTGCCAGCTCGGTGGCATCCCGTACGGCTCCCTCGGCGTCCGCCTCGGCGCGCAGCACCTGCGTACCGGTCATGTCGGTCACCGTGACGACCGCGTGCGACACGGCCCATCCGTCCCGGGTACGGATCTTCGCGGTCAGTCCCATCCCGCCAACTCCCTGAAAAAGTCTTATGAATCGGTCGTAGGGAACCGGCCTGTGGCGCACGGATGTCCGTGTGCCACAGGCCGGCGGTGAACTACTCGCCCGGGTGGGCGAGCTGGATGTCGTGGCCGTCGACTCCGGTGCCGGAGACGGTCAGGGCCGTCGCCACCGGCGGGTAGCCCGTCGCGATGACGGTGTACTCGCCGCTGTCCAGGTCGGTGAAGGCGTACGCGCCGTCCGAACCGGTGGTGGCGGTGCCGACCACGTTGCCCGCCTGGTCGACGAGCGTCACCCGGGCGTCGGCCAGCGGACCGTGCGGGGCCTTGACGACCCCCTGGAGGCAGGCGCCCGCGTCCAGGTCGACCTCGATCCGGGTGACGCCGGTGGCGCCGATCTCGACCGGCAGCGCGCGCGGCCGGAACCCGCTCGCGTTGACCGCCATGGTCACCGTGCCCGGCACCAGGTCGGTGAAGGCGAAGTCGCCCTGCTCGCCGGTGGCGGCCGTGGCCAGCAGGTCACCGCGCACGTCGGTGACGATCACCATGGCGTCCTTGACCGGCAGCGCGCTGTCGGCGGCCCGGACCACACCGGTCAGCCCGCTGGTGCCGCTGAGCAGGATGTCGTACGACAGCGGTTCCTCGCCCACCACGATGGTGGAGGCCTGCGGCTGGTAGCCGTCGGCGGAGGCGATCAGGACGTACGAACCGGTGCCCGGGGCCTCGACCGCGTAGCCACCGTCGGTGTGGGCGACCGCGCGGCCCAGCTGGCGGCCGGACAGCGAGATCAGGGTGACCGCGGCCTGCGGGACCGGGGCGCTCTCGACGCCGCGGACGAACCCGTGCACCGGGGTGCCGCCACCGGTGCCGGACTCGGCGAGCGTGGCGACGGCGGTCAGCTGCCGGGTGGCGGTCGCGGTGGCCGGAGCCTCCTGGAAGCGGTCCGACGGGACGGCGGGCTCGGCCCAGCTGGGCACCTGCTCCCGGGCGGGTTCCCGCACGGGGTTCTCCACGGCGTTCTCCGGGGTGGCCTCGACAGGGGCGGCGGCCGGGTCGGCGACGGGGGCCTCGCCCTCGGCGGCCTGCGCGAGCGCGCCCTTGGTCTTCAGCGGGACCTCCTTGATGAACAGGGTGATCAGGAAGGCGGCGGCGGCGAGGCAGCCGGCGATGAAGAAGACGTCGGCGATGCCGTGGCCGTAGGCGCTCTCCAGCAGCGTCCGGATGGGCGCCGGGAGCTTGTCCATGTCCGGGATGCTGTCGGTCGAGCCCGAGCTGCCCGCGAGGGCCGCCTGGTACTTGGGGCTCAGGGCGGCGACGCCGTCCTGGACGTAGTGCGTGATCCGGCGGGACATCACCGCGCCCAGCGCGGAGACGCCGACCGCACCGCCGAGGGAGCGGAAGAAGGTGACCGTGGAGCTGGCCGAGCCGAGGTCCGAGGGCGCCACCTGGTTCTGCGTGGCGAGCACCAGGTTCTGCATCATCATGCCGATGCCGAGACCCAGCAGCGCCATGAAGACGGCCATCTTCCAGTAGTCGGTGTCGTACCGGATCTGGCCGAGCAGCACCAGACCGGCCGTGACGAGCACGCCACCGCTGACCAGCCATGCCTTCCAGCGGCCGGTGCGGGTGATGAACTGCCCCGAGACGGTCGAGGAGACGAACAGACCGCCGATCATCGGGATCGTCATGACGCCCGACATCGTCGGCGACTTGTCGCGGGCCAGCTGGAAGTACTGGCTGAAGAACACCGTGCCGGTGAACATCGCGACACCGACGAACAGCGAGGCGAGCGACGCGAAGGTGATGGTGCGGTTCCGGAACAGGCGCAGCGGGATGATCGGCTCGCTCGCCCTGGCCTCGATGAGCACGAAGATCGCGCCAAGGACGATCGAACCGGCGACCATCGTGTACGTCTGCCAGGACAGCCAGTCGTACTTGTCACCGGCGAAGGTGACCCAGATCAGCAGCAGGGAGACGGCGGCGGAGATGAAGAACGCGCCGGCCCAGTCGACCTTGACCTCCCGCTTGACCACGGGCAGATGCAGGGTCTTCTGCAGCACGATCAGCGCGATGACCGCGAAGGGGACGCCGACGTAGAAGCACCAGCGCCAGCCCAGCCAGGAGGTGTCGGTGATGACCCCGCCGAGCAGCGGACCGCCGACGGTGGCGACGGCGAAGGTGGCACCCAGGTAGCCGGAGTACCGGCCGCGCTCGCGCGGGGAGATCATCGCCGCCATGACGATCTGCGCCAGGGCGGACAGACCGCCGACGCCGATGCCCTGGAACACCCGGAAGGTGATCAGCATGCCCGGGTTCTGCGACAGACCGGCCGCCATCGAGGCGATCACGTAGATGACCAGGGCCATCTGGACGAGAGCCTTCTTGCTGTACAGGTCGGCGAGCTTGCCCCACAGGGGAGTGGCCGCGGTCATCGACAGCAGGGCGGCGGTGACCACCCAGGTGTAGGCGGACTGGCCGCCGCCGAGGTCTCCGATGATGTGCGGCAGGGCGTTGGAGACGATCGTGGACGACAGGATCGCCACGAACATGCCGAGCAGCAGCCCGGACAGGGCCTCCATGATCTGCCGGTGCGTCATCGGGGCGTCGCCGTGGGAGCCTCCCCCGTGCTTGGCGTGAGCCCGCACACCGGCTGGTGTGGTCGTTGCCATGGGCTTCCTTTTCTTACGTGCTTGCGGGTGTACGGGTGGTCTCTTCGACTACGGGAGCGGCCACGGAGGCCAGGTGCCGGAACGCGGTGGACCGGCAGTCGCCGAAGGACTCGCGCAGGCGGGACATCAGCCGGATCAGCTGCGCCACCTCGTCGTCGGTCCAGTCGGCGAGCCGCTCGGCCAGCAGATGCGTGGTCCGCCGGGACAGATCGTCGAGCTGCTCCAGGCCGGCGGGCGTCAGGCGCAGGATGCGCGAGCGCTTGTCCGCCGGGTCCGGGTGCCGCTCGATCCAGCCGCGCGCGGCGACGTGCGCGACATGCCGGCTGGTGACCGACATGTCCACGGCGAGCAGCTCCGCGAGCTTGCTCATGCGCATGGCTCCGTGGCGGCTGAGCAGGGTCAGCACGGCGGCCGAGCCGGCCGGGCAGTCGGGCGGCAGGATCCGCCCCATGTCCCGTTTCACGGCGCCGACGGCACTGAGCTGACGCGCCAGCTCTTCGAACTGCGCCTGCTCGGCCATCACACCTCCCGTATTCGTTGCTTGGGGCAACCATAGCTGTGTTTGGTTGCTGCAGGCAAACAAATCGGGAGGGGGCGCCGCAAAAACTTGGCAAAGGCAAGTATTGCTACCGTAAACGCGCAGGTGGGTGCGGGTGAGCTGCCCCCGTCTGTCCCGGTGGCCCCGCACTTGGGTCGGTCACGTGGATTCGCTAGTGTCTCGGGCCATGGCTAACACCCAGGGCCCCCAGGGCAATTACGACCCCGCCGGCAGCACCCAGATGTTCCGCGCGTTCGTCGACGAGGCTCCCCAGGGGCGCCAGGCGCAGGCGGCCGCTTCCTCCGGCCCCCGCATCGGCGTGATCATCGGCGTCATCGTGGCCCTGGCCGTGGTGGCCGGAGTCGCCTGGCTGGCGCTGAAGTAGGAGTCACTTCCACTTCACCGAGACGTCCCGCGTCTCGATGTGCATGCCGAGAGGTACCCGCCAGGCGTCCACGCACACCGTCCAGGTGTGACCCTTGTGCGTCCGCGGAGGGATCGGCGCCGGGAGGTCCACCGTCGAGGTGACCGTCCCCCAGTCGATGCCGAGCGCGCCGATGATGTGCGTGCCGAAGCTCACCGAGCCCGAACGCACCGCCACCCCCCCGGAGTTGTGGAAGCCGACGGTCACCTTCTGGCACCAGCGATGGTCCGCCGCGTCGGTCGCCGGCTTCCCCCAGGAGAGGTCGGCGGGCACGGGTGGCGTGCTACGGCCGGGTGTTGGGGTCGCCGGGGCGGCGGGGGGTGCTGTCGTACGGCCGTCCGCGCGGCCGCGTCCGTCGCCCGTACTGCCGGAAGGGTCCGGCGTATCCGGCGTCGGTGGGGGCGGCGCTGGGCTGTCGTGGGCGGTTGATCCACTGCTCCGGTGCGGTGAACGGGTCGTGGCCGCGGGCGGGTTGACGCCCGCCGTGTCCCGGTTGCCGTCCAGTGGCACCAGTGACACGGGGTCCGTCGGTGTGCTCGCCGTGCGCTGCTTCTCCGGACCGCCCGCCGGGCCGACCGCGACGTAGCCGCCGCCCGGCCCGTGGTCCCCGCATGCGGCCGACACCCCGCCCAGGACGACGACGGCCGCCGACGCTGCCGTAACGGCGCCTCGGCGGCCACGTGTCCATGCCGTTCCCGTCGCCCTGCCCGACCCTGTCGCTCGCAGCATCGGGCCAGTGTGTCTGACGGGCTGTCAGAACTGAAGGGTCAGTCCGAGATGAGCCCCTCCCGCAGCTGAGCCAGTGTCCGGGTGAGCAGGCGGGAGACGTGCATCTGGGAGATGCCGACCTCCTCGCCGATCTGCGACTGGGTCATGTTGGCGAAGAAGCGCAGCATGATGATCCGGCGTTCCCGGGGCGGCAGCTTGGCCAGCAGGGGCTTGAGGGACTCGCGGTACTCCACGCCCTCCAGGGCCGCGTCCTCGTAGCCGAGCCGGTCGGCCAGGGAGCCCTCGCCGCCGTCGTCCTCGGGGGCGGGGGAGTCCAGCGAGGAGGCGGTGTAGGCGTTGCCGACCGCGAGGCCGTCGACCACGTCCTCCTCGGAGACGCCGAGCACCGCGGCCAGCTCCGTCACCGTCGGGGAGCGGTCCAGCTTCTGGGACAGCTCGTCGCTGGCCTTGGTCAGGGCCAGGCGCAGTTCCTGGAGCCGGCGCGGGACGCGGACCGACCATGAGGTGTCCCGGAAGAAGCGCTTGATCTCGCCGACCACCGTCGGCATCGCGAAGGTCGGGAACTCCACGCCCCGTTCGCAGTCGAACCGGTCGATCGCCTTGATCAGGCCGATGGTGCCGACCTGGACGATGTCCTCCATCGGCTCGTTGCGGGAGCGGAAGCGCGCGGCCGCGTAGCGGACCAGCGGCAGGTTGAGCTCGATCAGGGTGTCCCGGACATAGGCCCGCTCGGGGCTCTCCTCGTCGAGTGCGGCGAGCCGCAGGAACAGGGAGCGGGACAGGGTGCGGGTGTCGATGTCCCCCGACGCCGGCGGGGCCGGAGTGTCGGCGGCCGCCTGGGCGGGCGGGGCCGGCACGGCATCGAGGGCCGTGACGCCCTCGATGCCGTCGAGGACGTCGAAAGCGTCGAGCTCCTTGGGTGCAGCCTCGCTCTTCGCGGGCGTCAGCACCTTCGAGCTGCCCTGGTCTGCGGACATGCCACCCCCTTTGGGTCGCGGGACGGTCGTGGCGGCGCTGTCTTTCGGACAACGCAGCCTTCACCTGAATACCGGAGCCGAAGGCCCGGCAAACGCGTCTCCCGCAGAATGTCACATGTCGGCAACACGCTGTAGTGACATGTCGACATGTGAGAGGCGAATCGGCCCTGGAAAGAAGGGGTCTGACGCTTTTTCGGGTCTCAACTGTCGGCATCTGTGCTGGTGAGCGATTCGCTCGCGGTGGTGATGGATCGAGCGGGTTTGCGATGCGGGGGTCTTCGCGGGTGTGCTTCCGTGCGCCTGCTGTGCTTCGCCGCGAGTCCTTCCATGCGCCGATGTCCTTCTATGCGTCAATGCGATTCGCGGAGCGCAGTCGCTGGAAGCTGCGGGCGAGGAGCCGGGAGACATGCATCTGGGAGACGCCGAGTTCCGCACTGATCTGTGACTGGGTGAGATTGCTGTAGTAGCGCAGGAGAAGGATTCTCTGTTCGCGTTCGGGGAGTTGGACGAGCAGATGCCGGACCAGGTCGCGGTGTTCCACGCCGTCCAGGGCCGGGTCCTCGTAGCCGATCCGGTCCAGCAGGCCGGGCAGTCCGTCGCCCTCCTGTGCGGCCTCCAGCGAGGTGGCGTGGTACGAGCGTCCCGCCTCGATGCAGCCCAGCACCTCGTCCTCGGTGATGCGCAGCCGCTCGGCGATCTCGGCGGTGGTCGGCGAGCGGCCGTAGAGGGTGGTGAGGTCCTCGGTGGCGCTGTTGACCTGCACCCACAGCTCGTGCAGCCGGCGCGGTACGTGGACCGTGCGGACGTTGTCCCGGAAGTAGCGCTTGATCTCGCCGACCACGGTCGGCATCGCGAAGGTCGGAAACTGCACGCCCCGGTCCGGGTCGAAGCGGTCGATGGCGTTGATCAGGCCGATGGTGCCGACCTGGATCACGTCCTCCATCGGTTCGTTGCGGGAGCGGAAGCGGGCGGCCGCGTAGCGCACGAGCGGGAGATTCGCCTCGATCAGCGTCCCCCGCACGCGGTTGTGCTCCGGCGTGCCCGGGGTCAGCTGCTTCAGCTCGGCGAAGAGCACCTGGGTGAGGGCTCGGGTGTCGGCGCCGCGCCGCTTCTCGGGGGCCGCGGGAGCGGGCTCGCAGGCAGGGGCTGCCGCCTCCTCCTGGGGCGGCGCAGTACTGGCCGACACGGTCAACGCCACCTCTTCATCGATCAACCATCCGTCAAAAGTGGTCATAGCATCACAAGAGATGTGCACTGTGTGCAAGCACCGCATTACGCCGTGTTGTGGTCAAACAATGACAAGTTGGGGCGTAAACATAGGAAAGCCCCCCGCCGTTCCAGCGGGGGGCTCTTGGCGCGGGCGACTCAGAATTCGTAGTCGGCGATCACCCACGTGGCGAACTCGCGCCACAGCGCGACGCCCGCCTGATGGGCCGGGTGCTCCAGGTAGCGCTTGAGGGCGTCGCTGTCCTCGACCGCCGAGTTGATCGCGAAGTCGTAGGCGATCGGCCGGTCGCTGATGTTCCAGTCGCACTCCCAGAAGCGCAGCTCCTCGATCCGGTCGCCGAGCTCACGGAAGGCCTGCACCCCCTGGACGACCCGCGGATCGTCGCGCTCGACACCTTCGTTGAGCTTGAAGAGGACCAGGTGGCGGATCATGGGGTGTACCTCAGCTCTTTCCTCCGTTGGCGACCCATGTCATGAAGTCGCCGATGGCCTTGGCCGCGTCCGATATGCCCTCGAAGACTATCTGGACGTAGTGGGCCGCCTTGGGCGGGTCCGTGATGATCACGTACAGCGCGAAGACCACGAGCACGTATACGGCGATCTTCTTGGCGTTCACCGCCACCGCGGCCTCCCCTGTGCTGCGTCTGCGCCCTGTGGGCCCCCTGCTGCCGGCGGCGAGTGTAACCTTCACGCCCCTTTTGGGGACCAACGGCCCGCCGCCCCGGGTCATTTGCCCCGCCCTGTGCTCAAGGGACCGTTACGACGAGAAGGGCCCCGTCTTTCGACGAGGCCCTTCTTCGAGCGGTAGCGGAGGGATTTGAACCCTCGGTGACTTGCGCCACACTCGCTTTCGAGGCGAGCTCCTTCGGCCGCTCGGACACGCTACCGAGGGAGACCTTACAGCAAGGTGGGGCATGGTTTGAAATCGGAATTCGGCGGCGCCGTCACCGGTCCCGGAAGAACTCGGTGAGAAGCCGCGCGCACTCCGCCGCGAGAACGCCCTCCACGACTTCCGGACGGTGATTGAGCCGACGGTCGCGGATCACGTCCCAGAGCGAACCGGCCGCACCCGCCTTGTCGTCCCGGGCGCCGTAGACGACCCGGTCGATCCGCGACTGGACGATCGCGCCCGCGCACATCGTGCAGGGCTCCAGGGTGACCACGAGAGTGCAGCCGGCCAGCCGCCACTCCCCGAGCCGGGCGGCGGCCCGCCGGATCGCGAGGACCTCGGCGTGGCCCGTGGGATCGCCGGTGGCCTCACGCTCGTTGTGCCCGGCGGCCAGCACCGTCGTACCGTCCGGGGACAGCACGACGGCGCCGACGGGGACGTCCCCGCCCTGGACGGCCCGTCCGGCCTCGTCCAGGGCGAGCCGCATCGCGGCCCGCCAGCGGTCGCGTACCGGGTCCACGGGGCCCTGCGTGTCCTGTGCCGCGGTCAGCGGACGGTCTCCAGCACCTCCGAGGCGCCCAGCGCCTCGGCGATCGAGCTGAGCGCGTCATCGGCGTCCAGGGCGCGCAGTTCCTTCTCGCTGATGCCCAGGTCGTCGAGGATCCGGCTGTCGCCCACCGGGCTGTGCGGGACCGCGTCGGCGCCGCCCTCCTCGTCGTCCTCGTCGGACTCGGACTCGCCGTCCTCCGTGCCGTCGAGGTCCAGGGAGTCCAGATCGGGGCCGTCGTCGGCACCCGGCTCCCGGCCGAGCAGCTCGTCGGTGAGCAGCAGCTCACCGTACGCGCTGCGCTGGGCGGCGGCGGCATCCGAGACGTAGATGCGAGGGTCGTCCTCGCCGTCCACGCGGACGACGCCGAACCAGGCGTCCTCCTGCTCGATCAGGACGAGCACCGTGTCCTCGTCGGGAGAGGCTTCCCGGGCCAGGTCGGCCAGATCCGACAGGGTCTCCACATCGTCGAGCTCTGTGTCGCTCGCTTCCCACCCGTCTTCGGTGCGCGCGAGCAGTGCGGCGAAGTACACCGTGACTCTCCCACTGGTCATAGGCGTGCCGGTTGGGGGTCCCCCCGGCGGAGGTACTTGGGCGGAGAGAGCTGGGCTCCGAGCCCCACCCACTCGGAATCGTGGCAGAAACAAGGCTGTCAGGGGACGTCTTCGGCTCCCTGTGTCTTGAGCGTTCGTTGCCACCACCTGCGGATCGTACGCGGCTTTTCCAAGCACTCACGCACGCCCACCGCCCAAACGCCGGGGCGCGCGCGGAACTTCCTCACCAGAACTTTCCCTGCAGTGTCGTGCTCACCGGGCTCACAAGGGTCCTCCCTACCAGCGGAACGTCCGCATGCGCATCGCGTGGCGCAGCCGTGCGGCCTTGGCGCGTCGCGGCTGGACCCGGGCGCGCAGCGCGCGGGCCTCGGCGAGGTCGCGCAGGAACTGGGCGCGGCGGCGCCGCCGCTCGGCGGCCGTCTCCGGCGTCGCGGTCTCGGGATCGCCGCCCGTGTCGTCGGGCAGCTCAGGCAGGTCGGGCACGTCACACCACCCCAGTCCGTCCCTCCCACTTTCCCTCGGACGGCGGGTCCGACGCCAGGGTCGGCGGGGTGCCGGGCGCGGGTACCGTTAGGGGCATGCGTCTCCACGTCGTCGACCACCCCCTGGTCGCCCACAAGCTCACCACGCTGCGCGACCAGCGCACCGACTCCGCGACTTTCCGCCGGCTGGCCGACGAGCTGGTCACCCTGCTCGCCTACGAGGCCACGCGGGACGTGCGCACGGACGCCGTCGACATCCGGACGCCGGTCGCGCAGACCACCGGCGTCAAGCTCGCCCGTCCGCGCCCGCTGGTCGTGCCGATCCTGCGCGCCGGCCTCGGCATGCTCGACGGCATGGTGCGGCTGCTGCCGACCGCCGAGGTGGGCTTCCTGGGCATGATCCGCAACGAGGAGACGCTGGAAGCCTCCACCTACGCCTCGCGTATGCCGGAGGACCTCTCGGGCCGCCAGGTGTATGTCCTGGATCCGATGCTGGCCACGGGCGGCACGCTGGTCGCGGCGATCCAGGAGCTGATCAAGCGCGGGGCCGACGACGTGACCGCCGTCGTGCTGCTCGCCGCACCCGAGGGGGTCGCGGTCATGGAGCGGGAGCTGGCGGGGACGCCGGTGACGGTGGTGACGGCGGCCGTGGACGATCACCTCAACGAGCAGGGGTACATCGTGCCGGGGCTGGGGGACGCGGGGGACCGGCTTTACGGCGCGGCTGAATAGGCGGCCACTGGCCGTCCGGCGACTGCGGGTGCGTGGTGGTCGACCACGCCGTTCCCCGGGCCCCTTTCGGGGCGCTCGTCAGCAGCTCTTCTTCGGAGATGCCGTCGGTTCGGGTGCCGTCAGGGCCGCCAGTGCCTGGTCCGCCGCCGCGGGTGAGGTAAGGCCCTTGAAGGCGTCGCCGATGATCAGGTCCACGGCGGCGCCCTTGCGGCCGGCGGCGGTGCGCTGTTCGGCCCCGGCGAGGTGGGTGCCGAGCACCGCCAGTGAGGTGTTCCGGGCCTCGGGCGGGCCGAGGAGCATCCCGGCGTTCTTGACCTTCTTGTCGAACTCCTTGGTCGCGTTGCCCACGTCGCCGATCTTGAAGCCGCGTCTTTTCAGTGCGTCCGCGGTGTCCTTGGCCAGCCCGGTGCGCTGGGTGGCGTTGTAGACGTTCACGGTGATGTCGCCGGGCCTGGGCAGGGCCCTGACCCGGGCCGCCGGTGCGGCCTTGGTCTTGCGGCACTCGGTCTTGGCGGCTGCCACCGTGCCCTTCTTGCCGCCGGTGAAGACGTCGATGAGCTGCAGGGTGCCCCAGCCGAGCAGGCCGAGCACGGCGGCGGACGCCACCACGGCGGCCACGAGCCTGCCGTGCCGGCGCGGCGGACGCATCCGAGGGTATTTGTCCCCCGTGATCCGGTACTGGCCGCCCATGCCCGGGGGAGTCAGCATGCTCATGGGCGCAGCGTAGTGCGCCTGAGCGGCGATGCCTATTAGATGATCAGTAGACGCCGCTCAGCGGAACCCGAAAGGGTCAAGGGCCAACGGCCCTGTCGCGCCGGGTCAGTCGAGTTCGAGCACGCGTGCGTGCAGCACCTGGCGCTGCTGGAGGGCGGCGCGGACCGCGCGGTGCAGCCCGTCCTCCAGGTAGAGGTCGCCCTGCCACTTCACGACGTGCGCGAAGAGGTCGCCGTAGAACGTCGAGTCCTCCGCCAGCAGGGTTTCCAGGTCGAGCTGCTGCTTGGTGGTCACGAGCTGATCGAGGCGGACCGGGCGCGGCGCGACGTCCGCCCACTGCCGGGTGCTTTCCCGGCCGTGGTCGGGGTACGGCCGGCCGTTTCCGATGCGCTTGAAGATCACACGGAAAGCCTACCGGTCAAGACGTTCCGGGCGCAGCCATGGCGGCGGAGTGTGCCGCTTGAAAAGATGCCGCGAAAGGGTCATAGGGGTGGCTATCGTCCGCTGCGGTGCGCCGGAACAAGGACGCGGCCGATTTCCTCCGTTCGGCCGAGGACGGCCGGCGGAGGCGGTGGCCCGCCTCCGCCGGCGCCGCTTCAGCGGCCCGGTTGCCCGGGCGGCCGCTGCGGTTCCTCCTTCTGCTCCGGTCTGGGTGCCGTCGCACGTCTGGCCTCCGCGCGCAGCAGGGCGCGCAGGACGGCGTAGGGATCCATGGGCATGGCTGTGCTCCTTGCGTCGAGCCGACCGACCTGTCGTGGGGGACGCGGGTCTGTCAGCAGCGCAGGACCACCGTGCGCGGCAGGGACGAGGGGTACGCCACCCGTGGCGCGGCGGGGCGCGTCCGGGCCGTCGGCCGGACGGGTGCCGGGTCGGCGAGGGGAGCCGGGCGCTCGGGCACGTCGGCCCGGTGGACGGCACGGGCGGGTGGGCGTACGAGGATGTCGAAGACGTCGTGCTCGAAGGTCTCGGCCGACACGCCCAGCGCGGGGGCCGCCTGTACCTGTGCATGGACGCCGGGCACCCACAGGGCGAGGAGCAGCACGAGCACCCGCAGCCAGGTCCGGCTGCGGGGACGGCTTGCGGTCCTGCTCACAGCAGGTGTCTCCCCGGGGCGACAGCGGAACGCAGCATGCGGGGCGCGAGATCCGCCCGCTCGGCGTAGGAACGGGGCGCGCGGTTGACGCCCGTGTCGCGGCGTCCGTGCCCCCGGATCACAGGTCCGTCCGGGATCACAGCGTCTGCGGGACCGCCTTGGCCCGGCCCCGGATGCGGAACGCGGTGACGATCTCGGTGATCCCCACGACGACCAGCCAGATGCCGCCGACCAGGGTCAGCACACCGACCGACCGGAACGGCGAGTCGATCAGCACGATTCCGGCGATGAAGGTGATGACCCCGAGGAAGATCTGCCAGCCCCGGGCGGGCATCCGGGAGTCGTGCAGGGCGGCCAGGGTCTGGGTGATCCCGCGGATCAGCCAGCCGATGCCGATCCACAGGGCGAGCAGCAGGATCGACTGCATGGGCCCGCGGAAGCAGAACAGGCCGAGCAGGATCGACAGGGCGCCGCTGATGAAGGCCAGTACGCGCAGCGAGGTCGTCTTGTGCGTGCCGAACGCGGAGGCCAGCTGGAAGATGCCGCTGATCACGAGGTAGACGCCGAAGAGCACGCCGGCGACGAGCAGGGAGGCACCGGGCCAGATGAGGACCAGGATGCCGAGGATCAGCGAGGCGATCCCGGTGACCAGGACCACCTGCCAGGCGGCCCGGGACAGGGCGTGCAGAGGGCCCTCGAACGGCGGCTCGGGCTCATGGCGGGCGTGCGGCCCGCCGGGCGGCTGTGCGGCGTGGGCGCGCTGGTCGTCGTACTCACGGCCCCACTCGGGGCCGCTGTTGGGTGCTTCGGTCATGGTCCATGCTTGGACCGGCGGGGCGGGAGCTGCCAGCAGAGAGGGGCTGGTCGGGTGACGTCCGAGAGGTTTACGCGTCCCGGACGTCCTGCGTGCCGGAGGCCTTCGCCGCCCTTGCCGCCGCCTTCATCTCCTGCTTGTGCGCGCGGACCTTCGCCAGTGACTCGGGTCCGGTGATGTCGGCGACGGAGCGGAAGGACTTGGGCTCGCCGTACGCGCCCGCGGCCTCCCGCCAGCCCTTCGGGGTGACCCCGAGCTGCTTGCCGAGCAGCGCGAGGAAGATCTGTGCCTTCTGCTTGCCGAACCCCGGCAGTGCCTCCAGCCGCTTCAGCAGCTCGGCACCGCTGCCGGCGTCCCGCCAGACCGCCTCGGCGTCCCCGTCGTGGTGCTCGACGAGGTACTGGCACAGCTGCTGGATGCGCTTGGCCATCGAGCCGGGGTAGCGGTGCACGGCCGGTTTCTCGGCGAGCAGCGCGGCGAAGGCCTCCGGGTCCATCGCGGCGATGTCGTGCGCGTCGAGATCCCCGCCGGTTCCGGCGCCGAGCCGGTCGGCGATGGTCCGGGGTCCCTTGAACGCCCACTCCATGGGGATCTGCTGGTCCAGCAGCATCCCGGTCAGCGCGGCGAGTGGACTGCGCCCGAGGAGCGCGTCCGCCTCGGGATCCTGGGCGAGGTGCAGCGTGACGTCCATGCGTCGATCATGCCTCGCCCGGGATCCGTCCGCCGCCGGGCAGCCCGCTACCGGGTCATCGCGGTGCTGGGCAGCGCGGCCCCGAGGCCGGAGGCACTGTCGGTCGTGCGGACAGTGAGGCCGGCGCTCTTGCCGGAGATGGCGGCCGAGCCGTTCGTCACCGGTCCGCCTGCCGACCCGCGGGCGATCCACACCAGGCCGTCGGTGTTCTCACCGGGCGTGCCGACGACGACCTCGGCCTCGCCGTCCTTGTTGAGGTCGGCGAGGTGGACGGCCCAGCCGAAGTGATCCTTCGTCTCGGCGGTGCCGGGGACGCCCGCCGTGTTCTGGGTGTAGGCGGTGGCCTCGGCGCCGGTGAGCCCGGCGGCGGAACCGCGCAGCAGAACGGCCTCACCGGCCCACTTGGCCGAGCCGACGGTCTTCCACGGCACGCCGACGAGCACGTCGGCGTACTTGTCGCCGTTGACGTCGCCGACGCTGAGCGACGAGCCGAACTGGCCGCCGTCCTTGCCGACGCCGGGGACGCCCGGCGTGTCCTGGTGGATGGCGACGGGCTGCTGGTCGGCGGTGATGCCGTGCGCGCCGCCGTACAGGACCTGGATCTCGCCGCCGCTGTGGGCGCCGTGCGGGTCCTGGGTGAAGTGGGTGTCGTACTGGATGCCAGTGACGAGGTCGCCGTAGCCGTCGCCGTTGACGTCGCCGACCTGCCCGTTCCAGCCGTGGGCGAGCGGCAGCCGGGTCATCGGTGCGGCCGGATCGTCCTGGCCGACGGAGAGGGGCCCGCTGTAGGCCTGGACCGGGCCGGGCAGCGAGAACAGCTCGGCCTTGCCGTCGCCGTCGACGTCACCCATGACCACACTGTGGTTTTCGCCCTTGCCGAGGTAGCCGGAGACGGGCTTCCCGCTGCGGGTGAAGGGCCCGGTGTAGGTGACGCTCTGGCAGTTGCTGCCGACGGACAGCTCGGGGGCGCCGTCGCCGTTCATGTCCCCGGTGGCGAGCGACCGCCCGAAGAGGCAGTACGTCCGGTCCGGGCCGTAGCCGGCGGGCGGAGCGATGTCGGCGCCGCCCTTGAGGCCGCTCGGGCCGCCCCAGATCACCGTCACGGTGCCGCGCAAGCCCTGCTGCAGGCCGAAGTCCTCGCGCGGGGTGCCGACGATCAGGTCCGCATACCCGTCCCGGTCCAGGTCGGCGGTGGTGACGGTCTGGCCGAAGCGGTCGTTCTTCTCCGGGGCCCCCGGAATCCCGGCCGTGGCCGGGGTGATGACCTGACGGTGGGCCGTGCTCACGCCCGAGGCCGAGCCGTACAGCACGACGACCGCGCCGGCCTTCAGCACGCCGCCGCTCGCGGCGTCGGGCGCACCGATGACCAGGTCCCGGTACCCGTCCCCGTTGAAGTCGTCCTGGACGGCGGCGGTGTTGGCCCCCTTGTAGGGCGTGGCGGCGGCGGACGCCACCGGGGTCAGCGGAACGGCGGCGACGGCGGCCAGCACGGTGCCCGCGGTCAGAACTCTTCGCACGAAATCTCCCCCACTAGTAACGGACGTCCCACTCGACCCATGAAGTACTCGAATGGTTGTCCGCCTGCGGAAGCGAACCTCGGCCGGGGTCGGCCATGCATCGCGTACGATTCCTTCCCGCAAGGAACTTAGGCAAGGCTTACCTAAAACAAAGGGGGGCTCCCTGGTGACCACCGAGACCTACCGCGACGCCTGGGGCATCCCCCACCTGCGCGCCTCCAGCGCCCGTGAACTGGCCCATGCCCAGGGCCGGGTGACCGCACTGGACCGCGCCTGGCAGCTGGAGGTCGAACGCCACCGGTCCCAGGGCACCTCCGCCTCCTTCCTCGGCGCCGGCGCCCTGTCCTGGGACGTCCTCGCCCGCCGGGCCCGGCTCGACGACACCGCCCGCCGGTGCTTCGCCGCGCTGGACCGCCGGGACCCCGAAACGGCCGACTGGGTCCGCGCATACGTCGACGGCGTCAATGCGGGCCTGCCCGAAGGCGCCCGCCGCGCCTGCGAGTTCGGCCGCACCGGCCTCGCCCCCGGCCGCTGGCAGCCCTGGACCCCGCTCGGCGTCTGGCTCGCCACCCACCTCCTCTTCGCCGGCTTCCCGGCCAAGCTCTGGCGCGAGCAGGCGATACGGCACCTCGGCCCCGACGCCGTCCGCCTGTTCGCCACCGACGGCCCCGGCACCGCCGGCAGCAACGGCTGGCTCGTCACCGGCGCCCGCACTGCCTCCGGCCACGCCCTGATCGCCGGCGACCCGCACCGTTTCATCGAGGACCCCGGCGTCTACCAGCAGATCCGCCTGGCCTGCCCCGAGTTCGACGTCATCGGCCTTGCCGTGCCCGGCGTCCCCGGCATCGCCCACTTCGGTCACACCGGCACGGTCGCCTGGGCCATCACCAACGCCATGGCCGACTACCAGGACCTGTACCGAGAACGCCTGCGCCGCACGGGCACCGGCGTCCAGGCCCTCGGCCCGGACGGCCGCTGGCACCGGGCCACGCGGCACACGGAGACGGTCGACATCGCGGGCGAACCGCCGATCGCGATCGAGGTGATCGAGACGGACCGGGGGCCGGTGATCATCGGGGGGCCGGAGGGGCTGGAAGCGGGTCTCACGTCGACACGGCCGTACACCCCGCAGGCCGCCGACGTCGAGAACTCCCCACAGGGGCCAACCGCGCCCGACCACGAAGGCAGTACGGGTGCTGCCGGTGGGAACGCAATCCGAGCCGAGGACGAAGCCGAGGCGGGATCCCCTCGCGCCGAAGCGCCGCAGGCACTCGCTCTCCGCTGCCCGCCGCGCGTCACCGCAGACCTCGGCTTCAGCGCCCTCCTGCCCCTCCTCCGCGCCCGCACCGTCGAAGACGTCGACCGTGCCCTCGACGCCTGGGCCGAGCCCGTCAACGTCGTACAGGCCGCGGACACCCGGGGCGGCACCCTGCACCGCGTCGCCGGCCGCGTCCCCGTGCGCGCCCGGGCCAACCGCCTCCACCCCGTCCCCGCCTGGCACCCCGGCCACGAATGGCACGGCTGGCACGAGACGCCGTACGCGCCCGTGCCGGACGGCATCGCGGTGATGGCCAACCAGCGCGGCCCCGCCACCCCCCTCGGCGTCGAGTTCGCCCCACCGCACCGCGCCGACCGCATCCGCGCCCTCCTCGACGCGCACCGCACCTGGACCGCCGACGGCATGCCCGCGATCCACACCGACACCCATCTGGCCTCCGCCGCGCCCCTGCTGGACCATCTCTCCGCCCTCGCCGGCCTCAGCCCCGCAGCGGCCCGCCTGCGTGCCCGCCTGCTCGCCTGGAACCGCCGCATGGACGCCGACAGCACCGACGCGGCCGCCTACGCCGCCGTACGCTCCGCGGTCGTACGCCGTCTCGCCGCCCACCCGGTGTTCGCCCCGCTCGCCGAGCCCCCGGCCTACCCGGAGGTCCTGCTCCCCTGGCTGGCCCTCGTCCCGCGCATCGGATACGCCCTGGAACACCTGCTGCGCGCCAGGGAGTTGTACGGCATCGACCGCCCGGCGACCGTCCGTGCGGCCCTGGAGGAGGTGGCCGCCGCACAGCCGGCCGGCACCTGGTCCACGACCCACCGCCTCGCCCCCTGGCGCGCACTCCCGCAAGCGCCGGAGGACCCCGGACCCGGGCTCGCCGGTGACCACGACTGCGTGCTCTGCACCTCCGCCGTACCCGGTCTCACCGACCGCGCGGCCCGTGGCCCGGCCGCCCGGTACGTCTGGGACCTGGCCGACCGCGCGGGCAGCCGCTGGGTGGTCCCCTTCGGCGCCGACGGCGTCCCCGGCGCCCCCCACCACCGTGACCAACTCCCCCTGTGGCTCAAGGGGGAACTGGCCCCCGTCGTCACCGACTGGACCCTGCTGACCCTGCTGGAACGCACCGAGGAAACCCATGACTGACCGCTTCGAGGAAGCCTTCGCCCAGCACGTCGACGGCTTCGGCACCATCCGCGTCCGTCCCCTCGACCCGGCGTGCGACGCGGACGTGATCCACGGCTGGGTGAGCGAGGAACGCGCCGCCTTCTGGGGCATGAACGGCCTCACCCGGGACCAGGTCGCCGACGTCTACACCCACATGGCCGGCCTCGACACCCACCACGCCCACCTCGTCACCAAGGACGGCACACCGGCGGCTCTGCTCCAGACGTACGAGCCGGCCGCGGACCGGGTCGGCGAGTGCTACGACGTCCTCCCCGGCGACCTCGGCGTCCATGTGCTCCTCGGCCCCGCCGGCCCCGACGGCCGCCGTCCCGGCTGGACCGCCGCCCTGCTGCACGTGATGACGGCCTACGCGCTGTGCGTCCTGGACCGGCGCCGGCTCGTGGTCGACCCGGACGTACGCAACACCAAGGCGATCGCCCGCTTCGAACGCCAGGGATTCGTGTGCGGCCCCGTGGTCGTCCTGCCCGAGGTGGACGTCCCCGACGTGTACCTGCCCGAGAAGCACGCCCAACTCGCCTTCCTGGAACGGGCGGTGGCCTTTCCGGAAGGCTAACCTTGCCCGCGTGACGACGACGCCCGAAGAGCTGATCGCCCACTACGGCCTCGAACCCATCCCCCGCGAGGGCGGCCTGTTCCGCCGCACCTGGCAGGGGCCGGAGGGGACCGACGGCCGTCCCGCGGGCTCGGCCATCGTCGCCCTGCTCACCTCGGACGACTTCTGCGCCCTGCACCGCCTGCCCACCGACGAGATCTGGCACTTCTACCTCGGCGACCCGCTGCATCTCCTGCTGCTCGCCCCCGACGGCACCACCCGCACCGAAACCCTCGGCCCCGCCCCGCTGTCGGGGCAGCACGTCCAGCTGACCGTGCCGGCCGGCACCTGGATGGGCGCACGGGTGGCGCCGGCCGGCGCATGGTCGTTCTTCGGCTGCACGATGGCCCCGGGATTCACCTACGCGGACTACGAACACGGCGACGCGGCCGAGCTCACGGCGCGTTACCCGGCCGAGGCCGCCCGGATCACGGAACTGTGCCGTCCATGAGCCTGCTCGACGGACAGACCGTCCTGGTGACCGGCGCGGGCGGCGGCATCGGCCGCGCCATCGCGCTGCGCTTCGCCGAGGAGGGCGCGGCGGTGGCCCTTCACTGCCGTACGGCGGTGGACGCGGCCGGGGAAGTGGCGGCCCGGATCCGGGAATCGGGCGGCGAGGCCGTCGTACTCCAGGCGGATCTGACGGACGACGACGCCTGCCACCGCCTCGTCCGGGAGGTGACGGACTGGTCCGGCGGCCGGCTGACCGCCCTCGTCAACAACGCGGCCGTCCAGCCCGTCCAGCCCCTGCCCGGTATGACGGCGGACGAGTGGCGCACGGTCGTCGACACCGACCTCACCAGCGTCTTCTCCTGCACCCAGGCCGCCGCCGCGCACCTGCGCGCACACGGCGGCGGCACCATCACGCACATCGCCTCCATCGAGGCCGCCCGCCCCGCCCCCGGCCACGCCCACTACAGCGCGGCCAAGGCGGCGGTCGTCATGCACGCCCGCGCGGCCGCCCTGGAGTACGGGCCCGACGGCATCCGTGTCAACAGCGTCTCGCCCGGCCTGATCGACCGGGAGGGCCTGGCGGAGTCCTGGCCGGACGGCGTACGCCGCTGGCTGGCCGCCGCCCCCACCGGCCGCCTCGGCCGTCCCCGGGACGTGGCCGACGCGTGCGTGTTCCTGGCCTCGCCGCTCGCGAGCTGGATCACCGGCCACGACCTGACCGTGGACGGCGGTGTCTCGGCCCGCCCGACGTGGTGAGCACTCCGGCCGGTCTCTGCGTACTCGTAGGCAGGGCACGCGGCGAGGCGTGTTCACCCGAGGGCTGTGGCGAGGCCTGCTCGCACGAGGGCATGCGGTGACGGAGGGGACGAGGTGCGCTTGCGCGACCGACACCGGCGGTGGCCACGACGGCTGACCCTGCTCTGCGCGGGCCTGCTGTTCCTCCTGCTCGGCACGGCCGCCCCCGCGTCGGCGCACGCGGCCCTGCGCACGAGCGACCCCGGCGACGGCAGCGTCGTACGTACGGCCCCCCGGCACGTCACCCTGACCTTCACCGAGTCGGTCGGCCTGCTCACCGACTCCTTCCGGGTCTACGACCCCCGCAACCACCGGGTGCGCACGGGCCCCGCCGGCCACGCCCCGGGCCGCTCGGACACGGCCCGCGTCTCCCTGCCCGCCCACCTCGCCACCGGCACCTACACGGTCGCCTGGCGGGTGGTGTCGGCGGACAGCCACCCGGTGTCCGGCGCGCTCACCTTCTCGGTCGGCAAGCGCACGGCGACGACCGTGAGCGCGGTCCCCGACGCCACGGAGAACCCCGCCACGGCGGCCCTGTACAACATCGCCCGCTGGCTCGCCTACCTCTGCCTGGCCCTCCTCCTCGGCACCACCGCGTTCGTCGCGTACTGCCGCCCGCCCGTCGCGGCCCCGCTGCGCACCCCCGCCCTGGCCGCCGCCTGGACCCTCCTCGCCTCGACGGCCGTCCTGTTCGTCCTGCGCACCCCCTACGAGGAAGGCACCTCCCCCGCGCAGGCCCTCTCCCTGCGCGCCCTCGCGCACGCGGCCACGACCCGCCCCGGCGCACTCCTGCTCGCCCGGCTGGCGCTGCTGCTCCTGGCGGCAGCCGCCGTGGCCCTGCTCAGGGCCCGCCGCAGAAGGCTTCCCCGCCGCGCCACCCTCGCCGTGGCCGCGGCCCTGTCCCTGCCCCTCGTCCTGACCTGGTCGGCGGCCGAGCACGCCTCCGCGGGCCTGCAAGTCCCGCCGGCGATCACCTCCGCCACCCTTCACCTGCTGGCCATGGCGGCCTGGCTGGGCGGCCTGGCCGCGCTGCTGAGGATGCTGCAGCGCACCCCCGCCCTCCCGGCCTCGGTCCCGGCCCGCTTCTCGCGCCTGGCCTTCGCCTCGGTGACGGTCCTGGTCCTGACCGGTGTCTACCAGTCCTGGCGGGGCCTCGGTTCCTGGCAGGCGCTCACGGACACGACGTACGGGCGCACCCTGCTGGCCAAACTGGCGGCGGTCACCGCGCTGCTGCTGGCGGCGGCCTGCTCCCGCACCTGGACAGCCCGCCTGACGCAGGCCCGGGCCGGCAAGGCGGCACCCGCCGCCCGCGTCCCCGAACCGGCCACGGGTCCCCCGCTCCCGCCGGAACCCCCCGCCCCGCCCCCGCAGCTCCCCTTCCACCTCCTGCGCCGCTCGGTACTGGCGGAGGCGGCCGTCGGCGTGGTGGTGCTGGCCCTGACGACGCTCCTGACGAGCACGGTGCCGGGCCGGACGGCCACCGAGGCCGCGGAGACCGCGGAGACGGCGGCACCGGCGAGCGGCATCCCGACGGCCTCCGTCACCACGGTCCCCTTCGATGTCGGCACCCCCGGCGGCCACGGCAAGGTCCAGGTCACCCTGGACCCGGGCCGGGTGGGCCGCACCTCCGTCCAGGCGGTGGTCTACGGCCCCGACGGCGGCCTGTCCTCGGTCCCCGAACTGCGGGTCACCTTCACCCTGGCCGGACGGCGGATCGGCCCCCTGGACACCAGGGTCACCGACCGGGGCGGTTACTGGGCCTCCGACTCCTTCGACCTGCCCCTGCCGGGGACCTGGACGATGAAGGTGACGGTACGGGTGTCGGACGTGGACCAGGTGACGGTGCCGGTACCGGTGCGGGTGCCGCGATAGACCAAAACCTCCACCCGAATTGGTAAAGGAATTGATAGGTTCGCTGGTGCGGCGCTTGATCGGTCGTCGCACGGGCTGACGGGTGTCAGGGGGGAACACATGGCGTGGGAAGAGTGGGAGAGGGCCAAGGCTGCGACAGCGCAGGGCGGCGGCGCCCGGATGCAGCTGAACCAGGCCGGGCTCGGAGGATCCGATGACGCGGATCTCGTCGTGCACCAGGACGACTTGGGGGCCGTGGGCCACGAGGCGTTCGTTCTCCATGGTGAGCTGAGCAAGAAGGCCGACATCGCCGCGGCCGGCGCCGGCCGTCACGCGTCCGGATCCACCATGCAGGCGGCTGCCGAACTGAAGAGCAGCCACCTCGGGCTCGGTTCGGAACTGGAGACGACCGTCGAGATCTGGACCTCCCAGGTGAAGCACGTGCTGCAGGCGTGTGCGCACATCTCCAACCACCTCGACTACAGCAAGAAGCTGCACGCGCGGGACGACGCCCGGATCGCCGCCGACATCAGTGGACGTAACGGACCGGTGCCCGTCTCGGTGCTGAGCGAGTACTTCAAGTAGGGCAGGTAGGAGAGGACATGGGGGACTTCACCTACTCGGATCTCATGGCTCTGGACCTCGGCAAGCTGGGCACGGCGGTGTCCGACTGGAAGTCGATGGCCGAGGGCCTGGCCGAACTGGCCACCGACACGCGGGACGGCATGCTCAAGAAGTCCGAAGGGGCTCGCTGGAAGGGTGTCAACGCGGACGTCACAAGGGAGTTCGTACGCAAGACGGCCAAGGAGATCGCCGATCTCCAGTCGGAGGCGGAGAGCATCGCCGCCGTGCTCGCGGACACCCACGCGGAGCTGACGACGTACCAGAAGCAGGCGAAGAGCCTCACCGACGCGGCGCGCAAGGGCAACCCCGCCCACGACCCCCCGGACCCCCCTCTCTTCGTCACGGACGGGCCGGGCGGCACGGTCCGCGTGATGGAGGCGATGTGCACACCCAAGGGCCCGAACCAGCGCACCAAGGACTACATCCAGTGGTATGCCGACACGCTCACCGGAATCGTCCAGCACGCCGCCGAGGTCGACGCCGCGGCGGTACGGGCGCTGCGCAAGAGCCACGGCAACGACCCGTACAACGCCGGGCACGCCAAGTACACCTCCCTCGACGAGGAGCAGCTGCCCCGCGCCGAGGAACTCGCCGCGCTGGGCGGTGACGCCGACGCGAAACAACGCGCCGAGCTGAAACGCCTGTGGGGGTCGCTGAGCCCCGAGGCGCGGGCCCGCCTCTGGCTCGCGAAGAAGGACGACCTCATGGCGGCCGGCATCCTGAGCCCGACCATGCCGCAGGTCGCGGCCGACGCCGGGGCGGGGGCGCACGGATCGGAGTCACCCGGATTCGACGAGTGGGCCACCAAGCGAAAGATGGAACTGCTCGCCGAGGGCGCCGACTGGAAGGGCATGACGGACGCCTCCCGCAACATGGCCCACTACCTCGGCAACAGCGGCTCCCCGATGGTCCTGCCCGTGGACAAGATGATGGCGGACGTCCCGGAGTTCAAGACGTACGTCGACGACATCGTCCGGCACCACCAGAACGGCTGGCGCCAGCAGGCCCTGCAGCAGTTCCGGGAGAACGGCGGCAAACCGGTCGCCATCCCGGTGGAGGCGAAGCTGCCCGACGGCTTCTACTTCAGCAAGGACATCAACGAGAACTGGTTCTACGCGGTGGGCGGCGCCAACACCAACGTCACCGGCGTCGTGACGGCCGTACCGGATGCGCACGGCAACCCGAAGATCTCCGTCGACTACCAGGCGAACGTCTGGGACCGCTACAACTGGGACGAGGGCAAGGGCGTCAACGTGGGCCCGATGAAGATCCCCGACGGCCAGATGGCCAAGCTCCACCGGGTGGGACTCGCCCAGGAGTACGACATGGCGGGGAGCAGCAGCACGCACCACTACGATCTCGGCTCCTCGCAGCCCAACCAGTCCCCGCCGCCGGGCCCCGACGAAAGCAGGGACGGACGCACGGACCCGGGCCGGGAGCAACAGCAGGGCCGTACGACGCACAGGTCACCCGGGAGGACGGCCGGCCGATGAACGACGCCCACGACAACACAGGCGGCCACCGCCGGACGCGCGCCGCCGGGGCGGCCCTCGGCACGCTGGCCCTGCTGGGCGCCCTGACGGCGACAGGCTGCTCCGTACCCGACTCCAGTACCGGCCCGGCCGGTGACCGCGCCGCCCGGCAGACCGCGGACGACAGGTGGGTCGAGGGCGTCACGCCGGGGTGGATGAGCGGGCACATGGGCGTCGACATCCCGGCGGCGGCCCAGGACGCGCGGGCCGGCTATCAGGTGACCTCCCGCTTCGACACTGGTGTGCTCACCTTCACACTGACCAGGTCCCAGGCACGGGCCTTCCTGGCCGCCTATCCGCCGGCCGGCGAACTGCTGGAGCCCACGGCCGCCGTGACCGACGTGCGGACCCACGACTTCAGACACCTGGGTGTGCCGGAGCCGGAGTCGTTCAAGAAGGGCATGCGCTACGGCTCCGTCTGCCCCGGCGCCGACCCCAAGCCCACCGCGAGCCCGGACCCGCTCGCCGATCCGTACGGCACCTCGGACACCGGCTGCGTCAGCCTCTACGCCCACGACTACGCCCCGGACCGCACCCGCATCTACCTCCGCGACCACTACGAGCCGGGCATCAGCCCCCTCCCGACAACCCCACCCACTTCCTCCCCGAGCCGCTGACCCCTCCCCACCGGTCGCGGGTTCGGGAAGGGCCTGCTCGGACAGACATACATACGCCGAAGGGCCGGACCGCTGCTGCGGTCCGGCCCTTCGGGCTGGCGGAGGATACGAGATTCGAACTCGTGAGGGGTTGCCCCCAACACGCTTTCCAAGCGTGCGCCCTAGGCCTCTAGGCGAATCCTCCGCCGGAAACATTACATGACCGAGGGGAGTGCTCGCGAACCCGTTCCCGCAGGCCCGCATCCGTTACAGCCCACGGGCCGCGATCGGGTACTGTGGGCGCAGCCCCTCACGCGGCGCTATCTGACTGAACTCCCCCAGGGCCGGAAGGCAGCAAGGGTAGGTCGGCTCTGGCGGGTGCGTGGGGGGCCCTTGCGTTCCCGGGGCGTCCGCGGCCGGGGCCGGTTGTCAGTGAGCGCCTATAACCTCGTATGCGTGTCGTCTCTCGCGCTGTACCGCCGCTATCGCCCGGAGACCTTTGCCGAGGTCATCGGGCAGGAGCATGTCACCGACCCGCTGCAGCAGGCGCTGCGGAACAACCGGGTCAATCACGCGTACCTGTTCAGCGGTCCGCGCGGCTGCGGCAAGACGACCAGCGCGCGGATCCTCGCCCGCTGTCTGAACTGTGAGCAAGGTCCCACGCCGACGCCCTGCGGGGAGTGCCAGTCGTGCCGGGACCTGGCCAGGAACGGGCCCGGCTCGATCGACGTCATCGAGATCGACGCCGCTTCCCACGGTGGTGTGGACGACGCCCGTGAGCTGCGTGAGAAAGCCTTCTTCGGCCCCGCGGGCAGCCGGTACAAGATCTACATCATCGACGAGGCCCACATGGTCACGTCGGCCGGCTTCAACGCGCTGCTGAAGGTCGTGGAGGAGCCGCCGGAGCATCTGAAGTTCATCTTCGCCACCACCGAGCCCGAGAAGGTCATCGGCACCATCCGGTCCCGGACCCATCACTACCCCTTCCGGCTGGTCCCGCCCGGCACCCTGCGGGACTACCTGGCCGAGGTGTGCCAGAAGGAGAACATCCCGGTCGAGGAGGGCGTCCTCCCGCTCGTCGTGCGCGCCGGCGCCGGTTCCGTGCGTGACTCCATGTCCGTCATGGACCAGCTGCTCGCCGGCGCCGGAGCGGAGGGTGTGACGTATGCCATGGCCACCTCCCTCCTCGGCTACACCGACGGCTCGCTGCTCGACTCCGTCGTCGAGGCCTTCGCCACCGGCGACGGGGCCGCCGCCTTCGAGGTCGTGGACCGCGTCATCGAGGGCGGCAACGACCCGCGGCGCTTCGTCGCCGACCTGCTGGAGCGGCTGCGGGACCTGGTGATCCTCGCCGCCGTTCCGGACGCCGTGGACAAGGGGCTCCTCGACGCCCCCGCCGACGTCCTGGAGCGGATGCAGGCCCAGGCCTCCACCTTCGGCGCCGCCGAGCTGAGCCGCGCCGCCGACCTCGTCAACGAGGGCCTGACGGAGATGCGCGGTGCCACCTCGCCCCGCCTCCAGCTGGAACTGATCTGCGCCCGCGTGCTGCTCCCCGCCGCCTACGGAGACCAGCGGTCCGTGATGGCCCGCCTCGACCGTCTCGAACGCGGCGTCCACTTCTCGGGCGGCACCGGTGCGCCCGCCATGGGGTACGTGCCCGGGCCCGAGGCCCACGCCGCCGGTGCCCCGGCATCGCCCGCCGGTGCTCCGGTATCGCCCGCGAGCGCCCCCGTGCCGCCCGGCGGCGGCCCCGCGGCGGCCCGCGCGGCGGTGCGCGCGGCCAACGGTCCGGGGGCCGGGGGGCCGGGCGTGGGCGGATCCGTCCCGGCCGGTCCGGGCGCAGGTGGTCCTGGTGTCGCTGGTCCGGGTGCCGGTGGTCCGGAGGCCGCTGGTCCTGGCGTCCCTGGTCACGGTGCCGGTGGCCCGGGCGTTGACGGTCCCGGCTCCGGCGTCGGTGGTCCGGCTCCGGCCGCCCCCGCACCCACAGCCCCCGCCCCGGCAGCGCCGACCCCGGCCACCCCCACGACGGCCCCCGGCCCCACCCCCACCGACCAGGCCCCGGTACGGCCGTCCGACTCCCCTGGTGCGCCCGCTGCCTTCCCGGCCCCGGCCGGTGCTTCCACCCCGTCCCCCGCCGCTCCCGGCGCCTGGCCCACTGCCGCTGCTGCCGGCAGCGGTCGGCGCCCCGGTGGCTGGCCCACGGCCGCGGCACCGGCGGGCGGTCAGCAGGGTGGGCAGCAGGGCCGGCCGGCTCCCGGCCAGGCACCCGCTGCGCCGCAGCACCAGGCGGGCGGCGCCGCGCAGACGGCCCCCGCGGCTCCGGCGGCACCCGCACCGGCTCCGGCAGCAGCTCCCGCGGCCGGCGGCCTCGATCCGCGTGTGCTCTGGCCGAACATCCTGGAGGCCGTCAAGAACCGCCGCCGCTTCACCTGGATCCTGCTCAGCCAGAACGCCCAGGTGACCGGTTTCGACGGCACCACCCTGCAACTCGGCTTCGTCAACGCCGGCGCCCGGGACAACTTCGCCGGCAGCGGCAGCGAGGACGTGTTGCGGGCGGCGCTGGCCGAGCAGTTCCACGTGCAGTGGAAGATCGAGGCGGTCGTCGACCCGTCCGGCGGCGGATCCGCACCCCAGTCCGCCGGCGGCTTCGGCGGCGGAGGCGGTTACGGCGGCGCTTCGGCCGGGAGTGGCGGTTACGGCGCCCCCGCCTCGCCCCGCCCTGCTCCCCAGCCGGCCCCGCAGCCGTCCGCACCCGCGCGGTCCGGCCCCGCTGCCGTTCCTGCCGCACCCGCCCCGCGGCCCACGGCCGCCCCGGAGCCGCCGCCGGTCTCCCTGGAGGACGACATTCCGGAGGACGACGACCCGGACCTCGACGAGTCGGCACTCTCCGGCCACGAACTGATCGTCAAGGAGCTGGGGGCGACGGTGGTGGAGGAGTTCTCCAACGAATAGGCCGGACCGGCTACGAATGGGCCGGACCGGACGAATGGGCTGGGTCGGCAACGAACAGGCAGGACCGGCGCGGGCCCTTTGGAGGAAAGTCCAACAAACCCGGGCCCCGGTCTTCGGCAACCTTGCCATTAGGCTGACCCCGTGAAGGTCCTCGTCATCGGCAGCGGCGCCCGCGAACACGCCCTGTGCCGCTCCCTGTCCCTCGACCCCGACGTCACCGCGCTGCACTGCGCCCCCGGCAACGCCGGCATCGCGGAGGTCGCCGAGCTGCACCCGGTCGACGCGCTCGACGGCAAGGCGGTCGCCGAGCTGGCCGCCGGCCTCGGTGCCGACCTGGTCGTCGTCGGCCCGGAGGCCCCGTTGGTCGCCGGTGTGGCCGACGCCGTCCGTGCGGCCGGCATCCCGGTGTTCGGTCCGTCGAAGGAAGCCGCGCAGCTGGAGGGCTCCAAGGCCTTCGCCAAGGACGTCATGGCGGCGGCCGGGGTGCCGACCGCCCGTTCCTACGTGTGCACGACGGCCGATGAGGTCGCCGAGGCCCTGGACGCCTTCGGCGCCCCCTACGTCGTCAAGGACGACGGCCTCGCCGCCGGCAAGGGCGTCGTCGTCACCGATGACCTGGACGCCGCCAAGGCCCACGCCGCCGCCTGTGAACGCGTGGTCATCGAGGAGTTCCTCGACGGCCCCGAGGTGTCCCTCTTCGCGATCACCGACGGCGTGACGGTCGTACCGCTCCAGCCCGCCCAGGACTTCAAGCGCGCCCTGGACGGCGACGAGGGTCCGAACACCGGTGGCATGGGCGCCTACTCGCCGCTGCCGTGGGCCGAGCCGAAGCTGGTCGACGAGGTGCTGCAGACGGTCCTGCAGCCGACCGTGGACGAGCTGCACCGCCGCGGCACCCCGTTCTCCGGCCTTCTCTACGCGGGCCTGGCGATCACCAGCCGCGGTGTCCGGGTCATCGAGTTCAACGCCCGCTTCGGCGACCCGGAGACCCAGGTGGTGCTGGCCCGGCTGAGGACCCCGCTGGCCGGGCTGCTGATGGCCGCCGCCACCGGCAACCTCGCCGATCTGCCGCCCCTGCGCTGGAGCGAGGACGCGGCCGTCACCGTCGTCGTCGCCTCGCACAACTACCCCGGCACCCCCCGCACCGGCGACCCGATCACCGGTCTGGACGAGGTGGCCGCCGAGGACGCCCCGCACGCGTACGTCCTGCACGCCGGGACGAAGCGGGACGGCGACGCCGTGGTCAGTGCGGGCGGGCGCGTGCTGTCCGTCACCGCCACCGGCAAGGACCTGACCGAGGCGCGCGAGCGGGCGTACCGGGCGGTGGGCCGGATCCGTCTGGAGGGCTCCCAGCACCGCACCGACATCGCCGCGAAGGCGGCGCGGGCAAGCGCCTGACCCGCCCCCCTGCCGCCGGCACGACACCCAGGCCCCGGATTTCCGAATCCGGGGCCTGATCTTTGCTGTCTGTCACCCACCTCTGACCAAAGCCATTCCATCGAGTGAGCAATCGCCCATACGGCTGACGGGGGCCGGGGCCCCAACTAGGGTGCCGCGCAAGCGTTCCGGCACTTGGCCCACCGGCATTGCGATGTCAGTGGCGGGTGCCACAGTGGGGGAGTGAGCACCACCAGATCGGCACGGCATCGGCAGCGAGGGGGTGAGGTCGGCACGTGACCGGAATCGGTGCGGAGGCGGGCGCGCAGGCCGCGCGTTCCCGGGCCCTCGCCGTACTGCGGGTCCGGGGCCGCGCGCTGGGCGTGGCCCTGCTGCCCGCGGCTGCCGCGGTGATCCTGCTGACCGGCGTGTCCACCGGCCACTTCGTCGGCCGGGGCTGGGACGCCGCGCGCTGGGCCGTGGGCGTCCTCGCCGTGCTGGTGCTGCTGGCCGCCGTCGGCATCGCGCTGGTCGTGGCCCGGGCGCGTCCCGCAGTCAGCCCGACGGTGCCCATCCCGGAGCAGTCCGCCCCGGACCTGTACCGGTTGGTGCGCGACCTCGCCGACCGCCTGGACGTCCCGGCCCCCTCGGCCATAGCGCTCACCCCGGACTGCGACAGCTGGCTGGAGGACCGCACACACGCGGCCCACGGCCCGCCCCCGCGTCCCGCGCCCGACGAGATAGCGGGCCCGGGCCGCCGCCGGGCCCCCGTCGCGCCGGTGCTCGTCATCGGCTCCCCGTTTCTGTGGTGGATGCGCGTCGGGGAGCTGCGCGCGGTCCTCGCCCCGGTCATCGCGGGTACGGGCCCTTCGGCGCACCCGGACATAGCGGCCGCCCGGCGCTTCGTGCGCGGTCTGGACGCCGCGGTCGCGGTCGCCTCCGCACCGGGCCGCTGCCTGGTGGCCCGGGGGGTGTGCGCGGCCCTCGGCGGGGTGGCCCGGCTGCTGCTGCGCGGCTGCCGGGAGCACGCGACGCAGATGGAGCGCGGGGTCGCCGCGGCGGCGGCCGAGCGGGCCCAGGCCGTCGACTACGGCCTGAGGATCGTCGCCCAGGAGCAGGTCGGCCTCGCCTACGCCGGCTGGGACCGGCTGCTGACCCGGGTCGCACTGCCCGCCTGGCGGATGGGCCGCTGGCCCTCCGGGCTGGACGCGGGCGTGGTCGCCGCGCTCACCGAGCTGTCCCGGCGGGACCGCCTGGCCGAGGGCTTCACCTCCCGGCTCGGCGAGCGCCCCGCCTGCGACCTGCTGGAAGAGCCCGGCGCGGTGGACGAGGCCGCCTCGCTGCTCGCCGCGCGGCTGTTCCACGGCGGTCCCGCGGAGTCCGGTCCGGACTGGGCGCCGGTGGACTGGCAGGCGTACCCGGAGGAGGTCGTGGACCGCACCTGGCGTGCCGACGCGGCCCGTCTGCACCGCGTCCTGGACTCCCTCGGCGTCCGCGCCTCGCTCGACCCCGCGACCCCCGACCCCGGCGGCCCCACCCTGGCCCGCGTCCTGGACCACCTGACCGTGCCCGCCACAGAGGCGGCAGCCCCCCGAACCCCCCACAGCAACCCGCGAGCCGCCAAGGGCGAGCACGGCCCCCTGGGGCCGCCGGCCCCGGTGACCGACCCGTACGCCGCCGAGGGCGAGCGCGGTTCCCCCGGGCCGCCGGCCCCGGCGCCCGACCCGTACGCCGCCGACGGTGAGCACGGCTCCCTGGAGTCATCCGCCCCGGCGCCCGACCCGCGAGCCGCCGAGGGCGAGCACGCCCCCCTGGAGTCATCCGCCCCGGCGAGCTACCCGTACGCCGCCGAGGGCGAGCACGACCCCCTGGAGCCGCCCGCCCCGGCGCCCGACCCGCACATCCCCGACGGCGAGCACCCCCCACAGGCGCCGCACGTGCCCGATGGCGAAAGCCGCGGGGGTGGGATGCGGATCCCCGCCGAAGGTGAGGGCGAGGCGCCGCAGGGGGAGCGGAGCGCCGCCCTTGCCGCCGGTCTGAGCGCCGCGCTGGCCCGTGAGGAGCACGGGGTGCCCGGGGGCGCGACAGCCACCGGCCGGAGCCCCGAGAGCGCCCTGTGGGACGACGGCGGGCTGCCGCTGTTCCCGCTGCAGCCCCCGCGCACCGCCCGCGACCTGCTCACCGACCACGTCACGGCGATGGTGTGCTGCGCGGCCATCGACACCGCCGGCGCGGTCCCCGCCCTGGACTGGCTGGACGGCCCCTCCCTGCTGCTCGGCGGTGAGCGGGCCGCCGACCTCACGACCAGGGTGCTCAGCCTGGTCGAAGAGGGAGACCCGGGCCCGCTGCGCGATTGGCTGGCCGCTTCCGGCATACGCCCCGAGAAGCCCGTTCGGCTCGTCTGACGGAAGCCCTGTCTTCCAGTTCAGGTCAATTCGCAACGAGTAGTGACCGAGCCCGTGCGTTATGTGATGTGCTGGGAGCGACCACGCACCTGGCAAAGGCGTGCGACATACGACAGCACGGCCGAGCCCGGGGCGCACCACCGAGCACCGCGAGCACCACCGATACAGGACGACACGGGGGCATGAGGGAGGGGACGGCCATGGCCTCGGACCACATTCGCCGCTGGGAGTCCGGAGCGCTCGCGCACGCCGTCACGGATCCTTTCGGCCAGGGTCCTCTGCCCTGGCTGCGCGGCAGTGAGACCTACTTCGACGACACCGGTCACGTCGTGCCCTGGTACGTCGATGCGAGCCCGCAGCAGCTCACCGACGGCAGGCCCCGGGTGCCCGCGCCGCGTGCGGGTGCAACCGGGCCCCGCGCCGCCGACGACGTGCACCGCCAGATCAAGGGCTTCACCTCCACCGGCGCGGTCAGGCCGGGCGAGGCGATCGACTTCCACGTCACGGTCGACCCGCCCCAGGAGTTCAGCGTCGACGTCTACCGGATCGGCCACTACGGCGGCGACGGCGCCTCCAAGATCACCACCAGCCCGCGGCTGTCCGGCATCGTCCAGCTCCCGCCACTCGCCGCCGACCGCACGGTCTCCTGCCACCACTGGTGGCTGTCCTGGCGCCTCCAGGTGCCCTCCCACTGGCGCATCGGCGCCTATGTGGCCGTCCTCACCACCGCCGACGGCTACCGCTCCCACGTGCCGTTCACGGTCCGCGACGACCACCCCGCCGACCTGCTCCTGCTGCTGCCGGACATCACCTGGCAGGCGTACAACCTGTATCCGGAGGACGGCCGCACCGGCGCCAGCCTCTACCACGCCTGGGACGAGAACGGCCGGCTGCTCGGCGAGGCCGACGCTGCCACCACGGTCTCCTTCGACCGCCCCTACGCGGGAGCGGGCCTGCCCCTGCATGTCGGGCACGCCTACGACTTCATCCGCTGGGCCGAGCGCTACGGCTACGACCTCGCCTACGCCGAAGCCCGCGATCTGCACGCCGGCCGCGTCGACCCCACCCGCTACCGGGGCCTGGTCTTCCCCGGCCACGACGAGTACTGGTCGGTGCCGATGCGCCGGGCCGTCGAGGACGCCCGGGACCGGGGCACCTCGCTGGTCTTCCTCTCCGCCAACACCATGTACTGGCAGGTGGAGCTGGGCCCCTCCCCGTCCGGCGTCCCGGACCGGCTGCTGACCTGCCGCAAACGCAAGGGCCCCGGAAAGCCGGTGCTGTGGCGCGAGATCGACCGGCCCGAGCAGCAGCTGGTCGGCATCCAGTACGCGGGCCGCGTACCCGAGCCGCACCCGCTGATCGTCCGCAACGCCGGCCACTGGCTGTGGGAGGCGACGGGCGCGCACGAGGGCGACGAGATCGAGGGCCTGGTCGCCGGCGAGGCCGACCGGTACTTCCCGCGCACCCCGCTGCCCGAGCACGAGGAGCGCATCCTGCTCGCCCACTCCCCGTACACCGACGGCGAGGGCGCCCTGCGCCACCAGGAGACGTCCCTGTACCGGGCCCCCTCCGGCGCCTGGGTCTTCGCCTCCGGAACCTTCGCCTGGTCCCCGGCCCTGGACCGCCCCGGCCATGTGGACCCCCGTATCCAGCGCGCCACGGCGAATCTGCTGGACCGCATCTGCAAACGCGACTGACCCGCTGTCCGGCTCGGGGGTTCCATACGGGACAATCAAGCCATTGGACAGAACCACGGGGAGGAACCGTGTCCGGATTCGTAGAAAAGCCCGAGCCGATCCAGGTTCCGGGCCTGGTGCATCTGCACACCGGAAAGGTGCGCGAGCTGTACCGGAACGAGGCGGGCGACCTCGTGATGGTCGCCAGCGACCGCATCTCCGCCTACGACTGGGTGCTGCCCACGGAGATCCCCGACAAGGGCCGCGTCCTCACCCAGCTCTCCCTGTGGTGGTTCGACCAGCTGCGGGACCTGGCCGCCAACCATGTGATCAGCACCGAGCTGCCCGAGGGCGCCCCCGCCGACTGGGCGGGCCGCACGCTGGTCTGCAAGTCCCTGAGGATGGTCCCGGTCGAGTGCGTGGCCCGCGGCTATCTCACCGGCTCGGGACTCGTCGAGTACGACGAGTCCCGTACGGTCTGCGGCCTCGCCCTCCCCGAAGGCCTCGTCGACGGCTCCGAACTGCCCGCCCCGATCTTCACCCCCGCCACCAAGGCCGAGGTCGGCGAACACGACGAGAACGTCTCCTACGAGGAGGTCGCCCGCCAGGTCGGTGCCGAGACCGCGGCCCAGCTGCGCCAGGCCACGCTCGCCGTGTACTCCCGCGCCCGGGACATCGCCCGCGAGCGGGGGATCATCCTGGCCGACACCAAGTTCGAGTTCGGCTTCGACGGAGACACCCTCGTCCTCGCCGACGAGGTCCTCACCCCGGACTCCTCCCGCTTCTGGCCGGCCGACCAGTGGCAGCCGGGCCGGACGCAGCCGTCGTACGACAAGCAGTTCGTCCGGAACTGGCTGACCTCGGCGGAGTCCGGCTGGGACCGCAAGAGCGAGCAGCCCCCGCCGCCGCTGCCGCAGGACGTCGTGGAGGCGACCCGGCAGAAGTACGTGGAGGCGTACGAGCGGCTGACGGGCATGAGCTGGTCCTGACCCGCGAGCGGTGACGCAAAAGGCCCCCGGGAGACCGGGGGCCTTACTGGAGCGGACGACGAGGCTCGAACTCGCGACCTCAACCTTGGCAAGGTTGCGCTCTACCAACTGAGCTACGTCCGCGTTGCGCCGTGGCGCGAGAGCAACTATACCCAACCTCGCTCCCGTGCGAGACGCACTGCCGCATGACGGTTTTCCGCGCCGAGCTTCGTGACGGCCGAGGAGAGGTAGTTCCGTACGGTCCCCGGGGACAGTGCGGCCCGCTCGGCGATCTCCGCGACCGGTGCTCCGTCGGCCGCCAGCTCCAGCACCTCGGCCTCCCGCGCGGTCAGCGGGGAGTCCCCGGCGGAGATCGCGTCGGCGGCCAACTCCGGGTCGACATAACGGTTTCCGGCGTGCACCGTCCGGATGATCTCGGCGAGCCGCTGCGCGCTGACCGTCTTCGGGACGAACCCCCGCACACCGGCCGCGAGTGCCCGTTTCAGATGGCCCGGCCGTCCGTGTCCGGTGACGATCAGCACCCGGCAGCCGGGCAGTTCGGCCCGCAGGGATGTGGCGACCTTCACACCGTCGGCGCCCGGCATCTGAAGATCGAGCACGGCGACATCGGGTGCGTGGGCCCGCGCCATCGCCAGCGCCTCGGGTCCGCTGGCCGCCTCCGCGACGACGAGGAGATCGTCCTCCAGCGACAGCAGCGCGGCCAGCGCGCCGCGGATCAGATGCTCGTCGTCGGCGAGCAACAGCCGTACCGGAGTGCTCATGACGTGACTTCACTCACTTTCTGTTCCAGTGGCACCTCTGCCACCAGCCGGAACCGGGCCTCGGGCACCGCGCCCGCCTTCAAGGTGCCGCCGACGACCGCCAGCCGTTCCCGCAGCCCGGCGAGCCCGGAACCCCCACCCCCGTGGGGGGTTCCGGGCAGCCCGTCGTTCTCCACCGTCAGCACCACACGCCCCTCAAGCACCCGCAGACACAACGTGCAGCGTCCGGCGTCCCCATGCCGCAGCACATTGGTGGTCGCCTCGCGCACCACCCAGCCGAGCGCGGACTGCACCTCTGCGGGCAACCCCGCCGTCTCCGCGCTGACCTCGCAGTCGATCCCGGCGGCCGTCAACACACCCTGGGCGCCGGTGAGTTCGGCCCCGAGGTCGGCCTCCCGGTAGCCGCGTACGACGGCCCGTACCTCGCGCTGGGACTCCTGCGCGATGCGCTGCACCTCGATCATCTGCTCCACGGCCTCCGGCCGCCCCCGCCGGGCCAGTTGCACCGCCAGCTCGCTCTTGAGCGAGATCACGGACAGGTTCCGGCCCAGCACGTCGTGCAGATCCCGCCCGAACCGCAGCCGCTCCTCCGCGACGGCGAGCCGGGCCTCCACCTCACGGGCCCGCTCCCCCTCCCACAGCACGGAGAGGGTCCAGGCGCCGCAGCGGCCGGCGAGCAGCGCGAAGACCGCCTGGAAGACGATCGTCGCGACGGTCGCCACCAGGCCGAAGCCGTCACGGTCGGCGAGCCCGACGGCCGTGGTGAGCAGCACCGTGAACACCGCGGACCGGCGCAGAAACACCCCGACGGGGACCATGAACCCGTAGAGCAGCGCGAACGGCAGCACGACGCCGCCGATCGTGAACCGGACCGTCATCCCGCTCGCCGCGTTCAGCCCGGCGAGCGCCACGATCAGCGCCAGCGCCAGCCCCAGCAGGACGGCCGGTGTGCGGTGCGCCCCGGCCGGCAGCTCGGCACGCCCGAGATAGTGGCTGAGCACGGGCCTGGTGAGCCGGTTCGCGACCACGCACTGCAGGATCGCCACGAGGACGAGGAGGGCGCCGAGCCCACCCGCCACCGGCCGGTGGGCGAGACCGCCGGGCAACGGCAGCAGCACCCAGAAGCACATGATGAACCAGATCGTGCCGTACCAGGTGAAGACGCTGGTCAGCTCGACCCGCTCCGCCTTGCTCCGCCGCCCCCAGTGCCGCTGCTGCCATCCTCGTATCCGGCCCACCATGCGCGCCCGTCCCCCGTCGCTTCCGTGCTCAGCGCCGCGGTTCCCACCGGAACCGCCGCCGTACAGCAAACACCGCGATGAAGATCCAGGCCAACGCGGTGACAAGGGCGCCGAGTGCCTCGCCGGCGCTCAACTGGCCCGTCCAGCCGCCGCGGACGAGCCGGATCGCCGGGGACAGCGGGAGCAGTTCGCAGACGGTGGCCAGCTTGTCCGGCAGGAGCTCGGTCGGGAACGTGATCCCGGATCCGAGCATCGACAGGAACATCAGCGGCAGCGCGGTGACCTGGCTGCTCTCCACGGTCCGGGTGAAGGACGCGGTGAGCGCGGCGAGCGCGGCACTGACCAGGTAGCCGGCCAGCAGTCCGGGCAGGATCAGATACGGCGCCCTGGGCGCGCCGGTGGACAGCAGGGCCGCGCATCCGACGCACAGCACGAGCGCCTGGGCGAGTCCGATGCCGAGCGCGGGCAGGGCGGTGCCGGTGAGGATCTCGGCGTCGGAGAGCTCGCCGGTGCGCAGCCGTTTGAGGACGAGTTCCTCGCGTCGGGCGACGTAGGCGTTGACCAGCGAGGTGTACACGGCGAAGAGGAAGGAGAAGCCGATCGCGGCCGTCAGCAGAGTGGTGCCGACGGTCAGTCCCTGCTTCCTCAGGTCCAGCTGATCGATGGCCGGCCGCACGCTGAACGGCAGCAGCAGTGGCACGGCCAGCGCGGTGAACACGACCCCGCGGTTACGGCCGAGCAGCACGAACTCGGCCCGCCCCAGCGCCCCCAGCCGCCGCCCCACCACCCCCCAGCCACCACTGCCCACACGATCCCGGCCACTCACCCGCGTACCGCCCACTGCCCGTACGCCGTCCCCGGCCGCCACCCGAACCCCACTCGTCCCGCTCACCGCGCAACCCTCCGTCTCCGCTCCGGCCCCGTTCACCCCGCTGCGCCCCCTCGGACGTGTCCCGGTTCCGCTCATGCCGCCGCCCGTGGTGCGTGCTCGCGGGCGATTCCGAGGAATGCCTCCTCCAGTGACGCCGAGCGCATGTCCAGGGCGCGCAGCTCGACCCCGGTCCGCTCGGCCCAGGTCAGGACGCCGGTCGCGGTCCGCTGCAGCTGGGTCGTGCGCAGCCGTACGACCCTTCCGTCGCTCTCGTGGGAGCAGACGCCGAGGTCGGCCAGGGGCGGCAGGTCGCCGAGGAAGTAGCCGTCGGGCAGTTCGAACGTCATCCGGGAGGGGCGGCCCGCCGTGACCTCGGCCGGGGTCCCGGAGGCCGCGATCCGGCCCTCGTGCAGGATGGCGAGCCGGTCGGCGAGGCCCTCGGCCTCCTCCAGGTAGTGCGTGGTGAGCAGCACGGTCGTACCCGCGTCGCGCAGCCTGCGCACCAACTCCCAGGTGTCCCGGCGGCCTTCCGCGTCGAGCCCGGTCGTCGGCTCGTCGAGGAAGAGCACCTCGGGATCGCCGAGCAGGGCGAGCGCCAGGTCGAGCCGGCGCCGCTCACCACCGGAGAGCTGTTTGACCCGCACCCCGTGTTTGCCGGCCAGCCCGACCAGCTCCAGCACCTCGGCCTCCGGCCGGGCCCCGCTCGTGCACCCCGCCCACATCCTGGCTGTCTCGGCGACGGTCAGTTCGGCCGGGAAGCCGCCCTCCTGGAGCATCACGCCGGTGCGGGGGCGTACGGCCGCCCGTTCCCGGCAGGGATCGTGTCCGAGGATGCGGACCCGGCCCCCGGCGGGTGCGGCGAGGCCCTCCAGCAGTTCGACCGTCGACGTCTTGCCCGCCCCGTTGGTACCGAGCAGGGCGAAGATCTCCCCGCGGGCCACGGAGAAGCTGATTCCGCGTACGGCCTCGAACCCGCCCCCGTAGACGCGCCTGAGATCGGTGACCTCAATCACGTGTTCGTGTTCGTCGTAGTGCATGAAGCCAGCGTCGCGGCGCCCGGGGCGGGACGGCAGTGCGCGCTGTCATCGCCCGGCATGACAAATGTCAGAGGCCAACCGGAACGTGCCGGAGGCACAGGCGCACGAAAAAACCCCGGTCGCGAGGACCGGGGCTTTCCCTGGAGCGGACGACGAGGCTCGAACTCGCGACCTCAACCTTGGCAAGGTTGCGCTCTACCAACTGAGCTACGTCCGCACTGCTCCCGACCGGCTCCCACCGATCGGTGCGAGCACCAGCCTACCTGATCCACACGAGTGGTTGTGACCGGTGCCGGAGCGGGTGACAGGAATCGCACACTGCGCCTTCCCCCTGGAAGGGGGATGTTCTGCTACTGAACTACACCCGCACGCTCCTCGGGGTTTCGGCCTTTTCGGCCTCGCCCCTCGGCGTGCTCCAGACATTAGCTGATCAGCAGGGGGGTCGCGCAAGTCGGCTCCCCTTGCTGTCCGATATGCCCAAGTGCACGGTCCTCAGGGTCCGCTGACGGGCCCTGAGGACTGCCCCTTCGCGGGCTTCACTGCGCGGCGCTGAAGGCCTCGTAGACCTTCTTGGGGATGCGTCCGCGGGCCGGGACGTCCATCTTGTTGGCCTGGGCCCAGGCACGGACGGCCGCCGGATCGGGGGCGACCTCCGTCTGCTTGTACGCCTTGCCGGAGCGCGACCGCTTGCGGCCGGCCTCGACGTAGGGCGCGAGCGCCTTGCGCAGTTTCTTGGCGTTGGTTTCGTTCAGGTCGATCTCGTACGACTTGCCGTCGAGTCCGAAGGCGATCGTTTCCGCCGCTTCCGAGCCGTCGATGTCGTCAAAGAGCGTGACCACGACCTTTTGCGCCACGAATATCGGTCCCTTCGTGCGGCACGTCGATACAGCTCAACAGCGATGACGTGCCGAGTATCGGCTATTGCCAATTCATTTGTACAGTGCCCGGCAATGCAAAGTGAAGCCCGACTAAATCCGCCCGCGTGTCCGAACACAATAGGCAGGCCGGGTGGACTGTCGAACTTTCCCAGAACTTTTCGCGGCGGTACGGCTTCGACACCCGATCGTGATGCGCCTCACGTAGTTTCCTACAACTCTACTCGCGTAGAAATTTTGTGCGGGTAGTCTGAAGGAACCTGCTCAGCACCACACATCGGGAGTGCCAGTGGCACGCGTCGTAGTCGACGTCATGCTCAAGCCGGAGATCCTCGACCCCCAGGGCCAGGCGGTCCAGCGTGCGCTGCCGCGTCTGGGTTTCGAAGGGATCTCGGACGTACGTCAGGGAAAGCGTTTCGAACTGGAAGTTGACGGGCCCGTTGACGAGGCCGCGCTCGCCCGCATCCACGATCTTGCGGAATCCTTCCTCGCCAACACGGTGATCGAGGACTTCACCGTCAAGGTGGAAGAAGTCGCGGAGGCGGCCAAGTGACCGCTCGTATTGGCGTCGTCACTTTCCCGGGCAGCCTCGACGACCGGGACACCCAGCGCGCGATCCGCCTTGCGGGCGCCGAACCGGTCGCCCTGTGGCACAAGGACAAGGACCTCAAGCAGGTCGACGCCGTGGTCCTCCCCGGCGGTTTCTCCTACGGCGACTATCTGCGGGCCGGCGCCATCTCCCGCTTCTCGCCTGTGATGGAGACCGTCATCGAGCAGGCGAAGGCCGGCCTGCCGGTCCTCGGCATCTGCAACGGCTTCCAGGTCCTCACCGAGGCCCACCTCCTGCCGGGCGCGATGCTCGGCAACGACCACCTCCACTTCATCTGCCGCGACCAGAAGCTGCGGGTGGAGAACGCGGAGACCTCCTGGACCGGTGACTACCGCCAGAGCCAGGAGATCCACATCCCGCTGAAGAACATGGACGGCCGGTACGTCGCCGACGAGTACACGCTCGACAAGCTGGAGGCGGAGGGCCGTGTCGTCTTCCGGTACCTCGACTTCAACCCCAACGGCTCGCTGCGCGACATCGCCGGCATCACCAACGAGGCGGGCAATGTCGTCGGCCTGATGCCGCACCCGGAGCACGCCGTGGAGCCGCTCGTCGGCACCGGCCGCACCGACGGCCTCCCCTTCTTCACCTCGATCCTCAAGAAGCTGGTCAACGCATGAGCCGGACGCCTCTGGACACGGTCGAGCACGCGGCCGCGACCCCCGACGTCGAGCTGCCCTGGGCCGAACTCGGCCTGAAGAAGGACGAGTACGAGCGCGTGGTCGAGATCCTCGGCCGCCGGCCCACCGGTGCCGAGCTCGCCATGTACTCGGTCATGTGGTCCGAGCACTGCTCGTACAAGTCCTCCAAGGTCCACCTTCGCCAGTTCGGCGAGAAGGCCCCCGAGAACGACGCCCTGCTGGTCGGCATCGGCGAGAACGCCGGTGTCGTCGACGTCGGCCAGGGCTACGCGGTCACCTTCAAGGTCGAGTCGCACAACCACCCGTCGTACGTCGAGCCCTACCAGGGCGCGGCCACCGGCGTCGGCGGCATCGTCCGCGACATCATCGCGATGGGTGCCCGCCCGGTCGCGGTGGTCGACCCGCTGCGCTTCGGTGCCGCGGACCACCCGGACACCAAGCGGGTGCTCCCGGGCGTGGTCGCGGGCATCGGCGGCTACGGCAACTGCCTGGGCCTGCCGAACATCGGCGGCGAGGTCGTCTTCGATTCCTGCTACCAGGGAAACCCGCTGGTCAACGCCGGTGCCATCGGCGTGATGCGACACGAGGACATCCACCTCGCGAAGGCGTCCGGCGCGGGCAACAAGGTCATCCTCTACGGCGCCCGGACCGGCGGCGACGGCATCGGCGGCGCGTCGATCCTGGCCTCGGAGACCTTCGACGACGCCAAGCCGTCCAAGCGTCCGGCCGTCCAGGTCGGCGACCCCTTCCAGGAGAAGCTCCTCATCGAGTGCACCCTGGAGGCCTTCAAGGAGAAGCTGGTCGTCGGCATCCAGGACCTGGGCGCCGCGGGCCTGTCCTGTGCCACGTCGGAGCTGGCGTCGAACGGCTCCGGCGGTATGCGCGTGACGCTGGACGACGTCCCCCTGCGCGACTCGACCCTGTCTCCTGAGGAGATCCTCATGAGCGAGTCGCAGGAACGCATGTGCGCGGTCGTGGAGCCGGAGAAGGTCGACCGCTTCCTGGAGATCTGCGCCAAGTGGGACGTGATCGCCACGGTCATCGGTGAGGTGACGGACGGCGACCGCCTGGAGATCTACTGGCACGGCGGCAAGATCGTCGACGTCGACCCGCGTACGGTCGCCCACGAGGGCCCGGTGTACGAGCGCCCGTACGCCCGCCCGTCCTGGCAGGACGCCCTCCAGGCCGACGACGCGAACAAGCTGCCGCGTCCGTCGTCGAGCGAGGAGCTGAAGGACCAGGTCCTGAAGCTGGTCGGCTCCCCCAACCAGGCGTCGAAGAAGTGGATCACGTCCCAGTACGACCACTTCGTGCAGGGCAACACCGTCCTGGCCCAGCCGGAGGACTCCGGCATGATCCGCATCGACGAGGAGACCGGCCTCGGCGTCGCCATCGCTACCGACGGCAACGGCCGCTACGCCAAGCTCGACCCGTACACGGGCGCGCAGCTGGCGCTGGCGGAGGCGTACCGGAACGTGGCGACGACGGGCGCGAAGCCGCTCGCGGTGTCGGACTGCCTGAACTTCGGCTCGCCCGAGGACCCGGCGGTCATGTGGCAGTTCGCGGAGGCCGTACGCGGTCTGGCGGACGCCTGCCAGCAGCTGGGCACCCCGGTGACCGGCGGCAATGTGTCTTTGTACAACCAGACGGGCGAGGCGGCGATCCACCCGACGCCGGTCGTGGCGGTCCTCGGCGTGATCGACGACGTCGCCCGCCGCACGCCGGTCGCCTTCCAGGAGGAGGGCCAGCTGATCTACCTCCTCGGCGACACCCGTGAGGAGTTCGGCGGCTCGGCCTGGTCCCAGGTGATCCACGACCACCTCGGCGGCCTGCCCCCGGCCGTGGACCTGGAACGGGAGCGCCTGCTGGCCGAGATCCTGGTCTCGGCCTCCCGCGACGGCATGATCGACTCCGCGCACGACCTGTCCGACGGCGGTCTGGTCCAGGCGGTCGTGGAGTCCGCGCTGCTCGGCGGCAAGGGTGCCCGGCTGGTCGTCCCGGACGGCCTGGACGCCTTCACCTTCCTGTTCTCCGAGTCGGCCGGCCGCGCGATCGTCGCCGTGCCGCGCTCGGAGGAGGTCCGCTTCAACGACATGTGCGGTGCGCGGGGCCTGCCGGCCACCCGGATCGGTGTCGTGGACGGTGCGGCCGTGGAGATCCAGGGCGAGTTCACGCTCACGCTGGAGGAGCTGCGGAAGGCGCACGAGGAGACGATTCCGGCGCTGCTGGCGTAGTGGTCGTACGCCGGTGAAGGCCCCGTCCGGGACGCCGGGCGGGGCCTTTCTCATGCGGTGACGGGTTCCTTCGCCGGTTCCGCCCCGGCCGGGCGGGCCTTCGGCAGGCGCAGGGCGAGCAGCAGGCACAGCGCCATCACCCCGGCGCCGCACAGGAACACCGTGTCCATCGCGGAGACGTACGCCTCCACACCGGCAGCGTGTGCCGCTCCCCGCAGGGCGGCCAGGGAGCCGATGTCGCCGGGGCCGTCGTACAGGCGGTTGAGGAGGGTGCCGAAGAGGGTGGCGCCCAGCGCCGTGCCCAGGGTCTGGAAGAAGCGGACGGCGGTGGTGGCTACGCCGAGCTGGTGCCGGGGTGCCGCCTCCTGCACCACCTGGATCAGCTGGCCGAGGAGCTGGCCGAAGCCGATGCCGACGAGCAGCAGGGCGGCGCGCAGCTGCCACAGCGAGGTGCCGGTGCCGGTGGTGGCGAGGAGCAGGAAGGCCGCCGTGGCCACGGAGGCACCGCTGATCACGAAGGTGCGCTCGGACCAGCCGCGTTCGGTGAGCCGGCCGGCGGCGATGCCGACGGTCATGATGCCGACGGCCATCGGGATGAGGAAGAGCCCGGCGGATGAGCTGGCGATGCCGCGTGCGACCTGGAGATAGACCAGGACGTAGTACATGGCGCCGGTCATGGCCACGCCCATCAGACCCTGGATCGCGAACCCCAGCCGCAGTTCGGGCACGCGGAACAGCGAGGGCGGCAGGATCGGTTCGGCGGTGGTGAACTGGCGGCGCAGGAAGAGCGCGAGCGCGATCACCGAGGCCAGGGCGACGCCGAGGACCTGCGGTGACGTCCAGGCGTACTGCTTGCCGCCCCACTCGGTGACCAGCAGCAGCGTGGTGGAGAACGCGGCGGCGAGGGCCGCGCCGGGGAAGTCGATCGCGCGGTCGGCGGTGTGGCGGGGGAGCTTGAGGACGACCACGGCGGTGGCCAGGGCGGCGATGCCGAGGGGCAGGTTGAGGTAGAAGGCCCAGCGCCAGCTCGCGTGGTCGGCGAGGAAGCCGCCGAGCCACGGCCCGACCGCCATGCCGCCGCCCGCGACGATCCCGCCGGTCCCGGCACCCTTGTTCTTCTTCTCGTCCGGCCCCTTCAGCTGGGCGATCACGACCATCGTGACGCTCATCAGCCCGCCCGCGCCGATGCCCTGCACGGCCCGGGACGCGATCAGCCAGCCGATCGACGGGGCCGCTCCGCACAGCGCCGAGCCGGTCAGGAAGGCGCCGAGCGCGCCGAGGAAGACCCGCTTGGCGCCCAGCACGTCGCACAGCCTGCCGTAGAGCGGGAGCATCGCCGCCGACGCCAGCGAGAAGGCGCTGACCAGCCACGGGATCGTGGCGATGCCGTGCGAGGGGTCGAGGTCGCGGACGATCGGGACGGTCGCCGCGGACACGATCTGCATGTCCAGGACGGCCAGGACGATCGTGACGAGGCAGACGAGGAAGCCGATCTTGCGCTGGGTGTCGGTCATGGGCATCACACTGCCCCACGACTATGTACCCGGTCAATGTTTTGTCTGCGATTACATTTAATCCGAGCACAATGTTCATCTTGGTAATCTGACGCCATGGCTGAGGCGATGGGGCTGCGCGAGCGCAAGAAGCTGCAGACGGCGATGCGGATCTACCGGGTCGCGGTCGGCCTGTTCGTCGAACGCGGCTACGACAACGTCTCCGTGCAGGAGATCGCCGACGCCGCCGAGGTCTCCAAGATGACCGTCTTCAACTACTTCGGCACCAAGGAGGACTTGATCTTCCGGCCGATGGAGGAGCACTTCGGCGACACGGCCCGCGCGGTGCGCGAGCGGCAGCCGGGAGAATCCGCCCTGGACGCCGTACGACGGCAGTTTCTGGAGATGGTCGAGTCCCGCGACCCCTCGATCGGGCTGAACCCCGAGCCGACCGCCCGCCAGGTCCGGCAACTCGTGCGCGACACCCCCGTCCTGATGGAGCGTGCCTTCGTCAGCTTCCAGAAGGGCACCCGTGAGCTGGCCGCCCTGCTGGCCGCCGAGACCGGGGACCTGATGCAGGCCACGGTCGCCGCCGCCACCCTGAGCGCCGCCCGCAACGCCCTCATCGAGGAGCACCACCGTCGTATCGCCGAGGGCGAGAGCCCGGAGCAGGTCGCCGCCGACGCCGTGGAACGGGCCAGGACCGCCTTCGGCCTGGTCGAAAACGGCCTGAAGGGCTACGCGGTCAAGGCATAGGGTCGCTGCCATGTCCCCGGCCAAGAAGCGCGCCCGCAGCTACGACCCCGTCAAGACCCGCGCGGCGGTCCTCGCCCAGTTCGGACACGTACGGGAGGCCGTACGCGGCCTGTCACCGGAGCAGCTCGCGCTGCCCACGCGGCTCGGCGAGTGGACCGTACGTGACCTGATCGCGCACATCGGCATGGCGCTCACCGCGATCCCCCGGGCGCTCGCCCTGCCCGAGCCGCCGAAGGCGGACGCCGTTCTGCTCGACTGGCCCTTCGCCACCGCGGCCAACGCCGCCGCCATCGACGCGTTCACCCGGGAGATCACCGCCGGACACCCCGACCCCGACGCCTACCTCGCAGACATCGAGCAGGCCCTGCGCGCCCTGCTCGCGGAGCACTCCGGCAGCCGGATCCTGCGGACGAGCGCCGGCGCGATGCCTCTGGACGACTATCTGGTCACCCGCACCGCCGAACTCGTCGTCCACACCGACGACCTGAACGCCGCCGTGCCCGGCCTGGAGGTGCCCTACGACCGCCAGGCCCTGGCCGCCGCCACCCGGCTGCTCGCCGACGCCCTCGCCGTCAAGGCGCCCGGCGGTTCCACCGAGGTCCGCGTGCCGCCGTACGCCGTGGTGCAGTGCGTCGAGGGGCCCCGGCACACCCGCGGCACCCCGCCCAACGTGGTCGAGACCGACCCGCTGACCTGGATCCGGCTCGCCACCGGGCGCCTGGCCTGGAAGGACGCCCTGGAGGAGGCCAAGGTGAGGGCCGGCGGGGAGCGGGCGGACATCGGGGGGCTGCTGCCGCTCATGTCGTAGAGCCCCAGGCGGAACCGGTCGTACCGCCTGGCCGTCGAACCCATATGAACCGGTACAAGCAGCGCATGACCCTGACGGCGGCCGCCGTGCTCGTCCCGCTCACGGTGGCCTGTGGCATCGGAAAGGCGGACAGTGGTCCGGTGGGCGTCCAGCAGTCACGGCTGACCGGCATCGACTGGCGGGTCGACAGCATCACCGCCGGCGGCACCACCCGGCACGCACCCGCCGCCGCCCGGCTCCGCATCGACGACGACGGCAAGGCGGCCGGCAACCTGGGCTGCAACCAGTTCAGCGCCCGGGCCACCGTGCACGGCGACCGGATCACCTTCGGCGACCTGCGCACGACCAGGATGGCCTGTGCCCCGGACCGCATGGACTTCGAGCGCGCCCTCGCCCGCGCGCTCACCACCGGCACCCTCGTCGCCAAGGCGGACGACGGGAAGCTGACGCTCACCGACGGCGACGGCGACCGCATCCACCTCAGCCGCAGCGCGCCCGAATGATGTGCGACGCCTCACTCGCGCATCGGGCGAAAAGAGCCTTCGACCGCCGCGGGGCAGGCCCCCCACGGCCGCCCGCGCACCAGCGGCACCGCGCTGACCAGCGCAAACGAGGAAACCCACAAGGTGATCGCGACCGCTGTGTCGGTTACGGCCACGTATCCCCAATTCGGACCAGTGGTCGACCTCGCCTACACTCGGTGGCGTGCCACGTGGTGACGGTCGACTCAATCACGATCTGCTTCCCGGCGAGAAGGGCCCCCAGGACGCTTGCGGCGTCTTCGGTGTCTGGGCTCCGGGTGAAGAGGTCGCAAAGCTCACGTACTTCGGGCTCTACGCCCTCCAGCACCGGGGCCAGGAATCCGCGGGAATCGCGGTCAGCAACGGCTCCCAGATCCTCGTCTTCAAGGACATGGGCCTGGTCTCCCAGGTCTTCGACGAGACCTCGCTCGGTTCGCTCCAGGGTCATATCGCGGTCGGACACGCCCGCTACTCGACCACCGGCGCCTCCGTGTGGGAGAACGCCCAGCCGACGTTCCGCGCCACCGCGCACGGCTCGATCGCGCTCGGCCACAACGGCAACCTGGTCAACACGGCGCAGCTCGCCGAGATGGTCGCCGAGCTCCCGAACGACAACAACAGCCGGTCCACCCGGGTCGCGGCCACCAACGACACCGACCTGCTGACGGCGCTGCTCGCCGCACAGGTCGACGAGGACGGCAAACCGCTCACCATCGAGCAGGCCGCCCACCAGGTCCTGCCGAAGGTGCGGGGCGCCTTCTCGCTCGTCTTCATGGACGAGCACACCCTCTACGCCGCCCGTGACCCGCAGGGCATCCGCCCGCTGGTCCTCGGCCGGCTGGAGCGCGGCTGGGTGGTCGCCTCCGAGACCGCCGCCCTGGACATCTGCGGCGCCAGCTTCGTCCGCGAGATCGAGCCGGGCGAGTTCGTCGCCGTCGACGAGAACGGTCTGCGCAGCTCCCGATTCGCGGAAGCGAAGCCCAAGGGCTGTGTCTTCGAGTATGTGTACCTGGCCCGCCCGGACACCGACATCGCCGGCCGGAACGTGTACCTCTCCCGCGTGGAGATGGGCCGCCGGCTCGCCAAGGAAGCCCCCGTCGAGGCCGACCTCGTCATAGCGACCCCGGAGTCCGGCACCCCGGCCGCCATCGGCTACGCGGAGGCCTCCGGCATCCCCTTCGGCGCGGGTCTGGTGAAGAACGCGTACGTCGGGCGGACCTTCATCCAGCCCTCGCAGACCATCCGCCAGCTGGGCATCCGCCTGAAGCTGAACCCGCTGAAGGAAGTCATCAAGGGCAAGCGCCTGGTCGTCGTCGACGACTCGATCGTGCGCGGCAACACCCAGCGGGCCCTGGTCCGCATGCTCCGCGAGGCCGGCGCCGCCGAGGTCCACATCCGGATCTCGTCGCCGCCCGTGAAGTGGCCCTGCTTCTTCGGCATCGACTTCGCCACGCGCGCGGAGCTGATCGCCAACGGCATGACCATCGAGGAGATCGGCACCAGCCTCGGCGCCGACTCGCTCGCCTACATCTCCATCGACGGCATGATCGAGGCGACCACCATCGCCAAGCCGAACCTGTGCCGCGCCTGCTTCGACGGCGAGTACCCGATGGAGCTGCCGGACCCGGAGCTGCTCGGCAAGCAGCTGCTGGAGACCGAGCTGGCCGCCGGCCCGGCAGCCACCGCTGCCAGCGACGCGATCCGTCGCCCGTAACACCCTGCAGTACGACACGAAAGTCACAGTCATGTCTGAGACCACTGGTGCCAGCTACGCAGCGGCGGGCGTCGACATCGAGGCGGGCGACCGCGCCGTAGAACTCATGAAGGAGTGGGTGAAGAAGACCCAGCGCCCCGAGGTCCTCGGCGGTCTCGGCGGCTTCGCCGGGCTCTTCGACGCCTCCGCCCTCAAGCGCTACGAGCGCCCCCTGCTGGCCTCCGCCACGGACGGCGTCGGCACGAAGGTCGACATCGCGCGCCGCATGGGCGTCTACGACACCATCGGCCACGACCTGGTCGCCATGGTCATGGACGACATCGTGGTGTGCGGCGCCGAGCCGCTGTTCATGACCGACTACATCTGCGTCGGCAAGGTCCACCCCGAGCGCGTCGCGGCCATCGTGAAGGGCATCGCGGAGGGCTGTGTGCTCGCCGGGTGCGCCCTGGTGGGCGGTGAGACGGCCGAGCACCCCGGCCTGCTGGGCGAGGACGACTTCGACGTCGCCGGCGCCGGTACGGGCGTCGTGGAGGCCGACCGGCTGCTCGGCGCGGATCGCATCCGTAAGGGTGACGTGGTGATCGCCATGGCGTCCTCCGGGCTTCACTCGAACGGGTACTCCCTGGTCCGCCACGTCCTGCTGAACACGGCGGGCCTGGCCCTGGAGACGGAGGTCGCGGAGCTCGGCCGTACGCTCGGCGAGGAACTGCTGGAGCCCACGAAGATCTACTCGCTGGACTGTCTCGCCCTGACCCGCACCACGGATGTGCACGCCTTCTCGCACATCACCGGCGGCGGACTCGCGGCCAACCTGGCCCGCGTCATCCCGGACGGGCTGCACGCGACCGTCGACCGCTCCACCTGGACCCCGGGCGCGATCTTCGACCTGGTCGGGAAGACCGGGAACGTCGAGCGCCTGGAGCTGGAGAAGACCCTCAACATGGGCGTCGGCATGATGGCGATCGTCCCCGAGGAGTCCACCGAGGTGGCCCTCGCGACGCTGGCCGACCGTGGGGTCGACGCCTGGGTCGCCGGCGAGATCACCGAGCGGGGCGAGAAGGAGACCGGCGCGGAAATGGCCGGAGACTACGCCGGCTGAACCTGCGGGTAGCACAGAACCCGGTCGGTGGCAGTGCCACCGACCGGGCGAGTGCTCAGTGCAAGGTCAAGCGCCGCGACGATGTTGTGAGGGACCGTCGTCTTCATCCTCGTCGTCGTCCTCGTAGAGGTCGGCGTAACGAGAGTAAAGATCGTCCTCTTCATTCTCATCGTCCTCGAACGGCTCGCTGTTCGGCGGCTGGCTCGAAGTCGATGCGCCCAGTTCACTGGCCAGCCGTGACAGGTCAGTCCCACCGCTGTTGTACTTCAGCTGGCGGGCGACCTTCGTCTGCTTGGCCTTGGCCCGGCCGCGCCCCATGGCTCGACCCCCTCGGTGACGGGGCTTGATGGCCCCAGAGTCTGACACGCGTTCATGATCTGGAACGGACCCTCCGCGGAGAGGCCGGTCCGTAGGGCTTCCACGGTACCTGAGCCCGCGCCCATACGGTACGTCGCCCGCAGCACGCGCGTGTGCCCAGGACCTTCGAGGCGCCCCGTCCTCGCTGGTCAGTGGCGATTTTAACCACTTATCGGGGAACGACCCGCCGGTGGAAGTGAGAGTTCTCTCTAAGTTCCCGCCGACGGGTACCGCTCACCTGTGCGACCGGGTCAGTGCGCAGCGTGTCCCGCGCGCGCCTCGGCCATCCGCTGCTCGGCGATCCGGTCGGCCGCCGCGGCCGGCGGGATCCCGTCCTCCTTCGCACGTGCGAATATGGCCAGCGTGGTGTCGAAGATCTTCGCCGCCTTCGCCTTGCACCGGTCGAAGTCGAACCCGTGCAGTTCGTCGGCCACCTGGATGACCCCGCCGGCGTTCACCACGTAGTCCGGCGCGTAGAGGATCCCGCGGTCGGCGAGGTCCTTCTCGACGCCCGGGTGGGCGAGCTGGTTGTTGGCCGCGCCGCACACCACCTTGGCGGTGAGCACCGGCACGCTGTCGTCGTTCAGGGCGCCGCCGAGCGCGCAGGGGGCGTAGATGTCCAGCCCCTCGACCCGGATCAGCTGCTCGGTGTCGGCGACCGCCGTCACGCCCACGGGGTACTGCTCGAGGATCCGCTGGACGACGTCCGCGCGTACGTCCGTGACGACGACCTCGGCGCCCTCGTCGCGCAGGTGCTTCACCAGGTGGTGGCCGACCTTGCCGACGCCGGCGACGCCGACCTTGCGGCCGCGCAGCGAGGGGTCGCCCCACAGGTGCTGGGCGGAGGCGCGCATGCCCTGGTAGACGCCGAAGGCGGTGAGCACCGAGGAATCGCCGGCGCCGCCGTTCTCCGGGGAGCGGCCGGTGGTCCAGCGGCACTCACGGGCCACGACGTCCATGTCGGCGACGTATGTGCCGACGTCGCACGCGGTGACGTAGCGGCCGCCGAGCGAGGCGACCATGCGGCCGTAGGCGAGCAGCAGCTCCTCGGTCTTGTCGCGCTCCGGGTCGCCGATGATGACGGCCTTGCCGCCGCCGTGGTCGAGACCGGCCATGGCGTTCTTGTACGACATGCCGCGCGCGAGGTTGAGGGCGTCGGCTACGGCCTCGCTCTCGGTCGCGTAGGGGTAGAAGCGCGTGCCGCCGAGGGCCGGACCCAGGGCGGTGGAGTGGATGGCGATCACGGCTTTCAGGCCGGTCGCCCGATCCTGGCAGAGCACGACCTGCTCATGGCCCCCCTGGTCCGAGTGGAACAGGGTGTGCAGGACATCAGCAGGTGCGCCAATTACGTCGGTCACTGTGGTGACTCCTGTGTAAAGAGCGGCGAGTGGGGCTCAGCCCCCGTGCGGGTGGCGGGTGCTGGTGGCATGAGCGTAGAGCCTTCGCACGACCACCATCCGCGCAGTGTTCAGGATCACTCGCGCGGGCCTCTTGTGCACGCATGACCGTGGCACGATTTGCAGTGGTTTTGCAGCGGTTTTCGAGCGGGGCCCGATGGGGAGGGAGCAGGCGTGCCGAAGGTGTCCTCCGTCGTCGTCCCCTATGCCGCGTATCTGCGCGTGTACGAGCCGCTGGGCGCCTTCCCGGAGCCGGAGCGCAGCCACTGGGCGCGGTACGCCCGTCGCTCCGACCGCCCCTCCTACCAGGACGAACTGCGCCGCTCCCTGGCCGACTTGCTGCCCACCCCGCCGGTCGCGGTGCCGGTGCACGAGAGCAGTGACGCCTTCGTGGCCGAGGTCGACGGCGTGGTCTGCGTGTGCCCGTGGCGGACCCGGCTGCGCGGCTGGCAGGCGCTCGACGAGCTGGCGGAGGAGCTTCCGGCGCCGGTCCTGGACGCGGTGCTGCCCCCGGTCGTACGCCGTCAGGCGGCGCAGGACTACGAGCGCTGGCTCGCCCGCAACCCCGACGCCCGCCCGTGGATCCGTACGGCGACCTGGCAGGTGCCGCTGAACTGGTTCGTGCTGGTGTCCGACGAGGAGCGGCGGTACGAGAAGGGCACCGCGGAGGTGCCGCCGCTGCTGCGTTACCGCACGCCGATGGTGCAGGCCCGCAGGCGGGTGGCACGCGCGCTGCGCACGCTGAAGGACAGCGTCGAGGAGAGCCCGCTGATCGACGGCCTGCTGGACGTCGGCCGCTGGCTGGAGGAGTTCCACCCGCGCTCGCTGGTGGAGCTGGACTACGGCGGCCTGGTGCACGTCCTGCCGGCCGGCGAGCTGGAGGGCGACCACTCGGCGGCGGAGGTGGCCGAGGGCATCGCGGCGCTGCGCCGGGGTGACGGGGCGGCGGCCGGAGAGGCCTATGTGCGGCTCGCGGAGCGGTGGCGGGCGGTGCGGGACCGGCGTTCCGCGAACTGAGTGACGCAGTCGAGTGACGTAGGTCACGGCTCGAATGGCGTCGCACGACGTACGGTCTACGGCACTTGCTCATCTGACGGGACGTTGGTCCCGATCTGGACTTTTGTCCCAAGGGTGACGGACGGCACTTACAAGAGCCTTGCCCTAAGTGCCGCCCCTCATGCCAAAATAGGACAAGGAGTCCGGGGAGGGCTCCGTCCGTCCAACTATGCTCCATCGTGGGCGGATTCTCGGCATTGCGCGCTTTGGGGGGTCTCGTGGCTCCTGATCGTCCTGTGACTGATCGTCACAGTGGCGTGACTGTCCGCTATGGCATGGTCCATCGGCTTCCGTCGCTGATGAACACCTGGGAGGGCAATTCCATCGGTTTGGCCGACGCGGCTGGACAGATGGTGTAGTTGTAGTGCCGAGGACAAGCCGTTCGTCCTATAACCGACTCGACTCGCGTCCGCCATTTCGGGCAACGCGGGTCAAGGTGCAGAATTTAGAGGAAAGAACCGAGAAGGTTCGGTTCTCCCGAGGAGGCCGCTCATGACCGCTCGCACCCCTGATGCCGAGCCGCTGCTGACCCCGGCTGAGGTCGCCACCATGTTCCGCGTCGACCCCAAGACGGTCACGCGGTGGGCGAAGGCCGGCAAGCTCACGTCCATCCGTACGCTCGGCGGGCACCGCCGCTACCGCGAGGCCGAGGTCCGCGCTCTGCTCGCGGGCATCCCGCAGCAGCGCAGCGAGGCCTGAACCATCGCATAACCGGGCAATACGGCTGGTCCCCCAACCCGCCGAGGCGCCTGGAACGCTAGCTCCAAGCGACGCGGGACCTGCCCCAACAGGCCCCTCGCCCAAGCCGAAGAGAACGTTGTAGGCAGCGACACAGGGTGCGTCGTAGATCGCGCTGGACTCCGCCGGGTCCAGCGCGATCTTTTTTGTGCGCTGGTCGGGTGGTGGGTGGATCGCTGTGAGCGGCCTTGTCGGAGTCTGGGCAGGGCTGCCGGAACCGCTGTGCATGACCCCGGGGGCCGGTGCAATTGCACATATTAAATTGAACAGTTGTAGGGCGGGGGTAAGTACCGGCCTTTCAAAAACTCATGCGGTGACTCCCGTCACATGCCCCGGCGGTTGTTGCCGACGGCATGTGTGCGCTAGCGGAGTGGCCTGTTCCAGCGTCCCTCATGCGGTGGGCAGTTGGGGCCGGCGTCGGTCATGCGCTGCGGGGACTTTCGTCCTCGGCTTCCTCGTCGCTCGGTTCCGTGACCCGGGGGCCGGCGTCCATGGCCAGCCTCAGCAGGTGGTGACAGATGGGGCAGTGGCGGGTGAGATGCCGGTAGGACGAGGCAGCCGACAGGTGCGCCCTCAGCAGCGCCCGCGTCTCGTGCCTGGCCGATGCCGCCATATGCCACCTCCGCGGACCGCACAGGGGAACGGGCCCTGGTCCTTGGGTACCGGCGCAATGTGCCGCCGTCAAGGGCGGGGGGCTCCGCCGGTTCAGTCGATCACGAGCACCGCCACCGAAGCCGGTGCGCCCCCTGGAGCCCTCTGGGTGCCGCCGCCCCCAGCCCCGGTCGACTCGAGAAGCTGACGGCCTGGGGAAGGGCTCGCGTCCGTTGTCGGATGCTCCGCCGCGGGCGCGGCCTCCGCTGTGACTGGGGGGCATGAGAAAGGGCCCGCGTCCGTTGCCGGATGCGGGCCCTTCTTGTGCGGTCCTGACGGGATTTGAACCCGCGGCCTCCACCTTGACAGGGTGGCGAGCACTCCAAACTGCTCCACAGGACCAGGTTTCGCGGCGCTCGGCTTGCTGCGTTGCGCTGCGAGAAGAGACTGTACAGGAGGGGAGCCCGCCTGGTCGAACTCACCCTCTGTGTGCGTACGGTTACGGGACGGCCGCGTCGATCGCCTTCACGATCCGCTTGTCGGAGACGGGGTACGCGGTGCCCAGGGCGTGGGCGAAATAGCTGACCCGGAGCTCCTCGATCATCCAGCGGATGTCCAGGACCTGCTGCGGCACCGGGCGGCCCTGGGGGAGCTGCTCCAGGAGCCAGGCGTACTCGTCCTGCATCTCGTGGACCTTCTCCATGCGGGTGGTGTCCCGCTGGACGCCCGTCGGCATCTGCTGCAGGCGCCGGTCGGCGGCCACCAGGTAGCGCATGAGGTCGGGGAGGCGCCGTATGCCCGCCCACGTCACGAAACCGGGCTTCACAAGGGCGTCCAGCTGCTTGCGGACGTCCGTCAGGTTTGCGAGGAGCGCGGGGCTGCGCACGGCCTTCAGACGGCGCTCACAGGCCTGCCAGGCCGTGAGGACCTGCTGCACCTGGGCGACCGCACGGACCGTCGTGTCGACGATCTCCGCCCGCACCTTGTCGTAGAGCTTGCGGTACGACTCCTCGTCCCACACCGGGCCGCCGAAGTCCGCGATCAGCTTGTCGGCCGCCGCCATCGCGCAGTCGTCGAACAACGCCTGGACGGAGCCGTGCGGGTTGGCGGAGAGCGCCAGCTTCTGGGCGTTCGTCAGCTTGTCCGACGCGAACTTCGCCGGATTCACCGGGATGTTCCGCAGGATCAGGCGCCGGGTGCCCTTCCACATCGCCTCGGCCTGTTCCGCCTCCGTGTCGAAGAGCCGGACCGAGACCGTGTCGCCGTCGTCCACCAGCGCCGGGTACGCCTTGACCGGCTGGCCGGCGCGGCGGGTCTCGAAGACTCGGGTCAGCGTGCCGATCGTCCAGTCGGTCAGGCCCTTGCGCTCCAGGGACTCGCCGCCCTCGCGGGAGGCCGTCGCCGCTGCCGCCTGGGACAGCGCCTGCCTCGCCTTCGGCTTCAGCCTGAGCTTCAGCGCCTCCAGGTCCTTGTCCTCGGCCAGTTTCCGGCGCCGTTCGTCGACGATACGGAAGGTGATCTTGAGGTGGTCGGGGAGCCTGGACCAGTCGAAGTCGTCCGCCTCGAAGGGAACGCCGACCATCCGCTTCAGCTCGCGCGCCATCGTCACCGTCAGCGGCTCCTGCAGGGGCACCGCCTTCTCCAGGAACGCCCTCGCGTAGTTCGGCGCGGGCACGTAGTGACGGCGGATGGGCTTCGGCAGGGAGCGGATCAGCTCTGTCACGACCTCCTCGCGCAGGCCCGGGATCTGCCAGTCGAAGCCCTCGTCCGTGACCTGGTTGAGCACCTGGAGCGGGATGTGGACCGTCACACCGTCCGCGTCCGCACCCGGCTCGAACTGGTACGTCACCCGGAACTTGAGCTGCCCCTGCCGCCAGGAGTCCGGATAGTCGGCCTTGGTGACCGCCTCCGCCGACTCCCGGATGAGCATCTCCCGCTCGAAGTCCAGGAAGTCCGGCTGCTCGTGCCGCTTCCGCTTCCACCAGGAGTCGAAGTGCGCGCCGGAGACGACGTGTTCGGGTACCCGCTGGTCGTAGAAGTCGAAGAGCGTCTCGTCGTCGACCACGATGTCCCGGCGCCGCGCCCGGTGCTCCAGCTCCTCGACCTCACTGAGGAGCTTGCGGTTGTCGGCGAAGAACTTGTGGTGCGTACGCCAGTCGCCCTCCACGAGCGCGTTGCGGATGAACAGCTCGCGGCTCGTCTCCGGGTCGATCCGGCCGTAGTTCACCTTCCGCTGGGCGACGATCGGGACGCCGTACAGCGTGACCTTCTCGTACGCCATCACGGCCGCCTGGTCCTTCTCCCAGTGCGGTTCGCTGTACGTCCGCTTGAGCAGGTGCCCGGCCAGCGGTTCGACCCACTCGGGCTCGATCCTCGCGTTGACCCGCGCCCAGAGCCGGCTCGTCTCCACCAGCTCGGCCGACATCAGGAACTTGGGCTGCTTCTTGAACAGCGCCGAGCCCGGGAAGATCGCGAACTTGGCGTTGCGGGCGCCCAGGTACTCGTTCTTGTTGCCGTCCCGTACGTCCTTCATCCCGATGTGGGAGAGCAGGCCGGCGAGGAGCGAGACGTGGACGCGGTCGGCCGGGGCATCCTCCTCGTTGAGGTGGATCCCCATCTGCTTGGCGACCGTGCGCAGCTGGGTATAGATGTCCTGCCATTCGCGAATGCGCAGGAAGTTCAGGTACTCCTGCTTGCACATCCGGCGGAAGGAGCTGGAGCCGCGTTCCTTCTGCTGCTCGCGGACGTACCGCCACAGGTTCAGGTAGGCGAGGAAGTCGCTGGTCTCGTCCCTGAAGCGGGCATGCTGCTGGTCGGCCTGGGTCTGTTTGTCGGCCGGGCGCTCGCGCGGGTCCTGGATGGACAGCGCGGCGGCGATGACCATCACCTCGCGGACACAGGCGTTCTTGTCCGCTTCCAGCACCATCCGGGCCAGGCGCGGGTCGACGGGCAGCTGGGCGAGCTTGCGGCCGGTGTCGGTGAGCCGCTTGCGCACGTCCTTCTGGGTCGGGTCCAGCGCGCCCAGTTCCTGGAGCAGCTGGACGCCGTCGCGGATGTTGCGGTGGTCCGGCGGGTCGATGAACGGGAACTTCTCGATGTCGCCGAGGCCGGCCGCGGTCATCTGCAGGATGACGGAGGCGAGGTTCGTACGGAGGATCTCGGCGTCCGTGAACTCCGGCCGGGCGAGGAAGTCCTCCTCGCTGTACAGCCGGATGCAGATGCCGTCGCTCGTCCGGCCGCAGCGGCCCTTGCGCTGGTTGGCGCTGGCCTGCGAGATCGGCTCGATGGGCAGCCGCTGGACCTTGGTGCGGTGGCTGTAGCGGCTGATCCGGGCGAAGCCGGGGTCGATGACGTACTTGATGCCGGGGACGGTGAGGGAGGTCTCGGCGACATTGGTGGCCAGAACGATCCTGCGCCCGGTGTGCGGCTGGAACACGCGGTGCTGCTCGGCGTGGGACAGCCGGGCGTACAGCGGCAGCACCTCCGTGAAGCGGTACTTCTTCTTCTCCAGCGCGTCCGCGGTGTCCCGGATCTCCCGTTCGCCGGAGAGGAAGACGAGGATGTCGCCCGGGCCCTCGGCCTGGAGTTCCTCCACGGCATCGCAGATCGCGGTGATCTGGTCCCGGTCGGCGTCGTCGCTCTCCTCCTCCAGGAGGGGCCGGTAGCGCACCTCCACCGGATACGTCCGGCCGCTGACCTCGATGATCGGAGCGTCGTCGAAGTGCCGCGAGAAGCGTTCGGGGTCGATGGTCGCCGAGGTGATGACGACCTTGAGGTCCGGCCGCTTGGGCAGCAGCTGCGCCAGATAACCGAGCAGGAAGTCGATGTTGAGGGACCGCTCGTGGGCCTCGTCGATGATGATCGTGTCGTAGGCGCGCAGCTCGCGGTCGGTCTGGATCTCGGCGAGCAGGATGCCGTCCGTCATCAGCTTGATGAACGTGGCGTCGGGGTTCACCTGGTCGGTGAACCGCACCTTCCAGCCGACGGCCTCGCCGAGCGGCGTCCTCAGTTCGTCCGCGACCCGCTCGGCCACGGTCCGGGCGGCGATACGACGGGGCTGCGTGTGCCCGATCATGCCGCGCACGCCACGGCCCAGCTCCATACAGATCTTCGGGATCTGCGTGGTCTTTCCGGAGCCGGTCTCACCGGCGACGATGACGACCTGGTGATCGCGGATGGCCGCCGCGATGTCTTCCTTCTTCTGGCTGACCGGCAGCTGCTCGGGATATGTGACGGCGGGCACACGGGCACGCCGCTCACCGATCCGTTCCTCGGCCCTGCCGATCTCGGCCTCGATCTCTTCGAGGACGGCGGCGCGGGCCTCCGGCTTACGGATCTTGCGCGCGCCCTCAAGCCGCCGGCCGAGCCGGTGCGCGTCGCGCAGCGACAGCTCGGTCAGACGGGGGGCGAGGGTGCCGAGGACGGGGGCGGGATGCGTAGACATACGCGGTCCAGGATCTCACCCCGTCCGAAAAACACGCGAACGATTTGCTGCGTTGCCTAGGGGGCGGGCCGGGCGGGCGGTGCGGAGACCGGCGGTGCGGCGGCCGACGCGGCGTTCTGCTGCCCCAGCGCGATCGACCTCGCCGTATTGGAAACGGCCTTGATGCCCAGGTAGGCGGTCGTCATACCGCTCATGGCGGTGAACGCGGCGGTCAGGATGCCGACGATCACGGACTTGTCCCCGTCGAGCCGCCACACCCCGAAGATCGCGACGGCGACGATCGCAAGATTGCTGACCACGACCGCGAGCAGCCCGTAACGCGCCCGGACCTTCTCCAGCTGGGTGTCGGCCGGCAGAGTGGCGGCCTGATTCTGGCTCATCTCCCCGTTCCCCCTGTTCAGCAGCGTCCAGCCCCGTACGACGAAGGCCCCGTTCGCTGAACGGGGCCTTCTGGCTGTGGCTGGGGCCGGGGTCGAACCGGCGACCTTCCGCTTTTCAGGCGGACGCTCGTACCAACTGAGCTACCCAGCCACGGTGTTTCACGTGAAACACCAGCGGTCCTGACGGGATTTGAACCCGCGGCCTCCACCTTGACAGGGTGGCGAGCACTCCAAACTGCTCCACAGGACCAAGCGTGCATGCAACAGTGTCGCACACGGTATTGCGTGCCCCCAACGGGATTCGAACCCGTGCTACCGCCTTGAAAGGGCGGCGTCCTAGGCCGCTAGACGATGAGGGCTATCGGCCCGCCTGGGCGCTTCTCAGCGCGTCGGGGACGTGAGAAGCATATGGGATGGCGGGGGGTATCGCCAAAACGGTTTACGGCGAGGGCGCGGTGGAGGCGCGCGAAGGGGCCGTCGGAGCCGGTGTGACGCCTCGTTGCTCGCGGTGGTGCCGATGGCCGAGGGCGTCGTCGGCCAGGTGGCGGCTGACCTCGGCCGTCGTCTCGCCCAGCCCGCCCAGTTTGATCGCGTCCCACGCCTGCAGACGGCGGTTGTCGCGGTCGAAGTAGAGGATCGAGGCCTCGATGGGGGCGGGGTACGTGCGCTCCACCGCACGCAGCCCGCTCCCGCCCGTGGAGCCCTCCATGCGCAGCCGGGTGCCGTAGGGGAGCGTCTCGTCGCCTTCGTGGTGCAGATGGCCGCACAGCACCAGCGGCACCTCACCGTCCGTCTCACGGGCCGCGGAGGGCTCGTGTGCGACCGCGGCATCGACCGGCTTCCCGGCCGCCCGCTGGTCGCGCAGGGCGCTGGCCAGCCGGTCACCGGCCAGCTGCTCGGCCGCGTCTCCGCCGGGCTCGACCGAGCGGTCGGGGGTGAACTGGGGATCGCCGATGCCCGCGAAGCGCAGGCCCGCGACGGTATCGGCCCGGCCGTCGTCCAGGACATGCACGTTCTTCATCCGCTCCAGATAGCGCTGGGTGGTCCGGGAGTCGTGATTGCCCCGCACCCACACATAGGGCACCCCCAGGTCCCGGATCGGGTCCAGGAAGCCGTTCTCCGCCGCCGTGCCGTGGTCCATCGTGTCGCCGGAGTCGACGATCACGTTCACCTTGTACTGCTCCACCAGCGAGGCGATGATCTTCCAGCTCGCCGGGTTGAGATGGATGTCCGACACGTGCAGGACCCGGACGGTGGAGGGGTCCGGCTGGTAGGCCGGGAGCGTGGAGGTGACGTCGTAGAGCTTCGTCACGTTCGTCACCAGGCGGGCCAGCTCCTGCTGGTAGACGCCGAAATCGGTGACGATGCTGCGCGCGTTGCCGACCACCTGCGGCGCCGAGCTGAGCAGCCCGGAGAACTTCGGCTCCAGGATCGACTTCGGGTTCCAGGTGGCGTACGCGCTCGCCCCGGACGCCGCCAGCAGGGCCAGCGCGAGGCCGCCGGCGGCGAGGGCGCGGCGGGGGCTGCGGTAGACGGCCAGGCCGAGGGCCGTGGCACCGGCGACCACGGCGACACAGGAGCGTACGGCCAGGTCCAGCGTGCCGTGCTCGACATCCTTGGCGACCTCGTCCTGGAGGCCGGAGATCCGCTCCGGGTGGTCGACCAGGGCCTGGGAGCGGAGCGGGTCCAGCTGGTCCACGTTCACGTCGAGGCGGACCGGTGCCACATGACTGTCCAGGGAGAGCGCGCCCAGGGGCGAGATGTTGATCCTCGTGCCGCCGGTCAGGGACGGGCGCAGCGCCATCGTCGTGTTCATGGGGCCGACCGGGGTCCGTACGTTCCCCACGATCAGCAGGCCCAGCCAGGCGCCGAGCAGAACGACGGCCGTGAGGCCGAGGGCGCGGAGCCAGGGGCGGGGGCGAGGGGCGAGCTCCGGGTCGGGCAGGGGGCGGCTGCCGTGGCGGGCGGTGAGCATGCGGCTCGTCATCGTCATGCGGTTCGTCATCGTGCGGAGTGCTGCGACCGGGACGCGGACCATTGGTGCCGTATGCCCACGGCCCCGTGCGGATATGCGGAAATACGCCCCTGTCGGCCTCGTGCGGGCCGCGCCCGGCCCGTCCCTCCCGCGAGCCTCTCGTACCGGACAATGACCGTGTGCTGGAGATGACGCGCGAGGAGTTCGAGGAACTGGTCGCCGAGGCGCTCGACCGGATCCCGCCGGAGCTGATGCGGCTCATGGACAACGTGGCGGTGTTCGTGGAGGACGAACCGCCCGCCGACGACCCCGAGCTGCTGGGTCTGTACGAGGGGACACCGCTGACCGACCGCGGCGAGTGGTACGCGGGGGTGCTGCCGGACCGGATCACCATCTACCGCGGACCCACACTCAGAATGTGCACCAGCCGCGCGGACGTCGTCGCGGAGACCGAGGTCACCGTGGTGCACGAAATCGCCCACCACTTCGGCATCGACGACGCCCGCCTGCACGCGCTCGGTTATGGGTGAGGGTGGATGGGCTGTGGATGCCGGGGCCGATCGGTGATGCGGGTGTATGTGATCGGTGATGGGTGCGGGGAAGGGGCGGGGGCGCGTGTCCTCTTGTGGGTAACGGGAGTTGGGGAGGTTGACTCCTTTCCTCGCCTCGGAGGTGGCCGCCGTGCGCCCCTTGCCCGTACCCGTCCGGCTCACCGTCACGGTGCTGGCCCTCGCCGCTGCCGCCGGCTGTGTGAACGTGGGTGACGCCGCGGGCCCGGCCAGGCCCTCCCACTCGGCGGGGCAGCACGACGGCAAGGCGCCCGACGGCGGCCCGGTGGTCGGTGCCGGCGGCCTCGGTCACAACGGCGCGGCGGTCGACGGCAAGCACGGGCGCGGCGGTAAGGCGAAGCCGGAGAAGCGGGCCTCCGCGTCGGCCACCCCGTCCGGCCAGGGCAGCGCCCCGGCGGCCTCGGCGAAGCCGCCGAAGACCGAAGAGCCCGTGGACCCGGAGCCGACCAAGGCCCCGTCGGCTCCGCCGGTCACCTCCGCCCCGCCCGAGCCGCCCCCGGCCTCCACCCCGCCCCCGGCGACCTCCGAGCCGCCGTCGGCCGAGCCGTCCTCCTCGGCGCACGAGGAGACCGGACCACAGCTCGTCCAGCGGGAGCCGGCACCCACGGCCGGCGCACCGGCGTGAGCGGCCGAGCGGACGATGGGCCGACGCACGAGCACCGATCCGGTCCGCAGCCGCTGAGCCGACCCCACTGGCACCGTGCCGACCCGGCGGACATCGAGTCGGCTCAGCCGGCGCCGAGCCGGTCCGCGGGCGACGAGCCGCCCTTCCCGCCCATCCAGTCGCCCCCGGCTGCCGACCTGACCTGCGGCGATGAGGCTCAGTTTGCCTTCAGGGGTGGTGGGTGCGTATGGTGGTAGATCGTTTGATCCCATTTGCCCGGCGCCACCACAGAGCGCGCCGTGTGGCGCGTACTCTCCTTTGCCGTGGCGGACCGCATTGAGGCGGTCGTGAGCGAATCACGGAGTTGACGGGCGCGTGCCGAAGAGACTCCGGAAGGTTTCGCATTCGCATGTCCGTGTCCAGTGTTGATCAGATCGTCGTGTCCGAGAACGAGCTCGAGAACGAACTCGTCGACGTGACGACCGAGGTCACCGAGGCCCCCGAGGCCGACACCACCCAGACCCCCCAGACCACCTTCGCCGACCTCGGCCTGCCCGAGGGTGTCGTGCGCAAGCTCGCGCAGAACGGCGTGACCACCCCCTTCCCGATCCAGGCCGCGACCATCCCGGACGCCCTGGCCGGCAAGGACATCCTCGGCCGGGGCCGTACCGGCTCCGGCAAGACCCTCTCCTTCGGTCTGCCGACCCTGGCCCAGCTGGCCGGCGGCCGCACCGAGAAGAAGCGGCCCCGCGCGGTCATCCTGACCCCGACCCGCGAGCTGGCCATGCAGGTCGCCGACGCCCTCCAGCCGTACGGCGACGTCGTCGGCCTGAAGATGAAGGTCGTCTGCGGCGGCACCTCCATGGGCAACCAGATCTACGCCCTGGAGCGCGGCGTCGACATCCTCGTCGCCACCCCGGGCCGCCTGCGCGACATCATCAACCGCGGCGCCTGCTCCCTGGAGGACGTGCAGATCGCCGTCCTGGACGAGGCCGACCAGATGTCCGACCTGGGCTTCCTGCCCGAGGTGACGGAACTGCTCGACCAGGTCCCGGCCGGGGGCCAGCGCATGCTCTTCTCCGCCACGATGGAGAACGAGATCCAGACCCTGGTCGACCGCTACCTGAACAGCCCCGTCTCCCACGAGGTGGACGCGGCCCAGGGCGCGGTGACGACCATGTCGCACCACATCCTCATCGTGAAGCCCAAGGACAAGGCGCCGGTCACGGCCGCGATCGCCTCCCGCAAGGGCCGCACGATCATCTTCGTCCGCACCCAGCTGGGCGCCGACCGTGTCGCCGAGCAGCTGCGCGACGCCGGCGTGAAGGCCGACGCGCTGCACGGCGGCATGACCCAGGGCGCCCGCACCCGCACCCTGGCCGACTTCAAGGACGGCTACGTCAACGTCCTGGTCGCGACGGACGTCGCCGCGCGCGGCATCCACGTCGACGGCATCGACCTGGTGCTGAACGTGGACCCGGCCGGCGACCACAAGGACTACCTGCACCGCGCCGGCCGTACCGCCCGTGCGGGCCGTACCGGCACGGTCGTCTCCCTCTCCCTGCCGCACCAGCGGCGCCAGATCTTCCGCCTGATGGAGGACGCCGGCGTCGACGCGGCCCGCCACATCATCCAGGGCGGTGCCGCCTTCGACCCCGAGGTCGCCGAGATCACCGGCGCCCGCTCCATGACCGAGGTCCAGGCCGAGTCCGCCGCCAACGCCGCCCAGCAGGCCGAGCGTGAGGTCGCCCAGCTCACCAAGCAGCTGGAGCGCGCCCAGCGCCGTGCGACCGAGCTGCGCGAGGAGGCCGACCGGCTGGTGGTCCGGGTCGCCCGCGAGCGCGGCGAGGACCCCGAGGCCGCGGTGGCCGAGGCGCAGGCGACGGCGGCCGAGGAGCTCGCCGTGGCCCAGGAGCCGGCGGAGCGCGAGACCGAGCGCGAGGAGCGCCCGGCGGTTTCGGCGCCGTACGAGCGCCGGGAGCGGCGCGGCTTCGACCGCCGCGACGACCGTGGTGAGCGTGGTGAGCGTGGCTTCGACCGTCGCGAGGAGCGCGGCGAGCGGGGCGACCGGGGTGGCCGTGGCTTCGAGCGGCGTGACGAGCGCCGCCCGTTCGACCGCGACCGCTCCTTCGAGCGCCGTGACGACCGGGGCGGCCGCGGGTTCGAGCGCCGTGACGACCGCCGTCCGTTCGACCGCGACCGCAGCGAGCGCAGCGACCGCGGTGGCCGCTCCTTCGAGCGCCGTGACGACCGTGGCGGTTTCGAGCGTCGTGACGACCGCGGTGGCCGTGGGTTCGAGCGCCGTGACGACCGCCGTGACGACCGCCGTCCGTTCGACCGCGACCGCAGCGAGCGCAACGACCGCGGCGACCGCGGTGGCCGTTCCTTCGACCGCCGTGACGACCGTGGCGGTTTCCGTCGGGACGAGCGCGGCGGGCACCGGGGCAGCGACCGTCCGTTCAACCGCGACCGCCGCGACGACCGCCCGGGCTTCCGCTCCGGCGGCCACGAGCGCCCCTACGGCCGCCGTGACGACCACCGCGGCAACGGCTCCTTCGGTCGCCGTGAGGACAAGCCGCGCTGGAAGCGCAACGGCTGACGCCGAGTGACCTGACGAGGGCCCGTACGACTCCGGTCGTACGGGCCCTTTTCAGTCACTGCGTGACGCATGTCACGCACCCAGGGAGGGAATTGCTGGGGGCATGACAGAAGACGCGAGAGCGAGCGGGACCCACGGCCTCTCGGACGAGGAGCGGCTGGCCCAGCTCGGCTACACACAGGTCCTGGCCCGCCGGATGTCGGCGTTCTCCAACTACGCCGTCTCGTTCACGATCATCTCGGTCCTGTCCGGCTGCCTGACGCTCTACCTCTTCGGCATGACCACCGGCGGTCCGGCGGTGATCACCTGGGGCTGGGTGGCGGTGGGACTGCTGACCCTGTTCGTCGGACTCTCCATGGCCGAAATCTGCTCGGCGTACCCGACCTCGGCCGGCCTGTACTTCTGGGCCCACCGCCTCGCACCACCCCGCTCGGCGGCGGCCTGGGCCTGGTTCACCGGCTGGTTCAACGTGCTGGGCCAGGTCGCGGTGACCGCGGGCATCGACTTCGGCGCGGCTTCCTTCCTGGGCGCGTACCTGAACCTCCAGTTCGACTTCGAGGTGACACCGGTCCGCACGGTCCTGCTGTTCGCGGCGATCCTCGTCCTCCACGGCCTGCTGAACACCTTCGGCGTGCGCATCGTCGCGTTCCTGAACAGCGTGAGCGTGTGGTGGCACGTGCTGGGCGTGGCGGTGATCGTCGGCGCGCTGGCGTTCGTCCCCGGTCACCACCAGTCGGCGTCCTTCGTGTTCACCCACTTCGTCAACGAGACGGGCTGGGGCAGCGGCCCGTACGTCGTCCTCCTCGGCCTCCTCATGGCCCAGTACACCTTCACCGGCTACGACGCCTCCGCCCATATGACCGAGGAGACCCACGACGCGGCCACGGCCGGCCCGAAGGGCATCGTCCGCTCGATCTGGACGTCCTGGATCGCCGGGTTCGTGCTCCTGCTGGGCTTCACGTTCGCGATCCAGTCCTACGACGGGGAACTGACGTCCCCGACGGGCGCGCCCCCGGCCCAGATCCTCCTGGACGCACTCGGTGCCACGACCGGCAAACTCCTGCTCCTGGTCGTGATCGGCGCCCAGCTCTTCTGCGGCATGGCGTCCGTCACCGCCAACAGCCGCATGATCTACGCCTTTTCGCGCGACGGCGCACTGCCGTTCTCCCATGTCTGGCACACGGTCAGCCCGCGCACCCGCACCCCCGTGGCAGCGGTCTGGCTGGCCGCACTGGGCGCCCTGGCCCTCGGCCTGCCCTACCTGATCAACTCGACGGCGTACGCGGCGGTGACCTCGATCGCGGTCATCGGCCTGTACATCGCGTACGTCATCCCGACCTTCCTGCGGGTCCGCAGGGGCGCCGCCTTCGAACGCGGGCCGTGGCACCTGGGCCGCTGGTCGTCCCTGATCGGTGTCGTCTCGGTGACCTGGGTCGTGGTGATCACGATCCTCTTCATGCTCCCGCAGGTCTCCCCGGTCACCTGGAAGACCTTCAACTACGCCCCCGTCGCCGTCCTGGTCGTCCTCGGCTTCGCGGCGGCCTGGTGGCTGGCCTCGGCCCGCCACTGGTTCCTCGCCGGGGAGCGGGCCGCTACCCCGACGCTGGTCGAAAAGTGACCATCCGGCACGCTCCTCCCGTTCCGAACCCCACGTGACGCGGCCGGGTCACCGATACCCGATCGGAGACTCGGCCTCGTCCGGCTATGCTCGGACAGGCAACATCGCCTGGGCCCTTAGCTCAATTGGCAGAGCAGTGGACTTTTAATCCATTGGTTGTGGGTTCGAGTCCCACAGGGCCTACGGACGACGGGCGGGGGATATGGCCCCTGACCTGCGGTGCAGCGCCTGAGCCGGCTTCGGTCGGCTCGGGCGCTGTCTCGTTTCCGGGTGCTTGCGGGAGCGGTGCCCGATCGGATGTGCCGTGCGAGGATGCGGCGGAAGGTCTTCGAGACTGCCTCGGGGGGAGCCAGGAGCCGTCCCCCTTCGCCAGTGGCCCGAAGATCGTCGGTCCGGAACCCGCGACCGGTGCCATGGCCGACGGCGCGGTGCACGAGCGACGAGGAGCTCCGGGGCCGATCGGCACTCCCCGAAGCGACGGACACGGTGGTGTCCGGCCGGGTGGACGGCTACTCCTGGCCGTGAAGCTCCCGGCGTGCCGCCGTGCGGATGGCCTGTGTGTACGGGGCGTCCGCGGCGCGCGTTTCCTGGTCGAGGTCGTCGAAGGGGACCAGGGCCTTGTGGTTGCCGTTCACCGTCTGCATCCAGGCACACCAGGCGTTGTGCACGTCCTCGTCGGTCACCTGCTCCCCCTTGGCCTGCAGCAGCACGGCATAGAGGCGGAACAGGGCGTCGGAGTCCGCGGGAGGCTCGGCGTGCGGGGGCAGACAGGACCGGATGCGGTCGGCGAGAGCGTCCAGGTAGGTCACACGGACAGTGTGCCCGCAAACAGGATCAGGTGCGCCACGGCGAACACGAGGGGAACGACACGCTCGGACGTGCCCAGCTCTGCGTAGCGCCCCCGCCGGCCGGGAAGCGGATCACGCCGGAGAATGTCCCACTCGTCTCCGAAGACCCTCGCTGCGAGGCCTTCCTCCAGCTTGAGAATGACCTTGAACTTCGCCCGGTTGAGATCGCGGTAGCTGCGCAGCTGCATCCACCAGGTGACGGACAGGGTGATGCCCGCCGAGGCCACGGCCAGCGGCACCCACCAGGGCGACCGCTCGAACTGGGGTGTGCCGAAGCCGACCAGGGTGACCAGCGCGGACTGCACCGTCAGAAAGAAGGCGTTGGCGCTGCCTCGACGGGCGGAGACACGGTCGGCCATCTCCACGGCGAGTGTGTACAGCTCCAGCAACTCCGGCCGCTGCTCCGGCCGGGGATTCGCCGTCACCCGTCCTCCCCTCATTGGTGTCGTGGGTCCAGCGCGGTCAACTGGTCGACAACCGGCTGCAGTTCACGCTTGACCAGGCGGCTGAGCGACCAGGTGCTGGGCAGGCGGAGGGTCGTGGGGTCGAACCGTACGAACCGGGCCTCCCAGCCCGGCCCGAAGACGATCAACCCCTTGAGGGTGAAGTCCCAGCGCAACCGCTTCCGCCCGCCGTTCAGGAACACTTCCCAGCGGGGCCGCTCGGGGCGCGCGGGCGGCGGGTAGTCCGGCAGATCGGGCAGTGGAGGCCACAGCCCCGTGCCCGGCGCCCCCGGTTCGGCGTGTGACCGCCGCTCGTACTCCTCGGCCACGGCCTCGCGGAAGCGGTCGTAGGTCGGGGCGTCGCAGTAGGCCAGCAGGAACAGCCGCGTCGGCGGCACGAGGCGCACCGCCTCGGTGAACTCCCATACGGTGCCCGGTCCGGGACCTGCCGACAGCAGCACGGCGTGCGCGCCTGCGATCAGCCTGCTCACCGTGGACTGCCAGTCGTGCAGGGGCAGGTAGCCGCGTGCCGCGCCGGGCAGTGGGAGTTCCTCGCCGGGCCGGCCGATCGCGATGACACGGCCGAACCGCCGGAAGCGGCGGACCAGGGACTCCTCATGCGTCAGCCCCGAGATGAAGAAGAGGGCCTGGAGGTTCACCCCGCCACCCTGGATGTCATCGGGCAGCGCGCTCATGACCTCGTCGTTGGAGAACGGGCGCAAGTACAGGAGGTAGTGGGTGCCGGGCAGGCGCTCCAAGGAGTCGACGACGTCGGTGAGATGCTGCTTGCCGCGCACCACCGCCAGCCGGCCCGTCATGAAGGCGACCACACCGGCGAAGACCGCCGTCACCGTCCCCAACAGGCGCAACCACCAGCGGACATGGGGGATGGAAGCCCACTGATCGCTTCCCAGGCTCCTCCTGAAGGCCGTGAACCCGAGCAGGCCCGCAGCCGCACCCACGATCCGCAGGGTCCACCCGCCCCAGACCAGCACGCGCCCTCTGGCCGCCCGCTGCACACCACGCGGCGGCGGTTTCCTCACCAGTTGGAAGTTCCGGCTCCTGTTCATACACGCGGCCCCCCCGTGCGTCCCCCGTGTCGCTTCCGTCAGCCGTGGACACTTCGGAAGATACGCCAACAGGGCAGTGTTTACAGGAAGTTGGCCCTGCTCGCACGACCTTCACACGGAACGCGAACAGGCCGCGACCTCCACGGTCGACGGCCTGTCCACGCTCAAGAAGGGGTTACCGCCAGCACAGCGAGCTAATCGTGTGGGTATCGCAGATGTGGCCGTCGGCGGCCGCAGCGGTACCGGCGGGGATCGCAAGGGCCGCAAGGAGCGCGGCGATGAAGAGGGCGGAGATGTGTCGCATGGCGAACGGTCCTTTCTGGGTCCTCCGGCAAGACAGGTGTCTTGGGGGAATGAGCCCAGGCTTGCGTAGACCCGCACGCTCCGCATGTCGAACGAACACGGTCCGTGACCAGGGTGGCGGGGGGGGGGGGGGGGGGGGGGGGGGGGGGGGGGGGGGGGGGGGGGGGGGGGGGGGGGGGGGGGGGGTGGGGGGGGGGGTGGTAGTTGTGGGGGGTGGT